>JBAZZX010000025.1:0-42537 GCA_041658585.1 Thermodesulfovibrionales bacterium
GATAGCGATGGAGAAGGAACTGAGGTTTGCTATCCGCGAGGGCGGCAGGACGGTAGGCGCCGGTGTTGTTACCGAGGTAATACAATAATAAAGCTGAAATGCAAAATTAACATTGCAAAATGCAAAAATAAGGAATTATTGAGGACAAGGTGAATCAGAAGATACGAATCAAATTAAGGGCTTACGACCATAGAATACTTGACAGGTCTGTAAAGGAAATTGTAGATACGGTACAAAGAACAGGCGCAAGAATAGCAGGTCCCGTTCCTTTGCCTACCAGAATCAGCAGGGTTACGGTTCTCAGGTCTCCGCATGTTGACAAGAAATCAAGAGAACAATTTGAGATCAGGACCCACAAGAGGCTGTTGGATATCGTTGATCCTACTCCCCAGACTGTTGACGCATTGATGAAACTGGAACTGGCGGCAGGGGTGGATGTAGAGATCAAATTATGAGAGAAGCCCTTTTTAATAGAAAATAGACAATTTAAGGATAGTTGGAGATATATTAATGATCGGCATATTAGGTAAAAAGCTTGGTATGACTCAAATATTTGCAGATGACGGTAAGGCATATCCCGTAACGGTTATTGAGGCGGGACCGTGCTGTGTAGTTCAGGTAAAGACTGCGAAAAAAGATGGATATGAGGCTGTTAAGGTCGGTTATATCGAGACCAAGGACAGAAAAATAAACAAGCCCGGTTTGGGGGTTTTTAAAAAAGCGGGAACGAAGCCTTACAGGATATTGAAAGAATTCCCTATTGCAGGACTGAAAGTGGGAGAATTTATTACAGTCGAAAGATTTGCAAAGGGCGACATGGTTTCCGTTTCCGGCGTCTCCAAGGGTAAGGGATTTCAGGGTGTTATGAAGAGGCACAATTTTTCCGGCGGACCGGGTTCCCATGGCTCGATGTTCAACAGGGCCCCCGGATCTATTGGCGCAAGCTCATACCCCTCAAGAGTATGGAAGAATCAGAAGATGCCCGGTCATATGGGGTCGGAGAGGGTGACTGTAAAGAACCTTGAAGTAATCGACGTCAGACCCGACCAAAACCTGGTGCTCATTAAAGGAGCAATACCGGGACCCAAGGGCGTCTTTGTTGAAATAAAGAAGGAATATTAGCATGTCGGAAATTGAAATAAAAGATAAGAATAATAATATCGTTGGAAAAATGAATCTGAATGACGAAGTCTTTTCCGTAAAGGCTAAAGCAGGCGTTGTCCACAGTTCGGTAGTTAATTATCTTGCAAACCAGAGGCAAGGCACTCATGCGACAAAGACAAAGGGTCTTGTAAGCGGCGGCGGCAGGAAGCCCTGGAAACAAAAAAGTACGGGAAGGGCAAGGGCCGGCAGCATACGCTCTCCGTTATGGAGAGGCGGCGGAGCGGTTTTTGGACCGCAGCCAAGAGATTATTCGTATAAACTGCCGAAACAGGTAAAGCGGCTTGCTTTTATGAAGGCCTTTCAGGAAAAGCTTTCAGGCGGAGAAGTTGTTGTAATAGAAGACCTGAATTTCGACAAGCCTAAGACAAAAGATATGGTTGCCATTCTGGGTACGCTTGGTTTTAAAAATAAGAGTGTTTTGATAGTAACTCCCGAGAAAAATGACGCCATTGTACTGTCGGCCAGAAATATTCCCGGAGTTGCCGTGACAAAAGCCGCTGATATGAATACTTATGATGTCTGCGCTTATAACATGCTTCTTATAACAAAAGATGCGTTATCAAAAATTGAGGAAATCAAGGGATCATGAAAGATATTTACTCGGTCATAAAAAAACCGCTATTCACCGAAAAAGGCGGGAGTCTCAAAGAATCTGAAAACAAGATACTTATTGAAGTTGCAAAAGACGCAAATAAGATAGAGATCAAGAAATCGATTGAAGAGAACTTCAAGGTGAAAGTTGAGAAGGTTGCAACAATCAAGATGTACGGTAAATGGAAAAAATATGGGAAGTCGGTCGGTAAAAGGCCTGACAGAAAAAAGGCAATAATTACCCTCAAAAAGGGTGAAAAACTAGATTTTATTGAAGGTGCATAATGGGTCTGAAAAAGTTTAATCCTACATCTCCCGGCAGGAGATTCCAGACAGTCTCCGATTTTGCCGATATCACAACAACCGAACCATGTAAGGCTTTGTTGACATCTCTCCACAAAGCAGGAGGCCGGAATAATACCGGTCGGGTTACGGCCTGGCATAGAGGCTGCGGCAACAGAAGGGCTTACAGACTTGTAGATTTCAAAAGGGACAAGGCAGGCATACCGGCAAAGGTTGCAACTTTGGAATATGATCCTAACAGATCGGCGAGGATAGCCCTTCTCTATTATAAAGACGGTGAGAAAAGATATATCATTGCTCCGTCAGGACTTCATGTCGGAGAAGAGATTGTCTCCGGTAAGGGGTCTGAAATAAAGATCGGTAATGCTTTACCCCTCGGCGAAATGCCCTTGGGAACATTTATTCATAATATAGAATTGAGGCCCGGAGAGGGCGCCAAATTAGTCAGAAGCGCAGGCGCCACCGCCCAATTGATAGCGAAAGAAGATAGCAATGTCCAGGTCAAGCTGTCATCGGGGGAAGTGAGACGGATACCCTCTGTCTGCATGGCTACCGTAGGTCAGGTCAGCAACTTCGAGCACGAAAATATTTCATACGGCAAAGCCGGCAGGAAAAGATGGTTAGGAAAGAGACCGCATGTCAGAGGTGTTGCCATGAACCCGGTAGATCATCCCCTCGGAGGCGGAGAAGGAAAGGCTTCCGGCGGAAGACCGGCATGCACCCCGTGGGGTAAACCTGAGGGCGTGAAAACAAGACAAAACAAGAGAACCGATAGATCTATAATTAAGAGGAGGAAGTAACTTGTCGAGATCTCTGAAAAAAGGCCCATTCGTAGATGAAAAGCTTATGAAAAAGGTAAATACCATGATAGAAAGCGGCGATAAGAAGCTTATTAAAACATGGTCAAGGCGTTCAACGATAGTACCGGAATTTATCGGTTATACCTTTGCGGTACATAACGGAAGGAAGTTCATTCCCGTGTATGTCACAGAGCATATGGTTGGACACAAGCTCGGTGAATTTTCGCCGACAAGGACATTCAGAAGCCATGCAGGCTCGGATAAGTCTGCATCGCCTGCAAAAGGGTAAAAGAGAATAGTATGGAATCAAAAGCAATATTAAAATATGCGAGGATTACACCCAGAAAAGCACGAAGGGTGGTTGATCTTATAAGGGATAAGAGTGCAGGAGATGCTTTGGTCTTTCTTAGATTTATGCCTTACAGAGCGGCAAAATACGTTGAAAAGTTGCTGAAGTCGGCAATGGCAAATGCGGAGCAGAAGAAGGCAGTGAACCCCGAAGAAATGAAGATTGCCAAGGCCTGTGTTGATCAGGGGCCTGTCATGAAGCGGGTTCTGCCGAGGGCGATGGGAAGGGCTAATGTGATAAGAAAAAGAACTTCCCATATAACATTGGTTCTTTCCGAGGAATAACAATGAATGTTAAGAATGAAAAGGTTGGGAGGTAGGTTTTGGGCCAGAAGACGCATCCTATAGGGATCAGACTCGGTATAATAAAAACCTGGGATTCAAGGTGGTACGCAAATAAGGGTTACAGAGATCAACTTATTGAAGATATAACTATGAGAAGGGCATTGAAAGAAAAACTCTATCATGCCGGTGTGCCTAAAATTGAAATAGAAAGGGCCGGTCAGAATTTGAGGGTCATAATTCACACGGCCAGACCCGGCATCATTATAGGCAAAAAGGGCTCTGAGGTCGAAAAGCTCAGAAAAGAACTCAAGGAAATGACCGGGAAAGAGGTTTCTATAGATATAAAAGAGATCAGAAAACCTGAAGTGGATGCCCAGCTTGTTGCTGAAAATATAGCCCTTCAACTTGAAAAGAGAGTGGCTTTCAGAAGGGCCATGAAAAAGTCGGTTGCGTCGGCCCTGCGTTTCGGCACACAGGGCGTTAAGGTGTCCTGCTCCGGAAGGCTTGCAGGCGCCGAGATAGCGCGTTCGGAATGGTACAGGGAAGGAAGAGTACCGCTTCATACCTTCAGGGCTGATATAGACTATGGATTTGCCAAGGCAAAGACGACATATGGAATTATCGGAGTAAAAGTCTGGATGTATCGGGGCGATATTTTACCTGAAAGCAGAGTTAAGGAAGTATAGGTGACGATATGATGCTGATGCCAAAAAAAGTTAAATTTAGAAAAATGCAAAAAGGAAATATGAACGGGAAGGCCTATAGCGGAGCTGAAGTGTCCTTCGGCGAGTTCGGCCTGAAAGCGACCGAGCCGGGATGGGTTTCGAGCCAGCAGATTGAGTCGGCGAGGATAGCCATTACAAGGCACGCAAAAAGAGGCTGCAAGGTATGGATCAGGATTTTCCCGGACAAACCTATAACAAAGAAACCCGCTGAAACAAGAATGGGTAAAGGAAAAGGCGCTCCCGAATACTGGGTTGCGGTTGTCAAGCCCGGAAGGGTCCTCTATGAGATGTCGGGCGTGAACGAGGCGACTGCAAAAGAGGCCATGCGTCTTGCATCCCATAAATTGCCTGTTGCAACAAGGTTTGTGAAGAGGGATGAGGAGGTACTGTGAAGCCGGCGGAGCTGAGAGCAATGACAGCAGACGAATTAATAACGAAAGAAACGGACCTGAGAAAGGAGCTCTTCAATCTGAGATTCCAGCAGGCCACGGGTGAAATCGAGAATCCGATGCGGATACGCGCGGTAAGAAAGAACATAGCAAAGGTTTTAACAATAAGAACGGAGAAATCAAAGAGCGGTAAGTAACAAACGTCATACGGTTTCCCGGGTTTACCAGGTTTCCTGAGTTTCAACTCAAGAACTCAATAAACCCAGGAAGCGCGATAAACCTGAGGTGTAGGAGTAAGAATGTCAAAGAAAATTTATACGGGTAAAGTAACCAGTAATAAGATGGACAAGACGGTAGTCGTTGCCGTAACCAGGCTTTTCCAGCACCCTGTTTACAAAAAAACGGTCAAACGGGTGACTAAATTTAAGGTTCATGACGAACAGAACAAATGTAATATCGGTGATACCGTAAAGATCATAGAAATAAGACCTCTCAGTAAAGAGAAAAGATGGGCTGTAATAGATTAGGTTTTGATTGGAGTGATTTAAGATGATTCAATTACGGAGTATGCTCGAAGTAGCAGACAATTCAGGCGCTAAAAAAGTGCAATGCATAAAAGTGATGGGCGGTTTCCACAGAAGATATGCAAGACTTGGCGATATTGTGGTCGTCAGTGTTAAAGAAGCCTTGCCTGACAGCAGCATTAAGAAGGGGTCAGTTGCAAAGGCCGTTGTCGTGAGGACAAAGAAAGAGCATAGGAGACCCGATGGTACTTACATCAGGTTTGATCAGAATGCGGTAGTTCTTATAAACCCGCAGGGCGAACCTGTCGGAACAAGAATTTTCGGCCCTGTGGCAAGGGAGCTGAGGTGGAAAGAGTTTACAAAAATAATCTCCCTGGCCCCGGAAGTTTTATAGGTGGAATATGGGTTTAAGTATTAAGAAAAACGATACAATTTTAGTAATTGCAGGCAAGGAAAAAGGGAAAAGCGGCAGGGTTATCGCCGTCTATCCGATGAAAGACAGCCTCCTTGTGGAGAAAGTCAATCTCATAAAAAAGCATATGAAACCAACCCGGCAATATACGCAGGGCGGCATTATTGAGAAAGAGGCGCCGCTTCATATCTCAAACATTATGCTCCTCTGCCCAAAATGCAATAAACCTACAAGAATCGGAAATGCCATATTGCAGAATGGCAAGAAGCTGCGTACTTGTAAGAAATGCAGGGAGGTTATAGATCAGTAATGGCACCGAGATTTAAAGAAAAGTATCTAAAAGAAGTCGTAGTTAATATGATGAAAGAATTCGCTTATGAAAATATCATGGAGGTGCCAAAAGTCCAAAAGGTCGTCCTGAATGTCGGCCTCGGAGAGGCTATTCAGAACATAAAATTACTTGACGCCGCCCAAAAAGAGCTATCCATGATAACAGGGCAGAAGGCGGTTGTTACAAAGGCCAAGAAGTCAATTGCTGCCTTCAAATTGAGGCAAGGCGTGCCTATCGGCTGCAAAGTGACTCTCAGGGGAAACAATATGTACGAGTTCCTTGACAGGCTGATCAGTGTTGCATTGCCGAGGATAAGGGATTTCAAAGGAGTGCCGGGTAAGTCCTTTGACGGGAGAGGCAACTATTCTCTCGGACTAAAAGAGCAGTTTATATTCCCCGAGATAGAATATGATAAGGTCGAAATGGTTCACGGGCTTGATGTCATCTTTTGTACTTCGGCAAAGACGGACAAAGAGAGCAAGGCCCTGTTACGTTTTATGGGAATGCCGTTCAGGAATTAAGAGTCAATGGTCATTAGTCAATCGTCAGCCAATAGCTTAACAGTGACTAATGACTAATGATTATTGACTGAGCAAAGGAGCGTTTGATGGCAAAGTTGTGTATGATCGTAAAAAGTAAGAAGCCGCCGAAATTCAGGGTAAGGGCTTATAACAGGTGCAAGTTATGCGGAAGGCCCAGAGCATATCTGAGAAAATTTGGAATGTGCAGAATCTGCTTTAGAACGCTTGCACTTGAGGGCCAGATACCCGGCGTTATTAAGGCAAGTTGGTAAACTATGGACCCGTGTGTGGAGGTAATGAATGCTGACTGATCCAATTGCAGATATGCTGACAAGAGTACGAAATGCTGTACATATCAAGGCTGAAAAGGTTGATATACCTATTTCAAAAATGAAGCTTGAAATAGCCAAGATATTAAAGGAAGAAGGTTTTATCAGGGCGTATAAGATTTTAAAAGACAGGCGGCAGGGTATTCTGCGCGTCATTCCTAAATATGTTGATAATGCGAGCGTTATCTCGGGTTTGAAAAGAATCAGCAAACCGGGAAGACGAGTATATGTAGGCAGTGACGAAATACCGAAAGTTATGGGCGGCCTTGGCGTCGCGATTTTGACGACTTCAAAGGGCGTCATGAGCGATAAAAGCTGCCGGCGCGATAGCGTTGGAGGAGAATTAATCTGCCATGTGTGGTAACACGGTTTTAAAGAGAGATTTTTCATCAAAGATCAGGGAGTTTAAGGCCGGGAGAATCGTAGTTCAATGCTCATGGCTTTACGCCCCGGGCTTTTTAGGAGAATAGTGTGTCAAGAATAGGCAAAAAACCGATACAAATACCTGACAATGTTAAGGTGGACATCAAAGACAGAACGGTAAAGGTCAGCGGTCCGAAAGGGGAACTAAGCTGGCTCCATCCTGACAGGCTAAAGGTTTCGATGAACGAAGGAATCCTGGCAGTCGAGAGGTCAAGCGATTTAAAAACGGACAGAGCGTTGCACGGACTGGCAAGAAGTCTTCTTTCAAATATGGTTACCGGCGTTTCCCAGGGCTACCAGAGAGTTCTTGATATTGTCGGCGTCGGCTACAGAGCACAGGCGCCCGGTGACAGGCTCGTTTTTACCCTTGGTTATTCACATGCCATCGAGTTTATACTGCCGGAAGGGGTTAAGGCGTCTGTCGACGGCAAGCAGGTGCAGATAACCCTGACGTCTATGGATAAACAGCAGATCGGTCAGGTGGCTGCAAGCCTGAAGGCCCTAAGGTTTCCGGACGCCTATAAAGGCAAAGGCATCAGATACGCCGGTGAAAGAATCAAACTGAAGGTTGGCAAGGCAGGCAAGAAGTAGAATCGTTCGTGACCATTGATTTATCTAATAGGAGGTTGCTTTGGCTGAAAGCAGAAAAGAAGGAATATTAAGGAGGCATAAACGGATCAGGAAAACGGTTACAGGGACTCCTGAAAGGTTAAGGTTATCCGTTTTTCGCAGCCTGAATCATATCTATGCCCAGATAGTAGACGATTTAAAAGGACATACTTTGGTAAATGCATCAAGTCTTGATAAGCAGTTTCAGGACATGAAATCACATAAAGGGAATATGAAAACGGCGCAATTGGTCGGTGAACTGTTGGCGAAGCGGGCTTTAGAAAAGGGTATCAAGAAGGTTGTTTTTGACAGAAGCGGATACCCTTATCATGGAAGCGTTAAAGCTTTGGCTGAATCATCAAGAGCAACAGGATTAGAGTTTTAGGGAGGATATGTGGAGAAGATAGATCCGGATGGACTTAATTTAAAGGATAAGGTCATATATATTAACAGAGTCGCAAAAGTAGTAAAGGGCGGCAGGCGGTTTTCCTTTACCGCTCTTGTGGTTGTCGGAGACGGAGAAGGAACCGTCGGCATCGGAAAGGGAAAGGCGGCAGAGGTCCCTGAAGCAATAAGGAAGGCTGTTGAACAGGCCAAAAAGTCCCTTCTTAGATTCCCTCTGAAAGACGGTACGATACCTCACAGGATAATAGGAAGGTTTGGTGCAGGCACGGTTGTTATTAACCCTGCCACAAAAGGCACGGGCATTATTGCCGGAGGCGCTGTAAGGGCTATTCTGGAAGTGGCAGGCGTGCAGAATATAGTTGCAAAATCTCTGCGCAGTCATAATCCTTTTAATTCCGTAAAGGCGGCATTAAACGGGCTAACGAACCTTAAGGACCCGGATGTTGTTATGAGACTGAGAGGAAAAGCTGAAGAAGATCCCCAGGAGGCGGCATGAGGATTGAGGATTTAAAGCCTGCTCCGGGAAGCACAAAGAAAACTAAGAGAGTCGGCAGGGGCATAGGCTCCGGTCATGGAAAAACATCATGCAAAGGTCATAAAGGACAGAAAGCCCGTTCCGGAGGTACAAAGGGGCCTGCGTTTGAAGGCGGTCAGATGCCCCTCCAGAGGAGAATTCCCAAAAGAGGGTTTAAGAACCGCTTCACTATAGAATATGCGATTGTTAACCTTAAGGACATAAGTAAAATGGAAGGCACGGATATTATAACCGCAGAGACGCTTATCGAACAGGGTATCATCAAGGATTTGAAGAACGGCCTCAAGATCCTCGGTGAAGGAGAGATAAAAAGGCCGCTTACCATAAAGGCGCACGCCTTTAGCGCTTCTGCAATAGCCAAGATAGCTGCAGCAGGTGGTAAGGCTGAGGTAGCATAAACAGTTGAGCATTATTTCAAGCTTCCAGAATATCTTTAAAATCCCGGAACTCAAGAACAGGGTCATATTCACTCTTGCACTCCTCGCCGTGTACAGAATCGGAGCTCATATCCCTACTCCAGGCATTAACGGTGAGGCGTTAAGCAGGTTTCTCACTGAAAAAGGCGGGGCGCTCATGGGATTTTTCGACATGTTTTCAGGCGGGGCTTTATCGAGAGTTACTGTTTTTGCCCTCGGTATAATGCCGTATATCAGCGCATCGATTATTTTGCAGCTCCTGACGGTTGTTATTCCCGCTATAGGAAAGCTTGCCAAAGAAGGAGAGTCGGGAAGGAAGCAGATAGTAAAATATACAAGATACGGCACCGTTGTTATCGCCGCTGTTCAGTCTTTCGGTATAGCCGCCGGTCTTGAGGGAATGCAGGGTGGTATGTTCGTGCAGAACCCGGGTTGGAGTTTCAAACTTATGACTATGCTTACCCTGACGTCAGGCACGGCGTTTATTATGTGGCTTGGAGAACAAATAACCGAACGTGGAATAGGAAACGGAATATCCCTCATCATATTTGCCGGTATTGTGGCGCGGTTCCCCGCTGCCATAATAAGCACGGTACGGCTGATACAGGCAGGCGAGCTTTCAATATTCTTTGTAATTTTCCTTGTGGCTATGATGATTGCGGTTATCGGAGCAATTATATATATAGAAAGAGGGCAGAGAAAGATACCCGTTCAATATGCCAAGAGAGTAGTCGGACGTAAAGTTTACGGAGGACAGGCTACGCACCTGCCGCTGAAGGTCAATACCTCCGGCGTCATACCGCCGATCTTTGCCTCTTCGATACTAATTTTTCCGGCTACTGTCGCGGGTTTCATCGCAATACCCTGGGTGCAGTCTGTTGCAAGACAGCTTTCGCCGGGCACAATTTTTTATACGGTACTCTATATAGGGATGATATTTTTCTTTGCCTATTTTTATACCGCTATTATTTTCAATCCTATCGATATTGCAGACAACCTTAAGAAGTACGGCGGGTATATCCCAGGGATCAGGCCGGGACAGAAGACCTCGGAATACATATATAAGGTACTTTCACGCCTGACCTTTGTGGGTGCTTTATATCTCGGTCTTGTCTGTATAATACCTGAGATATTGATTGCGCGCTTCAATGTTCCTTTCTATTTCGGCGGGACTTCGCTCCTTATCTGTGTCGGAGTCGCTTTAGACACGGTTTCACAGATTGAGTCACACCTTGTTACCCGTTCGTACGAGGGTTTCCTGAAAAAGGGCAAGATAAGGGGCAGAAAATAAAGCAATACCGAAAATGCAAAATGCTAAAATACACAATGATAGATGATTATATTAAAGTCTCAGGAAGAAATAGAAAAGATTACCAGAGCGTGCCGGATCGTCGGCGGAACTCTCGCTTTTCTGAAAGATAAGATAAAACCCGGTCTCACGACGATACAGATAGACCGATTTGCCGATGACTATATCAGGGACAACGATGCAATGCCGGCATTTAAAGGGTATAGAGGGTATCCTGCAAATATATGCGCATCGGTAAATAATGAGGTCATTCATGGCATCCCTTCTGACAGGGTCTTGGATGAAGGAGACATTTTGGGGGTAGACCTTGGCGTATACAAAGACGGTTTTTACGGCGACGCAGCTTACACATTTCCTGTAGGTGAAATTAACGGCGAGGCGGAACGACTGCTAAAAGTGACAGAAGAGTCTCTTTATAAAGGCATAAAGAAAGCAAGATTGGGCAACAGGGTATCGGATATCTCATATTCCATACAGAAGCATGTCGAGGCGAACGGATATACTGTGGTCAGGGCATTTGTAGGGCATGGAATAGGCAGGGATTTGCATGAGGACCCGCAGATCCCGAACTTCGGACCGCCAAACCGCGGCCCGCGTTTAAAGTCCGGTATGACTCTGGCAATAGAGCCTATGGTGAATATAGGCGGGCACGAGGTCGTAATTCTGGATGACGGGTGGACGGCGGTAACAATGGACGGCAAGCTCTCGGCACATTTTGAGCACACTATCCTTGTTACGGCGGATGAACCAAAAATCTTGACTCTGTTAAACTAATAATAGTATAATAACCAGCTAATGCCAAAAGAAGATAATATAGAAGTTGAAGGCAGGATCATCGAGACTCTGCCGAATGCGATGTTTAAGGTTGAGCTTGAAAACAGCCAGGTAATTCTTGCTTATGTTTCGGGAAAAATGCGTATGCATTTCATAAAGATTCTGCCCGGTGACAGGGTTACGGTAGAGCTTTCGCCCTATGACTTGACCAAGGGAAGAATTACATACAGGTTCAAATAAATAAAGTTATAAAATACAAGGGGTTATTATGAAAGTTCGCTCTTCGGTAAAACCAATATGCGCAAAATGCAAGATTGTAAAGAGAAAGGGTGTCGTAAGAATACTCTGCGAGAACCCGAGACATAAACAAAGGCAGGGATAATTTAGTCGATAGGCATTAACGCAAAAACAAACTAATGACTATGATTAATGATCGCTGACTCAAATGAGGAGAACAAATGGCGAGAATTGCTGGAGTTGATTTACCCAAAAATGAACGTGTTGAGATAGGCCTGACCAGGATTTTCGGTATAGGCAGGTCTCTTTCACGGAAACTATTAACCGAGACAGGCGTCAATATGAACATAAGGGTCAAAGACCTTACGAATGACGATCTACTGAAGATAAGAGCAGTGATAGAGAGGGATTTCAGGGTTGAAGGTGATCTCAGGCGCGACATCTCCATGGCTATCAAAAGGCTTACGGATATCGGCTGCTACAGGGGCATGCGGCATCGCTCGGGACTTCCTTTAAGAGGACAGAGGACAAGAACAAATGCACGAACCCGTAAAGGTCCAAGAAAAGCTGTTATGGGTAGGAAGAAAGAGGCGTAGAGAAAATGGCTCAGAGGAAAAAAGGCGTAAAAAAAGATAAAAAGCATATAGTATATGGCGCTGCCCATATACAGGCTACCTTCAACAATACCATAGTGACAATCACCGACCCTAACGGAGATGTAATTACGTGGGCAAGCGCGGGAAACCTTGGTTTTAAAGGATCAAGGAAGGGGACTCCCTATGCCGCACAGATGGCGGCCGCAGCCGCAGCCAAAAAGGCTGTGGATTCCGGCATGAAGCAGATTGACATTTATGTTAAAGGTCCGGGCGCCGGCAGAGAGTCTGCAATCCGCGCGCTTCAGGCAACGGGTCTGGAAATAAATCTTATCAAAGATGTAACTCCGGTGCCTCATAATGGGTGCAGACCCCCGAAGAGGAGGAGGGTCTAACGTGGCGAGATATATAGGAGCATTATGCAGAATTTGCCGCAGGGAAGGGGAAAAGCTTTTTCTTAAAGGAGACAGGTGTCATACGGAGAAATGCGCTATTGAGAGGAGGAAATATCCTCCCGGACAACATGGCCAGGGCTTTAAGAAATTGTCCGATTACGGCGTGCAGTTGAGAGAAAAGCAGAAGGTCAGAAAAATGTACGGACTTCTTGAACGGCAATTCAGAAAGTATTTTCATGAAGCCGAAAGAAAGAAAGGAATTACCGGAGAAGTGCTTCTCCAACTCATAGAATGCCGTCTCGACACCATGGTATTTCGCATGGGCTTTGCTCCCAACAGGCGCAAGGCAAGACAATTTGTCAGTCACGGTCATATTATGGTCAACGGAAGAGAAGTAAATATACCTTCATTTGGCGTGAAGGGCGCAGATGTGATAGAAGTGCGGGAAGCCAGCAGGGGCATCACTGATATAGCGGACAATCTATCAAAGAGCGAGCATAGGGGAATGCCTGCATGGGTTGAAGTCGATGCGGCAAACTTCAAGGGTAAGGTTTTACATATTCCTTCCCGCGAAGAAATGCAGATACCCGTTCAGGAACAACTCATAGTTGAACTTTATTCCAAATAACGGAATTAATACGGGAAGTAAGAAACGGCGGAACGTAATCAATTCTTGTTTCCTATTTCCTATTTTAAACGCTTAGAAGTATAGGAGGCCTTATGGACCTTAGAAAAATAGGCTTTCAGCTGCCTGAAACCATTAAGTTTGATGAAGAGACCCTGAACGATACTTATGGTAAATTAGTGGCTGAGCCGTTAGAACGCGGTTTCGGGACTACCCTTGGAAATGCACTCAGAAGGATTTTGCTTTCTTCTATCGAAGGCGCAGGGGTGACGGCAGTAAAGATACCGGGCGCCCTCCATGAGTTTTCAACGATAAAGGGCGTCAAAGAGGATGTTGTTGATGTCATATTAAATATTAAAAGACTCAGGTTTAAGCTCTACACAAGCGGGAAAAAGATTGCGGCGGTAAAGATAAAAGGCCCCAAAATTATAACAGGCGCGGACATTCAAAGCGATTCATCTTTTGAAGTGCTTAATCCCGAACAGCTTATTGCAACGCTTGATAAGGATTCTACCTTTGAGGCAGAGATGTATATCAAGAAAGGCAAGGGATATGTCGCCGCCGAATTGAATAAGGAAGAGGACCTCCCTATAAATATGATCGCCGTTGATTCGGTTTTTACGCCCATTCAAAAGGTCAATTTTAGAGTTGAGAAAGCAAGGGTGGGCAGGGCCACGGATTATGACAGGCTTGTTATGGAGATATGGACTGACGGCAGCATAACTCCGGAAAAAGCGATTTCGCAGGCTGCGTCTATCCTTATCGAACTTCTGACCTTCTTTATCCTGGAGGAAGAAGACCTTGAAGAAGAAAATATTTCCATGGAAGAAGGCAGTCTTGTCAATGTATCCGGCGAAGACCCTATATTTAATGCCAATCTCCTTAAAAGTGTCGATGAACTGGAGCTTTCCGTAAGGTCATATAACTGTCTGAAGAATGCAAACATAAAGGCCATTGCCGATCTTGTCCAGAAGACCGAACAGGAAATGCTGAGAACAAAAAATTTTGGCCGCAAGTCCCTGAATGAAATAAAGGAGATACTCCACACTATGGGACTTCGCCTTGGCATGAGAGTCGACCTTGAAGCCCTTAACAAAGAAGTGGTTATGCAAAGCGGAGGTGTAGAAAAAGATGCGACACAAAATTGATGGTAGATTATTCGGCAGGCCGGCCAATCAAAGAAAAGCTCTGTTAAGAGGTCTTGTTTCCTCATTGCTGGAACATGAGCGTATAGAGACTACGGTTGCAAAGGCAAAGGAAGTAAGGAAGATCGCCGAGAAGGTTATAACCCTTGGGATTAAGGGGGATCTTGCCGCAAAGAGACTTGCCCTGTCTTATGTGCCAAACAGGACCGTAGTGGCAAGGCTGTTCAAGGAAATAGCCCCGAGGTTTTCGGGCAGAAACGGCGGTTATCTTAGGATTATCCATTCCAGGCAAAGAGTTAACGACTCGGCGCCCCTTGCGGTGATAGAATTTATTGACTACGAGGACTTGCAAAAGACAAAAGAGAAAACAAAGGAAGCGAAGGCCGAGAAAAAAGAGTCAGAGAAAAAAAGCTAACTTTAATACGATAGAAAATGTAAAATGAGAAGCGAATAGTAAAAAATTATTCCTTCTCATTTTTTGTTTTTAAAGACGGCTCATTACACTGAAACAAAGGTTAATCCATGAAGGTACTTGTCACAGGCGGAGCGGGGTATATCGGGAGCCATATCGTCAAGGCGCTTGGCGGGAAAGGGCATGACGTACTTGTATACGATAACCTTTCTTTCGGCCATGCTTGGGCGGTGCTTTTCGGAAGGCTCATAAAAGGCGACCTCGCAGACAAAGAATTTCTCGATAACGTTTTCCAGAAAGAGCATATAGATGCCGTCATACACATGTCCGCCCTGATAGTAGTTGATGAGTCAGTTAGAGAGCCGCTGAAGTATTACAGAAATAATTTCATAAACGCCGTAAATCTTATCGAGACCTGCATAAAGCACAAGGTAAAACAGTTCATCTTCTCCTCAACCGCGGCTGTTTACGGCATCCCGGAAAAAGCGCCCGTGACGGAAGAAACTCCCCTGCTTCCTATAAACCCATATGGCGCATCAAAGGTTATGGTGGAACAGGCGCTCAAAGACGTTTCTTTGTCCGGTGATTTAAGATATGTTGCGCTCAGGTATTTCAACGTTGCCGGAGCCGACCCTCTCGCGCGCATCGGACAGGCAAGAAAAGACGCCACCCATCTCATAACGGTATCTCTCAGAACAGCCCTGGGCAAGAGAAGCCGGCTTGATATTTTCGGGACGGACTACCCGACTCCCGACGGGACCTGCATCAGAGATTACATACATGTTGACGACCTGGCTGAAGCCCATATCCTTGCTCTTGAATATCTTGCGTCGGAAGGCGGCAGTAAAATCTATAATTGCGGCTACGGGCACGGCTATTCCGTAAAGCAAGTCGTTGATAAGGTAAAAGAGGCAACGAAAATTGACTTCCCTGTCAGATACACCGACCGAAGGCCGGGAGACCCGCCTTCACTTATTGCGGATTCCACGAAACTGAAAAAAGAATTAGGCTGGGCCCCGCAATACGACGACCTTGGCTATATCATTAAGACCGCATGGGAGTGGGAGAAAAAACTCCATGCCGATCCGTCTTTGTTTTAACCTGATTAGTATGTTGATTTACCTATGACCTCTTGTCTAAATTATCCCGAATAATTTTAATCCGTCTCTGATGAATAGTATTGAGAACACCAACAGCACAAATCCCGATGTTCTGATTATATAGATATACGTATTGCTTTGCAGAAAAGATTTAGACTTATCGACGATCAATGCCGCTATTATTTTTGAGCCCACCAGAAACAGATAGAATCCGAGTATAAACAAGAGACTCGACATCGGATTAATCCTGAATGCTTTTAATATAGCCGGAGCGCCTACAGTCATCCAGAAGAGATACGGATGCGGACTTGAAATATTTGTTATTATCCCTTTTCCGAGAGATTGTATTTTATTGTTTTGAAGATTTAATTCAATGCTTTTTATAGTAAAACTTTCATATGCCAGATATGCTATAAAGAATGCCCCCAGGATAGATATTGTCCCAAGTACAAAGTTAAAGCCCGCTAGTTTTTTTAAAATAAAAACCGATAGCAATATAATAGGAACATCCGTTAAAACCGGGGCGCTTGCAATAATTATCCCCTCTTTCCTGCTATGTTTCAAAGTTTCGGAAATGACCAAAGTCAACAACGGCCCCGGCGATATCCCGGCTGCCATACCAAGCAGCGCTCCCGAGAGCAGGAATGTCATGGATTCAGGCACGTTTAGATTTTAATGCGGTCCGGCATGCAAAGTCCATAATCTCTGTGACATAGGGTTTTAAAATGCAGGGGTGAAAGGATTATACCTCGAACGCGTCTATGATATGCTCTATCTGTTTTTGACCGTTATCCGTATACATTATGCTGAGGACATCAAAACGTATCGGAATCTCTTCGCCCTGCTTCTTCATGTAAAGCAACGCCAGGTTTCTCAGTTTCAGTCTTTTCCTGCTATGCACCGCTTCGAAGGGATAGCCGAAGGAATCGTTTGCCCTTGTTTTGACTTCAATGAAAACAGTGGTCTCACCGTCCCGGGCGATGATATCAATCTCGCCGACATAATTCTTGTAGTTTTTAGCAATGATCTTATAACCCTTTTTCTCAAGGAATATTACGGCGAGGTCTTCGCCTTTATTGCCAAGTGCTTTCATTGCCTTCGAGCCTTTTAAGGAGCTTGGGTATTCCTTCAATATGGCAGATTTCTTTCTGGCAGAGCATTTTAAGGAGTTCCCTGAATGAGGCAAATTCCTCCCAGAGGCCGTTTAGATGCATGGATAATGCTCTGTTGAGTTCATCTCCTTTTTTGTCCCAGTCCATGAGCAGAACTACTCTGTCGAATTGCCGCACAACGTCCTCGCAAAAGTCATAGAGATTTTTACCACCGTGAAGCTTGATAATCTCGCCGCTCAGTCCGAGTTCTCTCAGTGCGAGGGCGTCTTTTTTCCCTTCAACAATGACAGGGGCGCTCTCATTGATATCATGCAGGATTTCAAATACCTCCCGTAATCTTTCAGCCCTTTCGAGGTCAATGGTTGAGGGAAGGTTTTTGTGCGTGTTAAGCATGTCAAAATTATGATACAGGATATAGCTTATAATTTACAAATTCAGGCTAAAATAGCTCAAATCTGCTATTATATTTAAGAGGTTTCAGCTTATTTTTCAGCTCGTTGCTTAATTGACATTCATAATAGTTTAATATATGTTTTAAACATGGCGACAAGATTAGGTCAATTGCTTACATCATCAAAAATGATCACCGAAGATCAGTTGAACGAGGCTATCGGTCTCCAGCGGAGAGAAGGCGGTAGGCTGGGGACGAACCTGATCAAATTAGGATACATAACCGAAGAGAAACTGGTGTCCTTTTTGAGCAAGCAGTGGGGAGTTCCTGCGGTCACCCTTTCCGATTACATGGTGGACTCTTTGGTGCTAAAGCTCATACCGTATGAGATAGCGAGAAAATACCTGATCGTGCCTCTTGCCCGGGTAGGCGCCACGCTGACAATCGCCATGGCGGACCCGTCGAATGTTTTTGTTATAGATGATGTGAAGTTCATGACGGGTTTTAATGTCGAGGTAGTGGTCGCCGGAGAGTCCTCGGTTATCAATGCCATAAATTCATATTACAAGGGGAAAAACGAAGCTCTGGTTGCATCTAAAGGACCTGCCCGGAAATCGGAGTTGAAGGCAAAAGACTATACGATATCCGAAGACGAATATAAGGATGGCGGCCAGGCGACGGTTTTTGACGAGAGCCCTTTGGTTGACGTTGAAGAGTTCGATAAAGTCGTGGGCGAAGCGTTAGACGATGTTGAAGTCATCGAGGATAAAGATGAGGAAGCCGTAAGTGAAGTTGAACGGCCTATCGTGAAGCTCGTAAACGGGATACTCATCAATGCAGTAAAGGAAAAGGCAAGTGATATACATGTGGAACCTTATGAGAATTCCTTCAGGATACGGCAAAGGGTTGACGGCAAGATGTACACCGTTATGAACTTGCCGGTTAAGATAAAGAGCGCCGTAACCTCCAGGCTTAAGATAATGGCGGGTCTTGATATTGCCGAAAGGAGGCTGCCACAGGACGGAAGGATTAAACTGAAAATGGGGAAAAAGAGGGAGATAGACTTCCGCGTCTCGACAGTGCCCTGTCTTTTCGGAGAAAGGACCGTTTTGCGGCTTCTTGATAAATCAAACCTCCAGGTAGATCTTACAAAGCTCGGCTTTGAAGAGGATGTGCTCAAAGACTTTATGATCGCCCTTGACAAGCCCTATGGAATGATACTTGTTACCGGCCCTACCGGAAGCGGAAAAACGACTACGCTCTATTCGGCCCTGCAGTACCTGAACAAGATAGGCGTCAATATATCCACTGCAGAGGACCCGGTTGAATACAATTTTATGGGAATAAACCAGGTGCATGTTAGAGAAGATATAGGTCTTACCTTTGCCGCGGCCCTGCGGTCTTTTTTGCGTCAGGACCCTGATATTATAATGGTCGGTGAAATCCGCGACTTTGAGACGGCGGAGATCTCGGTCAAGGCGGCCTTGACGGGCCATCTGGTGTTGAGCACCCTGCATACCAATGACGCCCCGAGCACTATAAGCAGGTTGTTGAACATGGGCATTGAGCCTTTTCTTGTGTCGGCCTCCGTTATTTTGATCGTTGCCCAGAGACTTGTAAGAAAGGTCTGCACTGAATGCAAAGTTGAAGAAAATGTGCCCATACCTGCGCTGATACAGCTTGGTTTTTCGGAAGAAGAGGCCCCTTCCGTAAAGGCGTATAAAGGAAAAGGCTGTTCCGTTTGCAACGGTTCAGGATACAAAGGCAGGGTAGCATTATATGAAGTGATGCCGCTTAAGGAGGAGCTCAAGGAGATGATTCTGGAAGGCGCCTCGGCGGATGAAATCAAGAAGACTTCCGTCAGGATCGGCATGAAAACATTGAGAGCAAGCGGTTTGGTAAAAATCAAAGACGGCGTTACTACTATAGAAGAAGTTCTCAAAATTACCTTTGGAGACTAACGGGGAAAGATGGCCTCAAAAATAGGACAATTACTGGTAAATTCCCGGATCATATCGGAAGATCAACTGAATGAGGCTATCGGTTTGCAGCGAAGGGAAGGCGGGAGACTGGGAGCGAATCTTATCAAATTAGGATACATAACCGAAGAGAAGCTGGTGTCCTTTTTGAGCAAGCAGTGGGGAGTCCCTGCGGTAAACCTTTCCGATTACAGGATAGACCCTTCGGTTTTAAAGCTTATACCATATGAGATAGCGAGGAAATACCTGATCATGCCGGTTGCGCGGGTAGGCGCCACGCTGACAATCGCGACGGCGGACCCGTCGAATGTCTTTGTTATAGACGATGTGAAGTTCATGACGGGATATAATGTTGAAGTTGTTGTTGCAGGCGAATCCTCGATCACATATGGCATTTCTTCATATTATAAGGGAGGAAGCGACGCGTTAATAACAACCAGGAAAACCGCTTCTACAGAAATGCT
The DNA here is from genome assembly GCA_041658585.1 of Thermodesulfovibrionales bacterium. GTDB lineage: Bacteria > Nitrospirota > Thermodesulfovibrionia > Thermodesulfovibrionales > SM23-35 > DYFC01. The sequence continues at coordinate 19,647 of JBAZZX010000025.1, forward strand.
TCAGGTAAAGGATTATACCTTTAGCGACGACGAGTTAAAAGACGATGATAATCTCACCGCCCTTGATGAAGGTATGACCGTTGACGTCGATGAATTTGACAGGGTTGTCGGAGACGCCCTTGACAGTATAGAGACATATTCCGAACAGGATGATTATGGAAACGGCGAGATTGAAGAGCCGATCGTGAAACTTGTCAACGGCATATTTATTAATGCAATAAAGGTCGGCGCAAGCGACATCCATATTGAACCTTATGAGAATTCCCTGAGAGTGAGGTACCGTGTTGACGGCGTCCTGTTTAACGCTATGAATCTGCCTCTGAAGATAAAGAACCCCATAACCTCAAGAATGAAGATCATGGCAAAACTCGACATTGCGGAAAGGAGACTTCCGCAGGACGGAAGGATAAAGCTGAGGCTCGGCAAGAAAAGAGAGATAGATTTTCGCGTTTCAGTGCTGCCCACCCTTTTTGGAGAAAAGACGGTGCTCAGAATCCTTGATAAAGCGAACCTGCAGGTAGACCTCACGAAGCTCGGTTTCGAGGAGGAATCCCTGAAAACATTTCTTGATTCACTGACTAAACCCTACGGGATGATACTCGTCACAGGCCCCACGGGGAGCGGCAAGACGACCACCCTGTATTCCGCTCTGAACTATCTGAACAATCCGGATCTCAATGTCATGACGGCTGAGGACCCCGTGGAATACAATTTCATGGGAATGAATCAGGTGCAGGTAAAAGAAGAGATAGGGCTTACCTTTGCTTCGGCGCTCAGGGCTTTTTTAAGGCAGGCGCCCAATATTATTCTTGTGGGCGAAATACGCGATTTTGAGACGGCGGAGATTGCGGTCAAAGCCGCCCTGACAGGCCATCTCGTCCTGAGCACCCTGCATACCAATGACGCCCCGAGCAGTATAAGCAGGTTGTTGAATATGGGTATCGAACCGTTTCTTATTTCGGCCTCGGTCATAATTATTGTCGCCCAGAGGCTTGCCAGAAAAATATGCGCCGAATGCAGGGAGGAAGAAAAAGTGCCTGTCCCGGCGCTTATACAGCTTGGCGTTCCGGAAGAGGAGGCAGGGACGTTTAAATGTTATAAAGGCAAAGGATGTCCTGCCTGCAACGGTTCAGGCTATCGGGGAAGGATAGCCCTCTATGAAGTTTTGCCGATCAAAGCCGAGATCAGAGAAATGGTGCTTGAGGGCGCATCGTCGGATGATCTGAAAAAGACCGCGATACGGCTCGGCATGAAATCGTTGAGGATGAGCGGGCTTACTAAAGTTAAAGAAGGCGTAACCTCTATAGAAGAGGTGATGAGAGTTACTTTTGGAGACTAATAATAAAGGGGTGAGTTATGGCTACGCTTTATGATTTATTGAAAATGATGATTGAAAAAAAGGCCTCCGACCTCCATATTACCACAGGCAGTTCCCCCAGGTTGAGGATTGACGGAAAGCTTGTAAGTATCGATCATCCTTCGCTGGCGCCGGCAGATACAAAGGCGCTTTGCTATAGTATTCTGACCGACGCCCAGAAACACAAGTACGAAGAAAATAATGAACTGGACCTTTCTTTCGGGGTCAAGGGGTTAAGCAGGTTCAGGGCAAATATATTCATGCAGAGAGGCGCCGTGGCAGGGGCCTTCAGAACCATCCCCTTTGAGATCAGGTCTTTCAAGGAACTCGGGCTTCCGGAGATAGTCGGTGAGCTTGTTAGAAAACCGCGCGGCCTGTTCCTTGTTACAGGGCCTACAGGAAGCGGAAAATCTACAACACTTGCAGCCATGGTGGATAGAATCAATACGGAAAGGTATGAACACATCATCACGGTGGAAGACCCGATAGAATACCTTCATCCCCATAAAAAATGTCTTATAAATCAGAGGGAGGTGAATGCCGATACGGCTTCCTTTAAAGCCGCTTTGCGGTATGTCCTCAGACAGGACCCTGATGTGGTCCTTATCGGTGAGATGAGGGACCTTGAGACGATTGAAGCGGCGCTTACCGTCTCTGAAACAGGTCATTTGACACTTGCTACACTGCATACAAATTCGGCGGTCCAGACGATAAACCGTGTCATTGACGTTTTTCCACCCCATCAGCAGGAGCAGATAAGGGTCCAGCTTTCTTTTGTCCTGGAGGGTATTTTTGCCCAGCAACTGATCCCAAAAAAATCAGGACAGGGCAGGGTCCTTGCCGTCGAGCTGCTTGTCCCAAATCCTGCTATCAGGAATCTTATCAGAGAAGATAAAGTACATCAGATATATTCAATGATGCAGACAGGGCAGGCGAAGTTCGGAATGCAGACGATGAACCAGTCTTTACAAGATCTCTATTCCAGGGGACTGATAACGTATGAGGATGCTATCGGAAAGTCGGCGGTACCCGACGAATTGGTCCAGATGATTCAGAAAGGTATGCCGGCAAACTCCGGTAAAGGGAGGACATAAACATGGCCACGATATTCCAATGGTCGGGGAAGACGGCAAAGGGAACTATTGAATCCGGTGAGATGTCCGCCGGCACAAAAGACGAGGTCATAGCTCAACTGCGGAGAAAGAATATTGTCGCTACTATCGTTAATGAAAAAGCGAAAAAAGCCGGCAAGATAAGCTTTTTTGGAGGAGGAGTAAACGATAAAGATATCGTAGTCTTTACAAGGCAGTTTGCCACCATGATAGACGCGGGTCTTCCGTTGGTGCAGGCCCTCGATATTCTGTCGTCACAAGTCGAAAATAAAACGTTAAGCAAAACGCTCCAACAAGTGAAAGTCGATGTGGAATCGGGCGCCACCTATGCCGACGCCCTTAGAAAACATCCAAGGGTTTTCACCGAATTGTATGTCAACATGGTTGCCGCAGGCGAGGCCGGAGGTATCCTCGATACCATACTAAACAGGCTGGCAACATACATTGAAAAAGCGATGAAGCTGAAGAAGAAGGTCAAGGGCGCAATGGTTTATCCTATCGTGGTATCGACGATTGCCGTCGGGGTCATTGCCATCATTATGATCTTTGTCGTTCCGACCTTCTCAAAAATGTTTGCCTCTCTGGGAGGGACCCTGCCCCTGCCGACAAGGGTGGTCGTCAATTTAAGCGACTTTATTGCAGGCGTAGGCGGGCTTCTGACTTTAATCGCAATCACTGCTTTTGTCATTTTCATCGTTCAGATACGGAGAACGGAAAAGGGGAAGCATGCAATAGACAAGATCCTCCTGAAGCTACCCATCTTCGGCCCTTTGATCAATAAAGTCTCGGTGGCAAAGTTCACGAGGACGCTGGGGACCCTGGTAAGCAGCGGTGTGCCCATATTAGACGGCCTTGAAATAACCGCAAAGACCTCGGGCAATAAAGTCGTTGAATATGCCATCATGGACGTCAGAAAAGCCGTTATGGGAGGTAAAACCCTTGCCGAGCCCATTACAAAAGCAAAGGTATTTCCCCCCATGGTCACCCATATGATAGCCGTCGGCGAGTCAACAGGAGCGCTTGATTCCATGCTTTCAAAAATCGCCGATTTTTACGATGACGAAGTCGATGCGTCCGTATCCAACCTTACGGCTATGATGGAACCTATGCTGATGGTATTCCTCGGCGGCGCGGTAGGTTTTATCGTTGTAGCCATGTATCTGCCGATATTCAAGCTCATTACATTGATAAAATAAATAATTAAATGTCTTCAGAATTTTCTGAAGGGTTGGAAAAAAAGATAAAGACCCTGATCGCCTTCAGGGTCGTCTTCATAACATTTTTTTTCGGCTCAACCTTCTTCTTCTGGGGGTTCAGGAGATTCCCCTATCTGCATGCGTTAACGTTTATTATCGTAGCCCTCTATATCCTCACGATAATCTATGCGCTTTTACTCGGAAAAGTAAAAAAACTTACAGCTTTTGCCTATATTCAGTTGATCTTCGATGTGATTTTAGAAATACTACTCATCTTTTTTACGGGCGGCATAGACAGTTGGTATTCCTTTACCCTTATTATAACTATTCTGGCTTCGAGTATCGTCTTAAACAAGAAGGCCGGCTTTATTATTGCAACGCTCAGCAGCCTTCTCTACGGTATGCTGATCAACCTTCAGTTTTATGGCGTGCTCCCTTTGGTCGGTGATTACTTAGTGGAGGCAAAGGAATACTTCTATAAGATATTTATACACATTATTTTCTTTTATCTTACCGCATATCTAAGCGGTTATCTCTCGGCCCGGCTTGAAAAGACCGAGCAGAAACTTGAGGAAAAGGACCTCGATATCAGGGACCTTGAATTTTTTAACCGGGAAGTTATAGAGAGCCTTCCCAGCGGCCTTTTTACGACTGATGTGAGCGGCAGGGTGGTGATGTTCAACAGGCCTGCGGAAAGAATAACGGGAATACGCAGAGAAACGGTTATCGGCCGGCATATTGACTCTGTCCTGCCCTTTTTCAAGCTCCCTTTTTCGGAAGGGCGCAAAGAAGAAACGATAACCGTTGACGGGATACGGAAGATAATCGGTCTTACAATCTCGGGACTGAAGGACTTCGCCGGCCTCACAAAGGGTTTTATCGTCGTCTTTCAGGACCTCACAAAAATAAAACAATTAGAGCAAGAGATTCAGCAGAAAGAGAAGCTGGCTGCAATAGGAGAGCTCTCCTCAAATATCGCCCATGAAATCAGGAACCCTCTGGCGTCTTTGAAGGGTTCTATTCAGATGCTGAAAGAAGATTCCCTTACCGCGACTTACAAGAAAAAACTCATGGAGATAGCCCTGAAAGAAATGGACCGTCTCAACCGGATTATTACGGATTTTCTCGCCTACTCCCGGCCCGGAAAGCCGGAAATTATACAATTTGATCTGCATGGACTGCTTGATGAAACGGTTGAACTCCTGAAAAATATGGAACAGACCAAGGGGCGTCTATCAATAAAAAAGGAATACAACGGCGCTATGGAGGCAAATGCAGACTCTCAAAAAATGAAACAGGTGTTTTGGAACCTTGGATTAAATGCTATTGATGCAATGCATGAAGGCGGGGAGCTTACTATTTCTACACGCAAAGCGGACACTTATATCGAGATAAAATTTAAAGATACCGGCGTTGGCATAGAGGAAAAAAATATCAGAAAAATCTTTTATCCCTTTTTCACAACAAAAGAACAGGGGACGGGGCTTGGCCTTGCCATAGCATACCGGATTATAGAGGAACATAAAGGCCGTATGAACATGGAAAGCGTCCCTGGAATTGGCACAACCTTTACAGTTATACTACCTGAGACTTATGAAACAACGTAAGGGCAGAATACTCATAGTAGAAGATGAAAAGAGCATGAGGGAAGTCCTCAGGATGCTACTTGAAGGAGAGGGGTACGATGTTATCTCCGCATCCGACGGCCTTGACGGGTCTTCCTATATTGAGAGGGATATTTTTGACCTTGTCATAACGGACATAAAAATGCCGGGGCTTGACGGCTTTGAGCTGCTGAAAAAGATAAAAGAGATATCTCCCGAAACCCTGGTGATTATGGTGACGGCCTTCGGAACGAGCGAGTCTGCTATTGAGGCCATGAAACGCGGCGCCTATGATTACATCAATAAGCCTTTCAATATTGATGAGCTGCGGATAATTGTCCGTAAGGCCCTTGAGAAGAAGAGATTAAGCGAGGAGATTTCTCTTTTAAGACAGAAAGTCGAGACAACCTATGCCCTTGAAAACATCATCGGCCAAAGTCCGAAAATGCAGGAGATGTTCAGGCTTATTCCCAAGATAGCACAGAGCAATTCCAATGTCCTGGTAACGGGCGAGAGCGGTTCAGGCAAGGAATTGGTTGCGACGGCCCTTCATAACCTTAGCCCGAGAAAGAACAGGAATTTCGTGGCAATAAACTGCGCGGCCTTTCCGGAAGGGCTGCTCGAATCCGAAATCTTCGGATATATGAAGGGGGCCTTCACCGGAGCTATGGTCAATAAACAGGGCTTATTCGAGATTGCCGACAACGGGAGCATGTTTCTTGACGAGATCGGTGAAATGCCTATTAACCTTCAGGTAAAACTCCTCAGGGTCCTTGAACACGGGACATTCAGACGTTTGGGCGGCACGACCGATATAACGGTAGATGTCAGGGTCATCTCGGCCACTAACAAAGATTTAAAAGAAGAGATCAAAGGCGGCAGATTCAGGGAGGACCTTTTTTACCGTTTAAATGTCTTCCCTATCCATATACCTCCCCTGAGGGAGAGAAAAGAAGACATACCTTTGCTTGTCGTGCATTTCCTGGAAAAGGCGTCAAAGATTCCCAAGAGGGTGTCTGCGGACGCCATGCGGTTATTGATAGATTGTCCCTGGAAAGGCAATGTAAGGGAACTCGAAAATATCATTGAACGTGTTGCGCTTCTTGTAGATAAACAGGAAATATCCCTGTCCGATCTTCCGCTGGAGATAACCGCTATAGCAGGGATTGCCGGTGAAACAGGAGACCCGCTTGAATTTTCAGGCAACGGCATCAACCTCGACGATATCATCGAGGAAATTGAAAAAAAATATATTTTAAAAGCGCTGGAAAGAACAAACGGCGTTAAGACAGAAGCGGCAAAACTCCTCAACCTGACCTTCAGGTCCTTCCGCCACAGGCTGCATAAGTACGGCCTTAAATAGGCTGCATTCCTTTACAAAGTTCTCTTTAAGTTGTTAGTATAATAATTCTTACCGGAGGAGAGGTGGCCGAGTCGGTCGAAGGCAGCCGCCTGCTAAGCGGTTGTGGGGGTAACACTCCACCCAGGGTTCGAATCCCTGCCTCTCCGCCAGATTAAGAATGAAGAATTAAGAATTTCAAGGAGGAAAAGATGAAAAAGTTTTTTCTAATTCTATCAGGACTTATACTGGTGTTTTCATTTGTGGCCTGCAAGAAAAAAGAGGAGACGCAGCCTTTGCCGCAAACACAGGTGCCTCAGCAACAAATGCCTCAGGAGCAGACTATGCCGGGACAAATGCCTCCGGGGCAGATGCCTCAAGGTCAGGCTATGCCGGGCCAAATGCCTCAGGGAAAAGCTATGCCGGGCCAGATGCCTCCGGGAGGACAGGAGATGGGGAAACCCGGAATGATGCCGGCGCGCGGAAAGTCACAGATCGTGGTGCCACCCTCGGTTAAAGGCCGGTGGAGCGGAGCTAAAATAATCGTTGAAGATAAAGCTTCAAAAGCAAAACAGGAATATACGGTAAAATTAAACAGCGATTTCAAGATTCCGAACAGTAATCTTAAAGTCCATGTAGGTGAATTTCTGCCGGAGATTTTATTTGAAGGACAGACCATTACGTCCAGATCGAATGAGCCGAACAATCCAGGACTGACTATCCGCGTTTATGAAAACGACAAGCAGATATTCCCCGAGCTAAAGACCGGGAAACAATGGGCCTGGTTGTTTGCAAAGGTGCCTTCCATGCATGCCTTTGTACATCCCAAATATGGCATCACACTTAAAGAGGGCGTCAAAAAGGGATAAAGAGTTGCGCCCATAGCTCAGCTGGATAGAGCGACGGACTACGAATCCGCAGGTCGGGGGTTCAAATCCTCCTGGGCGCGCCATTCTACGCACCCTTAGTGGTGAGTGTAAGTGGTGAGAGCTTTTCTACAGCTTCAGTGAGCGAGGGTTTAATAGACCTTAAATAGATGTCTGTTGTAGAGACCCTTGAGTGCCCTAGGAGCTGTTGAATGTCGGTGATAGGTATGTTGCCATCAGCCAGCCGAGAAGCTCCTAAATGCCTTAGACAGTGAAAGCTAAAATAGGTTACCTTTGCGTTTTTGCACAATGTGCGTAAGAACTTGCTCCGGTAATCGTATGGTTTGCCGGTAACAGGATTAATAAAAACATATTCAGCGTGTTCCATTTTGGAAAGCACTTCTCTAAGCGATTCATTGAGGGGAATTTTCCTCTCCACAACATTTGAGTTCTTAGCCTTGCGGGTTCGTAAAATTAAATAATCATCATAGACATCATCCCAGCGCAAGCGGTTTATTTCAGAAACTCTGGCCATTGTGTTGATTAAAACTAAAAGATAGTTTCTTTGTTCTTCGTTGGCTATCTCTAAAACCTTAACTACATCTTCAAGCGGAGGGATATATCTCTTTTTGGGATTTACCGGAAACATATCAATTCCCATAGCGGGATTTTCACAAAGTCCTCGTCTTGCTCCGTAACCGAAGAGTGCCTTAATCAGCCTTAACCGCTTGTTAGCGGTTTGGGTGTTTTTTCTGGCTATCTGTTTCAGATACTCTTCAATGTCGTCTCTGGTTACTTCCTTTTTGTTTCCCCAGATAATAATCAAGTTTTCAAGGAGCGCTTTGTTTTCTTTGAAATGTTTTTTGCTTCTCCTAAGTTCTAAATCTTCAAGGCGTTTCTCGCAAAGACTTATAAAATCCGTATTTATCTTTTTTAGCCTTTCCATTGTTTTGCCCTTGGCTATTTCTGCTTCCTGTTTTGTCTTGAAGCCTCCCTTGCGGTGCCTTATCCCCGCCTTCCAGAAGTCGAACATCCATTTCCCCGCGTGCTTGTAAATTCCCATTTTCCATCACCTCCTTTATTTTGTTAAATAACTGTTCTTTCTCGAAACGAACCAGTGCGCCTATCTTAAAGCCTCCGAGTGCCTCGTAGTGTTTATACACAAACCACTTGGAAGACTTAATAATTTTGGCTACCTCTTCTGCTTTTAAAAATTCCATTTATTGATCAGGTTCGATTATCTCTTGCTCTTCTGATTCTGATGCTAAAAAAGATTCGATTTCAAAACATGGTTCCTCGCATGTCCGCATATTTGGGCAGCCCCAGCAATCCAGACAAATAATGTATCCGTCTCTTTCAATAATCATTTTTTCTCCTTCCAGGGGTTAGCCCCCAGCCGCCACAATGGGCGGCCAGAGGCTTAAAGTTTCGTCCTTTAAGAAAACGCCCGCTGCTCTTACCCAGTAGAGCGTTTCCCGTCTCCACTTTATAAGAGTCTCCATAACCTTGCGGTTAGTCCCACCAGAGGCGGGACGGAGTTTCGGCTCCTTGCCTTTGAGCGTTCGCAGAGACCGACAGCCTGATATTGTGGTCATGCTGTTTGGTAGGACTCAAGATTAAACCAGCCTTTTGACTTTCTCTTGGGTTCCACCCTCTTGACTTCCAGTTTTTTAAACAACGGCGGCCTCGGCGCTTTGGCGATGCCTTTTTCTTTGGGCGTGAGATAAGCCACATGATACTTTTCCAGGAATTGAATATCCTGCGGGGTACAGTCCATTTCCTTGCCGATTATCTGGGCTTCACGGAATCCTGCGCGGTAAGTTAGGATAGTTCCCACATTGCACATAACCCTGGCCAGTTTATCTTCTATGACCGCTAAATCTTGCGTTGCCAAGACTAACCCCAACTTATACCGGCGACCCTCTTTCAAAATATCCAGTACATTGCAGTTTACGAATAGGTGGCACTCATCCATGTATATAGCCAGGGGTTTGTACTCACTGGGTCTCTCGTAACGGAAATAGTTTTTGATACCCTGCGAAATAATGTTACCGGCGAATATCATCTTTTCACGGCTCATGCCAAAAGCGTCTAAGATAAAAGTCTGTCCGGTTTCAATGAGTCTCCCCCATTCAATTGAGTTATTCCCGCACAGAATGGGTTGCATCCGCTCATCGTTCAGGAGAAAGTTGAGTCGCTGGATTATGCCGTCTCTGGTTTCTCCATCGCCCTTGAGATTCTGAATGTTATCTCTGACATGAAGTAAGCTACGGCGGTTATTTCCCAAACACCACTTAACCGAATGGTCCAGAATACTTCTCATCTTGACTGTAAATGGCGTATTGGGCGTAGTTAAAGTGATAACTTGGTTAAGAGCCTCGGCTACATTGTCGCTTATCTGGTTAGGTTCATAGGGCGTCTGCATCGGGTTAATGGAAACAGGAGTATTCAATGAACAATAGAGCGCCTTACCCTGTGAAATGGAATAACAATCTTGGGCTAAGAAACCAGTGGGTTCAATCAGGATTTTGGCATACGGGAAATAACAATCATGTTTCCACCAGTTAGAAATGGTGGCACTTTTTCCTTGTCCGCTTTTACCCAGTAGGATTATCCCTGTGTAACGGTCAGCAGTATAGGCTGGCAGACATTCGGTGCTTAATCCGATTTTAAGTCTGGCCAGGTCCATTACTTTCTCCCCAGCATATGCTCCCGAAGTTCGTTTATCCTTGCCTCGGTTTCTATTTCGGAGAGTTTGTTTTCCAAATCTAACTGCTTGACTCTGCCCTGTTTTATTTCGTTTTCGAGTATGATACCCATAATTATTGCCTGTTTTTCTTTCTCCTCCATAGACATCATGGCTTTGCGGTGTTGCATCTCAAGATATTGGAGATTAAGTCTTTCGTTGTAAGTTGCCACTCGTTCAAAGACAGTCATCATGGCATCAAAAGTCTGTGCTTGGGCTTTAATAATTCTGGCTTCTCCTTCGGCAATTTTGACGAAATCGCTAACTCTCCAGTTGTGTCCAAAACGTTCTAAAAAATTTGCATCCGGTGAAATCTGTTTTATTTGGGGTATCATCATCCGCTGAAACATATCACCCATTCCGGCCATCATCTGCATTCCCTGCGGTTGTCTTCTTGATATTTCCTTTGACATGATTACCTCCACGTTCCGTTCATAAAGTTATTAAAGAAGTCATTATCTATAACTTTCTTGATTTGCTGTTTTTGTTGCATTTTCAGCTGGTCAATCTTCTCGTTAGCCCTACCTACTCCGGTTCCCACTAATAATCCGACCACAAATGCTATCGCTACTGCGACTAATGTCCAGAATATCATTTTGACCTCCTGTAATCTTCTTCGCCTTTTCGATAAGCCGAGACGAATTCGGGCGGAACATCTGTGAATGTTGCATTAACCCCCCGGCTTGCTCCTTCCCAGCCTAGCCTATACCAAAAGTCCCTGCCTTTTGCTGGAACCTTGCTTATCTCCCTGGTCTTTGGTTTTTCAACCTTTAGTTTTTCAACATTGTTGAAATTAACCACCTTGTAGAGTGAGAACATCAGGGCGACCGAACACAGCACTATTCCGATAATGTTCATTTGGTAACCTCCTGAAGATAGTCTTTGAAACCGTCAAGGACGGTCACGGGTACGACTTCGTAATGGGGTATCTTGTATTTAAAAAGCTGGGATAGAAACTGGGCGTCCCCCTGCCAGTTATCCCAGACATTGATTTTGGATTGCAGGTACTCCGGCGTTTCGTTGTTGCAGACTTCCAGGATCATGCAATAACCCTGGTTATTCTTAGTTAACAAGCAGATAGCGTCGGGACGCAACCCAACTTCGGGGATAGTTATTTCTCTAAAAATGGTTGATTGGACTTCGAGTTTGAGAACTTCGGCTAAAGCTTTGGTGATAAGCTGGGAGTGTTCCTTGTATTCCGATTTGCAGCTCGGCAATTTAAAATAACCATCACCCTTAATCAACTTGCCTATGTCGGTCAGGGCACAAAGAGCTTTATAAGAGTTGTTAAACGTTGATGGTCCGGCTGTCCAGATTTTTTTGGTTGCCATTATGTCTCCTATTTCCTGTTTTGATGCAATTGCCAAACTTTCCATTAGCTGATAAACCACTTCTTCGTGTGCCATTTTTACCTCCTTTGTATATTTAATTATTAATAGAAACATTTTCTTTTGTCAAGGAAAAACTTTCTACAAACAAAGAAATATGTATTTTCTTGACATAAACAGTTTCTTTTGTAGTAGAATGTTTATATGGAAACAAAAATTGTATTGGAACGGTACGCAAAGTATTATGAGTTCCTGCAAAAACTAGGTTCTTTCCCTCTAAGTGAAACTTTAACAATCGAAGATTTAAGTCTGACTAAGGGAGTTGTTCAGAGCGGGTATAAAGAAATGAAAGAAATAAACTTTAAGGGAAACTTGGTTGATTATCTTTGCCTGATTAGTACGGAATACATAGTTATTCAATATAAGAAATTTATTAAAGATAATTCCTTTATTTCTGCTGCTAAGTTTATTGTGGAATCCCATGCCGGAGATGCTGCGGACGTAAATAACCTGACGCGTCTGGCGATGAAAAATCCTGCCTACCTTTACGACTTGATTGGATCGACAATGAGAAATGAAAAAACGGTCAAAGAAAAAATGGACGGATTCAAGTTAATTTACGAGTTATGGCTTAAAAACTATTTAATCGCCTAACCCTAATAAAATCAATAAGTTAATCCCTGGTTAATTCCTCATTCTTAGCTTAATAATTCATGAACGCATTAATAAACTGAAGAGGGTGGTTTCTGGGTGAAAGGGGGTATATAGTCAGACCTTGACAGGAGAAAGGTGTCCGCTACAATGGAAGAGGGAAGGAAAGCCCATTTTCTTTAGAGGCGAAAGACTACTTACTACAAGCTCGTTTGAAACACTGCCTGAAAACGTCTTGGGCCACTCTTATGCCTGAGTGGATTCCTTCAAGGTAATCATCTGTCAATGGTCCCTTGAAGTCATCAGCTACCGTGAGGTCATCATCCATTCTATCCATAAAGTCCTGGTAAAGCTCAATAAGGGCTTGTTTTTTAATATACATGGGTGTCACCTGCCTTTCTAGGTGAAGGCCTTTCCTTCACTTAAAAAGGAAAGCGGACGGCCCCTTCTCCTGTCAAGGTGGAGCCGAGCGAAGCGAGGAGATTACCTATCGCGGCTACTTTTCGAACATGTCATCATGCTTATATCGAATAAAAGTGCCACGTTTATGAATAGAATCGCCAAATACGACTGCAAGCGCCCATATAAGCCACAACGCAATCAAAATCGTACCAAAGTAAATTTTGGATTCACTATATGGCAAGGATGCAGTTTCAAAATACCTGGTAGTTGAAATATACATGTGGGTGCCACTACCCTCAAAACCCATATAAACGACGGATAGAATGCCCAAAACATAGGTCAAATAATAGAGCAGCCTCCCCACGTACAACTTTTGAATATAACCCAAGTTAGTATAAGCTTCTTCCTTGGCAGTGTCGCGTTTTGCGGCCCAAGCTTTCAAGGTGTCTTGGCTAAACTTAACTTGGCTTCTGGATGTAACTAGTATCAACCCACCAAAAAAAAGAACAATAGCAATCTTTATCCAGGGATGATACTGCCTATGTATGTTGATAGCATAGTTATCAAACTGGGGAATTAAACTTATTCCAGGAAGAAAAAATGTCACAAAAACAACCATTGAAAAGACAGCAACTGATATACGAAAGTACATTTTGTCCAGGAATTTCATCATAAAATAATTTCCTCCCATTTACAGTTATGTATTTTTCCGTCTTTCAAAAACTCAGAATAACAGGCTCCTAATATTCTGCCCTTCTTGGACGGTAGGGTATTCTTTACTATTTCAAATAATTTATCAAGTCTTCTGTCCTCCCCGCCTGCGTCATCATACCTATGCCTCATAAAGAAGATGACCCGAAAGGCACCATTGCCGGAATAGTTGTTACGGATCTTATCAGCGAGCTGATCATCGTCCATATGGCCGTTATCGAATTCAAAATAGAGATTTCCAAGGTGAGCATCAGGGTTTATCTCTATCCTGCTGACAGACAATTGTTCGACGCCTTTAAGATTTCTGTCGCTTAGGAACTTAGCCAGGCAGTCTCTTAGTCTATTGTCATGCAAGAAGTGATGTGAACCAATATCCTTTTTCTTTGTGCATGGACTTCCATATACAGCGTGTCCGCCATAATCATAGAGCTTCTTAAGCGGGAGGACACTTTTTGTTTTGGTCATTTTTTCAAGCTCGGTCCTGACTACGGCAGCTCCGTGGTTGGTATATCGTCCGTTGGCCAGGACAATGATATTGCGGACAGTAGCCCATTCTACGGCATCGATAAACTTTCGGATGGCGGTCCTTGATATATACATAAGCAAATATTGGGGACGAGGGGGCCTGGGGCAACTCCCCAGTTCAGGAGTTTATGATGTCCTGGGAAGGCGTCTAAAGTCGTGAACTGGGGAGTTGAACATCGAGAGTTCACTCGCCAGGTCTCCCTCTGTCCCTATGCAAAAAGGCTCTACCAAGCCAATAACATTTGGCGTGGTGTCACTATGATGAAATTATTGGGGTGGTATCACGCATAGGCATGGATATACCCCTATATAAAGTAATGTCTATATTGTGTAAGAAGAGGGGAAAGTCATTGACTTTCCCCTATGTTGTTATGCAGATCTAAGGATCTTTCAGCTTCCGGAGATCTATCATTGGCCAGTAATTCTGTAATAACTGCTTTTCTGCCGATCTCTCGCAATGGCTTCAACACGCATCCGAAACGGGCGGTTGCGATCCTCTGCAGTTCCTCGTTACTAAGGTTCTCATACTGCCAGCCCATCCTCACCTCCTAATACGGGAATTCTTCTCCGTGGAGCCAGTCATTGAACCGTTCGGCTATCGAAATAGCCACCTTTTTTTCCTCTACTGTAGCGTTATACTGCTCCCAGCCCTCATAACACGGTACAATCTTGACGACTGCACCGTTGGAAAGCCCAACCTTGACCATCCTGTCATTCTTCTTCATCTGCCCTATGAACCGAAGATATCTGATGGAGAGTTTCACGACCGCCTCAGCCTTCTGTAATTGCGGTATGCAGTGAAATATGCTTTTCCATGATCACCAATGGCGGGCAGGACTTTAATGATTCTGTACAGGCATTGTAGAAGCTCCACATCGTCCGGGGCCTGAAGTCGTCATAGGATGGCGTCAGCCATTCCTTCTTGACGACCGGCAGCTGACGAGGAGTGAGAATGCCGTGTCCGAAGAGTAACCCGATCATTTTGAATGCTTCGCTGTTGTCGATCATTCTTCCCTTCAGGGTCTCCGAGTCTTCGACGATTTTCCGAAAATTCTGTTGGCTCCGGTATAACGTCGAGATGGCTATGTCCTCAAGTGATGACCAGACATTTACGGTATGCTTCCGCATGATCGTGATGTCTCCCGTAAGGGCAAGGTTGTCGCAGACGAATACCTGTGCACCGATGGCGATACCGATCGCCATGCTTTTGTCGTAAGAGTTTCTGAACCCTATGGAAAGACCGAGTTCGTTATGGTCATTCCTGAACGACAGGACTCCGAACATCTGCTGTCCTTCCCTTGCAAGGGCGTACTGCTCATTTGAGAGCGTGAAACCCTTGAGGATATCACTTCCGATGGTCGAAAGCGTATCCGCCAGGTTATTGTGAGGCACGGGGATATAACTGTCCGTTGCCTCCGGTACCGGGACAAGTGCAAGGTCGTCCCTTGTTACGATCTTACCTCCTCTGTGAACCAGTAATGACATATGAACCTCCTATCGATGGATTTCCAGACAGAAATAGTCCGGGATTAGGGAAAGCTGGTTTTCATTAATTCCGGGGGCCTCTGTTATGAGAAGCCCCTCTTCCTTTGCTTCAACCCGAAAGCCTGCGACGGAGAGCTTTGAGATACCATTAAGTTCAAGATAAGTCGATATCTTAAGCTCAAGATCAGGCAGTTCACCGGCAAGCCTTCGGCGTTGGTACAGTTTGCGTACCAACCGGGACAGCTCTGTTCGTGTCATCGCCTGCCTCCTCCAATGCCTTGTGAATGATCTGGTTGACTAACCTGGTCATAGGAATCTTCAATTCCTTAGACTTTTTGTAAAGAACAGGGATATACTGCTCAAATATTTTGGGGCTGTACATTTTCACCTCGCTTTCTTTAATAACGAATTTAGAGATATCCCTTTTCTTTGAGTGATACATATCCATCTCCTATGATCACGTGGTCTAATACCGCAATCCCCATAATCTCTCCGGCTCCTCTGAGTTTTTCAGTTATCGAAATATCGTCGCGGCTGGGGGTTGGGTCTCCCGATGGGTGGTTGTGGATCAGCAACAAGGAAGCTGCCGAAGAGAGTAATGCGGTTTTAAATACCTCTCTCGGATGGATAAGAGAGTTGGTCATGGTCCCTGCTGATACTCTGTCAATGCAGAGTATTCTGTTTTTTGCGTCCAGGTGCAAAGCAATAAAGTGCTCCTTTGTTTCCTGTTGCAAGAAACTGAATAAGGCATAAACTGTTTCGGCATCAATGATAGTGTTCGCTACATATTCCGCCGTTCCCTCCTGGATGGTCAGTTTTTCATAGACTGCCCTGATTACTTTGAAGCGTATAGCGCGGTTGTTTTCTAAAAGAGCTTTCGGCATACTCCCTCCTAATAGCAGTTGTGGCAATAGGTCCGGATTCTTCCTCCGCCTATTGACACGATGACGAGTGTGTTGGCCAGGTTATGGCCCACGGTACAGAAATGTCCGCAATCGAGCCTTACTCTGAGGCCTGAGATCAGAGAAGCCAGATCGTGCGTTTCGATCACTTTGCTCATGGGTTTCACCTCCTTTTTGTTTAATACCCTGATTGCCGGAGACAATATGTAGGAAAAGGCGCAAACGTGCGTCGGCGTGGATCAGACAATGGATTTGCCTGTTTGTCAAGACCGCTTAATTGGCCCCGGCAATCAGGGTATTAGAAGGTGGTTAATCGCAATAGCTGTAAGGACATCCTGATACATACATGCGAGGCGGGATTTTATTTCACTTGGCCCTTGACAGGATTTTGGGGCTTGATCAAATGACGAGGGGCGGGGAAAAAGTAAAATACTTTTTCCCCGCCCCGTCCGATAGGTGTTACAGTAACTTCAGCCTTGAAAAAAGACGCTTCTTGATACGACATTCAGGGCAGGTCCCGAGGAGGCCGTTTTCGTCATCCTCTGTTTTTCTCCAAATGCGGCCGCATTCCTGGCAGACGCCAGGCTTTGTCTTTTGATGTGGCCGTTGGCTGTCATAAGCCATTTCATAACTCATAACCAGTGAAAGGGCCATTGCAACTGCAGATATCTCTGCTCCCTCCAGAAGGGTAGCCTTCCGAAAGATAACCCCACTTTCCGAGACCGCCGGGGCATGGCCGGTAAAATATCTGGCCGGATTGGCACTGTCCGGGGTGATGGTTGCCCTGTAGAATGGCCGTCCGAGCATCTCGATCTGTTCGGTCCGGATACAGCCATTGGGATACTTCTTGTTAAAGAACATGAGCCTTTCGGCCACTGAGAGTGTTTGTTTTCTTTTTGTTCGTGTTTTTGTCTTAGGGGTTTGTTCCTGAGACATAACATTTGGGATTAATGATTAACGAACAACAATAGCACATTGGGAAAATCTGTCAAGTACGTGAAAGGCTTGACGCAACGAAGAAGCGATAAAGAGTGGCGACTGCAGCTATCCACTCCACCTCAATAGTTTCGATAAGTTGAAACATTTACGGATTTCCCAATAAAACATCGCTTCGCTCGTCGCGCATTGGTTCTTGGGAAAGCTTATCAAGAAACCCAAACCATTACAGCGAACTCTCTGCTGTGAGCAGAAAAGACTACCCGGAAATTACATTGACAGGATTATTTCTTTTTCGTAAAATTATTTTCATCAAACATATCTTTATAGGGGGAGTAACATGACAAAGGCGGATCTGATCGAAAAGATGGCAGATGCATCGGGTTGCACAAAGGCCTGCGCCGGCAAGGCGCTTGACGGAGCTATTGCGGCAATTACCAAAGCGGTCAAAAAGGGAGACAAGGTTGCTCTCGTAGGCTTCGGCACGTTCTCACTTTCAAAGAGGAAAGCCAGGACCGGGAGGAACCCTCAGACCGGAGCAACTATCAAGATTGCCGCAAAGAAACTTCCGAAGTTTTCAGCAGGCAAGGCTTTCAAAGACGCAGTAAATAAGTAAGACGTAGACATAAACCAGAAAGCCCCTCTTGTTTTCGAGGGGCTTTTTTATGTAATCATTTTCACTTACTGGAATTGAAAGGGGTGTCCTTTTGGTCTGGATGAGCATAACACCTGCAAGTAAACGTCACAAATCTATTGAAATTATTGAGGATTACTGGTACAAATATGTATATCGATAGCGCATAGCGGCCAATTCAAGAAGATGAGCACAGCAAAACATATCATTGCCTTGTCGAAGGAGGTTATTGAACTGTTGGTCAAACAATACGCGTCAGAATTTTTCCTGACTGATATAGATGATTGACGGACAACTAAGCGCTGCACTGGATCAGCGTGAAAACTGCCCAAGCCTCCCAGCGAGCTTATGCGTTATCAGTCACCTGTACTTAAAATAGGAATGGTATGGTCAACAAAAATGATCACATAGTTGTTCCGCCTACTGTCTTGCAGGTAATAGAGAAGTTTGTCACCGCAATGCGCGCTGACCCCGCGATCGCAGACGACACAATCGACCGACTAAACAATCTTCTACTCAAGGGAACTGTGCCGAAGCCCGAGGAGATCAACGCGGCGTTGTTCGAAGCTTTGCAGGACCGTCAGTCATGATCCGCATCAAGACCATCCATATCGAGGATTTTCGCGGCATTCGCGACCTTAGCCTCGACCTCGCCGGGCGGAACTTCGGGATATGCGGTCCCAACGGCACCGGCAAGAGCGGTGTCGTCGATGCCATCGAATTCTGCCTCACAGGCGACGTAACGCGCCTGTCCGGCCAGGGTACCGCGGGCCTCAGCGTCAAGAGTCATGCGCCACACGTTGATCAACGCACCCATCCTGAAAAGGCAAATATTACCATTATCGGCGATATTCCTTCCCTTGGCAAGACAGTCAAGATTCATCGCTCGGTGAAGAACCCGAAAAAGGTCGAGATCACGCCCAACGATGTGACCATACAGAAAATTGTTGCTGAGCTGGAAACTCACCCGGAATTCGCACTCTCCCGCCGGGAAATCGTCAAGTACATCATCACCCCGCCCGGCCAGCGCTCCGTCGATGTCCAGACGTTGCTTCGCCTCGATCACATTGAGCGGCTACGAAAATCGTTCACGACCGTCAACAACAAGCACAAAGGCGAAGTCGATGAAACAGAACGAAATCGCCGCCAGGCGGAAATTGACCTAAAAACCACGCTGAAGATCGACAAGCTGCACGTGACGCTCGTTCTCGAAAAGGTCAACGAAAAGCGCCAGACACTCAGCCTGCCGGTTCTGACGGAGCTGACCAAGGAAACTTCCTTCAAGGCCGGTGCGACTGCGCCACAGGAGGCGGATAAGAAACCGGCCCTGCGCAAAGCCGTTGCGCTTGCCGATCTGGGTGCGCTCCAAACAGCGATACAGGGCGTGGAACCGGCCGCACTTGTTAATTACCGGCAGGCGGCGAAACAAGCCCTTGAAAAGCTCAACAACGACGAGCAGGCACTGACGCTCGCTCGTCGCCATGGCTTCATTAAGACAGGCCTCGATCTTGTCACAGAAGATGCCTGCCCCCTTTGCGACACGCCGTGGAAAGCGGACGAGTTGCGCGAGCACCTTCTCAAGAAGATTCTCAGCGCGGAGGAGATTGAAAAGCTGCTTTGTCAGTTTCGGACTAACATTGATGCCGTGCTTGAATCCTTGGCAGAGCGCATTTGGGCGATCGAACGTGTCATACAGTACAGCAAGAGTCTCAAACCGCCGGTAGCGTACACCGAGACGGCCACCTATCGCGATAGCCTCAAGGAGGCGGAGATAGCGCTTAAGGATTTCCTCGAAGATCACAGCCGGATTGTGCCCGCCATGAAGGCCATAACCGATTCGTGGTGGTTCCCAGCTGACGCGCAACGGGCCCAAATTGATGAGTGCGAGGCCGCGGTAAATGCCCTGCCTGACACGTCGGCCGAAGACGAGGCCCGTGACATCCTTAGCATCGCGCAGGATCGCTATGAGCGGCTGCTGCGGACGGCAAGAACGGCGATGGAGCAGAAAGCGCGAAGCGCCCTGGCGCAGAAGGTCCTGGACCATTACAACAGCACCGCCACGACTGTGCTTGAGAGCATCTATGATCAGGTCGCCGAGGACTTCTCCAACTATTACTGCGCCATCAACCGTGAGGACGAGGAAAAATTTGTCGGCAAACTCACTTCGGAGCCGGCCAAGCTCAGCTTTGACGTGGATTTCTATGGCCGCGGGCTCTTCCCTCCCGGCGCCTATCACAGCGAAGGCCATCAGGACGCTATGGGGCTGTGCCTTTACCTTGCGCTCATGAAACACACTCTCGGAGACAAATTCACCTTCGCCGTCCTCGACGACGTGCTCATGTCAGTCGATGCCAGTCACCGGCGCGAGGTCTGCCGGCTTCTCAAAAAGGAGTTTCCTGATACGCAATTCATCATCACCACTCACGACCGGGTGTGGCTCCAATACATGAAGACTGAGAACCTGATTTCTCGCAGCCAATCGTTCGGGGGCTGGACCGTAGATTCCGGTCCGCGCGTCTGGGACGATCACGACATCTGGACCGAAATTCAGCACGAACTCGCCAAGGACGACGTAGCGCAAGCTGCCTGGCTGTTGCGGCGCTACCTTGAGTACACGGCCGTCATCCTCGCCGACAATCTCCGTGCACGCATCGAGTTCAGGGGCGACGGTCACTATGACTTTGCAGACCTCATGCCGCACGTTTTGAAACGATGGCAGACGTTGCTGGAAGACGGCGATAAATCAGCCACGAAATGGAAGCTTGACGACGAAAAAGCCACCATCGCGGCGATGCGGGCCACAGCTAAGGACCTCATCAGCAAAACGAACGCGGAGCAGTGGGCCATCAACCCGTCTGTTCACTTCAACGAATGGGCCAATCTCCAAGCCCATGAATTTCAGGAAGTGGTTGCTGCGTTCAAAGACCTTCTTGAACACTTGCGCTGCGAGAACCCGGCCTGTAAGTCATACCTCTATGTCTTGCCGCGCAAAGGCCAACCCGAAGAAATGCGCTGCAACTGCGGTGCCACTGCGTTAAATCTTAAGACTGAAGAATAGAGGTGATGTATAATGGTCTGGTCGTGTTTGTCGCGTCCTGGGGCTTCTCAGCGAGCCGCAATCTTCCAGCGCTGATTACCAACGCGGTATTTATTCTGTTCCTTCACGGCTGGATAATTCCTTCCAAAATCTTGAGTGGCGAGGGGCACGGGGTCAGGTCTTTATTCTTGCAGACGGAGCATCTTTTACGTTTCTGCCGCTGTAACTAATATCTCTTATACTCCGCAGATTGGGACGGATAATCGATAGCGTTTCTTTCTGTGAGATCTTGATTCGGCGCTGTCTACCTGATAACCCACATCGAAGCTTTCATCTCGGAAATGCGGATTTCCGGTTGCAACAACTAGGGAACATCGGTCTGGTTTAGAGCAAGATTCCCGTAATCTTTATGGCTATAATATAACAAACAAGTAAAAGGATGCATCTCAAGTGGCAAAGAAGGACCCAGTTAAGGAATACTTAAAACACTTTTTTGAACAACTCAAGAAAGAATATCACAGGTGTTATTACCCTGGGGAGGAATGTACTCAAATGCCCTGCAGTTCCCATTCAATTCAGAACAGGAGGATATTGGAAACGTTATCACAAGACGGGCACGTAATAATGCCTCAAGTAACAATGGATAGGGATGGTCTGAAAATCGGCTTTATAAGAACTGGAGTGGGGAAGGCATCGACTTTTACGGGGCTATGCGCAAGACACGACAATGAACTGTTCCGACTGGTTGATGATTGTGAAATTGATTTCCGTAATACAGAACAGCTGTTTTTGTTGAGCTATAGATCTGTATTGAAAGGCCTTCATGCCTGCGAGAGGGCCGCAGTTGACATGGCAGCTTCATATTCTAAGGCTCTGCAACTAGGTTTCATCGAATCACCCACTGACACAATTGAGCAGTTGTTGTCAGCTCAGCAATTTAGGAAATTCAAAAGCACTTTTGACGAGCTGTACATGAGCAAGCAGTGGGATGGTGTCAGACATAAGCAGTTTGCTTTAGATGCTCAAAGGCCAACTATAGCAGCTAGCTCAGTGTTTCCCCCTGACGTTATTATTGATGTGACCAAGTTACCTACGGATGTGGCCGTGAACATTTTTCCGATTAGGGATAAAACCCACATTATCTTTTCGTACTTACGCGCGAATGAATCGCAGGCACAAAAACTTTTTGGTCATCTGGACTTCGCTGACAAATACTTGCTAAGATATGAAATATCCAAGTTGATTCTTTCTAGGTGCGAGAATTTTGTCTTATCTCCTCAGATTTATAATACTTACAGCGAGAGACAACGCGAAACAATTAAGAACTTCATTATGCAATGTCATCTTAACCCGGGAATAATTGTGGATCATCCCGACTTATGCCTGTTTCCTGACTAATATATCGCACTGATGACCCCTCATGAGGTTGAGTGATCTGATCAATCCCGTTCGTAGTCTCCAGTCTGATAGGGACGGTCGGCATCGTTGGTTACTGTGAGAAAATGACCCGGAAAGATTCACTTGAAGTTATTGAATCGCGCGTTTGATTAGACATTTAAGTGAGAGTATAATACTACGTATTAGATTTTCATTCCTCTATCAATTCACAAATGATGGGAAATAATGGAGATAGACCTTAAACAAAAGGCTTCAGAGTGGCAAGAACTATTAAAGTCTTGTGAATTTATCGGTGAAATATCTCTTTTCCCCCAAGAGCTTAAAAGTATTTCTTCATCCTTCTGGAAATATCATACCCACTTATCAAAGGAAGAATTATATGCAATCCTGCCAGTCATAGCTGTAAATTGCGCCTACTATTATTACGATGATGAAGGATTTTGGACACATTTTTGTGAAATCCTTGATGTTCCTGGTGTCGGGAACTTTCATCAATATTTAGGAGACAAAATCGAGCAATCTCTCTTGAAGCAGGGATTTATTATAAGATAAAACCACTACCTCTGGTAGTGGTCCAGTAAAGCGGTTTAACCGTAAAAGTAATTAAAATGAACCTCCCTGAAAGGTACCAAGTGAAGGGAGGTTCAAATGAGTAGATTCAA
>JBAZZX010000026.1:0-38641 GCA_041658585.1 Thermodesulfovibrionales bacterium
GAATCCGCCTGAGGAGGACATTCTCGGTCGTTCCTCCCTCCGAGGCTTTTGCCTCTTTATTTTCACATACTGTATTTGACTATCGGCAAAAAAAACCGCTCAAATACTCTATCCTCAGTTCCTGTTGCCGGATTCGGTTATTAATCGAGTTTGTGTTTGTTAAACGTACATGTTATATTTATTACAAAAAAGAAGGGGTTCGGAGACATGTTGATAGTGCAGAAATATGGCGGGACGTCCGTCGGCAGCATTGAGCGGATAAAGGCGGTTGCTCAACGGGTCGTTGAAACAAAAAAACAGGGTAATGACGTTGTTGTCATCGTATCTGCAATGTCAGGCGAGACGGACAAGCTTTTAGGACTTGCGGGACAGCTGTCTCAGAATCCCGACGGACGCGAAATGGACCTACTGCTTTCTTCCGGAGAACGGGTAAGCGCGGCTCTTACGGCGATTGCAATAAGCGAGAAGGGTTGCAAAGCCATGTCTTTTACCGGAAGGCAGTCGGGGATAATTACGAATAAAACGCATACCAGCGCAAAGATAGAAAAGATAACCGCAGACCGCGTTAAAAGGGCGATCAGGAAAGGGTCTGTCCCGGTCATTGCAGGTTTTCAGGGAGTAACAGAGACCTCCGACGTTACAACACTGGGAAGAGGAGGTTCCGACCTGACGGCCGTGGCCCTGGCAGCCGCATTGAAAGCGGACCTTTGCGAGATATATACGGATGTTGACGGCGTATATACGACCGATCCCAGCATCGTCCGCGAAGCAAAGAAACTCCTGAAAATCTCCTATGATGAGATGTTGGAGCTTGCAAGCCTCGGGGCAAAGGTTCTCCAGGCGCGGTCGGTTGAATTTGCAAAGAAATATGAGGTCCCTTTAGTAGTCAGATCAAGTTTCAACAACAATCCGGGCACACTCGTGGTTAAGGAGGATAAGGATATGGAAAAGGTCGCTGTTTCAGGCATAGCTCATGATAAAAATCAGTCGAAGATAACCGCAATCGGAGTGCACGACAAGCCGGGTGTTGCGGCAAAGCTTTTTAAAACCATTGCAGATGCGGATATCATTGTTGATATGATCGTCCAGAATGTCAGCAGCGACGGCAAGTCAACGGATATATCCTTTACCGTCCCCAAGTCGGACAGTAAGAAGGCTATGAAAATAACGGCAGAGATCGTCTCTGAAATCGGCTCAAAAGAAGTGAAGATGCGTGAAGATATCGCAAAGGTATCCATTATTGGCGTCGGGATGCGGACCCATTCGGGCGTTGCCGCAAAGATGTTCGAGACGCTGGCAAAACATAACGTCAACATTATGATGATAAGCACTTCGGAGATAAAGATATCCTGCATTATCGACGCGAAATATTCCGAGCTTGCCGTAAGAATACTGCACGAGGCTTTTGACCTCGGTCAAGGGCAGAAAGTATCTGCAGGAAAAAGGCCTCAAGCAAAAAAGGGAAAGGTCAAATAGTGTGAGTTTATAAACAATTTCGTCATTCCACGACTCTATACACAGACACAAAATAGGATGACATAAGGATGTGTTAACCATGCGAAAGATTGAGATATATGATACAACTCTGAGGGACGGGGCGCAGACGGAAGGGATTTCTTTTTCCGTCGAGGACAAGCTCCGCATTACCGAAAAGCTCGACGAACTCGGCGTGCATTATGTCGAAGGCGGCTGGCCCGGCGCTAACCCGAGAGATCTGGAATATTTTAAGAGAGCGGGAAAACTCAAGCTCAAAAATGTACGGATTGTCGCCTTCGGCAGTACCCACAGGCCGAAATATAAGGCAAGCGAAGATGTTGTTTTTAAGTCGCTACTCGATTCCAGGGTAAAAATCATTACAATTTTCGGAAAGACCTGGGACTTCCATGTAAAAGAGGCTTTGAAGATACCGTTAAGTGAAAACCTTGGCATTATTCATGATTCCGTCGCCTATCTGAAAAAGCATGTGGAAACGGTATTCTTTGACGCCGAACATTTCTTCGACGGATACAAAGATAACCCGCAATATGCGCTGAAATGCCTTCTTGCGGCACAGGACGCCGGCGCCGACTGCATTATCCCCTGTGATACGAACGGCGGGACCCTGCCCGGAGACGTCCGCAGAATTTTTAACGAGATCATGAAAAACATACGCACGCGCCTCGGCATACATGCGCACAATGACTCCGAGTGTGCCGTAGCAAATTCAATTATTGCCATCGAAAGCGGAGCATTGCAAGTCCAGGGAACTATCAACGGACTCGGAGAACGGTGCGGCAACGCAAACCTGTGTTCGGTGATCCCCGATCTTCAGGTGAAGCTCGGGATGAAATGCATAGATGCAGAGCAGTTGAGGAAACTGCGGGATGTTTCAAGGTTTGTCAACGAGATCGCCAATATGAGACATTTCAAACGGCAGCCTTTTGTCGGAGACAGCGCCTTTGCCCACAAGGCAGGCATCCATGTCAGCGCTATACGGAAAAGGCCCGAGACCTATGAACATATCAGGCCGGACCTTGTCGGGAATTCCCAACGCGTTCTGATCTCGGACCTTGCAGGCAAAAGCAACGTATTGAGGAAGGCGGAGGAATTCGGGATCAAACTCGCCCCTGACTCACCGCAGCTTCAGGATATTGTGACGACTTTGAAGAACCTCGAAAATGAAGGGTTCCAGTTTGAGGCTGCCGAGGCGTCTTTTGAACTTCTGATGAAAAAGTCACTCGGCCTGCACAAGAGGTTCTTCGATTTGATAGGCTTCAGGGTCATGATCGAGAAGAGGAAAGAAGGCGAGGAGTCTTTCAGCGAGGCGACCATCATGGTGAAGGTCGGTGGCCGCATCGAACATACTGCCGCAGAAGGAAAAGGTCCGGTCAATGCAATCGACCATGCCCTGAGAAAGGCGCTCGACAAGTTCTATCCGGAGCTCAAGGATGTAAAACTCCATGATTACAAAGTGCGCGTGCTTACTGCGGGCAAGGGGACTTCCGCAAAGGTCAGGGTGCTTGTTGAATCGGGAGACGAAGAAGAACGCTGGGGCACTGTCGGCGTATCCGAGAATATCATCGAGGCGTCCTACCAGGCCCTCGTCGATAGCATCGAGTACAAGCTCTTAAAAACGCAGAAGTAACCCTGCCGGTTTCATAACGTAAACTTTACATAAATGGCAGGGCAGACACAATAAATCCCGAAAGCTTTCCGGACTGATGCGACAGAGGACTATATTCTGAACACATACAGAATTTATTAAAGAGTTCATAAGTAAGGACACATTTAAACACCCTCCCCTTTATCCCCTCCCCTCAAGGGAGGGGCGATTCTTAAGTACCCTCTCCCTTGAGGGGAGAGGGTAAGGGTGAGTGTGAATTTCCGTTTAAAGGAGTTGTCGGCATGAAGAAGAAGTTGGCGATGGTCGGGATCATTATTCTTATCGGCGTCATAGTCGCATTGATGTACCGGTCCCGGAATCAACATGAAGCAGGCGTGCTTACGCTATCCGGCAATGTCGAAATAACCGAGGTAAATACGGGGTTTAAGTTTTCCGGGAGGATCAGGGAACTTTTGGCTGAAGAAGGGCAGACGGTAAAGAAGGGCGATAAAATGGCCGTCCTTGACAGCGCAGAACTTGAGGGCCTGGTTATCCAAAGCAGGGCTGCACTGAACGAGGTTCTCACAAAACATACTGAGCTGAAGGCAGGCGCAAGGTTGCAGGAGATCGAACAGGCAAAGGCAAATGTCAGTTATGCCGAAGCCGAGCTTGTGAAGTCCAAAAAAGATTATGAGAGGTCTGAAGCGCTCTTTCAAAAAGAAGTTATAGCAGCCCGGGAGATGGATGCCGTAAAGAGAACATATGATGTCGCGTTGTCCCGGCATAAAAATGCGCTTGAAACGCTGAGCCTTGTAAAGGAAGGCCCGAGGAAAGAGTCAATCAAAGCGGCGGAAGACAGAGTGCAACAGGCAAAAGCTGCGTTGGGGGTATCCGAAGAGAGGCTTAAAGATACCGTGCTCTTTGCCCCTGTGTCGGGCGTAATCATGCGGAAGAATATGGAGCTTGGAGAAACCGTTGCTCCGGGAGCGCCTGTTTACACAATCGGCGACCTCGAAAAGCCCTGGATCAAGGTCTATGTGAAAGAGGACAAGCTTGGCCTTGTGAAACTCGGTCAAAAGGCCGGGATTACAACGGATTCATATCCGGGGAAAAAATATGAAGGCGTTCTCACCTATATTTCGTCCGAGGCTGAATTTACTCCAAAAAATGTCCAGACACAGGAAGAGCGGGTCAAACTCGTATTCGGTATAAAGGTGAGCGCAAAGAACGGCAACGGCGAGCTTAAGCCCGGTATGCCGGCAGATGTGAAAATACGGCTGAAGTGAATCTAAACGTTGCATAAATGGCGGGGCAGACGCGCTGAAAAGTCTTGTAATGCGACAAAGGATTATATTTCAATCACATAAATGTTGACCCGACCTGCGATGTCTTTCAGAAAAAGGCCGGAGCGTTGCATAAAAGTACATTAAGGTGTCGCTACAAGACATTTTCACCGCATCTGCCCCGCCATTTATTAATAATTTGTACAGATGGTGAGCGAAGCCTGTAAACTAAAATGCCCGATAATTCTACAGCAATAAAGACTTCCGGTTTGACAAAAAAATTCGGAAACCATCCTGCCGTTGATAATCTTGATCTCGAAATACAAAAAGGGGAATTGTTCGGACTTGTCGGGCCTGACGGCGCAGGGAAAACCACGATCATGCGGCTTCTTTCCGCAATACTCGATCCGACCTCGGGAGAGGCATGGGTTGCAGGACATTCCATTTCAAACGAAGGAGAGAAGATCAAGGAGAAGCTCGGTTATATGTCCCAGAGGTTCGGGCTATATGAAGACCTTACCGTTATGGAAAATATCTTTTTTTATGCCGACCTCTATGAAGTTCCACAAAAAGAAAGGCCTGCAAGAATTGAGAGGCTCCTCGGCTTCAGCAACCTTACACCCTTTAAGGACAGGCTTGCAGGAAAACTCTCCGGAGGCATGAAGCAGAAACTCGGCCTTGCCTGCGCCCTCATCCATACTCCCGAAGTCCTGTTCCTTGATGAACCGACAAACGGTGTTGACCCTGTTTCAAGGAGGGACTTTTGGAGGATACTCTATGACCTTCTGAAAGAAGGGGTAACCATACTTATTTCCACCGCATATCTTGATGAAGCCGAACGATGCACACAGGTCGGACTTATCCATAAGGGAAGGCTGATGATGAAGGACAGTCCTATGGGGATCAAAAAATCACTTGGATTACCCATGATAGAGCTTTGGTCCGATGATGCGCGGAATGCCGCAGTGACGATCAGAGAGGTCGAGGGCGTCAAAGGTGTGAGTATTTACGGAGACAGGCTCCATATTACGATTGAGAAAAAGGAGACTGCCGGGATCATCGTCGAGAAATTACGGAAAGAAGGGATAGCGGTAAAAGAACAGCGGGAAATTCTTCCTTCGATTGAAGATATATTCATTTCGATGGTGCAGGGGAAATAAGGATGCCGGAGGCAGTAAGGGTTGAAGGGTTGACCCGCAGGTTTGGGGACTTTACGGCAGTAGACAATATCAGTCTGGCCATAGGGAAGGGTGAGATCTTCGGGTTCCTTGGACCGAACGGCGCGGGTAAATCTACGACCATAAAAATGCTCTGCGGACTATTGCAGCCGACCGGTGGAAAAGGTTTTGTGGGCGGCAATGACATTATGACAGAGTCGGAGGAAATCAAAAAACATATCGGCTATATGTCGCAGAAATTTTCCCTCTATGATGATCTTACCGTAGAGGAAAATATCAATTTTTTCAGCGGTATCTATAAAGTATCACGAGAGAAAAAACGCGGACGCATGGAATGGGTTTTGGAAATGTCCGGTCTGAAGGACCGGCGGAACTCCGTTACAAAGACCCTCCCCGGCGGCTTCAAGCAGAGGCTTGCCCTCGGCTGCGCCATTCTGCATGAACCTCCTATTCTTTTCCTTGATGAGCCGACGTCCGGGGTTGATCCAATTTCAAGGAGAAATTTCTGGGACCTGATCTATGAAATGGCACGGAAAGGCACAACCATATTCGTTACAACCCACTACATGGATGAGGCGGATTACTGCGACAGGCTTGCCCTTATCTACAGAGGCAGGGTTATTGCCGAAGGGACGCCTGGTGAAATGCGGCAGAAATATATGAAGCGTGACGTCCTCGAAATAGAGGTAGACAGGCTTGTGGCTGCATTGGAAGCGGTTTATAAAAACGGTATTGAGACCGCGATCTTTGGTAGTCTTCTCCATGCGACCGTAGATAACGCGGAACAGGACATCCCCCGGATTGAGGCGCTGCTTAAAGAAGAGGGCATTGCCGTGAACAGGATCGAAAAAATCATGCCTTCGCTTGAAGACGTGTTTGTGACGTTAATAGAGGTCGCGTGATATGAAATTATTAAGAATAAAGGCAATAGCGAAAAAGGAGCTTGTCCAGATATGGCGCGACCCTTTAAGCCTTGCCATGGCTTTTTTATTGCCGGTCATCCTTCTGTTTATCTTCGGGTATGCAATAACCCTTGACGTCAATAACCTTTCTACTGTTGTTTATGACCTTGATAAGAGCGGCATGAGCAGGGAGCTTACGGCGGAATTACGCGAATCAGGCTATTTCACAATTATCGATAACGTTGATGCTCACGGAGCAATCGATGAATATCTCGATTCAGGCAAGGCGAGGGTGGCGATAACGATACCGAAAGACTTTTCCAAAGATATAAAAAAAGGCGGACCTGCGCAGCTGCAGGTGATCGTCGACGGAAGCGATTCGAATACCGCAACCATTGCGCTTGGATATATAACGGCGGCAACGGAACTCTATGCCCGGAGAATGAACGGCAACCATATCAAATCTCTCATAGACCCCCGTGTGCGGGTATGGTACAATCCCGAACTCAAGTCGAAAAATTTCATCATACCCGGATTGATCGCCGTCATCATGTCTATCATCGCCGCCATTTTGACCTCCCTTACATTTGCAAGGGAGTGGGAGCGCGGAACTATGGAACAGTTGATATCAACGCCGGTCAAAACACCGGAGTTGATTATGGGGAAACTGATCCCGTATTTTCTCATAGGTTTTCTCGACGTGGTTGTATCGGTCTTCATAGGCGTCTTTCTGTTCGGGGTCCCTTTGAGAGGGAATGTATTCCTGCTTATGACCCTCTCAAGCATATTCCTCTTCGGGGGTCTCAGTTTCGGGATATTAATATCTATTGTCGCGAAGTCCCAGATTGTGGCAAGCCAGGTTGCGATGGTCGCCTCTTACCTGCCTGCTTTCCTCCTTTCAGGGTTTATGTTCTCCATATTCAACATGCCTAAACCGCTCCAGATAATGACCCATATCATACCTGCGAGGTATTTCGTATCTATACTGAAGGGCATATTCATGAAAGGGAGCACTTTCAGGTTCCTGGCGCTTGAGACATTCCTGCTGTCGGTTTTCGGTCTGATCGTATTTGCGCTGGCGAACGGAAAATTCAAAAAGAAGGTAGAGTAGCAATGTTTGAGCGGATAAGACATATGATTATTAAGGAATTCATCCAGGTCTTCAGGGACAGGAGGATGAAGGCCGTTATATTTGTCGTGCCCCTGATCCAGTTGATGGTTTTCGGGTATGCGGTCACAATGGACGTCAACAGTATTCCCACTGCGGTTTATGACCTTGATAAATCCTATGAAAGCAGGGAACTCCTGAGGAGGCTGGAGTCGTCGGGGTATTTCGATATCCTCTATTTTGTTGAATCGCCTGAGGCTATAAAGGAATTATTGGACAAAGGCAAGGTCATTATCGCAATACAAATGGACCGCGGATTTTCTGCGGATATAAAAAAAGGCATGAAGACGGAGGTCCAGATCCTTCTTGACGGCACGGACTCCAATACTGCAACCATTGCAATGAATTATGCAAGCAGGGTTGTTGCAAAATATGCGGCGGATATAGGCATGAAGCATCTATCGTCTTTTCCGGCGTTATTGGATGTAAGAACAAGGGCGTGGTATAACCCCGACCTTAAATCGAGGAATTACAATGTTCCCGGCGTCATAGCTCTGATGATAATGCTTATCTGTCTTCTCCTCACCTCAATGGCTATCGTGCGTGAGAGGGAGATCGGCACCATGGAACAGCTCATGGTCACGCCTATAAAACCTATTGAATTCATCCTTGGCAAAACAATTCCCTTTGCCCTTATCGGGTTTTTTGACATGTTCCTTGTTGCAGTTGTAGGTCTGTCATGGTTCAATATTCCCATCAGAGGCTCCATACCTTTGCTCACGCTCAGCACAGCAATCTATCTTTTATCGGTATTGGGAATAGGACTCTTTATCTCAACCATATCAAAGACCCAGCAGCAGGCTTTGATGGCGACGTTCCTCTTTTTTGCGCCGGCGGTGCTGCTCTCCGGATTTATGTTCCCCATAGAAAACATGCCTGAGATAATTCAGTACGGGACGTACCTTAACCCGCTCCGGTATTTTCTGGTTATTCTCAGAGGGATATTTTTAAAGGGCAACGGCATAAATATATTATGGCCGCAGATGGCTGCGCTCCTTGCCCTTGGGATAACGGTCATAACAATAAGCTCGTTAAGGTTTACAAAACGGCTGGGGTAGTTTAACCCGGAGTATTCATAAATTTTTCAGATTGAACTGAGGATAGAGTATTTTCGCTTTCGCCTCGGCGAATCCGCCTGAGGAGGACATTCTCGGTCGTTCCTCCCTCCGAGGCTTTTGCCTCTTTATTTTCACATACTGTATTTGACTATCGGCAAAAAAAACCGCGAAAATACTCTATCCTCAGTTGCGGTTGCCAATTTTATGAATAATCCGGGTTAAATCCCCTCTATCAAGAGGGATGCGGGGGGGGTCTTCACAATCTTTTCACATTTCCTTCGTCATTTCTTCATATTCTTCTTGTATTCTAAATATAGATAATAACTAAAACTCTCATCTTTCGGCAGTCGGTCACCCCTCCGACCGGCTGCCCACCTCCACACTAACCGGGCTACCTTCGGGGATAACGGTGACCACGATAAGGACTCCGATTATAATTGTGAAAACGATGAGGATAATCAAAGTTATACCAATCATATGAATAGTTGAACGAAAAAGAGAACGGGAAATAGAGATAAGGGTAGTAGAATGGGGTGTAGTATGTGTAAGGGTAGTAATAATTATCCCTCTCCGTCCAATCCGGATAAGGTTCCGAATAAGGAACATGCCGGTAGCCATAATACGAGGCCGGATAACAGCCGATAACAACCGTAAGCAATAATGATAATACTATGATCCTAAGCATTCCTGTCACTCTCCTTTCCTCTATTCACGTATTGTCAAAATCAACCACAGAGACCACAGAGACCATATTAAAAATCAATATGTTATAAAGAATAAGGTTCCTCCCCTCTCTTTAATTTTAGGGTATCAAAAGGTATGTTTAAGTTCAAGCCAAAAAAAGGAAGGTTGATAATGTAGTGTCTCATAAACGACTGGTGTTATTCTTTCTTGTCTTGCGAAAACGTGGTAACGTACAGCCCGATTGAATCTTTTCCAAAGTTTGTTTGCAGCGAGAGAGTTTTCCTATGTAGCCGTCCAAACAAATTGCTTTGGGTTTGCATTCCAAGCCTGCATGTATTCATCAATTGCAACAACAGGATCATCGACACGTATAAGGGCGCCACGACGTATCCGTTTTCCCGTCAATTCTCCAAACCAGCGCTCTACCAAATTCAGCCTATGGAGTGATCTGATAACCGGACGTTAAGCTGCTGCCCACAGAATTCTGCTAATTTACTTTTGGGACCACATGTTAGATCCTGAGGAGCTTTTTTCTTTCTTTGCTTGTCTTTTCTCTTTCAGGCTATGCTGTGGTTTTTTCTTTGCATTTGGTTTTTGCTTGTTTTTTTCTTTGCTCATGCGATACCTCCTTTATAAGACTTACCTTCATTTTACTATATTCTCCAGAATAAGCAAGAAAAATTACTTTAATGCTCATGATTGTGTCTTGAATGGATTGCTCTTTATCGTTACGGTCTGTAAATTATCCTTCATATCATGCCGTCTTTTGATAAAAAAAATTTAAAATAATGATATATTAGACAATGGCGAAACTTCGGAATGCCATAGTTGAACTTTATCGGCTGGCGGCCACGTCTTTACCGGCAGACATTGAGGCTGCTTTACGGGGAGCTCTTAAGAAAGAGAAAAGAGGATCGGCTGCCGGGACTGCTTTGTCCGCCATTCTTGAGAATATAAAGCTTGCAAGGGAGACTTTACGCCCCGTCTGCCAGGATACCGGCGTCCCGATATTTTTTGTAAAGATGCCCTGCGGATTCAGCCAACTTGAAATAGAGAATGAAATCATCAGGGCAACACGAATTGCTACAAAAAACATCCCTTTAAGGGCCAATGCTGTTGATGTGCTGACCGATAAGAATTCCGGAGACAATACCGGCGTTGGTTTCCCCGTAATCTATTTTGAGGAGACCAAAGATAAAAAGCTTGCAATCGATCTAATGCTGAAAGGTTCCGGTAGTGAAAACATCGGACAATTATACAAGCTGCCTTTGCAGGAGCTGAAAGCGGAAAGGGACCTGGAAGGCATGCGCAAGTGCATCCTCGACGCCGTTCATAAAGCCCAGGGCAAAGGCTGCCCGCCCTACATTATAGGTGTCGGAATAGGCGCGACAAAGGACCAGGTGACGAAAGTTTCCAAAGAGCAGCTTATGAGGGACCTGAACGATATGAATGCAAATGCGACCCTCGCAAAGCTTGAAAAGAGAATACTTGACGACGTCAACCGGCTTGGAATAGGGCCGATAGGTTTCGGCGGAAAGACAACCGCCCTTGCAGTCAAAATCGGTGCGTGCCACAGGCATCCTGCATCATATTTTGTGGATGTTTCTATCAATTGCTGGGCAAGCAGAAGAGCGGTAATTACATTCAAAATTAAAAATATAGAATGAAAATTGACGATCTGATAAGAAGGCAGGATACAAAGCCGGCAGAGATTTATAATGCATAAAGAAGTAAAAACAGTAAAGCTCCCTATGAGTAAGGATGACGTGCTCTCCCTTCACGTCGGTGATATGGTCTCGATCAACGGTCTGATTGTTACAGGGAGGGACAAACTGCATAAATATCTGGTTAATGAGAAGCCTTCAAAAAAACGGATACCCTTTAATCTTGAAGGGACAATCCTCTACCATTGCGGCCCGATAGTGAAAAAAACACCAAAAGGTTTCGAGATTGTGGCCTGCGGCCCTACAACGAGTATGCGGGTTGAAATGTATGAGGAGAGAGTAATCTCGCAATACGGAATAAAGGGAGTTATGGGGAAGGGCGGAATGGGACCGCAGACACGGAAAGCCCTTCAGGAGAAAGGCTGCGTATATTTCCATGCCGTCGGCGGCGCCGCAGTTTATCTGGCGCAAAGGGTCAAAAGGGTTGCCGGCGTATGGAAATTTGAAGAGTTCGGCATGGCCGAGGCGATGTGGCTTTTAGAAGTCGAAGACTTTCCGGCAATCGTCACTATGGACGCATACGGCAACAGCCTGCATGAAGAGATAGAAAAGCAGTCGTTAAAAGAATTCAAAAAACTTATCGGGTTGACCTAACCCGGATTATTCATAAAATTTTCCGATTGAACCGAGGATAGAGTATTTGCGCTCATTCTCGGTCGTTCCTCCCTGCGAGGCTTTTGCCTCTTTATTTCCATATGCCGTATTTGACTATCGGCAAAAAAAACCGCTCAAATACTCTATCCTCGGTTGCTGTTGCCAATTTTATGAATAATCCGGGCTAAAACAGACACGGTTTATGCCCTGCTTTC
The DNA here is from genome assembly GCA_041658585.1 of Thermodesulfovibrionales bacterium. GTDB lineage: Bacteria > Nitrospirota > Thermodesulfovibrionia > Thermodesulfovibrionales > SM23-35 > DYFC01. The sequence continues at coordinate 11,889 of JBAZZX010000026.1, forward strand.
TTAAACATGGTTTCTAAGCATTAATTCCATGGGATGTGGATTCAGATAAAATTGCGTCTTTAAGTAAGGTTCATCAAATTTTCTTACATAGTGATTAATAAGGACTATCGGGACTATTAAAGGGATATAACCTTTGTGATATTGTTCGATGACTTCCAGCAATTCTCTTTTGTCATCGGACGAAAGCCGTTTTTTAAAATATCCGGCTATATGCAGTAAAACATTTGTATTCTTTTTGATCGTAGCAAGAAGACGCAACCCTTCCATCAATATATTTATGTATTTGGAATAGAGCACATCAGGCCGATATTTTTTTGCCTGAGCAACGAGTGTCCCGAGGGTGCTATAATGTTTCGGACTATGAGATAGTATTAAAAGCTTGAGATTAGTATGAAATGCGATTAACTCCCTGATTCCCTCGCCTTTTTTCAGGAATTCCTGCCATCGGTTGTATGCTAAGACCTGGTCTATGAAATTTTCCCGCAGGTTAGGATTATGCAGTCTTCCGTCATCTATGGCCGGCACAAGCGGGAAATACTGCATGAATGCTCCGCCGAATATGCCCGTTCCTTTATCCGTTATCCCCGAAGAAGAATAGACCTTTATACCGCCTATCCCGGAACTTGGCGACTTACTCCTGAAAATAAAACCGCTGAGGTCCTCTTTTTCAAGCCGGCTTAATTTATCTGTAGCCCATTTTGTCATGCCATCGGTATGGTCAATGCCGGTACTTACCGTTACAAGACGAGGTGAAGCCGGTTCTCCGGTTAAATGCATTGTCTCTCTCGGTACGGGAAGGCCGTATTCTACTTCCGGGCATACCTGGACCCATTCAAAATACCGGCCGAGCGTTTCCGTTATATATCGATCAAGCGAGTGACCTCCGTCATAACGGACTTTTTCACCGAGCAGACAAGCGCTTATCCCGATTTTAATCTTTTCCATAATTTAATAAACCTTCTGTTCTAAATATAAAATATAAGTTTATATCAAATTCAATATGAATGCCTAATATAGCATTCTCCAAATTCTCAACTTGCGAATATTATGCCCCCCATCTCATAACAATATCCTCCATCAAATATGCGCGGAGGCTCACTTACGATCTCAAAATAATATTGACAGGTCATATTGATCTAACTATAATAGTCTTAAAGAGGGAGATCCCATATAATCATGAAAACGGCAGCCATATCGGAACTCAAAGCAAGACTCAGCGAATATCTGACTATTGTAAAGTCCGGCGATGATATATTAATCACCGACCGTGGTAATCCCGTAGCCCTTTTGACGCCAATCTCACGTGAAATTAAAGGGAAAAAATCCCTTGCAAATATGGAAAGACAGGGGCTGATAAAGCTTGGCAAGGGAAAGCTCCCGAAGGATTTCTGGTCAATGCCAAAGGCTGAAGACCCGAAAGGCCTGGTATTGCGGGCGCTCATTGAGGAACGGGAGTCCGGCAGGTGAAGTTTTGGGATTCCTCTGCAATCATTCCCTTATGTTTAAAAGAACCTGCGTCCGAGACAATTAGGACTCTTGCAAAATCAGACGAAGATATTATTGTCTGGTGGGGAACAAAGGTTGAATGCCTGTCTGCTTTGTCGTGCAGGAGACGCGAAGGGTCAATTTCTGCGGATGCGGAACGCAGAGCAAGAAATGCTCTCAAGGCGCTTGCATCTGCATGGTCCGAGGTACAACCGACAGAGATTGTGAGGCAGCGCTCGGAAAGGCTGCTTATGGTCCATCCTTTAAGAGCTGCGGATTCACTTCAGCTTGCGGCTGCTCTGGTATGGTCGGAAGACAGACCGCAAGGCCTCGAATTTATTTCACTCGATAAAAATCTCTGTGAAGCAGCCTTCAAAGAAGGCTTTACGGTAATTCCCTGATATGTTGTATTGGCAACGTCCCCTCCAACTTTTAAGATATTTATTTTCTTTATTCCAACCAACATATTTCTCAGGGGTGACAAACATTTATTGAGTTCATCTATTATAATGGGACAGACTGCATACAATAATTGACAGTCTCGTAAAAAGTCTTTTTCAGGCCGTCATTCCCGAAGTCCTTAATCGGGAATCCAGTCTTTTTAGGTAGTTGTAACGTCTCTGGATACCCGCCTTCGCGGGTATGACGACTTTTTACGAGTTCATCATAATTGTTGGATTTTATTGCTCAAGGATAGCAAATGGGTACTCTTAATAATATTTTCAGTCTTGTTTTTGGAATTAACCTTATTGTGGTAGGGTTAGTTGCATTCATCTCAGGCATTGTATCCCTGGTAAAGAGAGACGGGTCCGTAAAGCAACTGACCTCTGTCGCCTATATTATTGCCGGAGTTGCAGCTGTTTACTTTGGTATTGTTTTATCGAGAAGCGCATACAATATGTAACGATTAAAACATGCGCCATGAGGAAAGCCAATCTCCGACTCAACTACTTCCTGAAAGAGAGATTTTGAAATCTTGCTTTCCTCTGCAACATTTCATTCAATAATTCACGCAATCTATATAATGATTGCCTCAATATTCTTTTTATATCATCTTCATTATTTCTTCATAAGTTTTACGTATAATATTTACAAATATTTATTTTAAAGGAGAGCTGATAATGTCCATTATCACAATTTCGCGAGGTTCTTATAGCAAAGGAAAAGAGGTAGCAGAGAAAGTAGCTCAAAAATTAAACTATACGTGTATTGCAAGAGATGCGATTATCGAGGCATCAAAAGAATTTAATATTCCAGAAATCAAACTGATTCGGGCGATTCACGATGCCCCTTCCATTTTGGACAAATTTAACTATTCCAAGGAAAAATATCTGGCCTATTTGCATGTTACCATGTTGGAGCATTTTCAAAAGGACAATGTGGTCTATCATGGTCTTGCCGGCCATTTCTTCATAGAAAATATTCCAAATGTGCTTAAGGTGAGAATTATTGCTGATATGGAAAATCGCGTGAAACTCGAGATGGCGCGAGAGAACATATCAGAAAGAGAGGCATTGCGTCTCCTGAAAAATGATGACAAGGAGAGGCGTAAATGGTGCAAATATATATACGGAATTGATAAATGGGATCCCACTCTCTATGATATGGTTATTCACATTAAGAAGATTACAGTAGAGAATGCAGTAGATCTTATCTGTAATACTGTCAGATTAGAGCAATTCAGAGCAACTCCAGAATCACAAAAAGCTCTGGATAACATGTTGGTTGCTGCAAAAGTTAAGGTTTTATTAATAGATATGAAACCAGACATTGAAGTGGTTGCTGAGAATGGCACTGTCTCAATAAAAGCCAAATACACACAATTTAAAGATGAAGAAATGATTCATAAAATTGAGGAAATCGCGAAAAGCGTTCCAGGAGTGAGAAATGTCGAAGTTGAATTGTTTGCTCATTTACGTGATTAAAGGTTGAGAAATCTCAATACAGCAAAAGGGCGAGATAACTCTATCGCCCTTTTTTGTTGCGTATTTCATCTGGTATTGCTCACTCGTTTAATCTGTCCTCAGACGTTTGATTGTAGTCAACTATTCGACAGCCACCCCCTTTCTGAAGAGAGTTTTATTTGAAAGCATTGCGAAAATAACTCTGATGAGTTTATGTGATGTTGCAAGAATAGCCTTTTTGGGAGGTAGTCCCTCCTGCTTCCTCCGGAGAAAATACTCTCTGAATGCGTTCTTGCACCTTACGGCGCAGAGTGTCATAAGAAAGATAATCCTCCTAAGATGACGATTCCCCCGCTTTGAAATAGTGCTGCGACCCACGTATTGACCGGACTGATGGATCGAGGGATCCAGTCCTGCAAATGCGATGATGTGCTTGTATGAAGTGAATTTATTGATATCTCCAATCTCCGCAAGGAAAGTAGATCCGGTGATATCGTTGACGCCGTCAATCGATCTGATGATATCCAGTTCCTCAATCATCAGTGATTCACAAGTTTTTATCAGCACCTCTGTGATCCTCTCATTTTTCTTCTGAAGATATAGAAGTGTCGATATCTTTTCCGACAGTATGAGTTCCTTTGCAGCACCGGATGAGGCAACGGAAGTCTTTGCGGCTGCAATTATATCCTCAGCAGATACCATGACACGCTTTCGTTTCTCATCGGGGCAGATAAGTGCCTTCTCGATATCCCTCTGCTTCGCAGCCCGCACCAGCCGTGCCGAGGGAAACCGCTTGAGGAAATGCAACATTGTTTCTCCATAAGGACTGCAGAGCTTCTCCAGTTCGGGGAACGTTCCCTGGAGCAGCCTCTTGATATCATTCTTCATTCCGGATATAAGAACTGTCATGGACTCTCTCTCCCTCGAAAGGTCTTTAATATCCTGCGTATCCTGTGAAAATGCTATTGCGGAAAGAGATTTCTCATTCGCAAGCAGAAACTGTGCTATTGTCTGTGCATCCTTCTTGTCTGTCTTCGTCTTGCGTAAAGACAGCCGCGCAAAATTAGTAATCAGGAGGGGATTTACTACCACACAGGAAACTCCCTCCGAGGAGAGAAACGAAAAGAGATTGATGTGATAACATCCGGTTGACTCCATTGCCGCCGTTATCTCTGTTACATGCTCGGTGAACTTTATCATTGCCTTTAGCAGTTCAGAGAAACCTCCAGCGTTCATAGCAAACCGCAAATAGAAGAGTTTCTTTCCGTTCTTATCAACCCCCTGAGCGGTCGAGAAATCTTTAGATACATCTATACCGACAAATACTTTGGACAAGACGATACCTCCTTTTCATTGATAAATGATGGCAGGAATGCCTCCCAACCAGACCTCCATCGTGACAAGGGCTCAAAGGCCCAACCAACTTATCATGGTTTTGGGAGACAGGGAACACACTACAAAAAGGGTTCTCAGACCCAGGTGAAACTTACGTCCTCCTGCCTCTTTGATGAACGGGTAAAACCCATTCACCTATCTTTTATACCACATCTGTTTAGTAGGAGGTGAACTGCGTAAAGTGAGGGTGGTTATTACGGGGCAAGTTCTTTTGCATTCATTAAGTCCCTGAGCGGCAGATGTTGTAATAAGTAGATGATCTCATCGGAATACGAAATTGAGTGATGCTTTCAAAATTCGGCCTGCTTTAACCCTTTATTGACCTGACCATCTTAATCATTCTAAAATTAGCCGTACATGATGGGGAAGAAAAAAGCCATATTAAAGGACATCTCATTTTTATGACAGGTACAAAAGATAGTTTGAGGTAAAATGTAGCAATGATTAATAAAAGGTTTAACTGAGACATTTATGGATGAATCATCTTCCAGAAATCTTTTGATACAGCTTATCAGTGCCCGGTCTGAAAACGAGGTAAGGAAAATTATCGACTCGGATCCTTTGCTATCAAGCGAAGAGAACTGGAAACCTTACGGCGGGTATGAGAGTAATTTTAATACGATCAATAATCAGGCAAAGAATTCCGTAGCAGCCCTTGCCGAAAAACCTATCAATTCAATTGACGCTTTACTTCTGAAAGAGTGCAAACTGAGGGGGATTGCCCCGGAAAGCAAGCAGGCGCCGAAAGCAATGAAGGAAGCAATAGAGTTGTTCTTCGGCATGAAAAGCGGAGACTTTTCAGACCTTGCAGATAAAGAGAGAAGAAGACTTGCCGGGAATATACAAATCATCGCGGAAGGTGACAGAAAAAGGCCTAATGTAATTGTTGCCGATAAAGGTGAAGGACAGCATCCCGATGATTTTGAAAACACCTTTCTCTCATTGCATAGAGGAAATAAGAATAAAATTCTGTTTGTGCAGGGCAAATATAATATGGGCGGAAGCGGGGTATTGCCGAATTGCGGCGAATACAATTATCAACTAATTCTTTCAAGGAAAACCCCGGAACTGCTTGAAAAAGGACGGAAGGACACATGGGGCTTTACGCTGGTAAGACTGCACCTTGCAACAAGCGCTGAATACAAAAATTCCTGGTACGAATATTTTGTTGGTGATAACGGCAAAATAGTATCTTTCTCAGGCGGACCCTTATCAATCCTTCCGGAAAATGAAGCTTTAGAATCAGGCGCGTATATAAAACTTTTCAATTATTATCTGCCCAATCCTTCTCAAATCACTTTAGATTTGTGGCGGGAATTGAACAGGGTTTTGCATTATCCGGTCCTTCCCATAACATTGCACGAAACCAGGAAATTTAAAGGCCACAGCCCTTCTATAATTCTTGTGGGCAACAGGATGAGAATCCTGAAGAACGATAAACAGAGCATTGAAGATAATTGCCCGCCAATAATCCCGATTATCGCTGAACTTGGAAAATTCGGCAAACGGACCATAGAAGTTACCGTCTTCAAAGAAGGGACGGTCAAAGATGAATTTGCTTCTCCGAGTGAAGCGATCTTTTTTACTATTAACGGTCAGACGCATGCCGCCATCGGCCGTTCTTTTCTCAGGACAAAGGCGAATCTCCATTACCTGTCTGATTATATGCTGGTACACATCGACTGCACCGATGTCGATACCAACATAAGGGAAAAGATATTTATGCCGTCAAGAGACCGCATGAGGGATACGGAGATATCAAAAGCGATTGAATTCATATTGGCAGAAGAACTCAGCAGGCACGAAGGTCTTAAACAATTGAATCAGCACCGCAGGGAACAGCAGATTATCAAAAATCCTAAAGATGTAAAGTTCCTGGAAGGTGTCGTCTCCAAATTAATTAAAAAGAACCGGACTATTCTGCATTATCTGGGGGTTGGCGGCAACATTAAAGACAGGAATGAGGCCGGCATAACGGATACAAAAGAATTTGAAGGCAAGAGGATCCCAACGTATTTGAAAATAATCGGCCCTGAGATAAAGCAGATGCCGATTAATTCTTATTCAAGGGTAGCATTCGGGACGGATGCATCAAATGACTATTTCAGCAGGGAGACTGATCGGGGAACGCTCATAGTCTATCCGGATGTCATGAAATCTTATCATTTATGGAATGGGAAGATTACCGTAAAAATTATCCCGTCAAAAACGGCGCGGGTAGGCGCTGTCAGAAAGATCATGGCTTTATTAACAAGGCCCTATGACGACCATTTGTCCGTCGAATTTGAAGTCGAATATATGCCGGGGGTCGAGCCTGAAACGATAGCGCCACATATACCGAAACTGCCAAAAGCAAAAGACTATAAATTGCCGGAACCGATTTTGGTCTATAAAAATAAGCGCACAGGCTCAAGGTTATGGGACGACATTAAAAAAGAAGATGGTACAACCTGGGATGGAACAGATATAGCCAAAGTTGTTCCGAGCGGGAATGGAGCGGGAGTTGATGTTTTCATCAATATGGATGCCGACGTACTGCGCAATTTTCTCAGGCAGCAAAAAGTAACCGACCAAAGGCGGGACTTTATCAAGCGTTCATGGGAAACCGCCGTCTTTCTGAATTCCATGGTTATATACAATGACCTGGCCAAAACGGAAAGAGGGGAGATGGTTTCAGATATCATGAAGAGTGTCTCAAAAATCATTCTCGATCTCATGTGCAACGATACTTTCCTGAAAGAACTCGAAAAAGGCGATTAACCCAAAAACTGCGGATGTCCAAAAAAATTTGTTTTTCGATACAATAGTGCGCTTATCCCGATTTTAATCTTTCCCATAATTTGATGGACCCGTTGTTTTATGCAAATTCCAGTCTGAGATCTTTATCGAACACTTTCGCAAGACGCTCAAGGGTTTTTAGTGTAGGGTTACTTTTGCCGGGTTTTTCGAGCCGCTGGTATGCCTGATAAGATATGCCGAGAACTTTGGCGACATCTCCCTGGGTAAGTTTTCTGGTTTCTCTAAGTTTCCTGAGAAGTATAGGGACGGCAACTTCAGGTTCCGGTTCGATGGGATAGATATTCTTCCCCTTGATTGCAGAAGGCTCGGGAATCTTAAGATTCCTCTCAAAAACTGAAGCAAGATATCCCGTCAATGCCTCTTTCGCATTTTGTGTCGCTTCTTCAAGTGTCTTCCCCTCAGTGAGACATCCCGGAAGATCAGGAAATTCCACCAGGTAAGTCTTGTCTTCAGCCGAATATTTTATTCTTGCCGGATACTGTAAGATCATTTTAACCCTCCTTGCTTCATCAGCGCATGTAATAGACCTTTCCCCAAGTCTTTGCTGCTATGTACCGGTATGCATAGAGTCTTGTCTCCTTTTATGAGAATATGATGACTTCCTTCGACTCTATCCAGACTCCAGCCATTCTGTTGTAACAACTTTATGAACTGTTTACCGTTCATGATTTATAATACAACATTTATATTGTATTGGCAAAGTCCCCTCTCACGGGCGCTTTTGGAGTTAAAGATGATCTCGCCCACTTACATTGTCCCTAATTATTTCGTAAAGAGAGGCGAGTCCGTAAAGCAACTGACTTCTGTCGCCTATATTATTGCCGGAGTTGCAGCTTTGTACTTTGGTGTTGTTTTATCGAGAAGCGCATACAATATGTAACGATTAAAAATGTACCATGAGGAAAGCCGAACTCCAACTCAACTACTTCCTGAAAGTGCGAATACTTAACCCCGCCACATAATACAACGTTTCAAACGGAAATCAATAAGATAAATTTCAAATTTGCATTACTTTAGATTTGGATATTATTTACTTGATTAATATTTTTAAATTGACAATTGAAGCATTTTATGATTTTATACGCCACAATCTAAAAAGACGGTCCTTATATATCACTGTAAAAAAAGAGGTAACGTTATGCTGAGAAAGGGGGGGAAATGAGGAAAAACAAAACAGTTGAGTTCATGATAGTACTTATGTTTATTATCGCAGCTGCAGCAATGGCAGGGTGCGGTACTGCAGACGTTCACAAAAAAGTTTTTAATGATGAAAAAAGCCCTAACATGAAAACGCTTGCTGCATCAGGTGACGTCTCTTATCTTGCAACTAAGAGAGCTGTATTGAGTCAGAACTTCAGGATTGAAAAGGAGGATGCACAGGTTAGCTCCTTTACAGCGGCTAAATATTTTGAAGACGGTAAAGACAGTATAGTTCTTACTATCAATGTCAATATTATAGCTGCCGGTAAAGATACCTCGACCATTTATGCCAGCGCAGTTCAGCATGTAGAGAAGGTTAGAGTGAAAACTGACAGGGCTTTATTGGGGTTGCTGCCAGTTGGAAGTGAAGCTACAAAAGTTAATCAAGAAGAAAGGACAGTGGAGGACTTGGAATTCTATAGCAAGCTCTTCGCCGCCATAGATAAGGAACTCAAGATATTAAATTCAGGAAAATGAGAATATAGATAGTTAAAATTTCAAACCTTACAACCCGGAGAAACTGCGATTCATGAGACGGAGAGAGGAAATGGTTCAGAAGGAGTGTGTACTGAACAGTAATTGCGTCTACGGAAGGCCGTGCGGTTAATGCAGCATTATACATCAAAATTGGGGAAGAAGAAAAGATTTTTGGAAACTGGGTGTGTTGGTTAAGTAAATTTGTTTTGAGTAAATGAGCTGTATTTGACGGAGGGTATTCATTATGTTGGAGATAAAAAGTGTCAAACAACTAAGGCAAATTTTATCTTTAAGGAGTGAGGATATGAGAGGGTATTGGGGCATATTTGTAAAAGGTTGGGTAATTTTCTCTTTTGCAACTTTTCTAATCTGTTGCGGTGGAGGTGGTGGTGAAAGTACATCAAGAGGAGGGGGACGATCTGCTTTGCTCACAGATTCCAATGCACCGGAAACGAGCGATATTTTACTACAGGCCGTGAAACTGGTAACCCCAATTTCCTCGTTGGGGGAACTCAAAACCTCCAGCGTCTCCTCCGTGGCGACTGTCTCACCATTGATAAGGGTCGCCCAAAAAATTACAGCTGTCGCGGAAACCATTATTACGACAAATGTGAGTGCTACATCTTTAATCAATGAAAATTGCTCTGACGGAGGCCACATTGCAGTAGATATAGATAATATCGACTTAATAAAGAAAAGCTTGGATGCAGACATTAATGTTGCTTCATGTAGGAGAGGAACTGAAATATTGAATGGCAAAATGAAGGTGAAATATAAAGTGAGCTTTGGCGCACTCACTAATCCGACGCTTGATGACCTCAGAAACTTCGAAGAGGTTACAATTACCACATCGGGGTTTACTTATTCAGACACCTCAAATAATGACGATATCAAATTGACAGATGTTACCTTGGTACTAAAAGACTTCAATTATGACGGAGATAATCTAAAACGAGGTTCAATCACAGTGGGCGGCGCTATTACTGGAACAGTGGACGGAGAAATAATGAACGTGAAATGTGATAGCTTCGAACTTCTATTTACAAAGAATCCAAGCACTGGGGAGGCTGTATCGGTATCAGGGCGTCTGTACCCATCCTGTCTCAACGGATGGATCAGACTCAAGACGAAATCACCCGTTCTCTTCCCTCCAAATGCCGCTTGCCCCACAGACGGTGACGTAATCTTTTCTTCTGGTGAAAATACGACAGAAGTGATTATTACGGCTAACTCCGAAATGAATATTTATTTCAACAATATTTTTGTAGAAATGTTTAATAGCTGCCATGAAAGCAAAGGACTCTGTTATCGTGAATGACCACTATAATAAGTTAAGTCATCACTATAGTAGTGGATCGGTAACAGTTACAACTTGTCCCTTGTCCCCAAAAGAATTAAAAGAAAGAAAACCGTTGTGAAAGGAAGAACCAGCAATGGCTCTGCCTTTTTGTTTATTTCTTTTGTAATTGAAGGGTCGACAGTCTCTCCATAGATCAACAGTTGTAGGTGAACTGCGTAAGGAGAGGATAGCATATGAAGAAAAATAAAGACATAGAAAAGGAATACAATTTCAGCAAGGGCAAAAGAGGTCCGGTCATCCCCCGGAAGGGAAAGACAAGAATCACAATATGCATTGATACCGACATCCTTGAATGGTTCAGAGATGAAGCAGAACATGAAGGCCAGGGCTATCAGACGGCAATGAACCAGGCATTACGCAATTATATCAGACAGGATAAACGTCCGATTTAGGATATAGTCAGACAGGCAGTACGACTGGAGTTGAGCAAATTCAGAAAAGCAGGCTAAAACCCTGTGGCCAAATTACTAAGACGGCAATAAGTAAGGATACATATTCTAACACCCTCCCCTTAATCCCCTCCCCTCAAGGGAGGGGAGATTCTTAAGTCCCCTCTCCCTTTTCTCCCCGGCGAATCCGCCTGAGTGCGGAGAGGGGAGAGGGCAAGGGTGAGGGTGTGATGTAGTCTTCCTTATGCACTCATTAGTATGAATAATATAGGCTAAATATCAATTCCGTAGCTTATGTAAGCCTCGCCTGATTCCTGTTTTTTTATCCGGATATTCACGTCGAATGCCTCTTTAAGCAGATCGCCCGTCAGCACTTCTTCAGGTTTGCCGAACCCGAGAATTGCTCCTTCTTTAATCAATACTACCTTTTCGAACTGCAGGGCGATATTAATATCATGCAATGCCATGATGATGGAGATGTTTTTCTTCTCTTTCAGCTCCCTGAGCAGACGAAGTATCTCCAGTTGATATTTTATATCGAGGTTGGCGAGAGGCTCGTCGAGGAGGAGAAGGCCGGCGCCCTGGAGCAGGGTCATAGCTATGAAGGCCCGCCGTCTTTCCCCGCCGCTCAGGTTTGTAATATTTGTATCCGCTTTTTCCCCGAGTCCGACCATATCAATAGCCTCATTAACGGTAATTGCCGGCAATATGTCATAAGGGTAAAGCCCCATGGAAACAAGTTCCTTCACTTTGAAGGGTATGCCGATATCGAGTAGTTGAGGAAGATAGCACAACAGCTTTGCGCGGTCCTTATTTTTATACCATTGCAAATCCTTGTCCCAAAGACGGATTCTGCCTTCGGAAGGTTTTACTATGCCGCTTGCAAGTTTTAGTATGGTTGATTTCCCGGAGCCGTTAGCGCCTAAAAGACCTATAAACTCACCGTCATGAACGGAGAGTGAAAGGTTCCGGACAAACGGTTTATGTCTGTCATATCGGAACCCGACATTGTCAAGTTCAAGAATTATATGCTTACGATCCGAGGACATCTTTCTTCCTTAACAGATACAGAAAATAGGGAGAGCCGATTATGGCTGTTACGATCCCTGAAGGGATTTCCATCGGAGACATAACGGACCTTCCGATCAGGTCGGCAAGACATAAAAAAGCGCCGCCGCAGACGGCGGATAGAGGGATGAGTATTTTATTGTCCGCGCCGATGAGAAACCTTACGATATGAGGCACCAGGAGGCCGATGAAACCGACCGTGCCCCCAAGCGAGACCGAGGCGGAAGTCATCAGCGCAATGGATATAAACAGAAGAAGTCTCTCGCGGTGGACGGAGAATCCGAGGCTGTGTGCAAGTTCATCGCCGAGCATTAAGGCATTCAATGCCCTGGCCCTTGACAGACAGATGAACAGACCGGCTGTTATGAATATGAGACCATAGGGTATCATAGACCAGTCCGCAATCGAGAGGTCTCCGAACAGCCACAGGACCGCTTTGCGTATCCCTTCATGAGTTGAGATGCTGATCAGCAGCATGAGGACTGCATAAAACAGAAAACTGAGGCCGACCCCTGCAAGCAAAAGACGGTCAGGCAGAAAGCGTCCGCTTTTCCAGGCAAAGGCGCCCACCATAAGACTGGCAATGCAAGCCCCTGCAAAAGCGGTCAGAGGGATGCTGAACTGGCCGAATATATATATTCCCGTCAATATCCCCAGTGCGGCAGTCAGTGAAGCCCCGCTTGATATGCCGAGAATATAGGGGTCTGCCAAAGGGTTTTTTAAGACCCCCTGAAGCACCGCGCCTGAAGCGCCGAGGGCGGCGCCCATGAGAATTGCGACAATGACCCTGGGAAGCCTTATGTATAAAAGGATATCTCTCTCCATAGCATTCAGCGCAAAAGGGTTTATTGTTTCGGGAAAGAAAAAGAGAGAGGCAATGAAGATGCCTGAAACAATGACGATCACCGAGAAGGTTTTCATTGCAGACATGCCGACATCTCCTCAATACCTTTAACGATCCTCGGCCCGAGCCTGTAAAGATTGTCGCTTAAAAAAAATACCCTGTTGTTGCGGACTGCGGGCGTCCCTGCCAGTTTTTTCAGAAGACCCTGCGAAAGATCTTTTATCTCGGCATGACCCTTTCCGATGAGGATAATATCAGGCGATTGGCGTATGATTTCCTCTATCGAATATTTCGGATAGGATGCCTTTGCCTTCGAAGCAATGTTGACGAAACCCAGCATTTTGACCGCATCGTCAACGGCCGTACCCGGACCCGCAACGATTAACGGTTCAGGCCAGACGATAAAGAGGACTTTTTTAGGTTGCAAGGTTTTCACGCCCTGCAATTTTTTTACGGCAGCTTCAATATTTGCCGCGAGAACACCGGCCTTTTCTTTTTCACCGAGCGCCGTGCCCAGGTCCCTGATCCCCTGCGGAAGTTCCGGGAGTCTCCTTGCCTTAAAAACATAGGTTTTGATTCTCAAAGCGCGCAATCTTTCCTCAAAATCTCTGAAGTTGCCGTCGGTGGTCATGACTACTATATCGGGTTTTAACGAAACAACCGCTTCCAGCGAAGGGTCCGACATGCCGCCGACCTTTTGCTTTTTCTTTGCCTCAACCGGATAATCGCAAAAGCCGGTGACCCCGACTATCCTGTCCTCAAGCCCCATTGCAAAAAGGATTTCGGTCAAATTCGGGGCAAGGGAAATGATGCGTTCAGGGGAACCTGCAAAGGTGGTTGAAGCAAAAGAGAGCAGGCTTAAGATCAACGTGAAATTTACGGCCCATACTTTTATCATCCTGAAATTGTAACTTTTTAGGGCTGCAAAAGGGCATAAAAATAATCGGGTTACTAAGCGTGTGAAGTGTTATATAATTGTTGTTATGGAATATTGTGACGCCTTAATCAATGAAGTCTCCGGACTCTGCGGTATTGTGCCCGAATACTGGGACATCTTCGGCAATAAGCATATCGCTTCTATCGAAACTAAAAAGGCTGTCCTCAAGGCGATGAGAATCGAAGCCGATTCCAAAGAGGAGTTGATGAAAGAGATTCATGACCGGAAGTTAAGGCCGTGGCAAAATTTTTTTGAGCCCGTGCATGTTGTTTCCGTGAATGAACAACCTGTAAGAATCCCGATATATATCCCCGTTAAAGAAGGCGAAGAAAAAAAGCTTGTAATTTCATGGAGCATTGAAGCCGAAGATGGCAATTCTAAAAAATCTTTCCTGAACTCTACTTGCATAAGGGGGGATGATATATTCATCCCGGAGGTCCGGTGGATTGAAGATGCAAGATATATCAGGATCAACCTGGTTGATGATATACAAAGACCGACAGGATATTATCATCTTACGGTGGAGTGCGGACATCCCGACGCAATATTTCCCGGTAAACAAAAGGTGATTCAAAAGAAATCACGTCTTATTATCACCCCCGACGCCTGTTATATGCCTGAACACCTGCAAAAGGGCAGGTCCTGGGGACTTGCCCTTAATCTCTACTCGGTTCGTTCAAGAAGAAACCGGGGTATCGGAGATTTCACCGATCTTGAGAATATTGTCCGCTGGAGCGCGGGTTTAAAAGCCGACTGTGTAGGCATAAACCCGTTGCATTCCATAACGAATACGCAACCCTTCGGCGTCAGCCCTTATTCGCCGATAAGCCGACTGTATAAGAATTTTGTTTATCTCGATGTTGAAAAAATACCTGAGGCGGCGGAATCGGAAGAAATAAAAAAACACTTAACAGCAAGGAAATTCCAAAAAGAACTGAATGACGCCTGTCAGTCTGAATTCATAGATTATGAAAAAGCGGCGTCGCTGAAATCGGATGCGCTCATGATGGCGTTTGATATTTTCTACGAAAAACATTACGGACGGAATACCGGACGGGGGAAAGATTTCAATAGATATATCGCGGAAGAGGGGTCCGTCCTCGAATCCTATGCGCTTTTTATGGCGTTATGGGAGCATATGAAGAAAACCGGACATGGTTCTAACTATCAGGATTGGCCTGAGGACTATCAAATCAAGTCGGAAAAAACTATTAAAGCCTTCAGAAAGAAGCATGAGCGAGAAATTATTTTCCATCAATACCTGCAGTGGCTTATAGACGGACAGCTTCAGGACATTGCAGAAGAAGCCGGGAAACTCGGTATGAGAATCGGCCTGTATCACGACCTTGCAGTCGGGTCTGTCGGCGGAGGGAGCGACGCCTGGAATTATCAGGATGTGGTTGCAGGCGCCGCCGACCTTGGCGCGCCGCCGGATGATTTCAATATAAACGGCCAGAAATGGGGGTTCCCACCTTTTATTCCCGAAAAGCTGAAAGAGACAGGGTATGAGCTGTTTATCCAGACTATAAGGAAGAATATGAAACACGGCGGGGCGATAAGGATAGACCATGCGCTCGGTTTGTTCAGGCTGTTCTGGATACCGCAGGGAATGCATCCGAAGGAAGGCGCTTATGTGGAGTGTCATGCAGAGGATCTTATCAGGATTATCGCCCTGGAGAGTGTAAGGCATAAAACGGTCGTGATCGCGGAAGATCTGGGCACGATAAGCGAGAACGCGAGAGAGACGCTGCAGAAATTCCGTATGCTCTCATACAGGCTTTTCTATTTCGAGAGAAACTATCCCGACCCATCGTTCCTTGCACCCGAAAGATATCCCGGGCTTGCGTTGTGCGCGGTGACGACTCATGACCTCCCCACGCTTTACGGATACTGGGCAGGCAGGGATATCGAAGTCAAAAAACAACTGAAAATATTCGTCGATGACAATCAATGGCGGCAGCAGGTACGCGAGCGGGAGAGGGATAAAGGGCTGATTTTGTCCGCTCTGAAAAGCAGGGGGATTCTTCCTGCGGATTATCCGTCGGATCCGGCAATGATACCTGAAATGACTCCCGAACTCTGTCTTGCGGTATATCAATACCTTTCGCAAACGCCGTGCAAATTGCTGCTCGTCAGTCTCGATGATATTATCGGTACTCTGAATCAGCAGAACCTCCCCGGCACTGTGGACGAACATCCGAACTGGAAGCGGAAGACCCCGGTGTTTCTTGAGGAGATTATGAAAGAAGGGAAATTTAACGAGTTATCAAATATGCTTAACCCGAAAAATGCAATTAAACCGGCATAGAAACTGCGAATGTCCAAAATAAATTTATTTTTCGATACAATAGTGTACTTACTATGGAGTTGATTAGAAAAGCCTTACACCCTCACCCTTGCCCTCTCCCCTCAAGGGAGAGGGAACTTAAGAATCGCCCCTCCCTTGAGGGGAGGGGATAAAGGGGAGGGTGTTTAAATGTGGCTTAACTTATGAACGTATTAATATATAGATGTATTACCAAAATATATTTATGCAATTACCATGAACTATCTTTTTAAATAAGTTTATCGAGTTAAATAAATTTATTTTGGATATTCGCAGTTTTTGGGTTAAAAGATATTTTTAAGGAGGTCAAATGGAACATCCAAAGGTCCTTGCATTTATCCTTGCAGGAGGCAAGGGTGAAAGATTATTTCCTCTGACGGCCTTCCGTTCAAAACCGTCGGTGCCTTTCGGCGGCAGATACAGGATCGTTGATTTTGTCCTGAGCAATCTTGTGAATTCCCATATCTATTCCATTTATCTCCTTGTTCAATACAGATCGCAATCGCTTATTGAACATGTGAGAATGCACTGGGGCTTGTCTTCCGTTGTAAAAGACCATTTTGTGACCGTTGTTCCGCCGCAGATGCGCATGGGGCCTGAATGGTTTCAGGGCACTGCGGATGCGGTATTCCAGAACGTAAGCCTCATACAGCAGCATAACCCGAAATTAGTTATTATTTTCGGCGCCGACCACATCTACCGGATGGATATCCGGCAAATGTTAGATTTCCACCTGAAAAATGAAGCCGCGGTAACCGTTGCGGCAAGACCCGTGCCGATCGGGCAGGCGTCGTCCTTCGGGGTGATTATGACGGACGGCGAAAAGCGTATCGTCGGATTTCAGGAAAAGCCTAAAAAACCGACGCCGATGCCCGATGACCCGCAGAGGGCCTATGTTTCTATGGGCAACTATATTTTCAATAAAGAGGTGCTGCTTGAGGCCCTTTCAAAGGCCCAGAGGAAAAAACAGCATGATTTCGGCGCCCATGTGATACCCGATCTCGTTGAAACAGGGAAGGTCTTTGCATATGACTTTGCAACGAATGTCATTCCGGGAACCATGCCGTATGAAGAAAAAGGTTACTGGCGCGACATCGGGACTATTGCCGCTTTTTTCAACGCCCATGTCGATATGCTCGGCGACGCCCCCCTGTTTGAGCTGGATAATAACCAGTGGCCTATCCATCCTTCGGGATACGAAGGTCCTGCCACGAAAATCCTTCGAGGCAATATCAGGAACAGTATGATCGCGGAAGGCTGCCTGATCCGCAAGGCGAAAATACGCAATTCCGTCATCCGGGCAGGCGTTGTTATCGAAGACGACGTCAGTATCGAAGACTGTCTGATAATGGACCATGTTGTGCTGAAAAAAGGGTGCAGACTGAAAAGGGTCATCGTGGACAAAATGAATGTTATAGATGGAGGCGCGGAGATCGGCTTTGCCCCGGATAAAGACCGTTTCCGCTGTCATATAGATTCATCCGGCATCGCAATCATCCCGAGGAGCGGCAAACTGATAAAGGCCGGGAAATAGATACATTTATTGTATGTCAAGTATGGGTTTTGCATCCGGCGGGTAAATCTGTTAGACTTTGTAAATATTATTTCAAGGAGGGAATGCAATGTTAAAAGTTAAGGTTGAAGATATTCAGAAGGTTATAAGGAACGGCATAGACATAGTGCAAAAAGGCATCACTATGGCAAAAGACCTTAAAGGGGAGATAGAGCCGGTAATAAAAGGCTTTAAGGCCGCCCAGAAAAAAGCTGCGGAGCTTACGGAACGGGGGAAGAAAGGACTCAGAATTTTTGAACTTAAGGCAAAAATTCAAAAAGAGTTTGTGGAACTTGGCGCAAGGGTTTATGAATTGAGCGCAAAGGTGAAAAACCCGATGCCCGATAAAAAGGTCGCGGCAATTGCATTAAGGATCAAGAAACTTGAGGCGCAGATTGTAAGTTTAGAAACGAAGAAGAAAACTGCGCCAAAGAAAAAAGCCGTACAGCGAAAAAGCAAGAAACAGGAATTGCCCAAATAAGACTTCTGATGTTCCGGGAAACCTGCTGTGCCGTCTAATACATACGAAGGAGTTCATAAGAAAATCCACACACCCTCACCCTTGCCCTCTCCCCTCAAGGGAGAGGGGACTTAAGAATCACCCCTACTTTGAGGGGAGGGGAGGGTGTGATTGCCGGATTATGAGAATCCAGAATCTAACAAAAGAAGAAATTCTAAAAACCCTGATAACCTCGGAGGCCGGCCTATCTGAAGAAGAAGCCGAAAAGCGTCTCAATGAATACGGCTTTAATGAAATAAGGGAAATCAGAAAAAAACCGCTCTATCTTAAACTGCTCTCACAGTTTACCCATTTCCTGGCCGTTCTGCTTTGGATAGCCGCAGCACTTTCATTTCTGTCCGAATATCTGCATCCCGGTGAAGGCATGTTCACTCTCGGGCTTGCGATTGTCGCGGTAATCCTGATCAATGCAGTTTTTACTTATGTGCAGGAGTATCGGGCGGAGAAGGCTCTTGCAGTATTGAAACAGCTCCTGCCGTTCTTTGTAAAGGTTTTCAGAGACGGCAAGGAAAAAGATATCCACGCAAGAGAGGTTGTGCCGGGTGATATCATATTGCTTTCAGAAGGCGACAAGGTCCCTGCAGATGCAAGGCTCCTGAATACCTCCGAACTAAGAGTAAACAATGCATCACTAACAGGTGAATCCGAATCTATATTAAGGAATCCCGATCCGTTCCAGGGGGAGTCTCTGGAAAGTCCGAATATCGTCTTTGCCGGGACGACGGTTATAAGTGGCTCAGGCAGGGCAGCGGTTTTTGCGACAGGAATGACGACCGAATTCGGACGGATTGCCCATCTTACCAGCGCTGTCGAGGCCGGATTAAGCCCTTTACAGAAAGAGATCATCAAAGCGACAAGGCTTTTAGCTGTAATTGCCGCGGCAGTCGGTATTTCCTTTTTTATTTTAGGCTTTATTATCGGGAGAGGTTTCTGGCACAACTTCATATTTGCTATCGGTATAACCGTAGCGCTTATTCCGGAAGGTATGCTCCCGACTATGACGCTGTCACTTGCTATGGGAAGCCAGAGGATGGCAAAGAGAAAGGCTTTGATGAAAACACTCACATCGGTTGAGACCCTCGGCGCCGTTACGGTCATATGCACCGATAAAACGGGGACCCTAACACAGAATAAAATGGCTGTGACTAAAATATGGTCAGGCGACCGGGTTATAGATGCAAAAGAATTGAAAAAAAATGATGCGCCCGAACTTTTACGGGCGGCATATTTTTGCAATAATGCCCGATTTATTGACGGGCAGTATAAGGGAGATCCAACCGAGATTGCTTTGCTTAGGGCTGCAAGGGAGATTACGGGGGATTTGCAGGCGGAGAGAATAAAAGAAATACCCTTCGATTCGGAACGAAAAAGGATGACAACGGTAAATAAAATCCCGTCTATCCCTGCTTTGCCGAAGGGCGGAGTTTTTATTTTTACGAAAGGCGCTCTCGAAACGGTTTTGCCGTTATGCAGCAACATACTTATAAATAATGAAATACAGGTTCTGACTGAAGGATTTAACCGGTCTATTAATCAGGCATATCATTCCCTTATGGATGAGGGGTTGAGAGTAATGGCCTTTGCATTCAGACAATCAAAAGACGACATGCAAAATCCGGAGGCCGATCTGGTTTTCGTCGGGCTCGCAGGGCTTGAAGACCCGCCAAGACCCGAGGTGCGCGAAGCGCTTACGAAATGCAATGACGCCGGAATCAAAGTAATCATGATAACAGGCGACGGGAGCCGGACGGCGGTTGCCATTGCAAGGGAAATCGGCCTTGTAAGGGGAGACCCCGTGGTTATCGAAGGACACGAATTCAATCAGATGAAGGATGCGGAATTGATAGAGAAACTCTCGGCCAAAGAAATCATCTTTGCGCGGATGACGCCCAAATATAAGATGAGGGTTGTATCGATTTTAAAGGATGAAGGAGAAGTCGTAGCCGTAACCGGCGACGGGGTGAATGATGCTCCGGCCCTAAAGCAAGCGGATATCGGCATAGCAATGGGCGTCTCGGGGACCGATGTGGCAAAAGAAGCGGCGGACATGATTCTCCTCGACGACAACTTCGCAACCATTGTGAATGCCGTTGAGGAGGGCAGGACTGTATATGAAAATATAAAGAAGTTTATCACCTATATTTTTGCATCAAATATCCCGGAGGCGATACCCTATCTGGCTTATATACTTTTCAGGATTCCGCTTCCTCTTACCATAATCCAGATACTTGCGGTCGATCTCGGCACCGATATGCTGCCTGCCCTTGCCCTTGGCGCGGAGAAACCGACGCCCGGCGTCATGAAAAAGCCGCCGAGAAAATTAAAAGAGCGGATGCTGGACTTCAATCTCATCGCCAGGTCATATCTTTTCCTCGGTATGATAGAAGCAGCCGCCTGTATGTTCGGATTTTTCTATGTCTTGTATCATGGCGGATGGAAATGGGGCATAATGCTTCCACCGGATGATATGCTTTATCTTCAGGCAACAACCGCATGTCTTACTGCAATCATAATGACCCAGATAGGCAATGTCTTTGCCTGCCGGTCATCCGCGGAAAGTATATTCAGCCTCGGGTTCTTTTCAAACAGGCTGATATTCGGCGGCATCCTGGTTGAACTGATACTCCAGTTGTTTATCGTATATCATCCGCTTGGGAATAAGTTTTTCGGAACAGCTCCGTTAGCATTTCATATATGGCTGGTTCTGATTCCCTTCAGCTTCGGGTTGCTTGCAGCAGAGGAGTTGCGGAAGGTTTATGTCAGAAGAAATTAAGAAGCTCATATGAAACCGCCTTATATGTACCCCTTCAGTTACGGGTAGCAGTGTTCAAATAATCCCCTCCTTGGCAAGGAGGGGGAGGGGTGGTTTTATTGCATTTCATCAAAACCCCTCCAACCTCCCCTTGCAAAGGGGAGGATCTTAAATACCCGTAACTGAAAGGGTACCCTTAATATATGTCATTTATGTCTTGACAAATCGGGTTTATAAACGATAATAATAAATATTAAAAATATCCGGCTTTACTCACCATAAAGAATATTCACAAATAAGAACTGCATGAAAAATATTGCTTTGATAGTAGGCGGAAGTCGCGGTATAGGACATCGTATAGCTTTGCGATTGGCCCGGTCGGGCTTTGATATATGGCTGACGTACAAAAGCAGCCATGAGGCCGCTCAAAGCGTAAAAGCGGAAATAGAAGCATTAGGAAAAACCTGCGATTTGATCTCCTTCGACGTCTCCAGTTATGAAGAGACGGAAGCCGCTTTGGGAGACAGGGTGGAAGAGTGCGCTCCGCACGTTCTGGTATACAACGCGGGGATTGCACGGGACAATCTCCTGATGTGGATGACTAAGGATGAGTGGAATTCGGTCATTTCTACAAATCTGGACGGGTTTTATAACGTGACCCGGACGGTATTGTTTTCTATGTTAAAGATGAAAAGAGGCCGTATTGTTGTTGTCTCTTCCACCTCAGGCGTAACAGGTCAGGCGGGTCAGGTCAACTACTCCGCTTCTAAAGCAGGTTTGATCGGCGCGGCAAAGGCCCTGGCCCGTGAGGTCGGGAAAAGGAATATACTTGTTAATGTGGTTGCGCCCGGTTTTATTGAGACGTCAATGACGGAAGGTCTTCCTAAAGAGCAGATCCTGCCGTTGATCCCTCTTAACCGGTTAGGAAGTCCCGAGGACGTTGCATCCGTCGTTAATTTCTTGTGTACGGAAAAGGACATGTACATTCATGGACAGGTTATCGGTATTAATGGCGGACTATCAATGTAGTTTACTTGCGCCTCTTTCGATCCAAAGCCGCTTTTTTACTATCAAAATATTATGAAAAAATATAATGGTTCTTCCTTAAACTGAGTGGGTAAAAGCCCTCTCCCTTGAGGGGAGAGGGTTGGGAGAGGGTGATTAAATCAATGGCAAAAGGGTTAGCGCATCTTGCAAAAGGCCTCAGGAAAAGATCAACGGTTATTCATTTTTGGGATAATGAGGTGTTGACGAATACAAGCGAAGTTCTTGAAGCAATAAGGGAGAGGCTTCATAGGACACCCTCCCCTTAATCCCCTCCCCTCAAGGGAGGGGGTGTAATTAAACACACAAAATGAGAAAGAACCAATATAGCAGTATTGTTGTCGGAAGCGGCGTCAGCGGACTGACCGGCTCTCTGATTCTTGCAATGAACGGCCATAAGGTGCTGTTGCTGGAGAAGGCCCCGCGCATCGGCGGGTCCTTATCACGGTTTTACAGGAACGGCGTTCCGTTTGATACCGGATTCCATTTTACCGGAGGACTTCATAAAGGAGGGGTGCTTTATGAGATGTTGTCGGTCCTCAGTATCCGCGAGCTCATTCAGCCTGTCTTCTTGTCCGAAGACAGAGCCAACCTCCTTTATTTTGAATCGGAAAACAGGCGGTATGAGATTCCTTATGGAGTTGAAAAGATCAAGAAAAGATTAAAAGACTATTTCCCTGATGAAGCGGCAGCCATCGATATCTATTTTGATAAAGTCCAATATGTCTGTGATCAAACCCCTACGATGAACTTGCTGAAACTCACGACGAACCATAATGATATAGACGAAGATTTTATTGCATTGGAAGAGGTGTTGAACGGAATAACCCAAAACCGTATCTTAAAAGATTTATTGTCCTGTTTTGCGATGTGTTACGGGGTACAGCCTAAAGAAGTCTCCTTTGCCAATCATAGCAGGATGTGCCTTGGCCTTTACCAATCGATTGCGCGTATCAGGGACGGCGGCGGCGCTTTCATAAATGCTTTCAGAACAAAATTTAAAGACTTTGATGTGGAGGTCTGCAGCGGAAAATATATCACGGGCCTTACCGATATTCATGATGACAAAGTAGGCCGTTTCATATTAAATACGGGGGAAGATATTTCAGCCGACCATTGCTTGTTTACAATACACCCCAAAGAGATTTTAAAAATACTGCCTAAAGAATATTTGAGCCGTGCCTTTATAAATCGTGTCTCATCCTTTGAGTCCTCAACGGGATTTTTCTCCGTTTTTACAATCCTGGAAGGAGAGTATGAAGAACCGGATTTCGAGGAGACGATCACTACCCTGCTTCCCGGTTCCGACGTCAATGAACTGTTGACCCCTGCGTCAGACAGTGACTCCGCTTTAGTTCTTATTAAATCTATCGAGCGGGCAGGGGATAAGACGTATAAAATCATTAATACCTTTGAGCCTGCATGTTTCATGGATATTGAAGCCTGGAAAGACTCAAGTACGGGCATGAGACCTCAGGCATATTATGATTATAAAAAGAAAAAGGTTGAAAAAACCGTTGAGCGCATCCTAAAGGTTTTTCCGCAATATAAGGGCCGGCTAAAAGTTATTGATTCAGCCTCTATGCTTACCTTTAGGGATTATCTGAACAGCCCCGACGGGTCTGCTTATGGAATTAAACAGAAGGTAGGACAGTACAATCTTGTCGGAAAGCTTCCTTTGCGCAATTTATATGCAGCCGGACAGAGTTCTCTTTTGCCGGGAATAGTCGGAGCAATGATGTCGTCGTTCATTGTCGCGCGGTCTATCATAAAAGAAGATCAGTACAACAGATTTTTAAGTCAAAACTTATGCAATTGAACAGGGTAGTAATAACGGGAGTAGGCGTCGTCTCTCCTTTTGGCAGTGATGTGAACGCCCTCATGAAAGGAATCGAAGAGGGCGCGAGTGCGGTGCGGTATATGGAGGGATGGGACCAATATATCGGCCTGCGGAGTCATGTGGCCGCACCTGCGGAGATACACGACGAAAAAAAGATCCCAAGGCAAAAGAGGCGCACCATGGGCCGTATGAGTATTTTTGCGGCACAGGCGGCGGAACAGGCGCTTGATGATGCGGGGATAAAACCGGCCGGCATATCTTCCCGGCGGGCGGGTTGTATTATCGGTTCGACTATGGGAAGCGCGAAAAGTATCAACGACGCCTTTGAGATCATGCTTCCTGAAAAAGATCTCAGCCGCCTGAACTCCTCGATGTTTTTTCAGTGTATGGCCCATACGGCGGCGGCAAATGTCGCCCAGTATCTCGGTTTAGATGGTTATGTTATGGCTACCGCTGCGGCCTGCGCCTCTTCTCTTCAGGCCATCGGCACCGGTTATGATCTGATAAGATTAGGAAGGCAGGATATTTTGCTTTGCGGCGGAGCGGAAGAACTGCATCCGACGGTCACAGGATCTTTTGATGTTCTTTTTGCGACCTCGGCAAACTATAATCAAACCCCTCAAAAAACTCCCAGGCCCTTTGATAAAGATCGCGACGGATTAGTCTGCGGAGAAGGAAGCGGTATTGTGGTCCTGGAATCATTTGAACGGGCGGTCCGCAGAAATGCAAAGATATATGCCGAAATCATCGGCTACAGCACGACCGGAAACGGCCTGCATGTAAGTCAGTCCAATAAGGAATCCATGGTCCATTGCATGGAACAAGCTCTTGGTGATGCTCATATCACGCCTGAAGAGGTGGATTATATCAATGCCCATGCCACGGCAACGCTGCAGGGAGATCAGGAGGAAGCCGAGGCCGTAAGGGAACTTTTCGGAGCGTCCGTTCCCGTCAGCAGCCTTAAAGGATATATCGGTCATACGCTTGGCGCTTCGGGCGCGACTGAATTGATCGCTTCCTTATGCATGATGGAAAGAGGGATTATTTATCCGACACGGAATTTAGACACTGTGAGCCCCGAATGTGATGGGATTCACCATGTTACAAAACAGATGAAAAAGAAGATAGATGTAATTTTAAAAAACTGCTTTGCCTTCGGCGGCATCAACGCCGCGCTTGTTTGCAGGAAAATGTGATTGTCCAATAACAAATACGGAGTTTATGGACAGACACTAAATAATCCATTTTATTAGCTCAGAATAAGGCTTTATTTACTAAGAATTCCTTAGTATTTGTGACAGTGCATACTCTATAAAAAAATATCGAGATAATCACTGTTGACACAAATCACTGCTGGCTTGACATATTCATTCGTTTAATAAGAAAATATCATAGGGTTCAGAAATAGTTTTTATTTCTGAAGGGAGTAAAAAGATAGTCGGGCCGCTATCAGGTGGATATCCACTTGGTGCGGCCTTTTTTATTTGCTGATAATTTATCACTGGGAAGTCTTAATGAAAGCTAAAGATTTAATGATCCCCTTGCAGGAGTATTTAAATTCGGATAATACGTTCAAAGAGAAAGTCGGAGATTTTTTGACACAAACGGTTATAACAGTTAAGGAAGATACTCCAATCATGGAGAATATAGATCATACGCTGAAACATAATGTTATGAGAGTTTTAGTTTTTAACAAGGGGAATAAGGTCATTGGGATATTATATGGAAGAGATATTTTTTCTTTCATTAGAATTATTCCGGTCGAGGGTTCCGCGTCATGATTACGGTAGTCATAGTCGATGACCATGTCATTTTCAGGCAAGGCCTTCTGAAATTATTGCAGTCCGCTGAAAACATCGAAGTGGTCGCAGATACCGGATCTTCGGATGAGGCGTTGCGCGTGATCATTGAGAAAATGCCTCATGTAGCAATACTTGATATTTCAATGCCTGTCTTAAACGGTATCGAACTATTGCAAGAGATACAGAGAAAAGCGATCGGCACAAAAATCGTATTTCTTACGATGCACAACGACCCCGTTACAGCGAAAAAAGCGATTCAGTCAAATGCATCGGGATACGTTCTGAAAGATGATGCCTTTGAGGATCTTCTTTACGCGGTGAGGGCCGTTGCATCGGGCGGAACTTTTATCAGTCCATCAATCTCTGAGAAAGTTTTAAGCGCAAAGGTGGCAGATAGCGAAGACCGCCTCCTTACCAAGCGCGAACGCGAGGTTCTGCGTCTCATAGCGTTAGGTTCTGCCAATAAAAAGATAGCAGATACACTGTCCATCAGCGTAAAAACAGTCGAGACCCATCGGACAAGAATCCTTAAAAAACTGGATGCGCATAACACTGCGGACCTCGTACGATATGCGATAAAAACAGGATTGCTCGAAGTCTGATTAGCTGAGCGAAAAAACCAAGAAGTTTTCTCCTTTCGAAGCTTTTCTGCAGTAATCCACCGACTAAAATACAGTTTTCACCCGATTGAAAAGCCGCTCTCAGATGTGTAATATAGCATGGTAACATTGTAATAACAATATTTAAAAGAATTGTAATAATGATATAAAGAATATAATAAGCAGTTTTCAGGGAAAAGAATGATCGAACTCATAGACAGAGAAAATCACCAAAAGCTTTATCTTCAGCTTCTTTCAATTATTAAGAAAAAAATCGAAGGGGGAGAGTGGCCTATCGGTACTCAGATCCCGACGGAAGAAGAACTGTGCAAAATGTTCAGTGTAAGCAGGGCAACGGTGAGAACTGCCGTTCTTGAACTTGTACGGGAAGGTTATCTGAAAAGACAGCAGGGCAAAGGGACGTTCATATACAAAAGTGCCGTGTCCGACGGGATATCCA
>JBAZZX010000027.1:0-38189 GCA_041658585.1 Thermodesulfovibrionales bacterium
TTATTTTCCTGCCCTGCTTTTTTGCCTCAACGATTTCTTCAATACGCAGTCCGTGTACTTCGGATATAACGAAATCAAAATACTTCATGCCTTCGGGACGGTTTTTCTGTGAAAGGTAAATATTTTTATAGGCATCGGTCAATACCCCGAGAAGCCCGTCATGCGCCTCGAGATTCATATCAAGGTCTTTCCACATAGACTTGTAATCTTTTGACATGTAATTCTCCTTTCAAATAAAATCTAATTTTATTAATACAATCTTATGACTCCCAAAATAATGGGAGGGCGATATCGCCCTCCCTATAAGGAAGGAGGGAATTGCCATAATTATCATTTATTTTATTTTCGCTAATAGATTTACTATAAATCAAATTGATTTATTCTATACTTAGAACTTTACCTATAGATCGCCGTCTGATGAGTAAGGAGGTGATTTCCATCGGTCAGGCACATATGCATGACATTTAAATTATCGATCTTCGCGTAGGAGTGTGGGTCATTTATATCTCCTTGAGCTTACAAGTAAGGATTTTCAGTCGAAGATATTCCTCATCTCTTAAACCGTAAGCCCTTCTCTGAATGACCCTGATTTTGTTGTTCATTCCTTCGACGAACCCTAATGGAACCTTGTTCTCCGGTTTGCTGTAGGCGGCAATGCCATCCCAGTGCCGCTCGATCATTTTTGCAAACTTCTCATAGGGTGCCAGCCGTTGCGATTTGAGCGCATTCTTCCAGTTATCGAAAAACCGCCGTGCCCAACCCTCTGTCTGATAACTCCATAACTGACCAAAAGATTCCTTTAAGAGATAAGCAGCATTGAGCCGCTTGTTTGCCTTAAGGAGTTTCTTCAATGCCTTACGCCCGTCAAGCGTCAGGTTCTCACGGTTCGATAAAAGGGTGTACTTCTGCCCCTTGATATACGAACGATCCTTCCCTGATAGACGGGAATATTCCATCTTACGGACTTTATCCAGTGCATCTCCCAGATGCCTGATTACATGAAACTTGTCATAGAGAATAGCTGCGCCGGGGGCATTCTTCTTGGTCGATTTCTCAAATGCCTTCCACATGTCCATCACCGTCAACTGTATCTTATTTGTTTTCTTAGGGCCAAGCCATCCGTAGAACATATCCATGCTCTCCTCAGACCGGTCTTCCCCGCCATACCAGATCGGTCGGCCTCGCCCCAAATCGCTGACCACGATCCGATAGGTATGTCCCTTCCGCAGAGCTATTTCGTCTATCCCGATTGACCGGGGCGGTGCCACAGGATTTCTCCGAAGCTGCTCCTGCATATACTCTTTGTCCAACGCCTTTACCGAATGCCAATCCAGTTTCAGTTCCTTTGCCACATCCTTGACGGTCATAGCTCGACACTTTCGCCCGACGTAGTAGTAAAACCGTTTTGTATAGAATGGATTGTTCGCCAGCCAGGGGAGTTTCTCCCGTTTCACTTTCCAACACCGTTTGCATTGGACTCGCCGAACTTCCACTTAGATCCATGCATCCCCACAGGACAGGTCCCGTATACGTCGCACTGTCTTGTCGTAGTAACTCCGGTCAATCTTTCCACAGCATCCGCATGCCGTTTTTTTTGAGTCCTCTCAAGGCGGATGACACGAGCTTTCGGATCTCCAAATATCCCCTGTATTGTTGATCGCGGTCGAAATCCGGCGAACTGATATTCGTCCAGTAATCGTCTCTTCTTTCCCATCCACAAATCATACAGATTTCTTGCCCCCTTTAAAAGCTCTTTTCTCTTTATCTGAAGCCATCCTATACGGCCCTGAGCTCATCAAATGACCCACACTCCTACGCGATGAGCGTAAATTATTTTATTGGATAATTTACTTTCTGAGAAATGCTTTGATATCCCGAAAGTGTTTTTTTGCAAGGCCTTCATCCTTTGAAGAAAGGATTTCAAAAGAGGTGTTTTCGCCCTTCAAAACTACAGAATAATAAAGGACTATATAGCCCTCCTGAACTGTAACAGGTTTTTCAGCCAGCTCAACAGAAGTAAAATTATCTGCATTAAATGTTTTTCTTTTGTTCAGGAATAGTACTTGTTTGTTCTCTGTGATCAGACCTGATAACCGGTCTATACTAACGGTCGTATGCTCTGCTGTAATATAGATTGATAAACCCAGGAAAAACACAAGCACGGTAAGGTAAACGTAAAAATAAACGTTTTTATCGAGGAACAGAAAAAGGGCGAGCAGGATTAGAAATAGAGATAACGGAATCCATGATTCCTTTCGCCCTGACTTATCGTCATATACCCAGACATCACTTCCGTATTGATCCATATTTTAGGATATCCTATAAATTCGCTCTGCTTCCAATAGTAATTATCATTAGGTAATGACGGATATATAGATATAATCAATATTTAATTGCAATTAAATTGTTGATAAATATTAAACATGATCGAATTGAATATACCCGGCTATGGATATCTTCAACCTTTGAGGAGGTCATTGCATTGGTTAGAGACATTATCAAGAAATCATTAGATGGAATAGTGCTCACGAAAGAAGAGATCAATACATTATTCAATATCCCTCTATTTTCCGAAGAATCAGCAATGATTCTTGCAGCATCGGGCCTGATAAGTTCGACCTGATTATCGGAAACCCTCCGTTTGATACCGGTGATCAGCACTTGCTCAAGGCTATCGAGATTCTTTACCGTGGGGAGATCGTTTTCCTGCTCAATACAGAGACCATCAGGAACCCGAACACGAAGGTAAGGCAGGTTTTGGCAAAGAAGTTGCAGGACTTAAATGCGGAGATCGAGTTTATCAAGGATGAGTTTTTAGTGGCAGAGCGGCCGACAAAGGTTGAGGTTGCTCTAATCTATATTAGAGTAGAGCGGAACATCGAGAAGGATCTGTTCGAGGGCGTGACCGAGGCAGAGGAAAAGCGGGCCCCAAAGCTCGAAACCTATCAGGAGCTTTCGACCGGCAAGACAATCGAGGAGCTGGTTGCAGAGTACAATCAGATCGTAACGCTCGGGACGGAAACCATTATCAGCTATTTCCGGCATTACAAAAAGATAAGCCCTTACCTCGGGTTGAACCGGGAAGCTGAGAAATACGTCGGCAATGAAGGCGACATGACGGACAGGATGCAGGCCCAGCTTAACGCTCTTTTAATAGCCGTGAGAAAAGACTTTTGGAGCAGGACCCTTGAACTGTCGGAAGTCCGAAAGCGTATGACTTCAAAGAAGCGGAGCGAGTTTGAGCATCAGGTCCAGGACCGGTGCAACATGGACTTTACGGAGTTCAATATCCGGCAGTTTGTTTTAAACCTGATGGCCGGTCATGAGAAAACCTTGACCGAAGCGGTGCTCGACATCTTCGACATGTTCACAGTTCGGCACAGCTTTCATGAGGAGCTGCATAACGATAACATTCACTATTTCAACGGCTGGAAAACAAACAAGGCTTACAAGGTCAACAAGAAGGTTATCATTCCGATCTATGCCGGATATGCAGACGGCCCGTTTGTTGATTACGGAAAGTGGAAGTTGAACTATCAGGCAGCCGCCCAGCTCGGGGATATCGACATCGTTATGTCGTACTTTGACGGATGCGGTCATTACCTGTCTATTTCCAGGGCGCTTGAAGGCGCCTTTGAGCGCGGTCAATCATCGAGTATTCACAGCACCTATTTCACGTTGACGGCTTACAAAAAGGGTACGCTCCATTTGACGTTCAACGATGAAGATATTCTGAGACGCTTTAATGTCGTAGCCTGTATGGGTAAGAGCTGGCTTCCTCATGACTACGGCCATAAGCCTTACGAGGAATCGGATCCGGAAGTGCAGTTATTAATTGAGTCGTTCGAGGGCCGCAAGTCTTACGAGACATATCTGAATCAACCGGCTTTCGGACCTATTATAAAAACCCCGGCATTGCCGGAGCCGGAAGTCCAGCCGGCTTTGTTTTAGGAGGTGTATGTCAATTACTGAATGGCAGAATCAAAGGGAATGGGATTTTCTAAATATGTGTAAATATTGTGGATGTAAGAACCCGACATTCACAGCCGATTGTTGCGTGAACTGTATCGGTCTTTATGAAAAGGATGCAGACAAAGCAACGCATGACTTTTTGCGAGTGGGAATTGAGACGAGAAATAGCGGTTTTGTCCACCCTGTCCAGGCTGTCCAGCCACTTTACAACTGTTTCTTATATCCTCAAGGAACGGTAGTAAACACCCTGGACAGGTGGGACACGCTGGACAGAAGGAGAAAATCATGAGCTATTTTGATGGGAAATTACGAAGGCGAAGGCGTCTGGACAAAGCACAGAGGGTCAGCACAGGCCGAATGGTGGACAGAGGACCTATAAGAAGTTTTTTTACACTTTCATGGTGGCATTAACCGGACAAAGGAAGACGCCAAACTGCCTTATTCTTATATTCTCTCCGGGGAGATTTATTCTCTCTCTTTTTTTTCAGGAGAGGAGGCAAGGACATACAGACAATACGTGTTTATAGACACTCCTTCCTTTCCTGCTCGTTTGACAACATCGGCATGTAAGGACTTAGGAATCCGCAGAGTCAAAGTCTGTCTTTTTTCTTTTGGGATACTGTTCATAGTTAATCCTTTCATTTTTCTTATTATTATAGCCAACAAATCAACATATTTTTAAAAACCGCGTCTTATAGCATTATGCGCGGTTTTGCCATCTGAATAATCTGGTAGAAAGAATTGGTTTTCTTTTTAGGGATATAATCCTTGCCCCACGATGATCTAAATCCCGAAATTGACAATCAATCTCAGAGTGCTTTTTACTTGGGAAAATATTACAATGTGTCTACTGAGGAGCAGTAAGAGAATGGGCTGGTAAGACTCTGCAGATCGCTAAGCTACTAACCCCTATCAGTATTCCTTGAAGGTTTAAGGAGAATCCATTTAGGAGTGTGGTAATGGAAAAGGAAAAGAAGAAGAAGAAAAAAATAAATAGGGATATTTCTCCGCGTAAAATGATAAGCGATGGAAATCTAAGTGATTTTATAAAAAGATACCCTGACACAGTTAAGAAGATAGAAAATTTTGAATTGTCGCAATATGTAAGGCTTTCCATAAAAGCCCTACCCTCAGACTTTAAATCTTTAAAATCATTATTAGAACTTAATCCTCACGCATTCATAGCTTTTATTGAGCACGCCCTTATAAATCCAGCTATCGCAAAACTGCGGGCAAAGACACACAAAAGGACTGATAAAACTTCTGTAATTAAATGCTTGAGACTCCAAGCAGCTTTGTTATATGGTTTCTTCAAATACTGTAAAGAGAATAATGAATACCCAAAATTCTTCAATAAAATAGATTTTCTTACTAAGCATAGGAGTGAGTTGAACCCTTCTCTTTTTACAGCGTATTGCTTGGAATTTTTTTTTGAAAAAATAAGAACGGAAATAACAAAGCAAAAAAAATTTTTTATCGACCTGGCCGACAAAAACTTCGATAATGAGAATTTCAAAGAGAACATGATAGATCGTGGAATGAAATTATTAGAACAACCTAATTCCCAAGAACAGTTGAATATCTTAAATAAATTTACTTCCCAAATACTGGTGCAAATGCGCTTTGGTAGGTACATTATCCAAGGTGTTGATTCTGATGCCCACAGTGATGTTTCTGATGCCCACAAAATATTCACTTTTCTTTATTATTTAAATAATACATTCTACAGGCCGAAGCGATCTATTCAGGGGCAAAAACAGACAATGCCCAGTGACAATAAAAAAGAAAAAATAAAAGAAGAAACAAAAGAAGAAAAAGAAGAAAAAGAAAGAAAAGAAAAAGAAAGAATAAAAAAAATAAAAGAAGCAATGAAAGAAGCGGATGAAATTCAGTGTATCGCATCTAATGCGTTCCCTCGTTTATATCAGCATTAATTGTTCCTATTCCTTAAGTCTCGTCAATCTGTTTCAGAAATAAAGCGGCTTCCTTTCCCGACTGTATTTCTGCAAAAAGTGTAAAAATACAGCTTTCGACAGACCCTTAGATTTTATATTAAAGTAGACCTATAACAAAAAAGAAAGGAGAATAACTGATGAATAAAGGGAAAGAATTAGAAATCGAAGATCCATTCATAAGTGGCGCTTTCCTTGTTCAAGGCCTCGAAGTGACTGCATTCCTAAAAACCCCGACGAAGGTAGCTTTTAAAATCAAAGGTGATATTGATAGGGCAACCGAGAACATACAGAATAACATGCCTGTTGGTGTGCTTGATTTCGTCTCGGCCGTCAAAAGACTACGTAACCAAATTTTCTTTTTGAAATCGACTTCACCATCCGCGGAAAAGGTGCGGTGACATTTGAAACCATCAGATTCATAAACAATATGAGGAGAACAAGGAAAATTGGATGAGAACGAAAAGGCGTGGAGATAGATTACCGCCTTTTGTACCTTTAACATGGGAGATGTTAAACAGTAAGGCATATAAAGATT
Organism: Thermodesulfovibrionales bacterium; assembly: GCA_041658585.1. Classification (GTDB taxonomy): domain Bacteria; phylum Nitrospirota; class Thermodesulfovibrionia; order Thermodesulfovibrionales; family SM23-35; genus DYFC01. Next base: position 6,463 of record JBAZZX010000027.1, read on the forward strand.
TGAAGTATGCGCCGGCGAAAGCACTCCCCTTCTTTTTAGGAAAAATCAAAATCAGCTATAACGATCCTCAACGTTATTCTATAGAAATTTCCTTCTCCTACTCGGAGGGTAACAAATATGGTTTTGCATCTGCAACTTTCAGCAGGGTCATAAAGGAACTTATATATAAAGGCTTCATAGATCCCATTGATAAAGGCGGATTGAGAAGCGATGGAAAAAGCTTAAGCCTTTTTACACTATCTGAGAGATGGAAAAGATACGGTAAAGATGATTTTCAACTAATTGAATGGAAATGTTTCATCCCTAAGTTAAGAGTAAGAGCTACTTCAAAAAGTGAAACGTATAGCTTCAAAAAAGGAAATAAAAAGGTACATAAAGACAAACCTATTTCGCAATTTGAAGCTGTAGGGGCGGTTTCACCGTGAAAATCATTTCCTTTTTTGAAGACTATTCTATATATTGCCATTCTCTACTGGGTTTTTTATTGTCTTTCTGTTCAGAGGGGATTAAACAAATTGACCAACAGGAAGTTATAGACCTTGAACATGAGGAGGTTGAAAACTCTTGAGGGTCAAAACTTCACAGAAAGAGATTACCTTACATCAAAAGCGGAAAGAACAGAGACTTGTCAACAAACAGTGTGAATGTGCCCAAAAAGGGACGCCCAAGGAATAATACCAGCGAGGCAATGAATACGGAAACTCAAACAAAGGGATTAAACAAGCGCCTTTATTCGATTAAAGAGGCGTCTACATATTTAGGCCGGAGCATTTGGGCAGTCAGGGAAATGCTCTGGGCTGGTAAACTCCCTTATGTGAGAGATGGTAAAAGAATCCTTCTTGATATCCGGGATATGGAAACCTGGATAGATAAAAATAAAACTCAATTCACCTTTTAACAATATCTTGACAAATATAGTTATCAATGATAACCTCTAAGATAATGAAACCTGAAGAACTCATAGCGTGGAGAAATGAACGCGGTTTAAATCAAGTTCACTTAGCGTCTACGCTCGGTGTTACAAAGACTTGCATTTCACTATGGGAGTCAGGGAAAAGAAAAATACCGGCCTTTTTGCACATTACCCTTAAATGCTTGAAGGTTAAAAAGGGAGGTGAATTGAAGAAAAGGGGAACGAAAAAGAAAAAGGAGGTGAAAAAGTAAGTGGGCGCTATTTATAAAAGAGGCGATATCTTCTGGATCAAGTATTACCGCAACGGAAAAGCCTACAGGGAAAGTTCAAAGTCTGTCAAAGAGAGCATAGCAAAGAGACTCCTGAGACTCAGGGAAGGCCAAATTGAAGAAGGCAAATTCCCGGGATTGAAAGTAGAGAGAATAACTTTTGACGAACTTGCTGATGATCTGATAAACGATTACAAGGTCAATCAGAGGAAATCTCTTGAAACCTTACTATGTCGCTTTTTGCATCTGAGAGCGTACTTCTCAGGCATGAGGGCCTCTAACATAAGCACGGATATGGCGCAGCGATATACGCTTGAAAGACAGGGGCAGGGCGCCGAAAACGGGACAATTAACAGAGAGCTGACAGTCCTGAAGAGATTGTTTTCCCTGGGCGCGGAACTTACGCCGCCGAAGGTCGTGCATATCCCTTATATACCTAAGCTCAAAGAGAACAATGTCAGGACGGGTTATTTCGAGCATCAAGCATACCTGAGTTTGAAAGACGCGCTCCCTGATTACATGAAACCGCTTTTAACAATGGGATATCATACCGGCATGAGAAAAAACGAAATAGAATCTCTCAAATGGTCGGTCGTGGATCTGATTGAGGGAAAAATAATCCTTGAATCCGGGACTACAAAGAATGATGAGCCGAGAATCATTTATCTGACAGGCGAACTATACCAGATCATCCTGAAACAGAAGGCCATAAGGGACAAGGAATTTCCTAATTGTCCTTATGTGTTTTTCAGGGACGGAAAGAAGGTAGGTGATTTCCGTAAGGTATGGGCTTCAGCCTTGCTTAAATGCGGACACAGACCGATTTTCAAGTGTAAGAACTGCAAGGCTGTAATTGAACTTTCAGAGGGAATGAAGCGAAAGGACCTTGTCTGCTATGAGTGCGGAAGCGAAAACCTGAAAAAGTATGACAAGATTTTCCACGATCTGAGAAGGACAGCGGTTAGAAATATGATAAGAGCCGGGATCCCTGAAATAGTAGCTATGAAGATTTCAGGACATAAGACGCGCTCAGTATTCGACAGGTATAACATTGTGAATGAGGAAGATTTAAGAAGAGCATCTGAAAAGATATCGAATCTTCACAAAGAGTCAAATGAAAAAATCGAAAGAGTCACAAACGGGCACAATTTGGGCACAATCCCGCCTTTTAACGGTTATTCAGATACGGAGAACAAGAAATGGAACGGCATAACTCATTGATAATAGTGGGGTTTTAATGGCGGGGCGGACGGGACTTGAACCCGCGACCTCTGGCTTGACAGGCCAGCGTTCTAACCAACTGAACTACCGCCCCCGTGTAAAAAGCGAGCAACAAGACTAAAACCCTGTGCGACCTTCCCGACCGAAAGTCGGGACGTTCTAACCAACTGAACTACCGCCCCCGTGTAAAAAGCGAGCAACAAGACTAAAACCTGTGCGATTTTCCCGACTTTCTGTCGGGAAGGTCTAAAAGGTATAAACTACTACCTTTGCAGAATCAAATGGTAGGCGGAACAGGGCTTGAACCTGTGACCCCAGCCTTGTAAGGGCTGTGCTCTCCCAACTGAGCTATCCGCCCGAAATTGAATCGTATTGTTTTCGACGAAGCATACAATTCAGAATTAATATAATATTCATTTTCATAGAAATTTGTCAACGGGAAGGCCAAGGCTCTACGGTTAGCAGACCAATTTGATTTTGCGTGGGAATCGATACTCTCAAGAAATATAGAATAAAGTAGTTAAAGAATTGGGCTACGATCTATCTTTGCATAATTCTCATGGTTTTAAATATCTTTCTCTGGTCATTTCCACAGATCGCATATTACTTTTAATTATATCAATCATAGCCTATGAAAAAATTACCATCTTAAGGTATGTTTACAGAATCGAATATATTGAAGACGGCCTTTAATGCTATTGAATCATCCGGCAATTGAAATACCGATTTCCCTTGCAGATCGAGACGGAATATCGCTTCATCCTGCGGTACTAAACCTGCGATGATAAGTCCTTCTTCCCCGGCGAGATTTATTAAGCCTTTCCCTTCTTCTCCGGATATCCTGTTTATAATCAGAACGCTCCCGTCTATCTCAAGTCGAAGTTCGTCAACGAGATCATGAATCCTCTTTGCCGTATGAATGCCTTTGACGGAGGGGTCGCTCACGATAAGCAGGAGATTTACCCTGTGCGTTGTTCTCCTGCTAAGATGCTCCATACCGGCTTCATTATCTATGACGACATAGGGATAGGTTTCCGACAGTTTGTCGGTATATTTTCTTATGATATTATTGGCGGCACAGTAGCAACCGGGTCCTTCGGGCCTTCCCATAACCAGGAGATCGAACCCTTTTGCTTCAATAAGCGACTGCTGGACCTGATAATCAAAAAGCTGCTCCATAGACATGCCCCCGGGTCTTTCAGCGCCGCTTCTGATTATCTGAAGGGAATCTTCCCTCAATTTTCCGATGGTTGCATGGACGTCTACTCCCAGCGCTTCGTTTAGACAATTGTTTGAATCCGCATCCACGGCAAGGACGTGTTTTTTCTTTCTTTCAAGGATATATCGGACGGCAAGACCTGCAATGGTAGTCTTGCCGGTCCCGCCTTTGCCGGCTAATGCAATCGTGAATGCCATATCCATATTATACCTAAACGTTGCATAAACGGCGGGGCAGACACGATGAAAAGTCTTCTAATGCGACAAAGGACTATATTCTGAACACATAAATGCGGATATAACCTGTGGTGTATTTCAGAAGAAGGCTGGAGCACAGTATTAAAGTACATTAAGGTGTCGCTACAAGACCTTTTCATCGCATCAGCCCCGCCGTTTGTAATAAGTTTTTGCAACTGGTGAGTATACTAAGAAGTTCATTAGTAAGAACACATACTTTTAAGTAATAATGATTTAAGGTAATTCACTTTGTTGCAGGCTCGCGTATCTTGTAGTAAGATATATTCAAATGAGAATATCCGGAGGGACTGCAAAGGGGAGGCCGACGGCGACGCAGCGGCTTCTGAAAAAGATGTCGGACGGGGAACGACTAAGGCCGACCTCTTCTAAAGTTAGGGAAGCTTTGTTCGACATAATAAGAAGCAGGATAAATGGGGCCGGTTTTGTCGACCTATATGCGGGCACCGGGACTGTAGGTCTTGAGGCGCTCTCAAGGGGTGCGGGAAGCGCGATTTTTATTGAACCGGATAAACTCAGGGCGGATACCATAAGTAATAATATGGATAAATTCGGCTTTAAGGACAAGGCGGTTGTAATAAGAGGCTATGCCGCCGAATTTATTGCCAAGGCTCCCGCGAAAAATGAGCGCTACGATATTTTTTTTATCGATCCTCCCTATCAGTCTGATGAGATTGAAAAAGTAATACCTATGATCGATGAAAAGGGGCTTTTGAGTGATAACGGTCTTTTGATCGTGGAGCATTTTTTTAAGAAAAAGCTGCCTGAGACATTCGGAAATCTGAAGCTGCTTAAACAATATAAATATGGAGATACAATGCTTACACTTTACGGAAAGGTCAAGACATGAGAAGAGCTATATACCCCGGGACGTTTGATCCGCTTACCAATGGTCATCTCGATTTAATAAGAAGGGGATTAAGGATATTTGATGAGATTATTATTGCAGTAGCTCCAAGCCTGAAGAAACAGCCTTTATTTACCCTTGAAGAAAGACTTGTATTCATAAAGTCGGCCGTCAAAGGGTTAAAGGGCGCCAAGGCGTCGGTTTTTGATGGGCTGCTTGTAGAGTATGTAAGAAAGACAAAGGGGATAGCGATCCTGCGCGGCTTGAGGTTCGTATCGGATTTTGAATACGAACTCCAGATTGCCCTGATGAACAGGAGGCTCAACCATAATGTTGAGACGGTGTTTATGATGCCGAGTGAAGAATACACATTCCTGACGTCCAGTATCATAAAGGAAGTCACGTCTTTCGGCGGTTCCGTGAAGGGGCTTGTGCCGGAGGAAGTGGAAAAAGCTTTGAAAGAGAAATACAAGGATGTAAAAAGAATAATGGAATAAATCTGAACGTTGTAAAGTTATCAATTTGAAAGGCAGATATGATAAAAAACCTTTTAAATGCGACAAAAAATGATCCATATTCACCTGACGGCACTTTTAACCTTATGTGTTTTTTAGATAAATGCATATCGAACAGTGATAATAGTGCATTATGGAGTCGCTTAAAAGCTTTCTTATCATATCTGCCTTTCATTTTATGCAACTGATAGTTAAACAAGGAGAGTTTTCGCCGAAGTTCGATTATTTGTTTGGACATATCACTTAATCCCCTCTTTTTAGAAGAGATGTAAGTGGAAGAAGTATTTGGGAGACTGGCTGATTTGAAAAAAAAGGTGCATGTCTTCATAGTATCAGACGCAACGGGATGACGGCTGAAATGGTAATCAGCGCGGTATTAGTGCAATTCAAGGAAATAGATCCTGTCTTTAAGAAGTTCCCCTATATAAAGACCAAAGAACAGATACAGGCCATTCTTGCTCAGGCAGAAGCAGCGCACAGCATAGTAATTTATTCCTTTGTTTCACAGGAACTAAGGTCATGGCTGCGCAGAGAGCAGCGGAAAACGAACATTGTTGCCATTGACCTGCTTGGGCCTTTGCTGGAACGTATCGGCAAGATGTTCAACCTTATCCCATCGTTCAGTCCGGGAATTCTCAGGAGGCTTGGCGAGGAATCCATACGTCTTGCCGAATCGATTGATTTTACTCTGAAGCATGATGACGGACAGGGCGTTGAGACTTTAGAACAGGCGGACCTTATCCTGTGCGGTGTTTCAAGGACGTCCAAGACCCCGACCAGTCTTTATCTTTCGTGCAACCATAATATGAAAGTAGCCAATATACCAATTATTGAAGGCATAGAGCCTCCTGATGCACTATTTGCCGTGAGCTCGCAAAAAGTGGGTTTGACGATCGCACCTGAACGGCTTGCCTTTATAAGGGAAAGGAGGATGAAATATGCCGGAGCTACCGACTATCTTGATATTTTACGCATTACGCAAGAGCTCGACTATAGCCGGCGGATATTCAGCCGGATAAATGGGATACGGGTTATTGACGTAACAAACAGTTCAATCGAAGAAGTTTCAAACAAGATAACCGAATGGAGACAGGGGAATGAAGGATGAGGGATGAGGGATTTAATACAAAGTCGTAAAGCAAAAAGAAAGGAGGCAGTTTGTATGGAGAATCGTGATTTTGTCCTCTGGTTTAAAGACCTTAAGAAAGAAGATATTCCGATGGTCGGCGGCAAATGCGCCAACCTCGGAGAATTGATCGCAAAGGTAGGCGCGCCTGTTCCGGACGGCTTTGCGATTTCCGCTTATGCATACAGTTTTTTTCTTGAAAAGACGAAAGCAAAAGAGAAGATCGGAGCGCTGCTTTTCGATATTGACGCCTCGGACATGGAATTGCTGAATAAGGTTTCAGTAAAACTCAGGAAATTAATAGAAGGCCTGCCGATACCCAAGGATATGGAGAAGGACATATTAAATAACTATAAGGAACTATGCAAAAAATCGGGCAGGGCGAATCTCCCGGTTGCCGTGCGCTCATCCGCAACTGCAGAGGACCTGCCCGGGGCAAGTTTTGCAGGACAACAGGACACTTTTCTTAACGTAACCGAAAAAAACCTTCTGCCGAGCATAAAGAAATGCTGGAGTTCACTATTCACTCCGCGTGCCATAGTATATCGCAAAGAAAAAGGCTTTTCAGATGACGACGTGCTCATAAGTGTTGCGGTTCAGGAGCTGGTTTTCTCAAAATCCTCGGGGGTCATGTTTACCATAGAGCCGGTGAGCGGCGCGAAAAACACGGTGATCATAAACGCATCGTGGGGGCTCGGAGAAGCGGTTGTAAGCGGACAGGTGACGCCTGATGAGTATGTCGTCGAAAAAGGCACTTTCCGAATTGTTGAAAAGAATGTGGTAAAAAAAGACCGGCAGATCATTTCTGACAGGAAGGGAGGTACCGTCTGGGCTGAAGTCCCCCGGAACATGCAGCAAAGGTCTACTCTTACGGATCATGAGATAGGCGAGCTTTCAAAGTACGGAGTAAACATAGAAAAGCACTACGGTTTACCCATGGATATTGAATGGGCAATAGACGACAAGGGAAAGATATTCATTCTGCAGGCGCGTCCTGAGACTGTTCACGGTGCAAATAAAGAAATAGTAACGGAAGAAAGGAAGGACCAAATGGATAAGGAAGTCCTTGTTAAGGGTATCGGCGTAAGCCCCGGTACGGTGTCGGGCAAGGTAAGGATATTATTGAAGGTGAAAGAGATATCGCGTCTTCAGCCGGGTGATATCCTTGTTACGGAAATGACGACCCCGGACTGGGTGCCTGCCATGAAGATCGCTTCCGCAGTAGTGACAAACCTGGGAGGAAAAACCTGCCATGCCGCAATTGTGAGCCGCGAGTTGGGCGTGCCCTGCATCGTCGGGACTGAGAAGGCTACAAAGGTTTTGAAAGACCGCGACGTGGTGACGGTTGACGGACAGAAGGGCATGGTATACAAAGGCGCTGTCGCGAAAAAAGCGGAGGCCGGAGCGCCGTTGCAGGCCGTTTCCATGAATATGTCTTCCCAGATTGTTACGGCAACCAAGGTTTATGTGAACCTGTCAATCCCCGAGATTGCTCAGAGAATAGCACAGGAAACAAATGCAGACGGAGTCGGACTGATGAGGGCCGAGCATCTGATGCTTAGCATCGGAAAGCATCCGAGGCTTCTCCTTGAAGAAGGCGGAGACCAGGTGATGATCGATAAATTTGCAAACGGGGTAGGTCAGGTTGCCGAGGCATTTTTCCCGAAGCCTGTAGTTTACCGGTTTCTCGATTTCAAGCCCGATGAATTTCTTGAGCTGCCCGGCGGGGAAAAATATGAGAGGAGCCATGTTGGTCCCAATCCCATGATCGGTTATCGCGGGGAATTCCGCTACACAAAAGAAGACGACATATTCAGGCTTGAATTAAAGGCCATAAGAAAAGCAAGGGAGCAAATGGGGTTTACCAATATATGGGTCATGGTGCCCTTTGTCAGGACCCTTGAGGTATTCCGGAAAACCGTGAAAATTATGATAGAGGAGGGATTAGACCATAGGGCTGACAACAGTTTTCAGCTATGGATCATGGTCGAAGTCCCCAGCGCCGTTTTCATGATCGAGGAATTCTGTAAAGAGGGTATAGACGGTGTTAGCTTCGGGACAAACGACCTTACCATGCTGGTACTCGGGGTAGACCGTAACGACATTTCAGTTCAGGAGCTTTATGATGAGAGGAACCTTGGCGTTTTAAGGGCGATTGCTTATACGATGGCGGTGTGCAGAAAACACGGAGTAACCACATCCATCTGCGGGCAGGCGCCGAGCGTATATCCCGATTACCTGGAATTTATGATTCGCAACGGATGCACTTCGATTTCGGTAAACCCGGATACCGCAGTGTCTTCGAGAAAGAGTGTGGCCGTGCTGGAGCAGAAGATCCAGATGGAAAGGGCCTTGGGCATGAAGACAAAGGCTAAGATTGCAAAGATCCCCCTGGATGAGGTGTACTTTTGGAGAAACGTAGAAGAATAGACGGTCTGGCGGATTATATAGCCGAACGATACGGCTGTGTTGCCGAGATCGGCATCGGCCATTTTCCGGACATGGCCTTTTCTCTTATGGAAAGGGGAGTGAAGGTCATTGCTACCGATATCTATCCGTTTCAATACGACGGGCTTAACGTTGTTACGGATGACATAACGGCGCCCTCCCTTTTGGTCTATAAGAACGTTGAGCTTCTTTATTCGATGAGACCTCCTTCAGAGCTTGTGCCATATATGAAAAGACTGGCCGGAATGATTTCCGCTGATTTGATCATAAAGCCCCTGTCGTCCGAGTATATGGACGGGGTGCTGATACGTTACGGAAATGTGCCGTTTTATTTCTGGACGAAAGGTATTTCCCATGAAAAAAGTGGAATCAAAAGAGAAGCGCATATCGGCAAATAAAATTATTTACCTTGTAGGCGAGGGCACCGGCGAGACGATAACCAAGATTGCACGGGCCGCACTTGCGCAGTTTCACCGTGAAAATGTAAAGGTAAAGAATTTTTTTCAGGTGACGGATGAGCGCTATATAACCCGCATTATCAAAGAGGCGTCTGCGGACGACGCACTGGTGGCTTTCAGTATCGTCCAGCCTGATCTGAGAGATTTTCTGATAAAGGAAGCCGACCGGCGGGGGATTAAAGCTATCGATGTGATAGGCAATTTTATCATCCAGCTGTCTCTGTTTTTAAAGGAAAAACCGCTTGAGATTCCGGGCAGACAGTATATCCTTGATGAAGACTATTTCCGACGCATTGATGCGATCAATTTTGCAGTCAAACACGATGACGGAAAACATCCCGGCGGTCTAAAAATAGCCGATATCATTCTTGTAGGTCTTTCGCGGACAGGCAAGACCCCTTTGTCCACATATCTTGCAAACCAGGGATGGAAGGTAGCCAATATGCCTATACATCCGAATATGGAAACGCCGCAGGAACTTTCAGACGCGGACCAGCGGAATATTTTTGCTCTCATTATTAATATCGAAAGCCTTGTAAAGTTAAGGGAGGCGAGGCTCGAACAGCTTGGTCTCGAGCCTCGCGCCAAATATGCAGACCCTGTTCAGGTATCGGATGAAATTGAATGGTGCGAGAAATATTTCAAACAACATCCCAAATGGCAGGTACTGGACGTATCAAATAAGGCAATAGAAGAGGTGGCTGCAAGCATCGTGAGCGCTTATCAGAAGAGCCGGAAACGGAAGTGACAAAAAATGCGGGTCCAAGCTGAAAACCTGGACCCGCTGATGCGTACAAATCATTAGAACCTGTCCTGAATACCGAACGGGTCTTTTATCTCCATCGTCTTATTGAATTTCAGTTTCTTCTCGCCTCTGTTTTCTATATATTTATTTAATTCAAGGTCAACCTTCACAGGGACATCCACACCTGCTTTTACGAGCCCCTGTCTGAGAAATCCTTCCGCTTTTCCTGCAAAGGCGATGGAATCTCCAAGGACTCTAAGTGTTTCAGCAGGATTATGAAAACCTACGGAATTCTCCGCTCCAATGAAGAGAATGCGGTAAAATGCCTCTTCATAGTAATCTCTGGCTTTGTCATACAATGCTTTGTCTATAGTTTTTCCTGCAGCCTCGGCATTGTGGGCTTTCTCAAAAAGCTTGGCTGCCGTAGCAGTAGCGTATCCGGCACGCATAGTAAGAGAGATAGTCCTGTCCTGAATAGTTTCAACCTGAGACCTCAGCCATTCGGCGCTTTCCGCATGGCATTGCATACAAGCCTTTAAGTCGGTGTTAAGAGGGCTTGTAACACGGTGATTTGATACCTTGTATGAACCAACCTTTGTATAAGGCATGTGACAATCCGCACAGGCAGCGCCTGCCTTCCAGTGAACGCTGTTATTTGAGAACAACTCAAATTCCGGATGGCGTATGAAAGGCAGTTTAAAGCCTGTGACATTCTGTTTCCATTCAAGATATGAAGGGTCGCTGCGGATTTTTTTAATGATATTCTCAATGGTAATGCCTCCCATCCTGCTTCCCTGCCATGGGAAGAAAAGGCCTATGGATTTCATATCCTTGTCCTTGATAATGTTATAGGTCACATGGCATTGGGCGCAGAGGACGCTTCGCAATTCCTGGCGGGTAAGTTTTTCGGGATCAACTCCCATATCTTTCAGCGCGGCGCCCAACACAAAGCCTCTTGATATATTCAAAGACATATCTTTGTTGTTATGGCAGTCCACACAGGCTACCCCGAGCTTCTGGAACTGCGTCGGGATCTTTGCGTGCACTTCCTTGAACGGCATTTTATAGTAATCGACGCCCATCTCTTTCTCAAGTTTAGGCGCATATGGAGTTTTGCAGGTAAGACAAACGCCCCCGGCCTTTACTCTTCCGGCATCTATATCGAGCTGGTCTATGACCATATAGGCATGGCCGCGAGGTTCATTGTACTCCACACCGAACCCGAAGCCGCTGAATAAAAGAGCCATATAAGGGTATTCGGATAATTTGTCATAGATTATCTTGTCTGCATCAAATCCTCTCTTATACTTGCTTTTCCCGGCTTCGGTAGGCTCCTCGGTCTTTTTCCAGAGTTCGTAATGAAGCGGGTATGCCTTTCCCCAGTTTGCAGGATCAATATCGCCGTCGGCAATTTTAACAGGCCTGACAGGCTCTGTTTTCGGAGGTGTACAGGAGTAAAGGAAAATGGCAATTGAAATGATTGTGAATAATATTGCTAAGATGATATATTTGGTGCTTTTCATATCGGACCTCTCTTTCGGAATATATTTCATGACAACCCCTTCTTTTCTAAGAGGGTAGTGTTTACAATGTTTCCATTATACCCGTATGCAAATGTGTTATTCTCCTGTGGCAGTTCCAGCATTTTCTCCCGGTGTCCATCATCATGACGGTAGTCTCGTGGCAGCGTATACAGTTGTTCTGAAGCACTTCTTCTCCATGCGAGGACAATTTGATCGGATCAGGTATCCTTCCCGAATGAAATACCACCAAATCCTTTAAGCCGTCAAGAGACTTCTGCCAATAATGCACCGCCCTGTTTTCATTTGTCAGATGACAGTCCACACACATTTTTCTCCTGTGGGCTCCGGAATGCATCCATGCCTCATATTCGGCTTCCATAACGTGGCAGCTTTTACAGTATTCGGAGGTTTCGGACCTGGTGATGAAATTTGGTGAACTGCAGGCTATAAGAGTTAAAAGAACAAGCAAGGGGAAAAGAAGAATTAATGGTAGGTGTGATATTTTTAATTGTCTAATTTTCATTATTCGGTTATTATGCTTTTAGGATATTTGCAATTATTATATAAGAATCTTTAGTAATTATTTTAGCAAATATAATTATGTTGTCAAGATTAAACGTTGCACAAACAGCAGGGCAGACACGATGAAAAGTCTTATAATGCGACAAAGGATTATATTTCAATCACATAAATGCAGAGCTAACCTGTGGTGACTTTCAGAAAAAGGCTGGTTCTTATTATGAGAGTACATTAATGTGTCGCTACAAGACCTTTTCATCGCATCAGCCCTGCTGTTTGTAATAGTATTTTACAACTGATGAGTAAAGTTACAAATATCAACAGGAGGTGATTATGGACAGGAAGACCCTTCAAAAAATAAGCTACGGTGTTTATATCGTTAGTTCAAAAAAGGGCGATAAGCTTAACGGACAGATTGCCAACACGGTGTTTCAGGTGACGTCTGAGCCGCCTGAGGTGGCCGCAAGCATATGCAAACGAAACCTGACCCATGAATATATTCAGGAGAGTGGAGTATTTGCGGTATCAATCCTGTCGAAGGAAACGCCTATGAAATTTATCGGAACATTCGGATTTCACTGCGGCAGGGAAATCAATAAGTTTGAGCATATCAATTATCGGATCGGAAAAACCGGCGCGCCGATTGTTTTAGAAAATACTATAGGCTATATTGAATGCGAGGTCATAGGTTCCCTGGATGCAGGCACCCATACTATCTTTCTTGGAAAGGTCATCGAGGCGGAACAACTGAATACCGATGAACCGATGACCTATGCCTTCTATCACAATATCAAGGGCGGCCTTTCACCCAAAGCAGCGCCGACGTATATCAAAGAATAAACTCATCAGTTGCATAAAATGAAAGGCAGACATGATAAAAAACATTTAGAACGCGACAAAAGATAATCCATATACACCTGACGGCACTTTAAACCTAAAGTGCCTTTTAGGTAAATGAATATCGAACAGTGTTAAAAGTACATTAAGGAGTCGCCTAAAAGCTTTTTATCATATCTACCTTCCAAATTGTAAATCTGTTTTGCAACTTTTAGGTTAGGCCCCTACCACAAAAACAATTCATACTATTCATATCGCCAGTAAGAGTTATATAATATCTTTTGCAAAATAATACGGGAGCATTCCTAATGATTAAAGAGAAAATAATCGATTCAATATTTCCGTGGGAAGAAGATATACCTGAAGAGTTCAGGCTGAAGAAGGGGCTGATCCAGAGAGAATACCTGGTCGACGGTGAACTAAGGGTCTGGAAGGGCCGTATGCATGAAGTCTTTTCGCCGATTTATATACGGACGTCCAAAGGGCTTTATCCAAAGGCGCTGGGACAATTCCCTATGCTGTCCGGAAAAGAATCCTTGCAGGCCCTTGATGCCGCCGTCAGGGCTTATGACAACGGGAGAGGCATATGGCCTTCAATGCCTGTCAGCGAAAGGATCAGACACGTCGAAGAATTCACTTTCCGTATGCATGAAAAGAAAAAGGACATCATGCGCCTTATGATGTGGGAAATCGGGAAATCCTATCAGGAAGCGAAGAAAGAGTTCGACAGGACTATCGGTTATATAAAGAATACCATTGAAGCCCTGAGGGACATGAACAGGGCTTCATCAAGGTTTGTGATAGAGCAGGGGATCATCGGACAGATACGGAGGTCGCCGCTGGGAGTGGTGCTTTGCATGGGGCCCTTCAACTATCCTTTAAATGAGACCTTTACCACACTCATTCCGGCCCTGCTGATGGGCAATACGGCGATCTTCAAACCTCCTAAACTCGGGGTTTTGCTTCATTATCCTTTGCTTAAGGACCTGCAAGAGTCGTTCCCTCCGGGTGTAGTGAACACTATTTACGGAGACGGAAAACAGGTAATAACACCGCTGATGAAGTCGGGTAAAGTCGACGTCCTTGCTTTTATAGGTTCAAGTAAAACCGCGGATATAGTGAAAAGCAGGCATCCAAAACCTCAAAGACTAAGATCGGTGCTGGGTCTCGAGGCCAAGAATCCCGCAATTGTTCTGCCCGATGCCGACCTGGAAGTCGCCGTAAAGGAATGCGTCGGCGGCAGTCTTACCTTCAATGGACAACGCTGCACCGCTTTGAAAATATTATTCGTTCATACGGCGATCGCGGAACCGTTCATAAAAAAGTTTATTGCGGAAGTAGAAAAGTTGAAGGTAGGTATGCCATGGGAAAAGGATGTGACCATAACGCCTTTACCGGAAACGAAAAAGGCCGCGTTTCTCAAAGGGCTTTCCGAAGATGCAAAAAGGCATGGGGCGCGCGTCATAAACAAATGCGGCGAAACGGTAAATAAAACCGTTTTTTATCCGACCGTGCTCTATCCGGTTAATTCACGTATGAGGTTGTATCACGAAGAGCAGTTCGGTCCGTTAGTGCCGATAGCTCCGTTTGAAGATGTTGAAACGCCGATCCGGTATATCATCGAATCAAGCTATGGCCAGCAGGCAAGCATCTTCGGAAATGATGCGGACGTCATAGGAGGCCTTTTAGACGTCTTTGCAAACCAGGTATGCAGAGTGAATATCAACAGCATGTGCCAGCGCGGACCCGATATCTTCCCTTTTGCCGGAAGAAAAGACTCGGGAGAGGGTACGCTCTCCGTCTCGGATGCATTGAGAGTTTTTTCCATGCGTACCATTGTAGCAACGAAAGAGAGAGAGAAGAATAAAAAGATTTTCAAAAAGATCGTCAGTAAGTATAAATAGTTTTATAAATCTCCGACCGCATATTTCAATCTGAATTTTGCAATGACGGCGTCATAAACCGCATTATAATAGTTGGTATAACTGCGGACCCTCAGAGTTTCCGCATCGAGGACTTCGGTATTGGTGCCGACGCCCTCACGGTAACGGTCTTTAGTTACTCTCAGATTCTCATCCGCCTGTGTTATGGCTTCTTTGGCAACATCAATGCGCTTCATTGTTTCCTCAACATCGAGGCTTGCCTTTCGTACCTGCAGGGTAATCACGGAAGCCGTATCATCACGCAGTTTGCCTATTGCTTCGGCTTTCCGAAGCAGGGCATTTGCATTATGTTTTGCTATGCCGCCGTCAAATATCTCCCATTTAAGGCCGAGTGTTGCCGACCATAAATCTTCATAGACCTGATATTTGTTCTGCTGATAACTGTATCCGCTTGAAAGGGCAATCTGTGGACAGGCTGACGCCCGCACACTTGCAGCCTGACTCTTGATAGATTTTTCCTGTTCTGCAAAGGAAGCAAGCTCGGGCCGTTTGGCCAATGCCTGTGCCGTAAGGGCTTCAAGATTGATCTGAACGGGTTCGGCGGATATGTCGTCGATCTTTACCTCTTGATCGAGGGGTCTGACGAGAGATCTGTTATAGGCTGCGCGGGCGATTTCGAGATTGTTACGGGCCTGGATCAAGCGTTGGCTTGCATCTGCAAGAGAAACCTTTGAGGCAAGAAGCTCGTTTTTCGTTATCATGCCCTGTTCATAGAAATTTGCTACGTCTTTTACATAGGCGCTAAGGCTTGCGACATTGCTTTCCGCAACTTCGACCCAGCGAACTGCGCGAAGCACACCGGCATAGGCTTCAGTAACATTCATTTTGACGTCGAGGGCGGTCTTAACTTCATCCTGAACGGAGCCCTGAAGTCCGGACCGGGCAGCTTCAATGCTTTGAGCTATAAGTCCGCCGGTGAAGATCGGCAGGGTCATCATTGTTTTAAAAGAAAAGCTCTTGTCCTCCGACATTGTCATCTGCTTTGCAGGGATATTCGGTATCGAAACAATTGCTGCGGGAGCTTCGTTCAGAATGGTATATCCGCTCTCGACATTCAGAGAAGGATACCGGGCTGATTTCGCCGCTTCAAGGGACTGTTGCATGGATTCAATATTCATGCGGCTTGCCTGCAGCCTGTAGTCAACGGAAAGGGCCGTTTTCCAGGCGTCCTCAATGCTCTCAGCAAAAGTTGCCGGAACGGCATATAACATAGAAAACATAAAAGGAAGAATCAAAAGGAAAAATACCTTATTAAGCATACCGCACCTCTTTAAAGATGTAGTTGACCAGTCTATTTTACACGAAAAACATGTTATCTTATTTTCCCAAGCGTTAAAGCCAGCTTTTTAGTCTCACGCAGTAAACCCTCAACCTCCTCCAATCCCCTGTTCCAGAATCCGGCATTTGCAATATCGACACCGAGCTGCATGAATACATTTTTGGGAGAGTCGGATAGTCCTGCCGAGAGAAAATCCTTCACCTTCTCTATAAAAGAAGGATTTTCTTTAACGGAATTCTGTAGGGACTTTGAAATAAGAAGGCCGCTTGCATAAGAGTATACGTAGAAGAAACTTCTGATGTGGCTCCAGTAGACCCACCAGTTCTCCGAACCGGGTGATTGCTCAACCGCAGCGCCCATATAAGACGACATGTGTTTTTGAAAAAGCTTTCCGATTTCTTCTTTTGATAAATATCCTTTTTCCCGGAAATCCCGGTGAAGTTCCTGTTCAAAACGGTAACAGGCAACCTGTCTGAATATCGTGGAGACGTCGTCGTTTAGTTTCATCATCATAATGGATAACCGCAGTTCGTCATCCGCCCGCTTCAATATCTCCTGCAGCACGAAATCTTCCATAAAGGTGCTTGCAACCTCGGCAGTGGAGGTCGGGGTCCCGAAATTCAGGGCATTCCGCTTCTTCCGTATTAATTCATTATTTATGCCGTGCCCGAGTTCGTGGGCCAGCGTAAGCACATCGTTTAGCCTGTCCGTGTGGTTGAGAAGGATATAAGTAGGCTGGGAGATCAGATTGTGTGAACAGAAAGCGCCGCCTACCTTTCCCTTTCCCGGAAACACGTCAAATTGACCGTTGTTGATAAAACTTCGGAGTATTTCAAAAAACTCGCCGTCAAGATTTTTCAAGACCTTTTCAACAAGTTTCATGGATTCTCTATAGGGATATTTTTTGGTGATGGCCCCATATTCAACGTTTCTTTCATGGTATTGCAGCTTTGTTGCTTTCAGGAGCCTTGCCTTTAAACTATAATAGTCCGCTGATATATCAAACCTGCCGGAGACTGCCTTGATCAATGAATCGACAATCCCGGTGTCTATATCGTCGCTGATATGTCTGGCCATGTCAGGCCGTGGGACACTGCGGATATCGTCGTCCGTCTTTTTATTTGCAAGCACCGAATTTATCTCTGCCTCAGCTACATCAACATGCTTTTTGAGGATATCGTTGAACGCTCCGGCAGCAGAGTCCCTGACTTTTTTGTTTTTGCCGTTCATAAGGCTTGCAATATCTGAAAAGGCTTTCTGCTCCCGCTTACCGTCTTCGGTTAAAACTTTTCTCTCTTCCTTTGCGAGAAAGCCCGACGTCATTTTTACCCAGTTGAAGTACGATGTGGATGATTTCAGGTTCATGATCTTTTCTTCGGGCTCGCTCAGCAGGAATTTTGATTCCGCAAACAGCCGTTCCAGATAATGCCTGTATTCTTTAAGACCTTCATAAGCCAGGAACCTTTTCCGGTCTTTCCCCGGAATCTTCGCAATCCGCATAGAGAAGAACCGGATATCGTTTTCTATCTTTTTGCAGAAGTCTTCAATGGTGTTGAACTTTGCCTTTAGCTTCGGGTCGTTCTGGTCTTGTGCAGTCCGGAGCTGGAAATAATAACCTTCATCGCCGTCGGGACCATATTTGCCGCTCCACTGTTCATATTCATCCAATGCCTGTTTAAGCGCGGCAGGATCTTTAAGGTAATCCCTGCGGTCGTTCCATTTATTTATGAATTCATAGCTTTTTTGCTGTACAATTTTTCGTTTCTCATCCATATGCGGATCGTCGTCACCGTCAAAGAGCCGTTTAAAATTCCAGGTTATCTGTTTCATAAAATACGGACCTCCTCAGTGTGTCAAGATAAAAATAAAAGGAGCAGGTTCCAAACCTGCTCCCGCCTTTTGGTTTATTTATTGCCCCTCTAAAAAGAGGGGATTAAAAACAATACTGTTCACTTAATGACTCTGATATGATTTTCAATAATGATTCTCACGGTATGAGAGTGCGTCCTTGGACGAAGTGGGTATCCGCTCATTTTCCTCTTTACTCCACGGGGGTTGCGACGAGACCTGCTCGACACGACGCGCTCATCAAGAATCTCTCGCAGGACAGCCTCATGGAATACATTTCTGCCCTGAGGGGGGTGTTGCCGCGAAGCTCGCAATTTTACGTCGGACCACGCGGACTGCGTGAAGAAATGATAGTCTGTCCGGGTCCGAGCCAACTTTCGGGGCGGCCTCATGCATCAAGCTACGGATGGCAAAGTGTGCCATCAGCAGACCGTAGAACTCCTGTCGTACCAAGTCCGGGGTCTTGCTTCGCAATACTATTTTGGAGCCACGCAAATGGGTCTTGAGTTCGTCCAGCGCAGTCTCTATTTCCCATCGCTCATGATACAGCGCGGCTAATTCTGCGGCTGGAGCTTTTTCGTGATCAAGAATCGTCGTGCAGTTGCCTCATCGTCTCCCATCCCAACCGAGTACGAGCCTGAGAAATTCCAGACTTGCCCGTCACCTTGACAATCGCCGCAGGCCCCAAAAGCCACTTGATTCCTTCGAGAAGGCAACGCAGGACTTCACGGTACGACGACTGCATGTACAAGGTCAAAGCGATAACATAGTAAACAACCACGTGCGCTGGCAGATCCCTCTGACGTATGTTCGTTTTGCCGGTGTGGTTGAGAGCGGATGCAACCGCAGTTACCCGAAAAGGTTTTGGCAACTACGCCCAGACTGATGTAATCAGTAATCCTGGTACCTCCTGGAAGTTCAGCAACGGTTCTCGCCATGTGTGGTCCTCCTGTTGAAATTTTCAATAGAATACCACAAAAATCAACTTAAGTGAACAGTATTGGGATTAAAGGGTAAAAACCCGCTTATTCCAGAATAAGAATATCGACTCTTCTGTTCTGCGCCCTCCCTGCCTTTGTCTTGTTGGAAGCAACAGGTCTTTCTTCACCTAACCCCTGAACGGCGATTCTCATCGTATCTACGCCGCCTGTTTTCGCAAGATATTTTTTAGTAGTGTCCGCTCTTTTTAAGGAAAGTTTCAGGTTATATCTTTCGGAACCGACCGAATCCGTGTGTCCTTCGAGCATGATCTTTTTGGAAGGATATTTCTTGATGAACTCGATGGCTTTACGGAGCTGCTCCTTATCGGATTTACGTATTTTTGCTTTATCGAAATCGAAATTGATTGTAAGGGTAAACTTTGCGAGAACTTTAGGATGCTTGGGGCAGAGGGTGTTTGTCTTCTTTGCCGCATCCTTTGCCATGTCGATACCCTCTTTTATCTTGCATCCGAGATAGATATCATAGGCTTTGTCAGTAGCGGCCTTAGCTTCTCCGAATTCCGCCGGGCATTCCTTCTTTTTACCGGCTTTTTCGGCAGACGAGACGGCTTTGTCAGCTTGCACTAATTCTTTTGGGTACATCCAGACGCCTTTTTTAGGCGCGAATTCCAACCCCGCACAGCCGGCAAAAAATACCAGTGTCAGCAGGCTTGTGAAGATAATAAAACACGATTTTTTAATATGCATTTTTATACCTCTCTTTTTAAAGTTCATATAAAACCAACGTTAAAACAGGAACGATATTCATCTATCACCCCCTTTATATTAAAAATACGAAAGATTTTTTAAACTTTGCATTGAACCTGAAAAAATTATATCATATCTGCAATAAAAACATATAAAAATATTGGAGGGAATATGAAATACCGGGTTGGAAGAACGGGAAGAGTTGTTGTTGCAAGGCTTGAGGACAAAGACGACATCATTGAGTCCGTAGTTTCAATTGCAAAAAAGGAACAGATTGAAAGCGCAGTTATGTACCTTGTCGGCGGCATTAAACAGGGGAGGGTTGTTGTCGGCCCGGAGCAGGAAACAATGCCGCCTGTCCCTGTCTGGAAGGAAATAGTCGAAAGCCATGAGGTGATGGGTGTAGGGACGATTTTCCGGCAGGACAACGAACCCAGGATACACTTCCACGGGGCTTTCGGGAAAAAAGACATGGTAAAGGTCGGCTGCCTGAGAGGGGCGTCCGAAACCTTTCTCGTGCTTGAGGTCATTATCCTTGAGATAGAGGGGATTGACGCAAAAAGAGAGTTTGACCCGGCAACAGGATTGACGCTTTTGAAGCTATAAAAAAACCGTTAGTTGTATGGAATGAAAGGAAGACATAATAATAAACCTTTTAAACGCGACATAAAGATAATCCATATTCACCTGACGGCCCTTTTAACCTCATTTATCTTTAAGATGAATGCTTATCGAACAGTGGTAACAGTGCATTAAGGGGTCGCCTAAAAGCTTTACTATTATATCTTCCTTTCATTTTGAGGACGTGTTTTGCATCCCTTATTCAACAACGCAATTCCCGAAAGAGACGTTTTTTTATTTGCCTGATACCTTAACGAGCTTATTGCTTTGCAACGTATACTTTTGCGTTACATCCAGGGTGGGGCAGCATATTGGATCTTTTTTATTGTGCTTCACTATATGCACAATTATGTTTCCATTCTCAATAGACAGAGACTTAATTTTCACCCTGTCGCCAAGGGCTGTTGTAGCTATATTCCTCTGCTTGCCCTTTTCTTTTACCATAAAGGCCAGATCATAAAAGAACCCGCTCCCGCCGATATTCGTAACGAGAATAGCGGCAGAGCCCTCTCTGTTTGCCGACTTGCCGAAGGCAATATGGTTAGTTAATGCCACTATCGTCTCCGTGGCCGAACCTTTGGCCGCTTTTGCCCGGTATAGGCCGCGGGAAAGCTTTACCTTACCTTTGTACATAGAAAGTGAAGAATATTCGGCATTTTCAAGGTCGTTCTCTTTGACGGCAGACTCTTTAACAGCGGACTCTTTGATGACGACAGACTTTTTAACAACAGGCTGTTTTTCCTCTCCCTGAACTTTAGCCGGCACGGTTTGACAGCCCTGAGAAAATGACAAAACAAAAAACATTATCGGAAGTATTAGAAGAGAAACATTGCACTTTAAAAATTTTCTTATCATGATCTTCCTCCTGGTTCTTTAAAATATATATTTTTATCGGTAATGATATTAACACAATATTGATAAAAAATTGTATCCTCTTTCATCTGATAGTCTTTAATTTAAGCAAAAAATTTAGTTACATTAAATTGCATGGCTTTGTTTGTCGAATTTAAGCATAAATAATACGGTCATTGACAATAAATTTATTTTGGACATCCGCAGTTTTTGGGTTGAAAATTCCTTGCATTCTTTTTTAAAATCTGTTATCCAATAAGCTATGGACAATAATGCCGAAACCACCGTACAGCAGACATATCTGAAGAATTTAGAGAAAAAAGTTGAAGACCTCAGAATACTCACCGAAGTTTCAGCAACGATCTCTTCCACGCTTGACATGAAAGAGCTTATGACCCTTGTTATGGAAAAGGCCAAGAGCGTAATGGACGCCGAGGCATGTTCTATTCTGCTTTATAACAGAGACACCGGCAAGCTTGAATTTGAGGTGGCTTTGTGCAATGAAGGTGAGGCGTCGGACCTTTTAAAGAAAAAAATTACGCTTGATATCGGTCAGGGCATTGCAGGCTGGGTTGCAGAAAATCGGGAATTGCTGATTATCAGAGACGTTAAATCAGACAAGAGGTTCTTTCAGGATGCCGACAAACTGACGGGGTTTGAGACAAGGAACCTTATAGCCGCTCCGCTTATCGGAAGGAGAGGGCTTATAGGCGTTGTGGAATTGATCAATCTGAAAAGAGAAGATTATGATTTGGAACTTATACGGATGCTTACAAAGCAATTTGCCATTGCGATAGAGAATGCGCTTTATCATACCGAGTCGCTTGAAAAGGAAAGGCTGAAGCAGGAGATAGAAATAGCCGCCACCCTTCAAAAAAGCTTTCTCCCTGAATCGCCTGTTTTTAGAAAGGGCAACATCATGACCGCGGCGGTTAATATTCCCGCCAAACAGGTGGGCGGAGACCTCTATGATTTCATTGAACCTGTAGACGGCAAGGTCGGAGTTTTCATAGGAGATGTGTCCGGAAAAGGAGTATCCGCAGCATTATATATGGCAAAGATAATCAGCGATTTCAGGTATCTGGCCCATGAGGTCAATTCTCCTGAAACCGTTATGGACCGCCTGAATACCGTGCTTTCCCGAACGCCGAGAGGCATGTTCCTGACCGCTATTTATATGATAATAGATACGGTAAAATGCGATTTAAAGGTATCCGTAGCAGGTCATCCGCCTTTTTTATGGATTACGGGTAAGGAAGTAAAGGTAACGTCCCTGCCTGCCGGGCCTCCGCTTGGTATTATTCCTGAAGATTACCCGGTCAGCCGGCTTTCACTGAACAAAGGCGACAGGTTGATACTTTTGACGGACGGGGTTTTTGAAGCGAAAAACAGGGAAGGCGGCAGGATCGGCTTTGATGCCGTTGTTGATTTCGTACGAAAACATGCGGCAGACGAAAATATCATCGACAAGCTGACCGATCATGTCAATGAGTTCTCGAAAGGGGTCGAGCAGACTGATGATCTCACCATAGTTGAAGTAAGGTTCCTGTGAAGGATTCTATAACCGTTTCCATTCCTTCGCACCCTAAGTATCTCTCCGTTATCAGGGCTATTACGGATAGAATAGGGCAAATACACGAAATGGATGAAAAGCTGATCGGTGATATCAGACTGGCTATTGATGAGGCATGTTCAAATGTTATCAAACATGCATATAAGGGTGACGTTTCACGGAAGATTATTATAAAATATACGATCAGGCCTGATAAATTTTACGTCGTTATCGAGGACAACGGTTTAACGGCCCGGAGGAAAGCATTAAAAGGAAGAGACCTCGACGATATCAGGCCCGGAGGCCTGGGTATCCATTTTATAAAAAGGGTCTTTGATGTGTTTGAGCTGGATGAGAAGAAAAAGAAGGGAAACAGGTTGATACTGGTGAAATATCTTAAATGAAAATAGAGAGCATCGATTATAAGGGCAAAAAGATAATAGCGATAACCGGCGATATAGATATGTATTCATCTCCCGAACTTAGAAATGAAATGATGGGGCATATCATGAAGAAGGCGGCGGCATTATACATAGACCTGAAGTCAGTTACCTATATTGACAGTTCCGGTATAGCAACCTTTGTTGAAGGGCTAAAGTCTATGAAGTTGTACGGTGGAAAACTGCAGTTCTGCGGAATACCAAATAGCATACTGGAGATCTTCAGATTTTCAAAACTTGACAGGGTGTTTGAAATACACAGTACGGTAGACGATGCCATCAACAGTTGAGAGCTTTTTTGGTTTCATAGGTAAAAAGACAACCCCTTTTTTAAGGGACATTCATGACGCCTCAAAAATATTTAATGACGTATTTTACTGGACCTTTATCTCTCCGTTTAAGGGTATTCCTGTAAGATTTCAGGCAAGCATCAACGAGATGGTGAAGGCCGGATATAATTCCGTTCCGATCATTTCGGTCATTTCCTTTTTTATCGGAGTGATCCTCGCCTTTCAGGCCGCCTATCAGTTGAAGAAGGTCGGCGCCCTGATCTATGTTGCAAACCTTGTCGGAGTATCCCTGACACGCGAACTGGGACCGATTATGACGGCTATTATCGTTTCCGGCAGGAGCGGTTCGGCCTATGCCGCAGAGATAGGCTCTATGAAAGCTGCCGAGGAAATCGACGCGCTTGTCAGTATGGGAATAAACCCCGTGCGCTTTATTGTTGCGCCGAAGCTCATTGCACTTATGATTATGGTGCCTGCTCTGACGATTATTTCCGACCTCATAGGGATTTTCGGGGGGTTCGTGTTGGCCGTGACCATACTCGAAATCCACCCCGTGAATTACTTCCAGCAGTCCGTAAATGCGCTCCTTGTGAAAGACGTCTTTACCGGCCTTATGAAGGCATGGGTTTTTGGCGTAGTGATTACGATTGTCGGGGCGTATCAGGGTTTTAAGGTGTCCGGTGGGGCCGAGGAAGTAGGGCGAAGGACAACCGCGGCAGTGGTCTCGTCCATATTCCTTGTGATAATTTTCGACCTGTTCTTCACGGCGTTGTTTTACTATTTTACGTAGACAAATTAAAAGCGGTGATGGAATATATTCAGCAGTTGCATAAAATGAAAGGTAGATATGATAAAAAACATCTCTACTTTTTACTAAGGAGCTCATAAGAAAAGCCACACACCCTCACCCTTGCCCTCTCCCCTCTCCGCACTCAGTCCCGAAAGCCTTCGGGACGGGGAGAAAAGGGAGAGGGGACTTAAGAATTGCCCCTCCCTCGAGGGGAGGGGATAAAGGGGAGGGTGTTTAAATGTGTCTTTACTTATAAACCTATTAGTAAATTGAAAATATGTTTTGCAGGGTTTAGGTATATTCATAAATGGAAACGGCGATAGAAGTCAGCAATCTTGTGACCCATTACGGAGACAGGGAGATATTGAAGAATATCTCATTATCCATTCCTAAAGGCATGACCACGGTTATCCTCGGCGGCAGCGGCTGCGGAAAGAGCACCTTACTGAAACATCTAATAGGTCTCCTGAAACCCACGAAGGGTAAAATAAACATACTGGGCAATGATATAACTGCAATGAACGAAGACCGTTTGAATGAGGTGAGAAAAAAGATGGGGATACTGTTTCAGGGAGCGGCTTTACTTAACTCTATGACGATCATGGACAATGTATCGCTCCCCCTGCGTGAACATACAAAGCTCAAGGAATCTACAATGGAGATTATGGTGCGCATGAAACTTGACCTTGTAGGACTCTCGGGATTTGACGCCTTTTATCCTTCACAGCTTTCCGGCGGTATGAAGAAGAGGGCGGGTCTTGCACGGGCACTGGCTCTCGATCCGGAACTATTGTTTTTTGACGAACCATCCGCGGGTCTTGATCCGGTTACTGCCGCGGGTCTTGATGAACTTATCCTGAAACTCGGCAAAGTATTCAGGATGACCATTGTTGTCGTAACCCATGAACTTCCCAGTGTATTCGCTATCGCGGATTATGTTATCATGCTTGACAAAGGAGAGGTATTGTTCTCCGGGACCCTTGAAGAACTAAGGGCCTCGGACCATCCGAGGATACGGATGTTTCTCGAAAGAAAGCCTGAAGAGGAGATGTATTCGCCCGAGGATTATTTCAGGGTGATAGCAGGGGAATAAGGATATGAAAGAAGAAGTAAAGGCCGGTATAATCATAGTTTCCGCCATAGCAATACTTAGCGTGTTTATAGTCCTGATAGGCGGCGGGCAATTTTTTCAAAAATATGACAATTATTATGTGAAGGTCATGAATGCGGCAGGACTTGAGACCGGCGCCCAGGTCAAACTCGGAGGCGTAAGGATTGGAAGAATTACGGACATCAGACCGCCTCTCAAGCCGGGAGAACCTGTAACCGTAGAGATCGGCCTTAAAAAAGGCTCTATCCTGTACGAGGGAACAAAAGCCATCATTACCCAGGTCGGGTTTGTCGGCGATATCTACCTGCTGCTTTCCGTAAACAACACTACAAGTAAGATAATAAAACCCGGAGATGTTATTCCTTCCGAAGAACTTATGCAGATGGATATTCTTATGGCAAAGATTAATGTTTTATCGACATCCGTAGAGAAGCTGGTTAATGATGTTGACAGATTATTTAACGAAAAAAACGTAAAAGGCATTGAGGCATTGATAGGGAATACAAACAGCGCTATTTTATCAAGCACGTCAAGTATCGATAAAATCGCCTCAAGTCTAAAGGTTTCGACTGATAAGCTGGAACGGGTTTTGACCGAGGTTGAAGACCTCCTGAAAGGCAATAAAGGCGATGTTTCACAATTGCTGAAAAAGGCGCGGGAAGATATCGAGAAGGCGGGTGATATGATTAAGAGCATTGAAAAAACATCTAAATCCGTTGACAGGGCTGTTGACCATCAGTCGAAAAATCTTGACCATCTTGTCAACTCGATGACACGTACTACGGAAGAATTACAGGACCTTCTGCAGGAGATAAGAAACAAGCCCTGGAGTATTATTTATAAAGAGAAAAAGGGGGAATAAGATGAAAAAAAAACGATTCCGGCCCCTCCACAATAACGGCGGGCAAGCAAGCCTGAATAACAGCCATGCTGAATTTGCAATCCGATTTATTACGGTTTGTTTAACGGTTACCGTTTTTTTTCTTTCCGCCTGTACTATGCCTGATACTAAAATCTATAGCCTTAATCTTAACGCCCCTGAAATATCCTCCACTGTCAAAGACGGTTTTTCCGATAAATCCCTTGTCATTCTGGTCAACGCGCCGAGATATCTCTCGCAGCCTTATATAGCCTACAGGAATTCACCCTATGAACTGGAGCTATCAAAGTATTCCAAATGGGAAGCGTCACCTCAGGAGATGTTCAGAGGGGCATTGAAGAATTATCTTTCAGCGGCAGGCGTATTTAAAGAGGTAAGGGTATCGAATGTCGTGCCTGAAGGTTTTTATTCCCTCAATATAGACATAAAGAAATTTGAACGGCATGACGAGGGGAATGATTCTTACGGGGAGCTGATGTTTGATTGCGCTTTATATTCTTCGGATGAAGTCCGGATATCCGGCAGTACTATATCAAAAAAGATAAAGCTTGAAGACAGAACATACCTGAACCTTGCGAAAGGATTAAGCAAAGCATTGGACCAGGCAATAAAAGAAGCAATGGAAGCGTTAATGGCAAATCAGAAAACCCGGCATTATTAATAAGGCTACAAGTATGGGAACATTAGTTATAAAATCTCTCCTAACTCAACGGTAAGCAGGATGGTGAATAAGGGGATATGAGATTGTGCAAGAAACAAGACCTGACCCTACTACGCTTGCTACTACGCTTGCGAATACAATAAGAATTATGAAAAGGCCAAAGAACTTGAGTTGCCGAAGGATAAAGTCGATTGGAATGACACCGAGGCCAAATCGGTCTTCCCTGACATAATTGTGCATAAGAGGGGAGGTGATGGCCCAAACCTGCTGGTGATAGAAGTTAAGAAAAGCTCAAACAAGTCTGATAGGAGACACGATTACAACAAACTGAAGCAATACGGTGACGTTCTGTCGTATTCGTGTGCGCTATTCTTGGAGATTGGAACAAAAGAGAATTCTGGCAAATGGTCTCTTGATTGGACAAGAAGAAGCGATTTTACGGGCTGATACTAACCACCGCTTGCACCTGATCGGCGAGAAACGGCGCTCGCCGCCAGGTGAAGCAAGCGTTCGGTCATGACAAAATTTATATTGTGGAGGTGAGTTAAATGGATTGCACTCAACAAGCAATAAAAATTTATGAAGTATGCGTCAAGAATGCAAAGCTTGGTAAAAAGTTAACGTATCGTGATGTGCTTGACCATTTAGGGTATGGGGAACGTGTTCAAGGACATTCTATACGTTATGGGTTAGAGTTAGCCTGGATTGCTTGTGCTTATTCAAAATTGCCAATTTTAACTTCTATTGTTGTTAATCAAGGAACGGGGGAACCCTCTGCAAGTGGCTATTCAGTTGCAGATTGGGAAAAAGACGCTCAAAAAGTATTTAAACAAAAAGAATGGCCTCGCGTTGATGATATTGATTGGGATTATATTTATAAACATCGCGCGGAATTATCAAACATTCACGGCACCAGAGGTTACTGGAATAAAAAGAATTAAAAAAACCGAACAAGCCCATACAGCCGATCGCTTCGCTCCGGCTGATGTTGTCGTTATGTGAATTTAGCGCGGTCAAGGAAGCTGCATTGAAAAAGAGAATAGTTATTAAAGGAGAAAAGCACCATTGGTGGCCCAAAGGGCTTTCAAAGTATTGGGAAAACGAAAGAGGCTTAGTACAAAGAATTAACTTTAAAGGTAAAGTGATTCCCTCCAAGTCAAAAGAATTTGGACAGATATCTGACGGCCATAATATATTGTTCGAAAATGAAAGCCCTTGGCAATCAACTATAGAACATTATTTTGATGAACCCGATCAAAATATGGCGAAAATAGTTGGTTGGCTAACGTCTTTAAAAAGTGAACTTAAAACCGAAAATACGACCAAATTTTTATACCTCTCCCAAGAAAGAGAGGATGAGAATTTAGACACACTCAGAGAGTGTATAATTTCTCTGGTAGTGCGCTCTCCTAAATATAGAAATGCACAAAACTCATTCGTCGAGTCGTTTCGCGGAAAACTTGAAAAAGCAGAAAGCAAGAGGCTCATCGCGGCTAACATTAACCAAAAATATAAAACTCTTGTTCAAAATTCAAAGGGGGCTGGGAAATTTGCCATTCTGTTTTCTGAAAAATTTGAGTTTATTTATGGTGATGGCTTTTATTCTAACATAAATGCTGCGACTGAACATCTTAGTGGTTTGAAGATTGTTATTCCTATGACTCCCAACATCGCAGTAGTATGGTCTTCACCTATGGCTTATCGATCGTACCCAAGGCTTATATCGATTGAGGCAGATAAAGAAACCGTTGAAATTGTCAATAATTCGGTTCAGGTTTACTCAAAGGAGTATTTATTCTTTAGAACTCAAAAGCCAAGTTTAATCGAAGACTTTAAACTTGGCGAACACAGAGTTTACGGCCATCAAACTGACCCAGTCGCTAGGCTAATAGATTCACTGATACCGGATGAAAGCAGAAAAAACTTTGGTTTATTTTAGGTTTCACATAACAAGGCGCTGCACCGGACAAGCCGGTGACCGCGTCATTGAACATCAAGACAAAGACTCCATCTTGGTGCCTGACAGTGTTTCTTGGAGTCGAAACTAGGGAGGGTAAAACATGAGAAGGAAGTTTATATCCAAAAATGGGTTTTGTTTATTTGCAGCAATTTCTATGATTGCTTTAACGCAAAGTGGATGCACCGGTAATTTCGTTCTTGTTCAGAGCAATGCAATTGAAACTACAAAAAGCGGAAACTTGGCAGAAGTAACAGTAACTCCTCGCTATTCTAAAATGGTTTCGCAAATAAAATCAGTTGCTCTAAATGCTCCGTCCTCCTGTGCAAATAAGTCTGCGTCTGAAGTTACAGGAGCAGCGGAAGGTAAAGGCGATGTCGTCAAAACTCTTTGTGGTGTTGAAATGGCAGAGATTGAACGGGCACTCGTTCGCCAAGGTTACACTGTGTATTCGTGGAATATGTTGAACAATCTTATCGGTACAAACATGACCGCTATTGAAGGTGCAAAGAAACTTGGTGCTCAAGTTCTCTTTCAGGTTAATTCACTAGAGCGCGTCAAGCTATCTCCAGGCCGTGATGTTCGCTTAGAACATGGCTTTTTTGAATCAACTAAATATGGTGATCGATTGGGGGCAGTGGGATTTGATGAAAATAGAATCAGCAATTTGAAGGATGTCATTGGAGCAAACGAAATCAAACAACTTTCGTTTGCGAAAAGACTTGGTGCCATGCTTGATATTAGTGCAATCGACACCGAGACACACCAAACTATCTGGTTTTATCGATGGAACAACCAGGAAGACACTTCAAAAAATGCAATCGCAAGATATTTGGTGGAATGCAATTGGCGGGGGTGTAACCCAAAGGATATAGAAAGTCATGACGACGAAAAAGTTAAATCATCGGAGAAAAGGAGTTCAGGTGTGGAAAACTTATCAATTGACGCTCGCCCCGCCAGTGAACAAGATGCAATATACTTCGGCTTACTACGAGACGTTACAGCCGATTTTGTAAAACGCTTTTCACTCGGTCAGTAATCAGGAACCCCATAGGGGGTCAGGTCTTGTTTCTTGCAAATGAATCCATTGTTATGTTATAAACCAACATGGCAAGACCGTTAAGGATAGAATATGACGGAGCAGTCTATCATATAACATCACGAGGAAACGCAAGGAAACCCATCTACAAAGCAGACGAAGACAGAAAGATATTTCTTGAAGTACTTCATAGAGTAAATACGAGATACAACTGGCTATGTCATGCCTATTGCCTTATGAATAATCATTATCACCTGATCATAGAGACACCTGATGGAAATCTTTCTCATGGAATGAGGCAACTAAATGGAGTCTATACCCAGCTATTCAACAAGAGGCATAACAGGGTTGGACATATATTACAGGGCAGATACAAGGCGATATTAATCCAGAAGGAAAGCCATCTGCTTGAAGTAAGCAGATATGTGGTGTTGAACCCTGTAAGGGCAAAGGCAGTAAAAGACCCCGAGGAATGGAAATGGAGCAGCTACCGTGGCACGGCAGGAAAAGAGAAACCGCATCCTTGTTTAACAATAGACTGGATATTATGGCAATTTGGACCAAAGGGGAGACAATCGGAGAAAAAATACAGAGAATTTGTCATGGCCGGCATAGGTGGAGAAAAAATCTGGAAAGATGTAAAAGGACAGAGTATACTTGGAGAAGATGAATTTATAGAAAGATTCTTAAATCATGTAAAAGGATATGAAGAAGTAAAAGAGATACCAAAGAGCCAGAGATATATTGGAAGACCTGGACTTGCGGAACTACTGAAAGGGACAAAAGGAAGAAAAGAGATAAGCAGAAAGGCAAAAGAGGCTATAGAGAAATATGGATACAGCCAGAAAGAGATTGCTGACTATCTGGAGATACATTACTCAACGGTAAGCAGGATGGTGAATAAGGGGATATGAGATTCTGCAAGAAACAAGACCTGACCCTCTTACTACCTCTTACTACATGCTTACTATTCACATTTACCGAAAGGGTTCCAGAAGGCATTGTTTTGTTTCATGAAGGGTTCTTGGCAAAGGGCTAACCAGCCGATAGAGCCGATCGCAGCCCATGGGGCTGCTCCGGCTCAGCTTTTCGTTCGGTGACAAGATATGATGAAATTGATTGATCTAGGTTTTGATCCCTGGTTTGAAGCACATGTCGATGACATGCGCCAAGAGGATCAAGGCATTGCTCGTGTGTCAGCAGTTGACCGCAACTCGTACATTATCAGGAATGAGCTCAGAGAGATCCCAGCTGAACTTGCAGGGAAGTTCTATTTCCGTGTTGAGTCCTCGGCTAAACTGCCATGTGTCGGCGATTGGGTCACCGTGCAATATCACAATGATGACACCTCGGCAATCATCCATGGGGTCTTTCCACGAAGGACGTTTTTACGCCGCAAACGTGCTGGCATAGAAGTGGACTACCAGATGATTGCAGCCAACATTGACATTGCTTTCATTGTCCAGTCATGTCACTTTGACTTTAATTTACATAGAATGAATCGGTATTTAGTAATGGCAGCTGACGGTCATGTTGAGCCTATTGTCATTCTTGCCAAGACGGACTTGATCTCCCACGATGAGCTGCAACAGAAGCTTGCTGCTATTAGACAGGCTGGCATCACGACCAGGGTTATTGCACTTAGCAACATAACTGGTTCCGGATTTGACGAATTCCAGCAGGTATTAATGTCGGGGCGAACATATTGCCTGCTTGGGTCATCCGGAGTCGGCAAGACTACACTGATCAACCATCTGATTGGACGGGATGCTCTTGATACAAAAGCTGTCAGTGGAACAGGAGAAGGTACACACACAACATCGCGTCGGCAACTCATTGTTCTTGATAAAGGCATGATGTTTATTGATACACCTGGAATGAG
>JBAZZX010000028.1:0-38016 GCA_041658585.1 Thermodesulfovibrionales bacterium
CTCTTGCAAAAGTCCTTTTTGTCACCCTGAGCTTGTCGAAGGGTGATGTAAGTAGTTGAATTATAGACATGGTTCGACAGGCTCACCATGACATTTTGATCTTTTCAAGACTTTTGCAAGAGCCTCACCCGTTAAATGAATTTACGCAACGGTTAGGTTTTTTAAGCCTTTAAGTTCAATAGTTGTAAGAAGTAGACGGGTCCTTGCATTCTCACATTCTCATTCTCATATTCTCACATGATAATAATCCGGTTGAAACCGGCCTCTGTTTATCGGACCAAAACATCGCAACCCTCCGTCATATAAGCATTTCTAAAGAACCACATCCGCCGGCATTCAATTTGCTATTTGAAATATTAACAAGCAAATTCAGATGCAGGGAGGAGTCGGGCGCGCATCATGAGAGAAGCGGACATTTATTCGGACATTATTGAATGGGGCAAGGACCGGGGGCGGATCACGTCTGACGAGCTCCATAGCGTTTTCCCGCCTGAATACGACAATAATGAAAACCTTGAGGCTTTTATAGACCTCCTTCAGGATATCGGGGTCAAGGTGGCCGATGATCATTTGGAAAATGCAGAGGAAGAACAGGTCAAAGTAAAAGACGGTCTTCCAAACAACGAAAGAACGGACAACCTCGTCCATGCCTATTTATGCTCTATGGGAAATATTACCGTCCTTGAAAGAGATGAAGCGGCGGACC
This sequence comes from Thermodesulfovibrionales bacterium, assembly GCA_041658585.1. Taxonomy (GTDB): domain Bacteria; phylum Nitrospirota; class Thermodesulfovibrionia; order Thermodesulfovibrionales; family SM23-35; genus DYFC01. The sequence continues at coordinate 707 of JBAZZX010000028.1, forward strand.
TTGCAAAGAGGATAGAGGAAGGGAATAGTATTATTAAAACAACGGTTGCCGGATTGCCGCTTTACAAAAGACTTAAAGAATGTTGCGGCAGTAAGGAACGGACAAACGGAGATAACGGGCATGAAGAAAAAGAGGATGAGGCCCTTATAAAAAGCCTTGAGATAATCGATAACCTTGCTCTTCAAAATAACGGGAAACGGATTAAATCGGAAACAGGCATTACCGTTGATGAATTCAAAACAAAACATGATACGATTTTAAAGGCGAGGACGCTTGTTTCAGAGGCAAAAAATGAATTGATAATACGCAACCTGAGACTTGTGGTGAATGCGGCAAAACATTATGTCGGACGGGGACTCCCTTTAATAGACCTTATACAGGAAGGCAATATCGGCCTTATGAAAGCGGTGGACAGGTTCGACTACAGGAAAGGTTTTAAATTCAGCACCTATGCAATATGGTGGATAAAGCAGGCAATCATGAGGGCGCTTATCGATCAGACAAGGACTGTCAGAGTACCCGTGCATGTAATTGAAATGTACAACAAGATCAACAGCGCCTCAAAGGAATTGATGCATACGACCGGCAGGGAACCCGGCACGGAAGAACTTTCACAAAAACTCGGGATTGCCGAAAAAAAGATACGGGAGGTCTATGCCGCAATTCAGGATCCCATATCGATCCATTCGCAGGCAGGAGATGATAAATCCACGCTGGAAGATTTCATCTGCGATGAGAACGGCCCGTCGCCCTATCTCGACACTGAAAGAAACAGGATTACCGAACATATACTAAAAATACTGCATTCTCTGACTCCAAAGGAAGAAGCGGTAATGAAAATGAGATTCGGCATCGGCTGCGACAGAGACTACACTCTTGAAGAAGTGGGAAGGCGTCTTTCCATCACCCGCGAGAGGGTAAGACAGATAGAGGAAAAAGCCCTGAAAAAACTAAAACATCCCAAAAAGCTAAGGGCGCTCAGGGTTTTGCTGCCGGGTTAATGAGTTCATAAGTAAGGACACATTTAAACACCCTCCCCTTTATCCCCTCGGCGAATCCGCCTGAGTGCGGAGACGGGAGAGGGCAAGGGTGAGGGTGTGTGGCTTTACTTATGAACTCCTTTAGTAAATAAGTCGGCAAGACTATGCTGTTATTACAAGAAGGTGTATAATGATGAAAATGAGGAAATTAAAATAGAATTCATCCATACCGATAAATAACTCTTTAACAAGAGAGGCTCTTGCAAAAGTCTTGAAAAGATCAAAATGTCATGGTGAGCCTGTCGAACCATGTCTATAATTCAACTACTTACATCACCCTTCGACAAGCTCAGGGTGACAAAAAGGACTTTTGCAAGAGGCTCAAGAGGTGAACCGTGAAACTTGGCGAGGCTTTAGTAAAGGAAGCATTAATAACCCGGCAGCAGTTGGAACAGGCGCTTAAGCGGCAGATACAGTTTGGCGGAAGGATCGGCACAAATATTGTGGAGCTGCGGTTCCTTGAAGAGCAGGAGCTGGCGAAATTTTTGAGCAAGTTCTTCAAGTCCCCTGCCGTCTCTATCAATATGATAAACTCAGTACCTGAAGATGTTATAAATTCCGTCAATGTTGATGTTGTGAATAAATACAAAATACTTCCTTTCAAAAAAGACCGTAACAGACTCCATACCGCCATGCTTGATCCCAAAGATATAAAGGAAATCGATGATCTGCGTTTCATTACAGGATATGAAATCATACCCCATGTTATCACTGAATTGATGTTAGTCTATGCCCTTGAGAAATATTATGGGATCAAACGTGACGTCCGGTATATAAGCCTGAGCGACCGTTTTAATCCTGAGATAAAAGTTGAGGAGAGCTCGATTGAAAAAATAAAATTTTCATTTACGGAAGTGAAAGAGACTGAAGAGATAGCGGCAATACTCATAAACGAATCTTACAAAATAGCAAAAAGGGTGGCGCTTTTCTCCATAAAAGGCGGTAATATTATAGGCTGGAAATCAAGGGGGATCGACATTGAAAACTTTACTATGCAGGAAAAAGAACCATCCGTTCTGTTTGACGTCATAAGGACCAAAAACAATTATCGGGGGCCTGTTTTGAAGATAAAATGTAATGAGCCTTTGATAGAAATTCTTTCAGGCACACCCCAGGATACTCTAATCCTGCCGATTATTCTTAGAGACAAAGTGGTAGGGCTTTTGTATGTAGACAACGGACCGGCTTCTGTTCTTAACGCCAACGTAGGATTCCTGTCAATGCTTGCCTCCATGGCTGCCATTGCCTTTGAGATTATGATATTAAAAAAGAGGATACTGGACCTAAGCTTCCCTCTATAGCGCCTCATCTCCCTGCTCCCCTGTTTCGTATTCTGATTGCATCCCTGAGATCCCTTTCATTAACATCTTCACCGTCCTGAAGGGATGAGGCTTTATACGGTATAACCTCTTTCCGTCATATAGTATGTAATCTATTACATAGTCCTGTGACACAAAATTCCCATCTGCTTATAAATAATAAATAATATCAAATAGTTGCCTAATGGTATAAAAGTTGCTTATCTATAAAGTATCTTTAGAGAGGCTAAGATTTTAATCAATAGAAAAAGCAACAAAAAAGGTGTAATATTGACACTAAAATTATTTAAGAAATCAATTATGAGGTGCAAAGATGAAGAATACCGGTAAATTTTTTGGATATATATTATTAATTTTAATATTGTTAACCTTTTTGGCAGTGCAATCACCATCAACGCTCAATGCCGATACGATTAAAACACCGCCTAAAGTGGTGATGGGCGTGATAGAAGAAGTTACATTTTCATCTATTCAGGTAAACGGTAAGTTTTACGATATTTCAAATGTCCCTATCGTAACAGCCCGTGGGATAAAGGTGGATAAAGATCAGTTGAAACAGGGTAAGACAGTGGAAATTATTATTGAAGGGGACAACATAACGCGCGTAGTAATTACTAAACATTCTTCAATGCACTGAGGGGGTACAATGAAACGGTTAGGTTTTTTTATTATAGCTGTATTTTTATTTTTAAACTGCTTATCCTTAAAAAGTTTAGATGCTGCAACGATGAATGACTATTGTCTAGTCCCGCCATATGTTATACAGGATGTACCTCCGAATGTCATGATTGTACTCGATAATTCCGGGAGTATGTTTAATCTTGCTTATGCATGCCCTAAAACAAATACAACATCTGCAGGGACAGGTGCTACGGTAATCCCTGTTGACGATGTTACAGGTTTTAAGGTAAGGCAGCAGATTGCCCTGGTGCATGCAGGGACAGGCACCAGGCTGCAAATTAGTTCTATCAACACAACTAATAAAACTATCACCGTTACCCAGTCCGTGGACTTTTCTACAGGGGATATTGTTCAGGATTACGGTTGTTCCGGCACTATTTTTTATGAAACAGCTACGTGCGCTTTAACAACGACTACTGTTGCAGGAGCTTCTGTTACTATAATCCCTGTTAATAGTGTTACTGATTTTTGGGTAGGTGAAATTATCGCTGTAGCAAGTGCCGGAGGGCCATATGAAAGGATAATCACTGCTATCAGCCCGAGCGACAAGAAAATTACTGTAAACTCAGCTGTGACCTTTGCCTTAGGGAATTCTATTTATGATTATAATTGTTACTATTTAAAACACCCTTACCCTGAACAGAGCTTTGAGCCGACTAAGGATTATTATGGCTATTTTAATTCCGATTACTGGTACACATACAGCAGTTCAGGCGGCAGATTTTCCCGAAGTCGCTTAAAATCGGCAGGGGCTAAGGCTTCTACTGAATGGGACGGCAATTTTATGAACTGGCTGACGATGAGACGGGTTGATGTTATAAAAAAGGTGATGACAGGGGGAAAAACAACGACAAGCAGCAGGCTTGTAACAGAGAAATCAGATTTTGACGATAGAGGGATATACAAAGCCGTATTCAATGCACAGAACTATATGGGATGCACCGGATGCACCGGGAATATAAATGTTACTTTTGACACGGGGTCTTCCAACCCTTCCTCGTTTACCGCATATTCAGGACCGGGAAACCCAAGTACAGGGTGGACGACGATAAACTCTTTTAGCGTATATGTTGTAACACCGGATACCGTGGAGGGCGTGCTTCAGGATGCTGTCGGCACACGTGCAAGATTAGGTCTCACGTTTTATAATTATAATACAACTGATCAGGGGGATGGGGGCTATGTTCAGGTCAATATTGCGGCTGCAAACCTTGCAAGTGCAGTAAATCAGATAAACAATAAGAGGCCGAACGCGAATACCCCTCTTGGTGAGACATTATATACAGTTGCAGGCTATTTTGCCCGGTACCTTTGCAGTTCAAGCAGCACCGGACCAATGTACCATAATGCTGATTATACATGCAATGACAATGGTGATCCGTATAATTATGGGACAGGCGGTCAGAGTAGATGGCCTTCCTGTTCAAAGAGCTATGTCCTTTATATCACTGACGGTGAACCATGCCAGGATGGGGACCTGCCTTCTAACTTAGTTGATTATGCCGGTACATCTCCACATATTTCGACTTTTAACTGCTCCGGCACAAGCTGTCCGGCAAGGGTTGCGACCTCACCTGAAACGTATAATTTTCCGGGAACACCAATGTTAGGCGATCCTGCCTGTAGTGGATATGCTGTAGCCGGTATGGAGGATGTAGCCTTATGGGCGCACACAACTGATCTCAGGAATAGCACCACTTATGGATATAATAATATGTCAGGCATACAAAATCTGACCCTTTTTAATGTCTTTGCATTTGGCAAAGGTTCCACACTGCTCAGATATGCTGCCATAAATGGCGGGTTTGAAGACATTAACGGTAATAACCTACCCGACCTTCAGTCGGAATGGGATCAGAACGGGGATGGCGACCCTGATAATTTTTATGAGGCTTACGAAGGCGCTGCCATTGAACAGGCTGTCAGAAGTGCCCTTTCAACGATTCTTAAGAGGGCAGCTTCCGGTACGGCAGCTTCCGTTCTTGCATCAGGTGAGGGAAGCGGCGCAAATCTTGTTCAGGCTGTTTTTTATCCGAGACGCAGGATCGGCAACGATATAATCGGATGGATCGGGGAAGACCAAAATATGTGGTATTATGTGGACCCATTCTTTAAAAACAGCAGTATAAGGGAAGACTCAACAGCAGACCAGATACTTAATCTTACAAATGACTATATTGTACAATTTTTCTTTGATACAACTGCGCAACTCACAAAGGCAAGACGTTTTCAGGATACTGACGGCGATGGCGATGCTGATGTCACAAAGCCGACCATTATCTTCGAGAACATAGCAAGTCTCTGGAAAGCAGGTCAGTTATTGTGGAGCAGGACGGTTAATCCCTCAAATCCGGCTGATACTGATAACAGGACAATATATACGACGACTAATGGCACTTCTTTTCTTGCGAACAACTTTACCGTAACCAATGAAACGACATTGAGACCATATTTGCAGGCTGTTGATGATACGGACGCAGGATATATAATCCGCTATATGCATGGAGAAGGTCTTACTACGCTTTTAGATGAAGATGGTAATGTAGTGACCGCCGGTATTGACAGAAAGGGCACTTGTTCAGCAACAGCAACTACATCTTGTACAATCAACGCCGATTGTCCCGGCGTTGAGACCTGTGTTCCCGACGGCATAGATGATTACAGGCCAAGATATGGGCAGATTGGTTCTGCTACAAATGTATGGAAGCTCGGGGATATATTAAATTCAACACCGAGGATTTCCTCATGGGTACCGTTGAATAATTATGACGTCAGGTATAAAGACACAACTTACAGTGCTTTTACCGCAACGACCGGATCTACAGGTTATAAAGGAAGAGGGAAGGTCTTTGCAGGTGGAAATGATGGAATGCTCCATGCCTTTAATCTCGGCAACCTGGAACTTACATGGACCTCTCCTGCCCAGGCTGCGCATGAGATAGCCCGTATGTCAGGCAGTGACCTCGGAAAGGAGACGTGGGCGTTTATCCCAAAGAATGCACTCCCTTATCTCAAATATATTGCGGACCCTGATTACTGTCATATTTATTCTGTTGATCTCAGCCCATATATCTTTGATGCCAGCATGGGTGCTCCAGGGTCAGGTGATATCTCCGGCGATACACGTCCTAACTGCCCTGATCCTTATGATTCTGCCACCTGCACATGGAGAACCATCCTTATCGGCGGCATGAGATATGGCGGAGCCTGCAGAAAGACAGGTGTTGCATGCAATTCAAGTTCATGTTCGGTAACTACGAGTAAAGTCTGTACTACTGACGCCAATTGTGCTACCGGTGAGACCTGTGTCCCCAACTGTGTAAGGACGCCTATAGTAGACCCCGCAGACGCCTCGAAGGGTCTGGGCTATTCTTCCTACTTTGCCCTTGATGTCACAGACCAGAATAACCCTCAGCTTCTCTGGGAGTTTTCAGATCCTGCACTTGGCTTTGCAACATCAGGTCCTGCAGTTGTGAGGATCGGTTCTGATAATACAAAAAACGGCAAATGGTTTGTTGTCTTTGGTTCCGGTCCTACAGGACCAATACAAACTACCGACCACCAATTCGTAGGAAGCTCTGACCAGAACCTCAAGCTCTTTATTTTTGATATTAAAGCAGGGCCGGGAGCAAATAATGCCAATGTTACGATAAAAGATACGACAATACCATATGCCTTTGCCGGCTCAATGCTTAATTCCACCCTTGACTATAACCAGGATTATCAGGATGATGTTGTCTATATCGGATATGTGAAAAGGACAGGAACTAGTCCAACCTATACATGGACGGATGGAGGTGTCGGAAGGCTTATTACGAAGAATGATTCAAATCCATCTAATTGGGTTTGGAGTCAGGTAATAGATAATATTGGGCCGGTTACCTCATCAGTTGCCAGACTTCAAAACAACAAGACACATAACCTATGGTTATTCTTTGGTAGCGGGCGATATTATTATGAGATACAAACCAACGTTGATGACCCGGACAGCCAGAGGAAGTTGTTCGCTGTGAAAGAGCCTTGTTTTAACTCCTCAAATATTCTTGACACAACCTGCACAACCCTGGTGAGTTCAGGTGATGTAACTAATGTTACATCTATCAGCAGTGTACCTACTGAAACTATTGCTAATTCTGCAAGTTTTAAGGGCTGGTACATTAACCTTGATCTCTCCGGTAACTATTCATATCTTGAAGGAACCTCCTCTGTCACAAGAGCTTACAGGGCTGAGAGGATGATCACAGACCCGATGGCAACGACAACAGGACTTGCGTTCTTCACAACATATAAGCCGTATAATGATGAATGCGGACTTGGAGGCAAGAGTTTTATTTGGGCAGTCAGATATAATACGGGAGGTCCTGCCGGCGCTCTATTAAAAGGAACGGCATTACTACAGGTCTCCACAGGAAGTATTGAACAGCTGGATCTTTCAACTGCATTTAGTGAAGCCGGCGGAAGAAAAAGTGCGGCGCTGGAAGGCGTCCCTCCGACTGCGCAGGGGTTGTCTCTCTTATCACAACCTCCGCCCGTAAAAAGAGTGATACATATGAAAGAGAGATGAAAAAATAGGGGAGAAGGTTAAGGTTTAGGCTAAGGAAGCAAGGAAAATAAATCTTTCAACCTTAACCTAACCCTAAATAAGACGAAGATAATGAAGGAAGACGGGGTAACATTAATAGAGCTAATAGTTGTTGTTTCTGTAATAGCTGTTCTTGTTTTTGCCCTCGGTTTTACCTTCCAGAGATGGATGGGCGGTTACAAGATAGAGAGCCAGGTAAAAGAGTTGCATGTTGATTTAATGAATGCAAGGGCAAGGGCGATGCAGAGGAATAGAATACATTTTGTGGTGGCAAACGCCGGTGATTACCAGGTATATGAAGATACAGATGAGGATGGTGCTATCCCCCTACCCATAGATGCCGGTGATACAAGGATATTGCGGCCGGATCCAAAACCATTAACCTATCCGGTAGAATCAACATCATGGACCGGGACAATAACTATGGACACAAGAGGGCTTGTTTCACCTAATAATACTACTATTCGCTTTGCTATCGGTAGCAATACCCCTGATTATGACTGTTTAGTATTATCCGCAACAAGAATAAATATAGGGAAATGGGATGGAACGTGTAATATCAAATAAAACCGGTCTTAGCCTCGTTGAGGTAATGATTGCCCTTGTAGTATTTCTTATAGTTTTTCTTGCCCTGATGCAGACTGCACTGGTAAGTATTAGTTCAAACATGATAAATGTCCTGAGAGATGAAGCAGTGAGCATTGCGGAGATGAGGATGAATGAAGCGAGGGCCCTTCCATTTACCCAAACTGTTGACACTTTGGTCGGCGATAGCGCTGATTTATCTCTTACAGCGACTATCTGTCCGGCTAATTTTGGAACAACCGGATTACGCGTCTCAAGAAACCTCAGGAATATATCAAATTTTGATTTTTGCACTAACAGGGAGGTCAACCCGCTTAATACAGATAACAAACAGGTTTCTATCACTGTGGGATGGAAATTTAAAGGAGAGGATTACACTCACAATATTTCAACAATATTGAGGAGACAATGATTAAGCGAGAAGCAGGATTTAGTTTAGTAGAGCTGATGATAACCATGGTTGTCTTTGTGTTTTTTATTGCTGCAGCTTCACAGGTGTTTACCGGGCTGTTAACGCAGTTTAAACAACAAAGTAAAATAGCAGAAACAAATATAGAGGGTATAGTAGGTCTTGAAATCTTAAGGCAGGATATACAGAACGCAGGGTATGGACTGCCCTGGAATCTTAGCGGTGCCGGCTATACTGAAATTGTTTCTGAATCAGTAACCCCCTGGATTGATCGTGATTTTAACGATGGTCCACCTGATAACCCTGCCAGGGGGACTGATGTAGCAGGGGCATCTAATCCGCCGGGTGCTTTCCGTAGCGGTAACGGCTACGGATTAAATGGTTCAGATGTGCTTGTGATAAAAGCCATAAATGTTGCGAGGAATGCCACATGTGAGAAGTGGACTACCCTTATGGCATCACCATTTACATCACCATATAATCCAAGGAAGTGGACGCCGGCTTTAACGCCGCCACAAGGTGAAGACTTAGCACCTAATGACAGGGTAATCGTCCTTAGACCCGGAACCACAGATACAAATGGCAGGACTTTGGTTGTCAATGGCGCAAATTTTTCTACAACATTTAGCGGTATAACTTCGTCACCCTGGCCACCCACTGACCCCGCAGAGACGCGCTTAGTATATGGTGTTGCAGATTCTAACGTTGCGTCTTTGAGGATGCCGTTTAACAGGGCGGATTTTTATGTCAGGAGACCCACTACTAATATGCCTCAGAGATGTGCTCCGAGTAATAATATAGGTATTCTTTATAAGGGTACTGTTAATCATGCTGATGGATTGCTTACCGAGCTTCCCCTTCTTGACTGTGTGGCTGATATGCGGGTAGATTTTTGGCTGGATACGGATGGCGATGGTGACATTGACTGGTCTCCTACTGTTGCTCCTTTTTCTCCAACTGATGATATATCCGGTTTAACAGCCCGACAGATAAGGGATCAGGTTAAAGAAGTCAGGGTATATATAGTGGCTCATGAAGGTCAGCGGGATATAAATTATGATTTTTCTATGGGTGGCACGAAAGAATTTTTATCTGCCACAGAAGTTTTAGGCACTAATTCAAGGACTATAAATTTCGTTAATCTAAAAACTCAAATTGGGAATCTCAATTACAAATATTACAGGTGGAAGTTATATACAATAGTTGTAAAACCAAATAACCTAAGGTAAACATGACAGGAAACAGAACTCAGAACTCTAAACTTCTAAATGAAAAGGGCATGGCCCTTGTAATGATATTAATATTGTCGGCAATCGCTCTCGTGATTATGACAGGGCTGATATTTATGATAACAACCGGAGCACAGGTCTCCGGTTTGCAGAAGAGATACACAACTGCTCTTGAGGCCGGCAAGGGTGGCGCAGATGTTACTTTTCAGCTTTTAGCAGCCAGAGGGGATCCTAATATCCCTGGCCTTGATGAATTTCATATAACTGCATCATCTACATGTATGACGGATAAACTGAATAAATCGACAAAGGATTGGACGTCTTCCTGTGATAAATTGCTGACCATTGTCCCCGGGACCGACACTACCTATGATATGTATTTTGATCTCGGAGCAAACCCATATCCTATATATAGAGTTTATTCAAAAATAGTTGACACTGTTGAAGGCAATTCTGGTGGAGATGAAGGTTTGATCGGTAAAGGAGTGGTATCTTCAGGTTCAGGGGAGGTAACCGTAGTAAGTCGGCCATATCTTTATACAATAGAGGTGGATGCTGAAAATCGAACGAATCCGTCTGAAAGGGCAAAATTATCTATACTTTATCAATATTAAAATAATGCCGTTGTATAAATATTTATCATTAATAATTCTCTTATTCCTTGTCTCCTGCTCTTCTGAAAAGCCTCCGGAAGTGAGCGGGCAAAAACCTGTCGGGCCTTCCGTTACCGAGGGGCCCGCATATACTCTGCAGATCACGCCTATTAATGCCTACCGCAATACGCCGGTTTATTTAGTCCCGCAAGGCTTTGATTTATCAAGTGCAAAGATAGAATGGCTTGTAAACGGAAGTCCGGTTGAGAGCCCGAAGCCGGGACAATTTAATGCTTCGGAAGTAAAGAAAGGCGATACGGTCCAGGCAAAGGCAACAATACAGGGCAAGGAGGTTTTTTCCAATTCCATCCGGATAATAAATTCCCCTCCTGAAATAGCGAAGGTAAAAATCCTTCCGGACGCTGCCCGACCCGGCGACACCCTGAGCGTTGATGTTGAAGGTAAGGATGTGGATGAAGATACGGTTTCTTTTACTTATGAATGGACAAGGAACGAAGAGCCGGCAGGAAACGGCCGGCAGATTGAAGGGCAATTACGGAGAGGAGACAAAATTACGCTAACAATTGTCCCATCCGATGGAGAGGGAACAGGCCGCCCGATAATAGTGCGAAGGGAAATAAAGAATATCCCGCCCTCGATCCTCGATAACAAGAAGTTCAGTTTTGACGGAAAAGTATATACGTTCCAGGTCACGGCCAATGACCCCGACGGCGATACCCTGACCTATTCCCTCCAGTCTGCGCCCAAGGGTATGACTATTAATTCGGCAACCGGCCTTGTTTACTGGAATGTTCCGGCAGAGTTTAAAGGCAAAGCCCCCTTTATGGTGTCGGTTTCAGACAGCCAGGGCGGGGAATCCAAAAAGAGCTTTACCCTCGAAATTAAACAGCGCTAAACGGCAGGCCGGGTTTAGAGATTCAGGATAAAATTCAGCGCCCCGCCTACGAGCAGAGCAAACGGTATAATTAAAGCCATCATCAAGGCCGCTGTCCTCATGCCGCGTTCTTTTATAATCATAAAGAAATTCGCCAGACACGGCACGAAGAGGGTCAGAGTCACGAGGCTTATGATAACCTGGTTCTCATTTAGCAGACCGCGCCTTGCAAGGTCGAACATGCCTGCAGCGCCGTAATCCCTTCTGAGGAATCCGAGGAGGAACGCTTCCGTTGTCTTTGCAGGCAGTCCGAGGAAATTTACTATAACCGGCGACGCCAGGGCCTCAAGCCTGCCGAGCGCCTGCATCCTGTCGAGCGCGAACAGAATCAGGGTGCCGATGACAAAGAGAGGGACAGCCTCTTTCAGATACCACTCGATCCTGCCGAAGGTTTTCATTAATATGTTCCCCATGGCAGGAACTCTGAGCGGCGGAAGCTCCATGAAAAAATCCGGCCTTTCACCGGGGACGAGCTTTGAAGCAAGATACCCGGTCAGTATCAGGACAAGGATGATGCAGCCGGACCACCATAAGGCCGCCCGCACGGACATAAGCCCGAGCATTCCGAATACCACGCCAAGCTGCGCGGAACACGGGATTGCAAGCGCTATTAAAAAGGTTGCGATGATCTTTTCTCTTTTTGTTTCAAGTATCCTCGTTGACATCGCAGCCATAGTCCCGCATCCGAGGCCGAGGATCATCGGCAGTATCGCCTTGCCGTTCAATCCAATGTATCTGAAGGCCCTGTCTGATACGACGGCGAGCCTCGGCAGATAGCCGCTGTCTTCAAGAAAGCCAAAGGCGATAAAGAAGGTTGTCGTGATCGGCAGTATGATACCCACGGCATAGGTCAAAGCCATAGTGAAAATACCGTATTGGCCTATCAGCATTTCCTGGAAGAGTCCTGCAGGAATAAGGGACGTTACGGCTTTCCGTATCGCCGGATCAAGGTATCGCCCGAAGATGATATTCTGGAAAAAATCTACGAGAGTGCCTGCCCCGAATTTTCCTACAAAGAGATAAAAACCTGCAACGGCAAGCAGCAATATCGGAATCCCTAAAACCGGATGCATTGTCCAACGGGTGAGACTTTGAATGACGGCCCCTGTTCGGGTCTTGCTCTGCTTCTGGACTTTGGCTACGAGCTCTTCCGCAAACCTGATGCGGGTATTGCTTATTACATACGAGACCGGCTCCTTTAATCGGGAATAGGCTTCATCTCTCAAGTCCTCGAGCTTTTTTATATTCCCGGCGCCGAGGTTTGTCACAAGCCAGTCTTTCAGGCTCTCGTCACCCGCGAGGACCATCAGTGCGATGGACCGCCCGGAGATATTGGCCTCGGGAAGTATATCGGAAATCCTGGCCGCATACTCCTCGATCACTGGATGATATTTCATTTCAAGCGAGGGGAACCGGGGCTTTAAAATAGTTTCTTTTAAACGGGATATACCTTTCCTCTGCGGCGCAACAGTGCCTATAACTTCGACGTTCAGGATGGCGCTCAGTTCCCTGTAGTCTATTTCGATGCCCCTTGCCTTTGCCTCGTCCTCCATGTTCAGATCGAGTATGCAGGGAAGCTCCATCTCTGCAAGCTGGACCAGCAGCATGATCGTCCTTTTTAGGTTTTTGGCGTCGGCAACAAGAACAACGGCCTCCAACCTTTCTTTCAGGAGGATGTCGCGCGTGACCTTTTCGTCCTCGCTCATGGGAGTGAGGTTGTTGACGCCGGGGGAATCGATCAAGGTAAACCGTCTGTCTCCGATAGAGATATTCCCGTATGACACTTCGACGGTTGTTCCGGGATAGTTTGAAACGGTCACATATTTGCCTGTGAGCAGTCCGAAGATCACGCTTTTGCCGACGTTCGGATTTCCGATGAGGATTACCTTCTCAAAAGCCTGCCCCCGCTGTCGTCTTTGACGGCGTCTTTTTGCGCCTTCTTTTATTTCTTTTTCTTCCGGCATTTTCTGCATAAACCTCTAATCTCCAGCGTGTGGCTCTTCCCCTGAAACCCCTGTTTTATACAGATGGATTCCTGCAGTCTCTCAAGTTCCTCGGAATAGAATTCAAGGACTTTCCCGCATTGAAGGCATAGCATATGGTCGTGATGCTTATGGCCGAATGTGGATTCATAAACGGAGCCGCGGTCCGTCTTCCGGACCCTCTCTATCAGACCGCATTCGTACAGCAGGTTCAGCGTCCTGTATACGGACGCCCTGGAGGCCTTCAGGCCCGTCCCCCGCATCAGAACGTAGAGAGACTCCGGGTCAAAGTGCCCGCTGCCGGCAAAGATTTCCTGAAGGATCACGGCGCGTTCCTTTGTCATGCGCCGGCCCCTGTCCCTGAGAAAACTGCCGAATAGATTCTTCCCCGGAGATTTGTCTTTCATTTTTTAGCGTCGTTTATTATTGATACTGAGTCTCAATAACAATTATAGCATTAGTCCGACGCTTGTGTAAATAAAAAAAAGGTGGTGAAGCGTTTCACCACCTTTTAAGAGCGTTATCGGATGAATAATTATTTTACCGCATTCTTTAAAGCGCTGCCGGCCGCGAACTTCGGGACTTTTCTTGCCGCGATTTTAATTTTTGCTCCGGTTCTCGGGTTCCTTCCGATACGGGCTTTTCTCTTGCCTGTGGAAAATGTTCCGAAACCGACAAGAGTAAGTTTAATACCCTTTTTCAAAGACTTGGTAACCGTGTCAATAAATGAAGCGAGTGTTTTTCCGGCTGCAGCCTTTGAAATGTCCGCATCTTTTGCCATCTTTTCGATAAGCTCGGCTTTTGTCATAAGACCTCCTTAAAATTTACTTGCTATCATTATACAGTATTTTGCAAAACACTTAAAGGGTGTTTAACAGGCGGGACGCGGGTTTTACATTTTTCCGGGTTTTATGCTATGGTTAATTTTCAGGAAATACGGGCTTTTTACACCTTAATAAATTCCATATAACGGAGGATTGCAAATGCTGAAAAAGATCGTCCTTGCGTATTCCGGAGGTCTCGACACCTCCGTGGCGATAAAGTGGCTGAAAGAGAAATACAGGGCGAAGATCATCGCTTTCTGCGCGGACCTCGGCCAGGGCGAAGACCTTGAAGAAGTAAAGAAGAAAGCGATAAAGACCGGCGCTTCAAAGGTCTATGTGGAAGACCTGCGTGAAGTCTTTGTGAAAGACTATATCTTCCCAATGCTCAGGGCGAATGCCGTGTATGAAGGGTCCTATCTCCTCGGCACTTCAATCGCAAGGCCGTTGATCGCAAAAAAGCAGATCGAGATCGCGCAGAAAGAAAACGCTGAAGCAGTGGCCCATGGCGCAACAGGCAAAGGCAATGACCAGGTGCGGTTTGAACTCACCTATTATGCGCTCAAGCCCGATATAAAGGTCATAGCGCCCTGGAGGGAATGGCCCTTTGATTCGAGGAAATCTCTGATCGAATACTCTGAAAGGCATCACATTCCGGTCACGGCTACAAAGGAGAAACCTTACAGCATAGACAGGAACCTGCTACACATCAGTTATGAAGGCGGCATTCTCGAAGACCCGTGGAGCGAGCCGCCTGCCGACATGTATACGATGATTACGCCTCCCGAGAAGGCGCCTGATAAACCGTTATATATTGAAATCTCCTATGAAAAAGGCAATCCCGTCTCGATTAATAACAAGCGCTTTTCACCAGGAAAGCTGTTATACATCCTGAACGCTCTTGCCGGCGAGAACGGAGTCGGCAGAGTCGATATCGTAGAAAACAGATATGTCGGCATCAAATCAAGGGGCGTTTATGAAACCCCGGGCGGCACGGTTTTACATCCGGCCCACAGGGCGATTGAATCGCTTACACTGGACCGGGAAGTAATGCACCTGAAGGATTCGCTCATAACACGTTATGCGGAACTTGTATATTATGGGTACTGGTTTTCTCCGGAGCGGCTGGCTCTCCAGCATATGATAGACGATATTCAGAAAGACGTTACCGGGACGGCAAGGCTCAAGCTCTATAAGGGCAACTGCTATGTGGCAGGAAGAAAGTCACCCCGATCGCTTTATAATCCCGAGCTTGCAACATTCGAGAAAGAGGAAGTATACAACCAGAAGGATGCGGAGGGGTTCATTAAGATTAATGCGCTGAGGTTGAAGCTGGGGAAAATGAGATAACCCATTAGTTGCATAATGAAAGACAGACATGATAAAAAACCTTTTAAACGCGACAAAAGATAATCCATATTCACCTGACGGCACTTTTATCCTGATGTGTCTTTTAGATAAAGGTATATCAAACAGTGTTAATAGTGCATTAAGGAGTCGCCTAAAAGCTTTTTTATCATATCAGTCTTTCAAATTTAGAACCTGTTTTGCAACGTTTAGGTAAAGATTGATAATTTTTAATTGATGAACTCGGATATTAAGTATTGGATTGCATTATCCATGGCGCCGGAAGTCGGTCCTATTAGGGCGAGGAAACTCCTTTCCGTTTTCAAAACGCCGGAAAGGGTTTTAAGCGCGGAGGTTGGTGAATTAGTCAATCAGGCCGGGATGAGCGCAAATGTCGCAAAAAAGATCAGAGGTTTTTCATTATGGGATATTGCCGATAAATATGTGGCGGACCTCGAGAAGCATGATATAAAGGCTGTCTGTCTCAATGACCCTTTATATCCGGAAATGCTCAGGGAGACAATGGATGCGCCGGTTGTGGTATATATGAAGGGAGACCTTCAGCCGCAGGACAAATTCGCCGTTGCCGTTGTCGGATCGCGTAAAATGACGTATTACGGCGCGTCGACGGCGGAGCAAATTTCCGGAGAGCTGGCGTCTATGGGTTTGACCGTTGTCAGCGGCATGGCAAGGGGAATCGATTCACAGGCGCATAAAGGCGCTCTGAAAGCCGGCGGAAGGACGATAGCGGTCCTCGGATCGGGACTTGATAAGCCTTATCCGCCTGAAAATAATATGCTTATGCAGAAAATATCCGAATCAGGTTGTGCAATAAGCGAATTCCCTCCGGGCACTCCCCCTGACAGGGAAAACTTCCCCAGACGCAACAGACTGATAAGCGGCCTTTCTCTCGGGGTCCTTGTAATCGAGGCGACTTTGGAGAGCGGCGCATTGATAACCGCGCGGTATGCGACGGATTACGGGAGGGATGTTTTTGCAGTTCCGGGAAATGTGACCTCCGAAAATTCCGAAGGCGCCAATGCTTTGATACGGGAAGGCGCGGCACTTGTTCGGAATGCCGAAGACATACTGGAGGAGCTTGCGCCGGTATTGAAGGGCTTTATAAAATCACGGAATAAAGTAAAGATTGAAGTAAATGATGACGAAAAGATATTATGTAACCTGCTTTCCCGCGAGCCGAAGCAGATAGATCTGCTTTCGCGTGAGAGCGGGTGGCCGTCGTCAAAAGTGCTCGGTACCCTTCTTGGACTGGAGCTGAAAGGCGTCGTAAAACAAATTACAGGAAAGAGGTTTTATCTGGCATGAGGAATCTTGTAATCGTAGAATCGCCGGCAAAGGCGAAGACGATCAATAAAATTTTGGGGAAAGAATTTACCGTCAAGGCATCGGTCGGTCATATAAAAGACCTTCCCGAGAAAGACCTTGGGGTCAATATCGAAAACAATTTTGAGCCCCAGTATGTCGTTATTCCAGGCAAGGAAAAAATCATCAGGGAACTTAAAAAGGCAGCGAAAGAAGCTGACATGGTATTCCTTGCCCCTGACCCGGACAGGGAAGGCGAGGCCATAGCATGGCACATCGCCTTTGAAATAGCCGAGAAAAAGACCAGGCCGGACAATGAGAAGATCTACCGGATTGTCTTTAATGAGATCACCGAACGGGCCGTCCGTGAAGCAATCAAAAAACCTGAAAAGATCAATATGAACAAGGTAGACGCCCAGCAGGCGAGAAGGGTGCTCGACAGGCTTGTGGGTTACGGACTCAGCCCTCTGCTCTGGAAAAAGATACGCAGGGGCCTCAGCGCCGGAAGGGTGCAGTCGGTTGCTGTCAGGCTGATCGTGGATAGAGAGCGTGAGATCAGCGTCTTTAACTCCGAGGAATACTGGAGCATCAACGCGGAGTTCGAGGGATCTAAACCCCCTGCGTTTTGGGCAAAGCTCTCCAAAATACAACAAAGAGCGGAGAGCGAACAGCAGAAATTCCTTATACAAAACGGGCAGGCGGCGGACCGGATAGTAGCCAACTTAAAGGAGCAGGGCTTCACCCTCGGCAGGATTGAACGCAAGCACAGGAAGAGGATGCCTTACCCCCCTTTCATTACAAGCACTCTCCAGCAGGAAGCCGCGCGGAAACTGAGGTTCACGGCAAAAAAGACGATGATGTTCGCCCAGCAGCTATATGAAGGCATAGAGCTTGGGGCGGAAGGTTCGGTCGGACTTATCACATATATGAGGACGGATTCCCCCCGTATCGCGCCCGAGGCCCTGGAATGGGCAAGACAGTTCATCGTGAACGCATACGGCAAAGATTATATCCCGGAAAAACCGCCTTTTTATAAAAGCAAGGCTTCCGCGCAGGAGGCCCATGAGGCGATCAGGCCGACCTATGCCGACAAAAAACCGGAAACGGTAAAGCCCTTTCTTTCTAAAGAGCAGTACGGCCTGTATTTGCTTATATGGAACCGTTTCATAGCGAGCCAGATGTCCCCTGCCCAGCTTGATCAGACAACGTTTATTGTTGAAGACGATAAAAAATCCTGTGAATTCAGGGCCACCGGGACCATTATCCGTTTCGACGGTTTCATGGCCCTTTATACCGAAGGCAAAGACGAGCTTGAGGAGGAAGAAGGCTTTACCCTGCCCGGCCTTAAGGAAGGTGAAACGCTCAGGCTTCTCAGCCTCCAGCCGAAACAGCATTTTACCCAGCCGCCTCCGCGTTTTACCGAGGCCACACTGGTAAAGGCCCTCGAAGAAAAGGGCATCGGCAGGCCGAGCACTTATGCGGCCATACTCTCCACCATTCAGGACAGAAAATATGTGCAGAGGATTGAAAGCAGGTTTTCTCCTACGGAACTCGGCATGATCGTGAACGACTATCTTGTTGAAAAGTTCGCGGAACTGCTCGATTTCAATTTTACCGCGAAAATGGAGAATGAGCTTGACAGCATAGAAGAAGGCAAGATGAAGTGGGTGAAGGTCATCAGTGATTTTTTTAAACCTTTCAAAAGTCATCTGGGAGACGCCGTAAAAGCCACTGACGATGTAAAACCCAAAGATATTCCTACCGAGATCATGTGCGAGAAATGCGGTCTTCCCATGGTTATCCGATGGGGCAGACATGGAAGATTTCTTGCCTGCACAGGATTCCCCAAGTGTAAAAACACCAGGCCGCTTACCGAAAACGGCGAGAACGGTCAGGCTGTGGAACAGAATGTGCAACAGACCGATGAGAAATGCGAGAAATGCGGTTCTCCTATGGTTATAAAGACGGGTAGGTACGGGAAGTTCCTCGCCTGTTCAAAGTACCCTGAATGTAAAAGCGCACGGCCTCTGTCCACGGGAATAAAGTGCCCTGCCGACGGCGGAGATATTGTAGAAAGGCGCTCCAAAAGAGGGAAACTCTTCTGGAGCTGCAGCAACTATCCGAAATGTAAATTCGCTTCATGGTATAGACCCGTGCATAGACAATGTCCGAAATGCGGCGTGGATTTCCTCTATGAAAAACGTAACAAGGCCGGAGACGTCACACTGTTCTGCCATAAAAAAGAATGCGGGCATAAAGAGATTGTTACAACAACGGAAGAGACAACGGACACGAATTAAAATAAAATATGCATCCTCTTATCATAGGCATTGCCGGGGCTTACAGCGGCGCAGGCAAGACTACCGTTGCCTGCGAAATCCTTAAACGCTTCAAAGGCTGGGGCGCTATTAAATACACCAAAACCTCTCTGTACTCCTCCATCACAGGCGACCTTGAAATCCTCCTTGAAGAGGGAAAAGACACAAGGAAAATGATGGATGCCGGCGCTGATCAGGTCCTTTGGGTGCAGGCGCCTTCCGATGAACTTGAAAAGGTCATTCCTCAGGCAGTCGAAATGCTTTCACATCTGGCCGGCATTATTATTGAGGGCAACAGCGCAGTCAATGCCGTAAAATCCGATATAGTGCTATTCGTTTCCGGAAGCCCGGACCTGTTCAAAAACGACGCCGGACGGTTTCTCGATACTGCTGATATTGTCCTGTCAGATACGGATTTTTTACAGGGTATCCCCGCAGCTGACCGTCAATGCAGTAAAGATGACGTCGAAGGCTATCTGCGCTGCCTTGAAAGAATTATTGAGGAAAAAAGAACAAACAGGTAACATAAAGAAAATTATAAAAATATCCCGGATAAGGAGGCCGAGTTATGAGAAAGAAGACTGTTGTTTTTATTATCATTGTTTTTCTGATGGTCCCGCTTTGTGTCTATGCAGGACCGCCACTCGAAGCCGTGAAAACACAGGTGAACAAAGTACTGGATGTTTTGCGCGATTCATCGCTTAAAGGCGAGGCGGGCAAGAAAGTCAAAAGAGAGAAGATCCGCAATATTTCGGGAAATATGTTCGATTATACCGAGCTTTCAAAGAGGACCCTTGGTCAGAACTGGAGCAAACTGAATGCAGGTCAGCAAACCGAATTTCTCGGACTGTATAAGACATTACTTGAAGACGCCTATGCGGACAAGATCATAAACTACGCCGACGAAAAGGTGGTATTCGGCAAGGAGACCACCCTTTCCGAAAAAACGGCGGAGGTGCAGACAACTATAATTACGAAAAAAGCGGACATCCCTATTTACTATAGAGTGATTCAGAAAGGTGCTGATTGGAAAGTCTACGATGTAGTTATTGAAGGTGTGAGCCTTGTCAGCAACTATAGGAACCAGTTCAAGGAAATCCTGTCGAATAAAACGCCGGATGCGCTGCTGGATACACTTCGGAAAAAAGTCGGCAAGGCATAAAATATGAATTATGAAGGATGAAATGCAATTTTCATGGTAACAAAACAAGGAGGGGGATCGTGAAACTGACAGCTTATGTGTTAATAATGCTTTCTTTTATTTTCATCGGTTATAATCGGGCATCTGCCGAAGAGTCTTCACCGGAATCTCAAACAGTGATATCCGTTCCGCAGCAGGAAACAACTCCGCCGATAGAACAGGCAAAACCGGCTGTTATAGTTGAACCTCAACAGAAACCGGCTGAGCGGCAAAAAGCAGCCGCCGAACCGGAGATTATTGAAGAAGAACCGACAATACAGATCGCAGACCCTATCCGTCCATGGAACAATGCCATGTATCATTTTAATGATAAATTGTATTTCTGGGTATTGAAGCCGGCGTCCAAGGGTTATTCCGCCGTTATTCCGGAAGATATGAGGATTGCCGTAAGCAACTTTTTTGAGAATGTAACAACTCCGGTGCGTTTTGTGAGCAGCATTTTACAGTTAAAAATCGAGAAAGCGGGGAATGAACTCCTCCGCTTTGTGTATAACTCTACGGCAGGCGTCTGCGGCCTTGCCGATGCCGCAAAGGCGGACCTCGGAATACCGCGTCAGAAGGAAGACCTTGGACAGGCCCTCGGCTCCTATGGAATAGGCCACGGGTTCTATATCGTCTGGCCCTTCTTCGGACCGTCTTCGTTGCGTGACACCGTCGGCTTAATAGGAGACGCCTTTCTGGACCCCGTCTCTTATGTGAACCCTTTGGAGGCGTCGGTAGGCATAACCGCCTATGACGAGGTCAACACCGTATCTCTCCATATCGGAGATTACGAAGACCTCAAAAAATCAGCCGTAGAACCCTATGTTTCCATACGCGACGCATATCTCCAGTACAGGAAAAAGAAGGTCGAAGAATAGGCCATATTATCCATGAATCGTATGCCAATATGACGGACACAGTATTTTTGCTCATTCTCGGGCTGCCGCCCTCCGAGGAAAATTCCGTTCCGATATATCTCCACGGAATTTAAAACCGCAAAAATACTATGTCCGTCATATTGGCGGTACGGTGTTGTTTAGCCCGGATTATTCAGAAAATTGGTAACAGCAACCGAGGATAGAGTATTTGAGCGGTTTTTTTTGCCGATAGTCAAATTCGGCATATAAAAATAGAGAGGCAAAAGCCTCGGAGGGAGGAACGACCGAGAATGAGCTCAAATACTCTATCCTCGGTTTAACTCAGAAAGTCTAATTGCATTTTTCAGGTTAAAAGATATTCGTAAGCCGTTCGGTTGCCTTTCGCAGGCGGAGGGAGAGGATCTTGATCAGGCCTTTCAATATCTTTATGCCCGTATATGGATGCTGCTGCATGAGGGATTCCATTGACTCGCTTCTGAAGATAATAAGGGAGGTGTCTTCAACCGCTTCGACCGTGGCCGAGCGCTGACGTTTGTCGAACATGGAAAGCTCGCCGACCATTGCGCCTTTGGTAAGCAGCGCAATGATAAGCTGATTCCCCTTGAACTCGGTCTGCTTCTTCACCTCAAGCTTTCCGGAAATGACAAACCCGATGAAATTACCCGGATCGCCTTCTTTGAAAATAATCGAACCGGCGGGATAGTCACGCAGCTCGAAAAACGGCGCGATCTTGTCGATATCCTCGTCATCTAACAGATAAAAGATAATTTCATCCCTCAGCGTATTAATATGTTCCTTTACAGATACGGTATCCATGTTATATCAGCCTTTGATTATTTCTTCTCGAAAATATATTTACTTACCAGTTCTTCGAGTTCGATTGAGGATTCCGTTTCAGTGAGCATGCCGTTCGGCTTCACAAGTTCATCCGTGCCGCCGGGGGATATCTTTATATACTTATCGCCGATGATCCCCTTGGTCCTGATACTGGCGATGGAGTCTTCCTGTATTTTAATGGCGGGATCAATGTGCATTTCAACGATTGCCCTGTCGCTATCGAGAGAGATCTTCGATACCTTTCCGACCTTTACGCCTGCAATCTCAACCTCCGCGTTTTCCTTCAGACCCGTGATACTTGTAAAGCGGGCCTTGACCAAATACTGTTTTGTCCCGAAGAGCTCGATATGCCCCAGCTTCACGGAAAGAAAGGCCAGACAGATAAGACCTGTAATAAGAAAGATTCCCACTCCTGTTTCAACGTTTATTTTATTCATTGCTATCCCTCCACTTGTCCACTCTCATAGATACGACCCATGGTCTTTTCAACAAAGTCACTGATGGCAGGGTTGTCGGAGGTCTGAAAGTCCTCCGGCGAAAGAGAGTCCTGAATGACTCCCTCAGACATCAGGGCAACATAATCCGCAAGTTTAAAAATTTTGGGCACGTCATGGCTGACGATAACGGCGGTGTATCCCAGCTTTGACTGTGTCCGGAAAAAAACGCGATATATCTCATTGCTTTTTGCAACATCCAGGCCCGTTGTCGGCTCATCAAAGAAGACTATCTTCGGATTGAGCGCCAGGGCCCTGGCAAGGCCGACCCTTTTTCGCATCCCTCCGCTGAGCTGTGCAGGGAACTTTTCATTGCTTTCGTGAAGGTCCATCATCTCAAGTTTTTCATTTACAATAGCGCTGATTTCCTGTTCGGATTTACTCGTCCTCTCCCTAAGCGGCAGGGCAACGTTATCGAATACCGTCATGGAGTCAAAAAGCGCGGCATTCTGGAACAGGACGCCGAAATTAGACCTGATATCTTTCAGCTCTTTTTTGCTTATCCTGTTGACGTCCTTACCATAGACAAGGACCTTGCCGCTGTCCGGTTTTATCAGGCCGAGGATATGTTTTATGATCGAACTCTTTCCCTGACCGCTTTCACCTACGATCACTATCGTCTTCCCTTCATAAATGGAAAGATTGACCCCTTTCAGGACATGCTGGGTCCCGAAGGTTTTATTGACGTCTATTAACTGTATCGTCGGTTCCTTATTCATAAAAGCAGCGATGTAATAAAATAGTCAAAGACAAGAATCGATACGGAGGACAGGACAACCGCGCTTGTTGTGACCCTGCTCACTCCCTCGGCGCCGAACCCCCCGTTTCTTTCCAGATGGACAAAATAGCCTTTGGCGGAACATGTCCATACCATGATAAGACCGAAACAAAAGGATTTCACAAGACCCATATAAATATCATTAAATTCGACATCCTTATACATGCTGTAAAAATAAGCGCCTTTATTTAATCCCAAGAGGCCGACGCCTATAGCATAGCCGCCGAAAATACCGACTACATTAAAGATTGCGTTCAGCAGCGGCATGGATATAATGGCGGCAATAAACTTAGGCGCAAGAATGTATTTGTAAGGGTCGATAGCCATGCATTCCAGCGCGTCGATCTGCTCCGAGTTGCGCATGATACCTATTTCCGCGCAGATGGCCGAGCCGGCCCTTCCCGTTACCATCAGAGCCGTCAGGACGGGACCAAGCTCTCTGATGAGACCCAGGGCGACTGCGGAGCCAAGGAGTCCCTCGGAGCTGAATTTGCGCAGCGTGGTGTAACCCTGGAGAGCAAGCACCATGCCGGTAAATGCGCCGGTGAAGATGATAACGAATATCGACAGAGTGCCTATGGAATATATCTGTTTAGTGATATTGGAGATTTTGTAATAGGGTAATTTGAACATATTGAAAATCACAAGGAAAAGAAATATCCCCATTCTGCCTGCCTGATTTACATAGTACAGGAAATGACTGCCCAGGGTTTCCGAAAATCTCAGCAAAAACATAGCATTATTATATACATAAAGTAAAAGGTTCTTCTACATTTTCTTAGTGTATCCGGCGTAATCCTTCAATTACAGGTGCAAAAATCCTCCCCTTAGCAAGGGGAGGTTGGAGGGGTTTATGAAAAATAATCAAAACCACCCCAACCCCTCCTTGCAAAGGAGGGGATTAAACCCGTAACTGAAGGATTACTAATTAATCTCCTCCTTAATTTTGTTTTTTTCTTCAGCATATGATAAAATTTCCCAACCGGGTGCTATGCCGAAAATTATCTTAAAATTACAGAATGGCGAAGAGAAAACCGGAGATGTCTTGCTCTTCAATATCAATCAGCCGACCTTTCAGATGCAGACTGACCGGGGCGATGGGACGAAAGAGACCCTGACAATCCGTATGGAAACCATAAAGGCAGTCCTGTTCCTTAAAAAGGATGAAAGCGGCGGGACCCGCCTGCGCACTGAAACCATAGCGCAGTCCACATACGCCGGGACCATGGCTTTCAGACTGCTTGTCGAGTTTCAGGACGGCGAGGTGATTAGCGGTTCAACCCTAAAATACAGCCCGAATGACAAGGGGTTTTTTCTCATACCGATTAATCCTGCCGACACGAGCGAACGCATTTATGTAAACGCGCAGGCTGCAAGGAATGTGAACTGCAAAAAACTCCTCGGTAAAATACTGGTCGACCAGAACAAAATTACCCATGGCCAGTTAGCGGAATCACTTAAATATCAGCAGGAGCAACGGGAGAAAAAGATCGGCACTATCCTTAAAGAAAAGGCGATTATCAATGAGCAGCAATTGCATGAATCCCTTAAGCAGCAGAAAGAAAAAAATAAAATGCTCGGCGAAATTCTGCAGGAAGCCGGGTATATTACGTCTGACCAGCTTGAATATGCGCTTCATCTTCAGCAGGAAAACAGGAAAAAAAGATTAGGGCAGGTTTTAGTCGAGCTCAAATATATAACACCGTCGGATATCTGTATTGCCCTTGCTACGCAGTTTCACAAATCATGGATAGATTTGTCACAGGTGAAAATACTCCCGGAAATAGCCACAAGCCTTCCTGAAGACCTGATAAGAAAATTTGAAGTAATACCTGTGGAGAAAAAGGGCAAGGATACTATTGTTGTCGCAACCTCGCAGCCTCAGGATTCCGAAATCCAGGGCGTATTGAGCAAACTGACGTCTTTACATATTGAATTGGTTGTAGCATATGAAGGATATATCACCTCGGCTATCAATGCATATTTCCCGCCGAAGGAATAAAGTTTTATGTGTTAAGGGGCTAAGATGAGAAAATACGCCATATTTATAATGCTTATATGGTTTGCCGTTTTAATCCATGGATATTCTCTTGCGGCGGCTGCAGAGCCGAAGTATTCACAGACGAGGGACATAATGAAATCGGGGGAAATCAAGGGGACTCTGCAATGCGACACCGGCAGTCTGCTCGCGGATGCATGGGTATATACACCGGGCGATTCCTTTACCGCCGTAACCGACGGCGCGGGAAATTTTATTTTACGTTTTGTGCCCGAAGGGAAGTATACCCTTAAAATATCTTTTGACACGGGAGACGGACAAATTGAAAATGTTGTAGTAAAGCCTAAAATGACTACGGACCTCGGGCTGGTAAAAATAACCTGCCCCGTTGTTAATGTGTGTCTCGGGAAAAAGGACGGATTTCCATGTGATGACGATGACATCTGTACGGCAAATGACGTTTGCAAGAATGGGAACTGCGCCGGTATTCCGGTGGATTGCAATGACTGGAATCCCTGCACCGAGGATGAATGCGTTTCGGTAGTGGGATGTACCCATCAGCCGTTGACAGGGATTGCCTGCAATGATACGAATGCATGTACGACAAATGACGTCTGCAGTAACGGGACCTGCGCCGGGACCCCGATAATCTGTAATGACTGGAACCACTGTACGCAGGATGAATGTGACATGAAGACAGGCTGCGCCTATCAGCCGCTGAATGGAACTCCCTGTGACGACGGCAATGCGTGTACAACGCAGGACGCCTGTACTAATAGCGTTTGCACGGGTGCGCCGGCGGATTGCAATGACGGCAATCAGTGCACGGACGATAAATGTGAGGTGATAGCAGGATGCCTCCATCAGCCGCTGAATGGAACTCCCTGTGACGACGGCAATGCGTGTACAACGCAGGACGCCTGCACTAATGGCGTTTGCACGGGTGCGCCGGCGGATTGCAATGACGGCAATCAGTGCACCGAGGACGGATGTGATACGAAAACCGGTTGCACACATAAACCGCTGAATGGGACGCCCTGCGATGATAATAATCCCTGTACAGAGGATTTCTGCAATGTTTCCTCAGGGTGTACGCATTCACCGATCAGCGACGTCCCTTGTGATGACGCCAGTCTTTGCACTGTGAATGATACCTGTAAACTCGGCGTCTGTAGCGGGCAACCGATATATTGCAACGACGGCGATGCATGTACGGATGATTCCTGCCTGCCGGACAAGGGGTGTGTTCATACAAGAAAAATAGACCCGGGATGTTCAAACTAAAACCCTGGACCCCTTGGGTTTCATTGAGTTTTTGAAGTCCGATGGTGTAATATTTCTATATACACGATGAACGATAGAATCGCAGAAGAGATAAAGAAAAGGGCTGTGAATAATAGACTTCTCTGCCGGGAAGCAAGAAAAATCGCGGAGGAACTAGCCGTCCCATATAAAGAAATCAGCAGAATAGCCGATGAATTAAAGGTCAGGATAACGGGCTGCGAGCTTGGTTGTTTCTGATGGACGTGCTTCCCTTTGAACTTGCCCTTACCTTTTATTTTGCCGCTACGATAGTCAGCATTACGGAACTTTTCAAGGAATCAAAGATTACCTCGCGTATCATGTTTTCGCTCGCCGGGATCGGTTTTGTCATACATACCGCAAGCATTATTTACCGCTATATAGCGGCCGGACACATACCCATAACAAACGCTCATGAGGCGACTTCTTTCTTCTCATGGTGCATCGTGTTTATCTTTTTTCTGCTGCAGTTCAGATATAAGGTAAACCTCCTCTCTTCCTTCATCATGCCGGTCGTATTCATGCTCATGCTGTCTTCCTCGATGCTGCCGAGAGAGATAAAACCTTTAAGTCCCCTGCTCCAGAGCTACTGGCTCGGCATTCACACGGTTTTCGCCTTTATGAGCAATGCCGCCTTTGCACTGGCCTTCGGCATAGGTTTGATGTATCTTGTGCAGGAGCGTCATGTAAAGTCCAAGCGTCTCGGCGGCTTATTCGAGCGGCTGCCAAGCCTCCAGACCCTTGATGAAATAAACTACCGTCTGATAACCTGGGGATTCCCTTTGCTGACCCTTGCAATCATATCAGGGGCCTTATGGGCCCAGAGCACTTTGGGGAGTTACTGGAACAGGGACCCCCGTGAGACGCTGTCATTGATAACATGGTTAATCTATGCGCTCATCCTGCATGCAAGACTTATTGCCGGGTGGCGTGGCAGAAGGGCGGCGCTCATGTCCATGCTCGGTTTTCTGATTATTCTTATCGCTTTTTTCGGCATTAAATTCCTGAAGATAGGGTATCACGTTTTCTAAATGAAGGTCTTTGTCGCAGGTCTTAATCATAAGATAGCTGATGTTGACGTCAGGGAAAAGCTGGCCTTTAACGGCCCTAAACTTGAAGAGGGTCTGAAAAGGTTCAGAGAACTCCCTGAAGTTCATGAGGCTATTATCCTGTCTACCTGCAACAGGGTGGAGCTTTATGCAAATGTGAAAGACAATCAAAGGGCGGCGGAAGCCGTCAAGACGTTTCTCTCGGAATTCCATAACATCAACAGAAGCTCTCTTGATGCCGGCCTTTATATATATGACGGTGTAAATGCAGTCAGGCATATCTTCCGGGTTGCCTCCAGTCTTGATTCCATGGTCGTCGGCGAACCCCAGATACTCGGTCAACTGAAAGACGCCTTTGAACTCGCCCTTTCGCAAAAGACGACCGGCATCCTTCTGAACAAGCTGATGAAAAAGGCTATCTCCGTTGCCAAAAGGGTGAGGACCGAAACACGTATAGCCGAGAATGCGGTTTCCATAAGTTTTGCGGCAGTTGAACTTGCCAAGAAAATATTTACCGACCTCTCAAAAAGGGTGTTTATGCTCCTTGGCGCAGGCGAGATGGCGGAGCTTGCGGCAAAGCATCTTATCAGCAGCGGCGTAAAAGAGGTGCTTGTATCAAACAGGACATATGAGCGGGCCTGCGATATTGCAAAAGAGTTCAACGGGAAACCGGTCAGGTTTGATGAATTCATTGATGAAATGGCGCGGGCGGATATCGTCATCTGTTCGACAGGCGCGCCTAACTATATAGTCACAAAGGGCCAAATGCAGAAGGTGATGAAGGAAAGAAAACAGAGGCAGGTCTTTCTCATAGACATATCGGTCCCGAGGAATTTAGACCCGGAAATAAACGACCTCGATAATGTCTATCTTTATAACGTCGACGATTTGCAGGGGGTTGTCGATTCAAACCTCTTTGAAAGGAAAAAGGAAGCGGAGAAGGCGGAGAAAATTATCGATGAAGAGCTTGAGACCTTTCTGAGATGGCAGTCCACCCTTGATTCCGTTCCCACAATAATTGCGATCAGGGAAAAGGCGGAAGAGATTAAGAGAGAGGAGCTCGACAAGCTTTTCCATAAAATAACGGGCATGGGAGAAAAGGAGAGAGAGGCAATCGAATACATGGCTGCGGCGCTTATCAATAAAATGATCCATCCTCCGACTGCGGCCTTAAAAGAGGATTCGGAAGATAAAGACGTTCTGGTAGCGACTATCAGAAAACTCTACGGCATCGACGGAAAAAAGGAATGAAAAAGAAAAAGATAATCATCGGCACCCGCAGCAGCAAGCTTGCGCTATGGCAGGCCGAGTTCGTCAAAGCGGAATTGAACAGGCTTTATCCTGATATTGAAATAGAACTTAACAAGATCAAGACCACGGGAGACAAGATCCTCGACGTCCCTCTTGCTCAAGTCGGCGGCAAGGGCCTCTTTGTGAAAGAGATCGAAGAGGCGCTGCTGGGCGGTAAAGCCGATATAGCCGTGCATAGTATGAAGGATGTGCCGACGGAATTCCCTGAAGGACTCCATCTTGCAGTAATCTGTGAACGGGAAGACCCGAGGGATGCTTTCATATCGGGAATTCAAGATTCTCGCCCCAGTCCGCACGCGGGCGGATTCGCCGAGGAGAACGAGTCGCCTGAGGCGACAAGATTCAAGATTCAAGATTTTAGCTCTTTGCCGAAAGGCGCAAAAATCGGAACAAGCAGCCTGCGGCGGGCGTGTCAACTGCTTAGTCTCAGACCGGATTTGAAGATAGAACAACTGCGGGGCAACCTCGAGACACGGTTGAGAAAACTCGATGAAGCCCTGTTCGATGCCATTATACTGGCTGCCGCAGGCGTGAAAAGACTCGGTCTTGAAAAGAGAATAACCGAGATACTCCCTTTTGAGATAAGCCTCCCTGCAATAGGCCAGGGCGCGGTCGGCATCGAATGCAGAATCGACGACGAATTCATCAATAAAGTTATTGCGCCCCTGAACCATTTGGAAACCGCCGTCTGTGTAAAAGCCGAAAGGGCATTCCTGAAAAAACTCGAAGGCGGCTGCCAGGTGCCGATTGCAGCCCACGCAAGGATCGGGCAGAGAGCACGGAGCGCCGGGCAAAAAACGAATATATATCCTTCATCACTTGTTCTTGACGGTCTCGTAGGAAGTATCACCGGAGACAGGATTATCAAGGGGCATATTGAAGGTAAGGCTGAAGACGCCGAACAACTCGGCGTTGCGCTTGCGGAGGATGTTCTTTCACAGGGAGCAAAAGAGATTTTAGACGAGGTCTACGGCAGGTAACCTAAACGTTGGATAAACGGCAGGGCAGACACGATGAAAAGTCTTCTAATGCGACAAAGGACTATATTTTGAACACATAAATGCAGATATAACCTGCAGTGTCTTTCAGAAGAAGGTCATAGCGTTGCATTAAAGTACATCAAGGTGTCGCTACAAGACCTTTTCATCGCATCAGCCCTGCCGTTTGTAATATATTTTACAACTGGTGAGGTAATTATTGTTATTCCCGCTTGGAGTTTTCAAGGACATGCCGTAGAATCTCTCCGAGACTGTCAAAAAGCCTGTACCCGTTATTTTTTGCGTCTTTATTCCATGGGAAACTCAGCCCTGACGCAATGATATTTCTTTCCGCTGCTTTTTCCAATACGAAAGGCGAATCATCGATGACCATATGACAGGCGTCATCGAATAAGACTGTTTTGTCAAAGGATAGATGGATATCA
Source organism: Thermodesulfovibrionales bacterium (assembly GCA_041658585.1). Taxonomy (GTDB): domain Bacteria; phylum Nitrospirota; class Thermodesulfovibrionia; order Thermodesulfovibrionales; family SM23-35; genus DYFC01. The sequence continues at coordinate 31,145 of JBAZZX010000028.1, forward strand.
TCAAAAACGAGATCATGCTTCAGAAGCCATCTCCTTGTCCGGGCAAGGCTCTCGGTTCTCCGGTGGCTTGCGATTACTATGTGAAAACCATTCTCTTTCAGCCGCAATAGAAAATCACTTGCCTCTGAATAGGGCAGGTTCATGTCATCATCCTGGTTCAGGTGAATTTCGTGTATAACACCCATGAATTCATCTTCGGAACAATACTGCATCCAGAAGTTCCAGTTGATCCAGAACTCGGGCGGAGGGAAGGCCGGGTTTATCTTTTTCAGCCTTTCATAAAGCGGACCACAGAAATGCCACAGGGTGTTGTCAATGTCTACAACGGCTTTCTTCAAGGTTCTCATACCGCCGTATTTTAATATGCGCCGGCAGTAAAAATCTCTTAGATTATTTTTGCAAAATGTTTTCATGCTATGTAATGCTATATAAATTCCTTTATTTATTAACAGTCTCATAATAGTGAATACATCGATGATCCCCCTCACCCTTGCCCTCTCCCTCCGGGGGAGAGGGGATTATAGTTGGTTCCTCCCCCTTGAGGGGGGAGGGTTGGGAGAGGGTGAAATATAAATACTATTTTGAGACCGTTAATAATGCCCTTTCGGATATATTCAGCTACAAATTTGCTACATTCTGAAAACGTTATTTTTTCCTGAAATTGGGATTGGGGCTCTCGCTTGTCTGACTGTCATTTTTCAAAAGCTTCAAAATAGTGTAAGTTATTATTGGTAATCAACCATGGGGAATTTTGAACTTTATCTGACTAACATGCAAATTCCTATATTATCGGGGCGGTTTACGTCTAATAACTGGTTGACTAACATCGGATTTACGTTGTTAGTACCATTAACGGTCTAATTACTGGTTGTCGCATCAGAAAGGAGTCAATTGATTGATGGATAAATTTTGGAAGGCTGCATTGGCTGTAGGTGGAGTTTCCGCAATCGGCGCCTTTGTGTTTTGGAGTCTCTATAAAGATTGGTTGTCTTTAGATATATTCTCCAAAATGACATCAGACCAAACCTATAAAATTATGATAATTTTCTTGTGCTTGACGTTTGCTGCGCTTGGTCTTTTTGTATTCGCTTACTTGAAAGGCTCAGGACAGAAGAGCCAAAGCAACGACTCAAAAGGACACGAGCACGTATTCAAATTGCACGAAAGTTGGGAAGGTGTTAATGAGATTGACTGTGATCAACTTATTGGTCCAGATGTAACGAAAGCTAGTCGCGCTATGACAATTACAGCCAGTTCATGGCTCAATGGGCTAGTCGATAAAGATGTTATGATTCAAAATCATTTCGATGATTTTGAAACGCTCATTTTGGAAATGCAAAAGTGTGAAAAGGTTGTTCCTGGCTATGGGAAAAAATCATCAAAGTGTAAAGATTTTGTATCGGATGAGATGCGAAAAACATATCTTCAGATGAAGAACTACAAGGAGAAATCAAATGACAAGAGCAGAGGTTTTACGGAAAATTGAGGATGCTAGGTCAGCAATTCAAGAGTACAAGAAACAAGGATTAGACAAAAGCACATATTCAACTGAGCAATATGATATTCAAAAAATCAAAGAATCCTCAGTGAAATTAATTCTTGAAGCAAAAACATTAGGCGCAGCGGGTCAAGTGTGCCCTGCTTGCAACGGGAGTGGAAGGGTATAGATAAATAAGGCGTGATTGCGCTGTGAACATCATCAGCCGCCTGCAGCAGGTAATATAGTGAAGCAGGCCGTTAGGAGGCCAGTGAAAAAGGAGACTGGTACTTATGGACTTAGGAGAAACGTTAGCAGGCGCGAAACTGGAAACAAGGCAGCCTTTCAGACCGCTATTGGAAGAGTATTTACTGAAACAAGTAGAATCAGTCAGAAGTGAAATTCTTTTTAAAATGCAACTCGTTCACAGGGTGGGCCTAGCTGTTATAACTGCACCTGTCATAGTTCTTCCGATAATTGCCCGTATACAGGATTACATTCCAAAAGCGTTGTTAACTACTGGGCCAAATCCATTGCCCAGTTTCACATTTAGCACGATGATCCTTCTAGTTTCAACAGGGATACCACTTCTCCTCCTTTGGGCAGAACTCTTCTGTATTTCTCAAACGAATGGCATCTTGAGGGCTGGACACTGGTTGCGAGGGATAGAAGAACAACTCAATATCTCAAGCTCAAGTACTCCCATATGCGGGTGGGAATGCTGGATCGAAAACGAAGGACGTCGGGCAACGGACGACGTGTTGACTCGCGGTACTCGCCTGGCATTGATCGCCTTGTACTACTTTGCATCAGTGTTGATGATATGTTTTCTCACGCGTGATTATCTAAAATTGATCAACACGAGTGCCACACCAATATTAATAAACATACTTAGTATTGCCCTCTTTTCTATTTTCGCTGGGCTTTTCTTGATTTTTTTGGTTGGTCGGCGCAAGGTATTATACTGCCCTTGATGTCGATAACATAATGGCAGACGTTGCCAATTTAAACAATTTGGCAAGGGGAAAGAATAGAAAAGATCGCACAACCAGTCGTTCCAGCGGCCAAGCCGCTGAACTCATTGTTCTCCCCTCGCTCCGCTCGGGGAGAATGCGCGAGTTGAGCAGCGAACAGGGTGACTGCGCTTCGCGAGGGAGAACCAGGAGTTCGAGACAGATGGGCCTCCGGCCCACCGCTCAACTGCCGCGTTGGTGATAGCTCACAAACTGTTTAGCCTTTCGACTTTTTGCGGACGAGATAGGAACCTTAAAATGTTTTTGGGAGATACGTATGGTTATAAAACTTACTAAAGAATTTAAGGCAAGATTAATGTCACTCAAAACTTCTGGAAATAGGAAACAATATGAGCAAGCGACAATGATTCTGAGTGAATTACAAATGGAAACGAAAGTCTCAAAAAACTTTAGAGATGACTGCAGGATTCCTAATTGCCATAAGTTTGAGCTACGAGATGGGTATCGGATTGTTTTCCAAAAAATCGAAGGCACTCAAGATTCATATCTAGCCTTATATATAGGAAGCCACGATGAAGTAGACCGATACCTTGACCATCATAAGGGATGGATATTTGACCCCACTAAGCACGGGTTAAAGGAACTGCGGTTAATGTCAGTCGAAGATGAACAAGTAAATATTGTAGTGTCACCTGAGTTGCAGTCAAAGCTCAAAGGTGAACCTGCTGAGCAAATATCTAAAGTTTTTGGTGACTTAGATGCTACCCATTTGAATAAGGCTGGCGTTCCCGAAGATAAGATTGAATACGCTTTATCTTTATCAGACCCTGATTCTTTAGATGTAATGACTTTTTTAGAGGGAATGCCTCCTCAAACTGAATCTCTTCTGCTGGCTTATATTACAGGAGGAGAAGAACATCGAAAAGAAATCAAGCTTTTACTGGAAGGGAAACGAGAATTTCATCCGGTAATTGAAAGTGCTATTGCAGATGCAATTGATACAACTCCTAATGAGTTTATTGACCTGCGGGATTTACCTGAAGAAAAGAAGGCTTTTGATTCTTATCCACTTGAAGATTGGATGCTTTTTTTGCATCCAGACCAAAAGCCCATTGTTTCGAAGGAATTTAACGGGCCAGCAAGATTGCGTGGAGTAAGCGGTTCTGGAAAGACAGTTATTGCAATTCATAGAGCACGTTATTTTGCGAGAAGAATAATTGAAGAGGGCAGTAATCAATACGTTCTGTTTATTACATTCAATAAGTCTCTTGCGGAGCTCGTTAGTAATTTAATAGATAGACTATCTCTTTTGCGGGAAAAAGCAAAAATTCATGTTTTTACAATGGATAAATGGTGCCGTGATTTTATCAAGTTTAGAATCGGCAATGTTCCTACTTGGCAAGATGCAATAGTACAAAGTATTTGGGATGACTCGATAAATAAACATTTGACTAATCTGTCGCTGGTGGGGCTTTGCCAGAATATTAGCAATACAATGCCTGCCCTAAGAAGAGACAGGGATATTCAATTTCTTGAAGACGAAGTTAAATTTATATATGGCAAATTTATCCACAATGAATCGAACAAATATTTGACTTGCGATAGAACAGGCAGAGTTCGCAGGTTAATCCCTAAACAACGGCAAGCTATATTGGATTTATATACGACTTATGCAGAAGAGCTTATATCAAAAAAACAATATATATCAGGAGAAATAAATAGAACTGCTTACGCCTTACTAAAGAAATATGAGATTCCTGAATTTGATTATCGAGCAATTATTATTGATGAGGTACAGGATTTATCTGAGGTTGAGCTTAGCGTTTTACGAGAACTTGCAGGAAATAACACTGAGAAGTTGTTTTTTGTTGGAGATGGGGCACAGCGTATTTATACACGGGGATATTCCATGAAAAATATGGGAATTAACGTAGTCGGAAGAAGTTTTGTCTTAAAGCAGAATTACCGCAATACAAAAGAAATTATGAATGCTGCATCAATGCTAATGCAATCTCAAGGTATCGGGAAATACGATGATGAGCCTGAAACTTCTCAAATATTGGCTATGGCATCTTCACATACGGCTGAAAAACCTTTGCTAATTATTGCTCATACTCCTGACGAAGAATGGAAAACTGTTGCTAAAGAAATTAAGTATTTGATAAATATGTTAAAAATACAGCCCCATGAAATATGTTGTTTGGCTCGTTCAAATTGGGAAAGAGAGGGAATTAAAAAGACGTTAGAGCAGTTTGGAATCAAGGCAGTAGAATATCGAGCAGAGGGTATAGGAGCAAATGACTGCATTAAGGTAACGAGCTTGCATAATTCTAAAGGACATGAATTTAAGGTAGTTTTTATAGTTGGTTTTTTTGACGGTGCTATTCCGCTGCTTGACAATACACATGACCCTGAGAATTTTGAAAGTGAGGCAGCTCTTTTATATGTTGCCATGACACGGGCAAAAGATTTACTGTATTTATCCTATCCTGAAATAGACCAGAACAAGCTGCCGTTAAGTCAATCCAGGTTTATTGATAATATCAGAGATGCTATAGATATAATTCATCTCTAAGTCGCAGTACCTCTGCAAGATACTTTTTACTTCTCAAAACAGGGAACCACTTCCGCGGTGTCGAGTTTCAATTTAATTCCCCACTCAGTTTCAGGTTTATTCCCCACCTTTTTTCCGTGTTAAATTATAGAACTCATCCGTTAAAGGACATACTAATGGGACGTTCTGGACTAATTAAACTAAAGAGATTATACTTTTTGAAAATTGGGAAGGGGCAACTGAAGGAATGCCGCGTCAAGCACGGATTCACCCGGAACACTCCATCACGTGCAGGAAGATCAATATAAAAATTGATGAGTTGTATTATGGAGGGCGAAGGCGCAATGTTTCATGCGCACGTGCGCAGGCAGCCCATATTCTTATTGAAGATTTTGGAATAACACTTGCAAAGGTTACCCGGAATTTAGGGGTAACAACATCAGCAATATTTAATATGCTGAAAAGGAAAATTGATAAGTTTAATTAGTCAAGAACGTCCACTTTTTCCCTTGACAAAACATTACAATGTAGTTATATTGTAAATATGGCAAACATATCATTTGAATGGGACGAGGAAAAGAGAGCTCTAAACAAAAAGAAACACGGTATATCCTTTGAAGAAGCCCAAACAGTGTTCGTCGATGAAAATGCCCTACTTCTTCACGACCCGGACCATTCACAAGAGGAAGATAGATTTATACTTCTTGGTTTAAGTTCTAAGCTTCGTATTCTCGTTGTTTGTCATTGTTATCGAAAGAATGATGAAGTAATAAGAATTATATCCGTTCGTAAAGCAGCCCGTTCAGAACAGAAACAATATTGGAAAAGGTGGTGAAAAATGAGAAAAGAATACGATTTTTCAAAAGCAAAGAAAAATCCTTACGCTAGTCGTCTTAAACGACAGGTTACAATCCGACTTGATGAGGAAACAATTAAGTATTTCAAAAAACTTTCGGAAGAAGCAGAAATACCATATCAAACCCTGATTAATCTCTATTTGCGTGATTGTGCAGCTTCAAGTCGCAGGCTTTCTTTACAATGGAAAGTGGCTTAATAAAAAATGCCTAACATGGCGCTGCACCGGATTTTTAACACGCGGCAAAAAGATGCCGCCTGTTAAAAACCAATGAGCTTGTAAGCGTTAGAGCAAATAAAGACAATAACAAAATATGGGAAAGATGAAAAAGGTCGCTGTTGTTTTACCAATAGAAGGCAAAAAATGGAGGGAGCATTATTTTGGATGCTGACGAGGCACGTATAAGCAAGATTCTTGAGACAAAAGAAGTTCCTGCAGTTTCGGAAGAAAATTTACTGAAATATCGGAAGTATCTTTTACAGCATCTTGATCGAAAAGCGATTCTTACTGGACGCGAGGACTTCCCATGGGAAGAAAAATATGTTTTCGGTCCATATAGTCATACCGAATACGAGAAGCTGAAAAGAACAAACCCATCATACACTGATGAGTACGAACTGATAGACATACTGGAAAATGAAATAGAAGAAAACGATTTAATTGCAAAGGTAAAACGTCTGTCGGATAGAAGGATATTTGCAATTGGCTTATCATGGCTCACTACAAAGAAGAATAAAGGCAAAGACTATCAACTGCTCGACGACTTTGCAACGTGGGTCGTAAATTGGTTTTAATGAAAATAAGCTCTAACGAATCACTCAAGCCGACCGAGAGTAGCCTCTGTTTGAAATTCAAAGCTCTGTGGCTCGGCTGCTTATTTCCGGCGTTGAAGCTGTAGAAAAAGCCACTTGACAAAATATTATGGATTGGGCAGGAAAAAACGAATGCGTAGAATGCACTGTATTAAGCGATCTCGGTTCGTCGAATGGGCAAGAGACCCCGAAAATTACG
>JBAZZX010000029.1:0-37284 GCA_041658585.1 Thermodesulfovibrionales bacterium
GCAAAGAAATGATTAGCTTTCTGTTAAGAGCCCTTGCCACCCGATCGAGCAACTCAAGTGATGGCATACGCTTATCCCGGGGACTTTCCAGCCTTGAAATTACCTGCTGGGATGTCTTAATCTCCTTCGCGAGCTGTGCTTGCGAGATATGCTGAGCCTTTCTCAAAAGGGCTATTTCCTGAGCAAGTATTCTCTTAGTTTCAGCCTTATCGAAGTAGATTCTAAATTCCTTGTCTTTCAGTTGCCGCTCAATATGTTTATCAAGATCACTTTTCATTTTTCTGCCCCCCTCAATGTTGTCTATGTCATCAATGTATTTCTCTATGGGCGCTTTTCCTGATGGATTCCGCCAGTAATTGATGATAAATTTCATTGGTTTAGTATACAGCCATATGGATGTATAGTCAATATATGTGTTCTCTCGTTTGTGTGCGGTTTCCACTCAAGATTATTATTCGAAGTCTGCACCTCTTGGTGGGCTTTAGAATGCGTTCCTTGCCGGGGCACTTTTGATTATCGCCTGCAATAGATATAAGCTATGGATAAAGACATATCCATAGACATTTAATATTGGACTTGCGCTCCCGCCACATATGATAATTTATCATCAGGTTAAAGAGATATTAAATGAATACGGGGTGCAACTTCGAAATTAACGCCGCAGATTATTTTTCCGTGTCAAACTTAAATAAGGCTGACGAAAATATTTGGGTATACCGTGATGATTCCGGTAAAAATACCGCCTGGATTCCCGTATTGTTGTTCGCCGCTTTATCGCTGATGCTGATTGTCACGCATTGGGATATCGGAAAAACACCTTTCCAATTTTCAGTGATAATACTCTTCTTTATTGGCGCATTGTTCGTATCTACGGAAAGGACAACAATAAAAATAGACCGAAGAGAAGCTACGGTAAAAAAGACACATAAGGTATTTTTTCTGTCTCAGACCAAAACCTATTCTCTGCTTGGTTTTAATTCAGTCCGGCTGGTGGAAAAAGCGGCGCCTGTCGAGGAAGGCTATATCAATATCGTCTATTCAATTATTCTGCAGGGGAATAAGTCATCTCTCGAATTATTCTCGCTTGAAGATGAAAAACAGGTGCAATCGTTTTCAAGAGAGCTTTCGTCATTTTTAAAATTCACTTCATGACAACAGATCAATCCCGCATTATTCCGGGCATCTCTCAATTTGGAATTGCCTCACATCTCCGATTCTCTTTGTAATCTTATTTGAATCAAGGTATTCAAGAAAATGGATGGCATACTTTCTGTTTGTGGGAATGGTATCTTTGAATTCTTTCACCGCCATTTCGGATTTTGTGCTGAAGAAGTTTTTTAAGTTTTCCATGAAAAATGAAAATAAAAAAAAGTAAAATATGGAGAGGGGTAGTGGGAATCGAACCCACCATAGCTTCTTGTGCAGAGCATCCACTGGTTTTGCAGACCAGGCGGGGCCCAGCCCCGTTACCCCTCAAAATAATTATTCCATAGTTATACTATATAAGTACAATAGATTATATCTATAGTTAAAGGCGTGATCATTTGCGCTTTTTTGAAATGCCTAACACGGATTATTCATAAAATTATTCTGATTGAACCGAGGATAGAGTATTTGCGCTCATTCTCGGTCGTTCCTCCCTGCGAGGCTTTTGCCTCTTTATTTTCATATACCGTATTTGACTATCGGCAAAAAAAACCGCTCAAATACTCTATCCTCGGTTAGTGTTGCCGATTTTATGAATAATCCGGGCTAAGTGGAAATGCTTTAAATGATTGCCGCAGGCAGACTGCCTGCTAAGTTATTGCGCCTATTCAGGTTGAACCCTGCCCCGCCGTGCATGCGAAACAGTGGTTGTCGGTCATAATCTTTCTTTCGGCAAGCAGCCCGTAGTCGAAATCCCTGATATGATCGGGACAGTTGATATCGACGGTAAGCCCAAGAATCTGGTTGAAATCACAATCGTAGAGAGTTCCGTCCCAGCCTATACTTATGAGGCGTCTGCACATAATATCCTCAAGGGTATCCGGATTAAAAGCGCTCTTGATCTTGTCCATATATTTGTTAAGATTATTTGAACGAATGAGAAAATCTTTGAAACGGCCTATCGGCATATTGGCAAATGTATAGAGCCGGTTAAATTGTATGCCGAATGCCGATTGCAATTCTTTTTTATATTGCTCTTCCAATTCTTTCTGGGAAGAGGGCAGGAATGCGCCCATCGGGTTATAGACAAGGTTAAGCCGTTTTTTATCGGGATCTATGCCGTATCCAAGGCTATTCAATTGTTTAAGGGCCTTAATGCTTTTTTCAAAGGCGCTAATTCCCCTGATCTTATCTACCGTATCTTTTGTGTAATGGGGAAGCGAAGCAACTATTTCAACCTCATGCCCGCTGTAGAATTCCGGGAGATCCTCCATCCCTTCTTCAAATAATATCGTCAGATTAGTCCGCACAATGATATGCCTGTTGATTTTTCCTGCTTCCCGGATAAGATACCTGATATGCGGGTTCAGTTCCGGCGCTCCGCCTGTCAGGTCGAGGATCCCGACGTCATAATCTTCAGCTATGCTCAGCGCTTTATTGATGACATCTATACTCATAAGTTCGGTCCTGTGAGGTCCCGCTTCAATATGACAATGTTTGCATGTCATATTGCATTGATATCCAAGGTTTAACTGCAAAATTTGGATCCCGCGGGCAGTGAGCGGTCCGGAACGGCATTGAAGATACTTTTCGTCAAATTCAGTCATGGCGATCGTCTATAGTGATATCTTCTCTGCGGCATTATGCGCCTGCAAACCATGGATGAGGGTCGCGCCGCCCTTTATTGCCGAAGCAACGTGTACGGCCTCGGTGATATGCTCAAGGCTCATGCCTTCCGAAAGGGTTGACTGCGTGTAGGCGTCAATACAGTAAGGGCACTGTATTGCGTGGGCTACCGCAAGACCTATCAATACCTTTTCCCTCTTGGTCAATAAACCCGGCTCAAGCGCCGAGTTGTACCAGTCCATAAATTTCTTAAAAAGCTCCGGACTGTGTTTTCCAATTTCCTTGAACCTCTCCAGGTCTTCTTCCCTGTAATAATCGCTCATTTTCTGTAACCTCCTTTAATGATAAATTACCTTTATTTTATTATAATATGTATCATCTTTCTCTTTATACATCATATTGATATTATCTATCATCAAACAGTTTATCATTCAAAATAGCTATCAAATTATCAATAATTTCAAGCAATTATTTTTTGCATTTAACGGATTATTTCCGTCATTCTTTATTCTTTCCAAACTGATTGACTAAGGCCGGATATTTCTGTTAAGGTAATTAATTAGTTCTATCTACTCAGGAGAATTTATGACAAAAAAGAATGAGGATAAAGCGGTAAAAAATAAACCTTCCGCAAAGATGTCTCTTAGAGAAAAAAAGATGCAGGCTATCAGGAAAAATCTTGTTATGCAGAGAAAAGAACTGTTAGTCGGCGCTATGGAAGCTCTCAATGAGCTCAATGAGCTGCCCGGGCAGACGGTATTTCCCGACCTTGGCGACCAGGCTACCGCCGAGATAGACAGAAATTTCATGCTCAGATTAAAAGGCAGGGAGCAAAAGCTCCTGAAAAAAATCGAGGAAGCTTTGGACAGAATAGATCACGGAGTATTCGGTATCTGCGACAAGTGCGGGCAGGAGATAAATGTCAGGAGACTTGAAGCGAGGCCCGTCACAACCATGTGCATCGAGTGCAAAACTCTTCAGGAAGAAGAAGAGAAACTCATGGAAATATAGCAGCCGCCCCGCCGCCCGTAAAAATGCCCTTCTCACGGCAGTCTCAAATTCCTTTTCCGCCATCACCGGCCTCTCTCAGATAAACTTTCTTGACAAATAAGAAAAACCTATGATAAGAAATCAGTGTCCATTATTTTAAAAAGGAGGAAAAAATGAACCCGGATGATCTCAAATACCACAAAGAACACACATGGATCAAGGTATCGGGCCGGAAAGCCACGATCGGCATAACGGATTATGCCCAGGATGCGCTCGGTGACATCGTATATATCGATCTGCCCGAAGTTGACATGGATGTTGAGATAAACAGCGAAATTGGTGAAATAGAATCGACAAAAGCGACCTCTTCCATCATCGCTCCGGTAAGCGGCAAGGTTACGGAAGTGAATGAAGACCTGTCGGAATCTCCTGAAACGCTCAATGAAGATCCCTACGGAAAAGGTTGGATTGCCATTATAGAGCTTGAAGATGCTTCAGAACCGGACGATCTGATGGACGCCTCTGAATATACAAAGTATGTTGAAGAAGAGGTCAAATGAAATTAGCCATCCTCGGCGCAGGACCCGGCGGATATGTTGCCGCAATCAGGGCTGCCCGGTCAGGGGCGCAGGTCGCCATAATTGAGGACCAGGAAGTCGGAGGAAACTGTCTTAATTGGGGCTGCATCCCCACAAAGGCTATTATTGCATCTACTGAACTGCTTTCAAAGGCCCGGAAACTGGAGTCCTTCGGCCTTGAGCTGTCCGGTGAAATAAAACCGAATCTCGCCAAAATAATTGCGCGAAAAAACAAGATCGTCTCTACACAAGTAAAAGGGATAAGAAACCTTTTTAGAAGTTGCGGCGTTACGCTTAAAGCGGGAAGAGGCGCGCTTACCTCCCCGCGACAACTGAGCGTACTATCGGAAGACGGCCGCAGAGAAACCATAGAGGCCGACGGCATTATCATTGCAACAGGCTCAAGACCCTCACGGATACCCGCTTTTCCTTTCGACGGGAAACGTATACTCTCAAGCGATCATGCCCTGGGCCTTACGGAAATCCCGAAGAGTATTCTCATCATCGGGGCCGGAGTGATAGGCTGTGAATTCGCCTGTATTTTCAGTGAGCTTGGCGTTGAAGTAACAATGCTGGAAGCGCTGCCGAGGGCGGTTGCTACTGAAGACCTCGAGATTTCCGAAATCCTCGAACGGGAACTTAAAAAGAAAAAAATACGGTTGCTCACAAAAACAAAGGCCGATAGAATTGAAATTAAAGATGACGGTGTGCATGCATTCCTCCCTGACGGTAAGGAAATCATTGCTGAAAAGGCACTGGTGTCTGTCGGAAGGGCCTTCAACAGCGAAGGGCTTGGGATTGAAGACATCGGTATAAACAAAGGCGTTCGCGGTGAAATCATCGTAAACGAAAAGATGGAGACGAATATCCCGGGCGTCTATGCCGTAGGCGACGTTGTCGGCGGTCTCATGCTTGCGCATGTCGCTTCAAGGGAAGGGTTGACGGCGGTCACAAACATCCTGGGCGGAGCTGACAGGATTGATTACAATGCAGTTCCTTCCGCTATCTTCACATCTCCCGAAATAGCCTCTGTGGGCCTCAGGGAGTTCCAGGCTGAAGAAAAAGGGATAAAGGTAAGGTCGGGACATTTTCAGTTCAGGGCGCTCGCTAAAGCTCATGCAATAGGCGAGATAGAAGGCCTTGTCAAGGTTGTTTCAGACGCAACGACTGACAGGGTCCTGGGTGTGCACATTATCGGCCCCCATGCCTCCGATCTTATAGCTGAAGCGGCATTAGCGGTAAGAATGGGGCTCAAAACAAAGGATATCGGAGAAACGATTCACGCACACCCCACACTGCCGGAAGCATTGATGGAAGCCTCCGAAGATGTGTTCGGCAGAGCTATTCACATACCCCAAAAATGATCGCCGGCGAAAAAACAGACAACCGGTTATTGCAATCAAAAAATGAGCACCGGGAGTTTCAGGATATTTTTAGAGTTGACCCCCGGAAGTATTGCAAACCGGGCAGAGCTGAAAGATGAGCCTGTTGATATAAACAGGGTTGAAGAAACCGTGAAGAAGTATCTTTAAGCACTGTACAGAAGATTAAAAGCATTATATAATGTAATGGTATGACGGAAAGCACTAATCTTTTGAGAAAACAGGTGGCCTCCGAGATAAAGATAAGGAGGCTGATATTCTACACCGTTATTTTCCTCAGTTTTATCTATCTTCTCATTAGTTCAATCTTTACAGATATGGGTCTCTTAAAATACAGGGAGCTTTACACAAAAAAAACGCGCCTTGAAGCGCAGGTGCAAAAGATGGAACAGGAGAACCTGCAGATCAGGTCACAGATAAAGCTGCTCAAGGAAGAACCCTATTTTAAAGAGAAATACGCACGGGAGGAATTTGGTTTAGCAAAACCCGACGAATACATCTTCCAGTATGACAGATAACCCGCTTTATATCTGCTTCCTCTGGCATATGCACCAGCCGTACTACAAAGATCCTGCAAAAGGCGACTACAGACTACCATGGGTAAGGCTTCACGGCACCAAGGATTACCTTGATATGCTTGAAAATCTAACGGATTTCCCCGACATAAAACAGGTCTTTAATTTTACCCCTTCGCTGCTCGAACAACTGACGGACTATACCGAAAATAATGCAAAAGATCAATATCTGACCCTATCTTTAAAGAACGCCTCCGAACTTGGACCGGCAGACAAGCTCTTTATCCTTGAGAATTTCTTCCTCGCCAACTGGGACAATATGATAAGACCTTTCCCGAGATATTACGAACTGCTGGCAAAAAGGGGATTGCATGTTATCAGAAGCGATATCAGCCGCATGGCAACCTATTTTACCAATAACGATTTTCTCGACTTGCAGGTTTTGTTCAATCTTTGTTGGGTAGACCCTTTGTTCAGAAGGAAGGACCCTTTTCTGAAAGGACTTGTTGAAAAAGGCCGGGACTTTACCGAAGAAGAAAAGCAAATACTTATTACAAAACAGCTTGCAATCCTGAAAGAGATAATCCCGAGGTACCGTGAGGTAGTAAGCAATGGTCAGATAGAGCTTTCCGTATCTCCCTTTTACCATCCTATTCTACCTTTGCTCTGCGATACTAACTCTGCAAGGGTTGCCCTGCCTGATATCAGGCTTCCGCATAAACGGTTTTCACACCCTGAAGACGCCGAAAAGCAGATCAGGATGGGCATAGAGTATTTTGAAAAAACCTTCCAGTACAGACCGGTCGGCATGTGGCCTTCGGAGGGGTCAGTCAGTGAAGAGGTATTGCGCATCGTGGCTAAAGAAGGCATACAATGGCTCGGCACCGATGAAGATATACTGTCAATGTCCCTTGGAAGGCAACTCAGGGATTCGTCAAGGAACATCATCGATCCCATGGCCCTCTACAGGCCCTATCGGTTTGAGGATGTATCTATGATCTTCAGAGACCATTCCCTGTCCGACCTCATAGGCTTTGTATATTCCAAATGGGACCCGAAACATGCGGCTGATGATCTCATCAATAAGCTTATTAATATAAGAAACTCCCTTCCAAAAAGCGGTCCGCATCTTTTATCCATTATCCTCGATGGCGAGAATGCATGGGAATATTACAGGAATGACGGCCAGGACTTTCTGCGGTATTTATATGAAGGCCTTTCAAACGAAAAACGGCTGAAGACCGTGACCGTATCCGAATATCTGAACGCGCACGACAAAGGAGAGCCGCTTGGCAGACTTCATGCAGGTTCCTGGATCTACGCAAACTATGCCGTATGGATCGGCCACGAAGAAGACAATACGGCCTGGGACTATCTCTCCGGGGCAAGGGATGAACTTGTGCTGTATCAGAAGATGAACCCTGAAAAAGACCTTTCAGCGGCCTGGAAAGCCGTATATGTTGCAGAGGGGAGCGACTGGAACTGGTGGTATGGAGACGATCATGCCACGGATACGCAGAAAGATTTTGATGAACTTTTCAGATTTAATCTTATGAAGGTATATCAGGAAATAGGCAAAGAAATACCGTCGCACCTGTATGTGCCCGTGCTGAGAGAAGACAGGAGGATTTCTCCTTCCGTTGCCATAAGAGGCTTTATCCATCCCAGGATTGACGGTTTGGTGACAAGCTATTATGAATGGTATCAGGGCGCTCAACTGGACATCAAAAAAGCCGGCGGGAGCATGCATAAATCGGAGAGCATTCTGTCAACGCTTTTTTACGGCTTTAATGAAGATAGCCTTTTTGTAAGATTAGACCCGGCAGTGCCCTTCTCCGAACTGCCTGAGCATACGAAAATTGCCGTTCATGTGATTAATCCCATGCAGAAGAAGATAGTTGTTACAATAAAACCTATCGTGAGCGCTGAATTGTTTGAAAAGACCGGGGACGACTGGAAACCGATAAAGAAAATCACCGACATTGAGATCCGGGACATCTTTGAAATAGGCGTCCCCTTCGGTGATCTCGGCGCTAAGGAAAAGGATGAATTGAATCTGTTTATCTCGGTTTTAAAAAACGGCGAAGAAATAGAACGCTGTCCCTGGAGGGGCTATATATCACTTAATGTACCAACCACCGAATTTGAAGCTATGTTGTGGTACTAATTCATTTTATGTTTGTCTTTGAAAAACGTATAATTATGTAACGATTCAGTTACGGGTAGCAGTGTTCAAAGAATCCCCTCCTTGGCAAGGAGGGGAAGGGGAGGTTTTATTATGTCTTATCAAAACCCCTCCAACCTCCCCTTGTAAAGGGGAGGATTTAAACACCTGTAACTGAATGATTACATAATTAGACAAGGAGGCTTGAAGGGAGCATGAAAATTAATTTTTCCAAAAAGCAGTATGAAGAACTTATTAAACTGGTTTATCTGGGAAACTGGTTTATTAATTCGCATCGCACAAATGATATCGTTGGGAAATATGAGGAACTTGAACAGTATATTTTTTCCTATTTTGAGGATTTCGGTATGGAGCAATACATCGAGTATGACAAAACAATTGATGAATATTTTCCAACCAGGGAATTTGAAGCCGATACGGAAATAGAAGACTTCAGAGAAGAATATGATAATTACACCTTCTGGGATGAATTAATACACAGGCTGGCAAGGCGGGATATGATAAGAAAATATGGCGAGGCCAACGTATTTTCAATGACACCGGATGATCTCATCTCAAAGGAAGCGCCTTTTATCGAGAAATATGAAGACGAATTTGAGATGAACGGCATCGAAAATCTGGAGATCAGAGATACAAGCAATATAATGCTTTTTGAAGTTAAGGGAAATGCATAAATTACCAAATGTTTTTAAATGAAAGGCGGACATGATAATAAACCTTTTAAATGCGACAAAAGATAATCCATATTCACCTGACGGCGCTTTTAACCTAATGTGTCTTTTAGATAAAGGCATATCAAACAGTGACAATAGTGCATTAATGAGTCGCTTAAAAGCTTTTTTATCATATCTGCCTTTCAAATAAACCCGGAGGGAGAAGAATTTGTCCGACAATGAGCTGAAAGAACAGATTAAGCTTATTCTGAACGCAAAGCACTGGGACCCTTTCAGCACGCTCGGGATGCATATAATTGAAAAAGACGGCAAGAAGGTGATTGCAGTCCGGGCCTTTCTGCCTGAGGCGCAAGCAGTCTGGATTGTCGATATAAAAGCAAATAAATCGTATCAAATGGAGAAAATTCATAAAGCCGGTTTTTTTGAAACGATATGTACCGGCAAAAAAGATATTTTTCTTTACCGTATAAGCATTAAGTCGATTGACGGAACAACTTCAGATTTTTACGATCCCTATTCATTTCTGCCTGTGCTGTCCGATTTCGATCTCCATCTGATAGGCGAGGGAAGCCACTATAAAACCTATGAAAAACTCGGCGCTCATGCGATGGAAATAAACGGCATTCAAGGCGTCCTTTTTGCCGTCTGGGCGCCAAACGCAAAAAGGGTCAGCGTCATCGGCAATTTCAACAACTGGGACACGCGAAGGCATCCTATGCGGATTCTTGGGGCTTCGGGCGTGTGGGAGCTTTTTATTCCCGGACTCGGAGAGGGAGAAGTTTACAAGTTCGAGATCCTCTCAAAGATCAATAAACATCTTTCCGAAAAGGCGGACCCTTACGCTTTCTATGCGGAAATACGGCCAAAGAGCGCTTCAATCGTTTATGACATAAACAGATATCAATGGAATGACAATGCCTGGATGAAGTCACGGCCCCGGAAAAACTGGCTTGAAGCGCCTGTGGCTATCTATGAAGTTCACCCTGGCTCGTGGATGCGGGCGCCGGAGGAAGGCGATAGGTATCTTACATACCGTGAGATGGCCGACAAACTAATCCATTACGTTAAGGGTATGGGATATACCCATATCGAACTCATGCCCGTTACGGAACATCCTCTTGATGCCTCGTGGGGATACCAGACGATCGGCTACTTTGCGCCGACGAGCAGATTTGGGAAACCGGAAGATTTTATGTATTTTGTGGACCAGTGTCATCAGAATAATATAGGGGTCATCCTCGATTGGGCGCCTGCCCATTTCCCTGCGGACGGACACGGCCTCGGTTTTTTCGACGGCACATGCCTCTATGAGCATGAAGACCCCCGCAAGGGATTTCACCCCGACTGGGGCACCAAGATATTCAACTATGGACGAAAAGAAGTGAGGAATTTTCTGATCTCCAATGCGCTCTTCTGGTTTGAGAAATATCATATCGACGGTATGCGGGTGGACGCAGTCGCATCAATGCTCTATCTCGATTATTCCAGAAAGGAAGGCGAGTGGTCCCCTAATATCTTCGGGGGAAGAGAAAATCTTGAGGCCATTGATTTCATTAAAAGCTTTAATGAAATAGCTCACAAGAACCATCCCGGCATACTCACCATAGCCGAAGAATCAACCGCATGGCCCGGCGTATCAAAACCCGTCTATCTGGGCGGCCTCGGGTTCAGCATGAAATGGAACATGGGCTGGATGAACGACACCCTCGAATATTTCTCTAAAGATCCGGTGCACAGAAAATATCATCACAATCATCTTACGTTCAGTCTCCTCTATGCATTTTCTGAAAATTTTGTCCTTGTGCTTTCGCATGACGAGGTTGTCCATGAGAAACGCTCGATGCTGAACAAGATGCCCGGAGATATGTGGCGGAAATTTGCAAACCTCAGGACCCTCTACGGATTTATGTATACCCATCCCGGCAAAAAGCTCCTGTTTATGGGCGGCGAATTCGGCCAGTGGGACGAGTGGAGCCATGAAAGAAGCCTTGACTGGCATCTCCTGCGCTATACCCCTCACCGGTCCCTTCAAAAATATGTCATGGATTTGAACTTTATCTATCAATCCGAACCCGCCCTCTACGAGGTGGATTACAACTATCAGGGCTTTGAATGGATAGATTTCCGTGACGCCGACGACAGCATAATCTCTTTTATAAGAAAGGCTAAAGACCCGGATGATCATCTTGTCATCGTCTGCAATTTCACGCCTGTTCCAAGAAAAAGTTACCGTCTCGGGGTCCCCGCGCATTGCTATTACAGAGAGATAATGAACAGCGATTCAACCATATACTGGGGGAGCAATACGGGTAACGGAGGAGGGACCAACTCGGAGATTCAACCCTGGCACGGACGTCGCTATTCCATCAACATCACTCTTCCGCCATTGTCGGTTTCTATCTTTAAACCGATAAGAAATCCCTAAGACTAAGATTAAGGTCAAGGCTATGGCAACTGCTTATTTCTGCCTTGACAAATGTAATGACCATTCATTATTTTTAAAACATAAGATAAAACAGGGGAAATGGGGGAGTTTTTATGGCTGATCCCTTCTCTTTGGAAGACGGATCACGTATTGCCGTTATCGGGGGAGGTCCTACCGGTTCTTTTTTCAGCATCTTTGCGCTTAAGATGGCAAAGATGATGGGAAAGGACATCAATGTCACTATTTACGAGCCTAAAGATTTCACGAGGGACGGCCCTGCCGGGTGTAACAGATGCGGCGGGGTTATCTCCGAACTTCTTGTTCAGAACCTTGCCGTTGAAGGGATTATCCTGCCTGAGTCACTCGTCCAGAGAGGTATTAATTCATACAAGCTCTATACTGCTCATGGAAAAGTTCTCATAGAAACGCCTACCTTTGAGAGGACCATTGCTACTATATACAGGGGCGGGGGACCTAAAGGGACCACTGGAAAAGACAAGGAAAGCTTTGACAATTTTCTGCTCAACGCGGCAGTTCGGGAAGGGGCTGTTCATGTCCCTTTAAAAATAGACCGGATCGAATATAAAAACGGCAGACCCGTTCTATTTTCAAAAGACGAGAAAATATCGGAGCCCGAACTTATTGTCGGAGCAATCGGCGTCAAAAGCAATACGTCGAAGATATTTGAAGAGATGGGCTTCGGATATAAACGGCCTGAAACCGTTACCGCTGCGATTGCCGAGATAGATATTGAAGGCCATACCGTCTCGGAGATCTTCGGAAACTCCGTACATTTATTTCTCCTTCCGATGAAGGGAATAAAGTTTGCCGCAATGGTCCCCAAGGGCGCTTATGTGACCGTCTGCATCCTCGGACAAAACATGAACATTAATTCCGTTAGTGAGTTTCTTGATCATACCGTGCTTAAATCGGGTTGAATGAAAATAAACCGGACGATAGCAAAGATTAAAAGGCCGACGCTTGCAAAGGTTTTTTCACGAAAAAGGCTGTTCAATCTGCTTGACAGCAAAAGGGACAAGCAGGTTATCTGGGTTACGGGCCCGCCGGGAAGCGGGAAAACAATTCTTGTTGCAAGTTATATAGAGGCATTTCAATTGCCCAACATATGGTATCAGTTGGACGCGGGAGATGCGGATATCGCAAGTTTTTTCTATTATATGAGCATTGCGGCTAAAACGGCTGCGCCGCATCAGAGAAAGTCCCTGCCGCTTCTGACGCCTGAATACCTTCACGGGATCCCCGCATTTTCGAGGCGTTATTTTGAAAGCTTTTACAGCCGTTTTCATTCCCCTTTTCTCCTCGTTTTAGACGACTATCAGGAAGTTCCCGCGGACTCTCCATTCCATGAGACACTTTGTGGAGGAATCCCTGAAGCATCGGACGGAGTGAATATCATTATTATCAGCCGTAGCGGACCTCCGGAGGCTTTTACCGGTTTAAGGGCAAAAGCACATATGGATATCATCGGGTGGAATGATCTGAAATTTAATATCAACGAGTCTAAAAGATTTGTCCGGCTCTCCGGTGACAGGAAATTGTCCGATGATATTTTGGAAAAAGTTCACAACAGGTTTGACGGCTGGCCTGCAGGGCTTGTTCTCTTGTTGGAAAGTATGAAAACAAAAAATATCGAACCCATATTTCTGAGCAAATATCTGCCAGAAGAGGTCTTCTCCTATTTTGCACAGGAAATATTCAGTAAAACCGATATGAAAGAACGGGAGTTTCTCCTTAAGACTGCATATTTCCCGCTCATTACAGTTCCGATGGCTGAAGCGCTTACCGGTAATCCCGGCGCAGGCGCTATCTTATCCGAACTCAACCGGAAAAACTATTTTACCAACCGGTATACTTCGCAGACAGAGGTTTTTCAGTATCACCCCATGTTCCGGGAATTTCTGTTTGCGCAAGCTGAAAAAAACGTCGGTTCCGACGAGATTTCAGGTATACAGCGAGAGGCAGCGGCCATCCTCGAAAGCAGCGGATATATCAAAGAAGCCGTAGAGCTTTTCGGCAAGTCCGGGGCCTGGCCCGAACTGCAGCGTCTCGTTATAACAAATGCCCGCGAAATGATGTCCCAGGGAAGGGGACGGACCCTTGAAGCCTGGATCAGGTTACTTCCGGACGCTATCATTGACCGCAATCCATGGCTCCCGTATTGGCTCGGCGCCTGCCGTATGCCGTTCAACCCCGGCGCGAGTTATATGTTTTTTGAAAAGGCGTTTAATCTGTTTACGCCCCTGAAAGATCCGGGAGGATTATTCTTGTCGATATCAGGCGTATTTGATTCGGTTCATTTCAGTATGAAGACGTTTAAGCCCTTTGATGTGTGGATTGAACGACTCTATGAACTGTTGAGCGAATATAATGGATTTCCATCAATTGAGATAGAATCAAGAGTTGTGAGCAGTATGCTCAGTGCCTTCTACCTGAGACAGCCCCAACATCCGGATTTTGAAAGATGGGAGGACCGTGCGCTTGTTCTTTCCCAGGACTGCCGGGATATGTACACAAAAACACAGATATTTAATAAATTGCTATGCCACCATATTTTTTCCGGAAACCTTGCAAAAGCCTCGCTTCTGCTTAACTCCTTCCGCAATATAGTCAAGTCGGCGGATATTGCTCCGCTTGCTTCTATCATCCTGAAAAATAACGAGGCTTTTTATTTCTGGATCTCCGCGCAGTTTGAAGACAGCTTTCAGGCTGTAACGGAAGGGCTTGAACTGGCGTCCCAAACGGGTATCCATTATATGGATTATGTGTTTTTAGGACATGGCGCGGCCTTATCCCTGAGTTCGGGAAAATTGGAAAGGGCGGCGGAATTCCTTGACCGGATGCTTCCTTGTTTAAACGGGATGAGGACTTGGGAGAAGGCTTTTTACCATTTTCTGAAAACATGGGAGTCTATCCTTCTCGGAGATACGAACACGGCATCGGTCCACTCGGAATTTAGTTTAAAGTATAGCAGCGACGTAGGTATGCCCCATACGGAAGCCATGTGCCTGCTTGCGAAATCTTACATTATGCATGAGACCGGACATAAGAAGGCCTCTGAAGATTTTCTTGAAAAGGCCCGCAGGATAGGAGAACATACAAAAAATAAAATCACGGAATTTATGTGCCTGCTCGGCGAAACATATAAAGCCCTTGACCACGCTGATGAGAAATCAGCCCTTGAACACCTTAAAAAGGCGATGACCCTCGGCAGAGAGCAGGGCTATTTCAATACATACCTCTGGACGCCGCCGGTGATGACAGCCCTTTGCATAAAAGCGCTCGAGGCCGGGATAGAAGTGGAATATGTGCGGAACCTTATCAGTAAAAGAAATCTTGTGCCCGAATCTCCTCCGGTCGAGTGTGAAAAGTGGCCCTGGCGATTAAGGATATTCACACTCGGACGGTTCGATATAATGAAGGGCGAACAACTGCTCTTATTTGAGGGCAAAGTTCGGTATAAGCCTCTAACTATGCTCAAGGCTCTGATAGCCCTGGGAGGAAGAGAAGTCACGGAAGAAAAATTGACGGATATCCTCTGGCCCGACGCGGAAGGAGATGCGGCGCACAGCGCCTTCACTACAACGCTGTCCCGCCTCCGCCGGTTGTTGGGATTTGAACAGTCCATCCGGTTTGCGGAAGGGAAAGCCGTCCTTGACGCGCGATACTGCTGGGTGGATGTCTGGGCCTTTGAGAGGATGCTCGGGAAAACGGACAGACTATGGAAACATGATATGACGGTTGATGAATTGTCTTATGCGGTCAGATTAATTGAGAAAGGCATCAATATATATAAGGGGCCGTTCCTTTCAGACAGTAATGAGCCCTGGACTCTTTCCATCCGTGAACGCCTGAGAAGCAAATTTCTGCGAAATATCAAAAGGATGGGGTTCTACTGGGAGCAGGCCGGTGAGTTCGAAAAGGCCGTTGAATGCTATCAGAAGGGACTCGAAACGGATGACCTGACCGAGGAATTTTACCGGAATATTATGAAGTGTTACCAGCAGACGGGAAAGAGGGCGGAGGCGATAACCGTTTATAAACGTTGCCGGGAAATTCTTTCGACAGTCCTCGGTATTCAACCTTCACCTGAAACGGAAGCGGTTTACAAGGCACTTATTTAACCCAAAAACTGCAAATGTCCGAAATAAATATATTTTAGACATCCGCAGTTTCTCTGACTGTTTAATTGCATTTTTCGGGTCAATATAACGATATTCAATATGTGACCGATCTGTGACTTGCCGTATGTTATAAAAATAATCACAGGTAGAAAAGATGTCGTTTTTGGTATCAAAAAGTATGCCGTAGTTTGTCTTGTCGATAATATCCGCATAAGGGGGGGTGAAGGAAAAGGGACATCAGGACCTGAAACCTGACAGGGGAAGGATGAAATCAGTAAAAACAGATGCTTTAAAAGTGAGGTGCTTTATGTCGAAAAGATTTATGTCCAGAACAATGGTCTTTGTCGCAGCGCTCATAGCTGTAGTGATGTTTGCAGGTTATGCAACATATGCAGATTCATCCGGATCGGTAATTTCAGGCAGGTTGGCGGCAACTTTTGACGCCGGGACCGGGACCGTCACCGCAATAGTCGCTGGATACTGCGGCGGGGAACCTGTAACTATCGGACCCGTGACATGGCAGAGCACGGAAAAAGCTTTTTCCGCATTGAAGGCGGAAGAAGTGGGGAAAACCCTCTGCGGGAAAAGCTACGAAATAAAGAGGATTGTTAAAGCAAATAATAACGGGAAGGGAATCGTTGCCGAGGTCCTTTTAGTCAGGCTGGAAGATTCGGCATTGGTCGGCAGGTAGTCGTTATTAGCGGAAAGATTCCTTTACATCGGAATATGTGATTTATATGGACCGGTCGTATGTTATAAAAATATCACCTGTAAAACTATTAGGGGGGACCCTGTCGTTGCCTTCCTCTCCATTATATCCTTTATGATGGCGGGGAGGGCCCGGATATGGCAATTAAGGTAAATATGGAAAGCTATATAGTCCGTATTTATCGCGGAGAGACGGACAATCCTCATAATTTCATCGGCACAGTAGAGCAGGCCGGAACCGAAGAAAGAAAATCCTTTGCCGATATTGATGAGCTATGGAATATATTTAATCCCCTGAAAAAGCGGCAAAAAAAAGCGGGGAAGGGCACCGGATTAGAGGGCTCCAAAAAAACAAGGCCTGCCTCTCCATGATAAAGTTCAAAAAAGAATGCTTCCCGACAGACTAGTTTGCCGTGCTTCAATATACTAAACTAAAAAAATGTATTTAGGCTGACCTGATGCTTGATAAAACAGGGGCAATTGTGCTAAAAAACCTTGTCCGGTTCAAGTTTTAGTATTGCATAATTTCCGATTTATTCAAGGTAAAGGGGGACATTCCATGGATATGAATTCAAACGGATTCCGCATCGGCGAACTGCTTGTTCAGGAAGGGCTTCTTACCGAGAAGCAATTACAGGAGGCAGTCTCAAAACAGTACAAAAAGACTACCTATACTCCGCTGGGGGAAGTCTGTGTTCAGATGAAATTCATCTCGAAGGCCCAGCTTCAGGATGTTTTAAAAAAATATCAGAAACGGCTGAACCTGGGTACCTTGCTGGTTCAAATGGGACTGATAAGCCACGAGGAGGTTGAGCAGGCCCTCGAAATACAGAAGGATGAAGGCAAAAAACTCGGGAGGATACTGATTGAGCAGGGGTATATCACCGAATCCAATCTTATCAATACCCTTAGCATTCAACTCGGCATACCAAAAATAATACCCGCACCCGGTTTGATCGATCCGGTTGTGTTGAAGGGAGTAAGTAAGGCATTCCTTCAGAAAAATGAGTGTCTGCCTGCCTTCAGGGACGGCGACACCATCACAATTATCATGAGCGACCCGCTGTCGAAAGAGACCATACGGTCAATGGAAAATGTTTTTAAGTGTAAAGTGGCGCCGGCTATTGCAAGTTCGGAAGAAATCCTGAAGGGCATCAAGGTTGTCTATGACGATCTGAGGATGATGGATGCATCTTTCAATAAATCATCAGGTTCTTCGAAAAACATTATTATTTGTGATACACAGAAGCCGGAAAGCAGCCAGGACAGCATCGAAGATATTCTGAATTTTATTATTTCAAGCGCCATAATGGAAGACGCCACCGATATACACATAGAGCCGATGGAGAATATGCTCCGTGTAAGATACCGTATCGACGGCATATTGCAGCATAAAACCGACCTGCCGCTCTTTATTGCCGTGAATCTGGTAAGCAGGCTGAAAGCGCTGTGCGGATTGGACATTGCCGACAGAAGGAGGCATCAGGATGGCAGAATCGCGGCGCGTATTATGAACAAAGGCTTTGACCTGAGGATTTCTACCTATTCTGCCATCAACGGGGAAAGTATGGCGATCCGTATTCTTCCCAACCAGAACAAGCTTATGGACATCGATATGCTCGGCTATTCTCCTTATGTCCTGTCTCTTTATAAACAAATCCTCAATATCCCTTCCGGAATTATTCTTATTACCGGTCCAAGCAATAGCGGTAAGACAACGACACTTTATTCCTCCCTCAGATATTTAAATAACATGGAGAAGAAGATTGTAACTGTTGAAGATCCTATCGAATATACCATCAACGGTGTTATTCAGGGCCAGCTCAGTGAAAAATCAGGCCTCTTATACAAGAATTTTGTCAAATCCATTCTGCGTCAGGACCCTGATATCATAATGATCGGAGAGATAAGGGATCTGGCCTCCGCGGAAGCCGTTATTGAAACCGCCCTGAGCGGACACAAGGTCCTGACCTCTTTTCATTCCGATGATACGAGCAGCGCCCTTTTGCGGCTCTATAAGATCGGTATCGAGACCTTCCTGATTTCATCAACCGTCATATCCGTTATTTCACAGCGCCTTGTCCGCACCCTTTGCCCTGTTTGCAAAGAGCAGTATACGCCGGGTGAAGAAGTCCTTGCTTCTTTTGACAGCATTGTACCTATTAATCTTGATGAACATACCTTTTATACCGCCAGGGGTTGTCTTGATTGCAATAACATGGGCTTTAAGGGACGCACAGCCATCAGCGAGATTATGATCGTTAATAACGATATACGTGATGCGATATTGAACAGACAGCCTACTTCACAGATTAGGGCCGTTGCACGGGAGAAAGGGGGTCTCCTGTCCATGAGAGAAGACGGTTTCTATAAAGCCACAAATGGGATTACCTCGCTGGAAGAGGTTATACGAATGGCGTCATATAATAACAGTGATGCGCTGCTTCAGCGTCCTTCCGAAGAGATAGTCGCTCTAAGCGATTTGGAGCATATTTAAAAGCAAGGGATAGCGCCTCTAACCTTGACGGTCTCACAAAAATTCAGGGGAACATAATCCTTTAATATGACATACAACATTGCCTCTTATATGGACATCGGATTGAGGGAAAATCAGGAGGACTGTCTTTTTGTAAACGGTTTGACGGTCCAGCAGGATAAGATGAAGTACGCCCGCATTGAGAGCGTGACTGCGCCCGGAGTTTTTTTTGCCGTATGTGACGGCATGGGAGGCCATGCCGGAGGGGAATGGGCAAGCAGTTTCGTCTGTGGAAAGATGAAGGATTTTATGAAGGGACTTTCTTTTTCTGATGAATACGTTCTGAACATGTTCAGAGAAATTCAGCGCGAAATGGAAAAAGAAGGCATGGAAAACAGCGGCTCTACGGCGGCCTGTGTAATGTTGAAAGGAAATACATCGAAAATATACAATATAGGCGACAGCAGAGTATATAAAATCACAAAGAAAGAAATTTTGACTTTGTCGCACGACCATTCCCTTGTGCAGAGCATGGTTGACAAGGGCGAATTGTCGGGTCATGAAGCGAAAGGACATCCGTATAGGCACATTATCGAATTCGGACTCGGCGACGTCTTTAAAAGACAATGGAATACTAACGATAAAAAGGTTTATATGCAGGATGACGTTTTAAATGCAAAGGAATATTATCTCCTCTGCACCGACGGCGTGAATGATGTTTTACGGGATGCTGAAATATATGATTTGCTGAGTCCCGACCCTTTTGGCCGGTTCCCTGAATTTATTGGTTGTCTAAGGAAAAGGATGAAAGATAATACAAGCTTTATTGTCGTAGGGAAAGAAGGATGAGAAAAGAATTCGCTGCAGAACTGGTGAAAAAAGTCCTGCCAAGCTATGAGATAAAGGAGATCCTCGGCGAAGGTTCTTTCGGTTCCGTATATAGGATCGGGGATGCGTTGAAAGAAAGGGCCGTGAAGATCATTTTATTAAATGCTTCCCCGAGCATCGAAAAAGGGTCCGTCACAAGCGCCGACAAAAAGATTGAGCGTGATTTCAGACATATCGTGGAAAGTTATGAAAAGATCGCCTGTGAGGAGATCGTTACCGTATATGATTTTTTCAAAATATCCGCAAAAGAGAACAACAGGCTTGCGGCTGCTTATGCATTGGTCATAATGGAGCTTTACCCCTCCAATCTTTATGATTATGTGATAGGTGAGTTTGAGAAAACGCAGCGGCTTTTGGACATTCATAAAATGCAATCTCTCATGGAGAAGCTTGCGCATATGCTGCATAATCTCTATACAAAAAGAGGATTTCTTTTTGAGGACCTGAAACCCGAAAATATTCTTGTGAAGGAACATGATGGGGATTTCAAGCTTGTTGTTGGTGATATAGGAGGATTAAAAAATCTCGGCAGTGTCTCAAACACGGGTTCACAGGTTACTCTTTCCTATTGCGCTCCGGAAATTATCAGAAAAGGTCAAAGGCCGGACTTGCGGTCTATCATCTATTCCTACGGACTTATCGGTTATTTTATGTTTGAAGGCCGGTTGCCCTATGAGGAGCATCCTATTGCAGCGAGAATGGATAAGCTTAGAGATGCAGGAGTGATATTTGATAGAAAAGACGTCCCCGATCACCTGCTCAAGACTATTGAAAAATGTCTGTTTTTTGAACAGGATGAGCGGTTCAATAATTTTGACGAAATAATTAATGCGATACAGGGGGGAGCAATTAAGGCGGAAGACGCGTTTTCCGGCAAGACCATGAATTTGGATGGTTTCAGAAAACATGAAGCAAAGGAGTCTTTGCCTGCGAAAGAAAGCCTCGAGCCGCAGAGAAGACCTATTCTGCCGGGACATGCGATGGGAGGCCTGAACCCTTCGATTGCATTAAGGACGATGACCGGCGCAAGAAAGCGGGTTGAACAAGCGCGTGTCCGGGAAGAAATAATTGCTGTAGAAAAATTCGACAGGGAGATAAAGGACCTGGTTATCAAAGCCGGGGATATATTCAGGCTTCAAAACGAACAGTGCAAGGTTTATAATGATATAAAAGTGGAAGGTGGGGCAATGCTGATAATTGAGAACGCAAAGCTCTATTTCCATGAAGATGCAGGCATACTATCATCCGGAACATTGAGGGTGAAAAATTCTTCTTTCAGCTCTTTCGAGCCTTCCAAAAAATGGAAGAACATAGCCCTGTGTCCGACGGATACCAGGATGAATTATATCGAAAAATCAAAGTTTAGCCATGCAGGCGGCAGAACATGGGGGTCGATGAAAAATGTTTTTCATATCCAGAACAATTTTCTGAGCGACAACTATTTATACGGAGGCGCGGTTTTTATTGCAGGGGCCAGGGAAAAGATAATTACGATAAACGACTGCAGATTTCTGAACTGTTCGGCCCACGAAGGCGCAGGTCTCATGTGCCTGAGAGCGAATCCCTCTATAGAAAATTGCGTATTTGAAAACTGTTCTGCGGGAATGATCGGCGGCGGCATAGGCTATTTGGAATCAAACCCTGTGGTAAGGAGTTGCGTTCTGCAGAACTGTTCCGCGCATAAAGAAGGAGGCGGGATGAGCTGCATCTCCTCTCATCCGACCATAGACGGGTGTACGTTCACCGGATGCTCTACCAGATACCTTTACGGAGGAG
Source organism: Thermodesulfovibrionales bacterium (assembly GCA_041658585.1). Classification (GTDB taxonomy): domain Bacteria; phylum Nitrospirota; class Thermodesulfovibrionia; order Thermodesulfovibrionales; family SM23-35; genus DYFC01. The sequence goes on from JBAZZX010000029.1 coordinate 21,512, forward strand.
GTATCTATTGCTCCGGTTCAAATCCGATAATCAAGGCCTGCAAATTCAACCGCTGCACTGCTAAGGACGGAGGAGGGATTTACTTCGACGAAAAGAGCAGCCCCAAGATTCTCTATCCGGCTTTCTCAAACTGCAAACCGAACAATACAAATCAGGATATGAACAGGGAAAAAGGTAATTTTTATTTCAGATAAACATAGACGTTGCATAAACGGCAGGGCAGACACGATAAAAAGTCTTATAATGCGACAAAGGACTATATTGCAATCACATAAATGCAGAGTTGACCTGTGGCGACTTTCAGAAAAAGGCAATAGCATTGCATCAAGGTACATTAATGTGTCGCTACAAGACCTTTTCATCGCATCTGCCCTGCCGTTTATAATATTTAATAAGTTTTTGCAATTGGTGAGTAAAACGGGTAATTAGTTAAATAAGATATATCTATGGAAACAAACGGTAAGGACATACGGAAAGAGAGCGGCGCTTCCATGAGCGCGGATCTTGAGAGGCTGCTTGAGGAGCGGGCGCGTCTTGATGACATTATCCAGAATAAATTCACCAGGACCATAACGATCATGTTTACCGATATGAAAGGCTCTTCATCCATTGCAGAAGAGGAAGGCGATATGGTAAGTCGTTTTTTGATTAAAAAGCACAATGATATCGTCTTCCCGGTCATAAACGACAAGAAAGGCGTCCTTGTCAAAACAATGGGGGACGGCACGCTTTCTTATTTCGACAGTGCCCGTGACGCCGTAGCTGCCGCCGTTCAGATGCAGATCAATATCAATCAATTCAACCACTCAAGACCGACCAAGACGGCCATACAGATACGTATAGGTCTTAATACCGGCTCCAGTATTGTTGAGAAAAACGATATCTTCGGAGACGTCGTCAATGTGGCCTCACGCTTTCAGACACTTGCGCTGCCCGGGGAGATATATATTTCGGAGAGCACCTTCAATACCCTTGAGGACAAGAATGAGTTTTACTCCAGGTTTGTCAAGGAGACGAATCTCAAAGGTGTGAGGGGAATTTATAAGGTCTTCAAGATATTCTGGGACCGGGAAGATATAGAAAGAGATAAAGCCTTAATGGCTTCTCCAATCGGAGGCCCCGGTGCGGTAGAGCATACGATTGCGCTAAAACCGTCGGACGCGGAAAAAGAGTCGAGTGAAGAAGAAAAGGCGGCTCTTCAAAAGGCCCTGGATTTTGAAAAGTCCAATGAACTGATCGAATTATATTTATATTCCCGTCAATTTAAAATAAAAGCGATAGAGGATATGCTCCGTCGTCTGACGGGCGAGCTTGAGAACGCCGGCAAGACGGATACAAAATTCAACGGTGAAGAGGCCCTCTGGTTTTTTAAAGATACCATAACCATGGGAAGGGCGCCGGAATCCGATTTCCCGTTAACCAACAAGGCAATATCCAGAGTCCCCATAAAAATCGGTATGAAAGACGGAGAGGGTTTTCTGAAGATAGACTCTCAGGCTGGAGAGCAAATCAAGCCCATAGAACTTGAAAAGTCTTTTAATAAGGAGGCGCTCAAACCGGGGGTTGAATACCCTCTCGGGAAAAACGGAATCATTATTTTTTCCGAATGTTTCCCCTTTGAATATAAAGTGTACAAAGACATGTTTCTTTTCCTGAGAATACTCAATCCGGAAGAGTGTCTGCAAAAACAGTTCAATATAAAGCTGAAAGATGTATGGAAAGATTTCGCGCGGGAGAGTGAAAAGATTGTAGTGATCGGTAAGTAGGTTTATGTTAATAAAATAACAAAGTATAATAGACAGGTTATGAAGATAAGAGTTATAGGCTGTTCGGGAGCTGAATTGCCGGGGCATAATGCCCCCGGATTTCTTCTCGATGACGAAATCATTTTCGACGCCGGGAGCATTACCAGCGTTCTAACCGCGAAAGAACAGCTAAGGATAAGACACATTTTTATTACTCATGCTCACCTTGACCATATAAGAAGCATACCTTTTCTTGCCGATAATATTGTCCTTGGAAATAAGAAGCAGAGGGTGAAGATTTACAGCATCTCTCCGGTGATTACAACCATTAAAAAACATCTTTTCAACAGCTCCATGTGGCCCGACTTTACGCTTATCCCAAATCCTGAGGACGCTATCCTGAACCTTGTTAAACTGAAGGTTGCAGAGCCTATTGTAATAAACGGCTATACGGTTACTCCCTACACGGTCAACCATCCCGTTCCGGCAGTAGGTTATCTTGTTGAGGATGCAAAAAACAAAAGGTTCTTCTATACCGGCGATACGGGGCCGACGCCCTCAACCTGGAAAAAGATCGGAGACAGAAAACTTCAATGCCTGATCATTGACGTTTCTTTTCCCAACATCATGAGGGACATGGCCGTCAATACAGGCCATCTTACGCCGGAGCTGCTGAAGGAAGAAATCCCCGGGATACCGCAGACCCCCGAACACATCTGCATCACCCATCCCAAACCCCAATATTTCAAGACCATCAAAAAAGAACTCGACAGCCTCAAAATGAAAAATCTTCAGGTATTAAAAGAGGGCGATATTATCAGGGTTTAGTGAGTGGCGCAGCTCAGGATTGATATTGCAAAGCGCCGTCTTAATATGGCCTTCTTCTATTGTTATCGTCATGCAAAAATGAGACGTTAAGGGTTAAAGACCCGATGGTTATGGTATAATTCTTTTGCTATGGATATTAAGAAGATGGTCAGAAAAAACATTGCTTCTTTAAAGGCATATCAGGCAAAGGAGATACCCTGCAGAGTAAAGCTTGACGCCAACGAAAGCCCTTACGGGTTCCCGGAGGTGATCAAAACTCTCAAGGGTGTTAAAACGAACAGATACCCCGACCCTGAGGCAATGGGTCTCAAAAAACTCATAGCGAAAGAGTTTGGCGTAAGACCTGAAAACATACTCCAGGGTAACGGGTCGGATGAACTGATTTATTATCTCATCACAACATTTGGCGGGCCTGTTCTGTACCCGACGCCGACTTTTTCCATGTACGGGATAATCTCTCAGGCTCTAAATGAAAAGAGGGTCGAGGTTTCCCTCGACGGCGAATTTGATCTTGCCGTTAAACCGATACTTTCCGCTATACGTAAGGAAAAACCAGGGCTTATTTTTTTAAGTTCGCCGAATAATCCCACCGGCAACTCTTTTTCCTCGGACAGGATTCTGAAGATCATGGAATCAGCGTCGAAATCCATTGTTGTCGTTGATGAGGCATATCAGCCTTTTGCAAGCGCAAGAGGTTTTATTCCGATGCTCGGGGATTATGAGAACCTTGTCATCATGAGGACTCTCAGTAAAATCGGCCTTGCCGCTTTGAGGGTGGGTTTCCTTATAGGGAGTGAAGAAATAATAAATGAAGTTAATAAGGTGCGGCTTCCCTTCAATCTGAATGCGCTTTCGCAGGCTGTTGCAACGAAGGCGCTTGGGAACAAGGGTCTGATGAGACAGTATGTGAAGTCTATCATCTCAGAGAGGAAGAAGCTTTTCAAAGAGCTGTCAGACATTAAAGGTATTGTCGTATATCCTTCTGAAGCCAATTTTATCCTTTTTAAGGTGAAAGACGCTGATGGAGTTTACCAGTCGCTTCTGAAAAAAGGAGTGCTTGTGCGGAACATGAAAGGTGCGGTAGACGGATGTCTGCGGGTTACAGTCGGAACTCCGGAGGAAAACAAGATCTTTATCAGGGCATTAAAAAATACAAGCATAGAGGGTTAGTTATGAGAACTGCCAGGGTTGACAGGAAGACTAAGGAAACGGATATAAAGATAGAGCTTAATCTTGACGGGGAGGGGAAGTATAGTATAAATACGGCAATCCCTTTCCTGGACCACATGCTTTCCCTAATGAGCAAGCACGGGCTTTTTGATTTAAAGATAAAAGCAAAAGGTGATATAGATATCGACGACCACCACACGGTCGAAGATGTAGGTATAACGCTTGGAAAGGCTGTCAGGCAGGCGCTTGGCGATATGAAGGGTATAACAAGATACGGACAGGCGGCTGTTCCTATGGATGAGGCATTGGCCGAAGTGTGTCTTGATATAAGCGGAAGGCCGTATCTTATATATAAAGTTGAATTTCCGAAGAGGAGCAAAATAAAGGATTTCGATCCGGATCTGATTGAAGATTTCCTTCAGGCGTTTGTAAACAATAGCAGCATAACTCTGCATGTTCAATCACATTACGGACGGAACACGCATCACATTATTGAAGCGATATTCAAGGCGCTTGGAAGGGCCTTAAGGCAGGCAGTGACTATTGATCCGAGGGTAAAGGGAGTGCCTTCCACAAAGAAGGTATTGTAAACCTAAACGTTGAATAAACGGCGGGGCAGATACGATGAATCCCGAAAGCTTTCGGGACGAGGTATCTTAAATCTCCCCTCCCTTGAGGGGAGGGGATTAAGGGGAGGGTGTTGAATTCATCTTCCATAAATCACCCTCTCCCTAACCCTCCCCCCTCAAGGGGGAGGAAATAACTGGGAACTCCGAAGCAAAGCTTCGATGAATTCTTTTTATTAAAAAAGAGGTATTTTTGAAGATCGCAATAACAGGTAAGGGCGGAGTCGGCAAGACAACACTGTCTGCAATACTGGCCCATCTGTTTGCAGAGGAAGGGAAAAGGGTTATTGCCGTTGATGCCGACCCGGACGCAAACCTTGCATCGGCTCTGGGGATTCCGCGGGAAGAAGCCGGGAAGATAAGGCCGGTTTCCGATATGGCAGACCTCATTGAGGAGCGCACAGGGGTCAGGCCCGGAGGCATGGGCGGTATGTATAAATTGAATCCCAGGGTGGATGACCTTCCTGAAGGTATAGGCTACAGGCTTAACGGTATCACACTTCTCACCATGGGTAAAATAAAGGCTGCAGCTTCGGGTTGCTACTGTCCGGAGAATGTTCTCCTGAAAAGTTTGCTTAAACATCTTCTTGTTGAGCGCAGCGAAGTCGTTATAGTAGATATGGAGGCAGGCATCGAACATCTAACAAGGGGCACTTCCGAGTCCGTGGACGCATTTATTGTCGTTGTAGAGCCGGGGCAGAGAAGCATGCAGACAGCCGGAACAATATCCGAAATGGCAAAAGGACTCGGTATTCACAAGGTTTTTGTCGTTGCAAATAAGGTGCGGAATGCAGGGGACCTCAAATTCATTGAAGACAATATCGGAGATTTGGAGGTCGTAGGCTCTTTGGCCTTCAGCCATGCCGTAATGGAGGCGGATATGAAAGGCGCTTCGCCATATACCTATTCACCGGAGACGGTCAAAGAGGTGAGGGAATTAAAAGACAAGATCGAGAAAAGAATGAGGTGCGATTGAACATAAAAAAGATATTAGCCGGCGTCGATTTCGGAAAAGATACTGAGAAGGCGCTCTCCTATGCAGCTTTTTTTGCAAAAGAGTTTAAGGCTTCACTGAACCTTCTTTACGTGATAGATTATCTGATTACGCCGCCTGCGTATATATCTCCCTATATCGAGGAAGAGAAAAAGACGGCCGTTCAGCGGTTCACCGGATTAATGGAGCGGCTCAAAAAAGATGACATTCAGATCGAAACAGAAGTGATGACGGGAAGGCTTCAGGAATCTTTTGAGGCTGCCGCAAAAAAAATACACGCAGACCTGCTTGTCCTCGGGTTTGTCTCTCATACTTTAAGAAGAAGCAGTTCCGAAAAACTTATCAAGGGATTGCAGATGCCAATGCTTGTTGTAAGAGGCGGGAAAGCAGAGTCCGCAGCAACCGGCTCTGTCAAAATCAAGAGGATACTCTGTCCCTTTGATTTTTCAGTGGCATCCGCAAAGGCCTTAAAGGCAGCCAAAGAATTGCAGGATATTTTTTCATCGGAATTGGATATCTTACATGTTATTCCTGATAATATTATCAATAAAAATATAGGAAACAAAGAGAGTTATGATAGTATTATTAAATCATTACATGAACATAATATGAATAACCTATTGAAAATAAAGAATGATAATAATATTAATGCTACCTGTTTGGTCGAAAAAGGAGATCCGGACAAAATAATAGTTTCTCTCTCAAAGGAAAGAGATATCGACCTGATAGTCATTGGAGCGAGAGGTTTGGGATTAATCAAGGGTATGTTTATCGGAAGCGTGACGGATGCCGTTTTGAAATCCTCCCCCTGTCCTGTTTTTATAATACACTAATGTTTGTTGAAATCTTATTCCTTCTCGCCGGTCTGATACTAATACTTATTGCAGCAGAAAGCTTCACAAACGGCATTGAGACATTGGGCAGGAGATTTTCACTCTCCCAGGCGGTTGTCGGAAGTCTTCTTGCAGCAGTAGGAACGGCAATGCCCGAGACAATCCTTCCGGTTGTTGCAATTTTTTTCTACAGCGGAGAGTCTGCAAAAGACATAGGCGTCGGAGCCATACTCGGCGCGCCGTTCATGCTTTCAACCCTGGCATTTTTTCTTGTAGGCCTCACGGTAGTTATATCGTTTTTGAAAAAAAAGCGCAAATTCGAGATCAATGCAGAGCCCCATTCCACTATGAGGGACCTTGTGTTTTTTATACCCATGTATGCTGCAGCGGTATTGATTCCGATCTTTGCGGGAAGATCATTTGCACTATTTATAGCAATACTGCTTGTCTTTGGTTATATATTCTATGCATACAGAACGTTTAAGGGGGAAAGCGCGGATCTGGAGCATTCCGGAGAGATGTACCTGCTGAAGATATGCAGAAAAGCGGGGTTGATCGCATCTGAAAACCCGCCGCTTTTTTTGATTGCAGTGCAGGTTATCGGTTCTCTCATCATCATGATAGCAGGCGCCCATACCTTTGTTGCGAGTCTTGAGCATGTATCAGTCCGGTTCGGCATGAACCCCCTCCTTTTTGCGCTTTTGCTGGCGCCGGTTGCAACTGAATTGCCTGAAAAATTCAATAGTGTTTCCTGGACATGGAAAGGCAGAGACACACTTGCCGTCGGCAATATTACCGGCGCTATGGTCTTCCAGTCTACCTTTCCTGTCTCTGTGGGTCTTTTATTTACGGAATGGAAACTCACAGGCATGGCTCTTTTCTCAGCAGTGATCGCACTGGTGTCTGCGATTGTCATCCTGATGGAAATTGTTATTAGAAAAAAAATCTCACCCTTTTCAATGCTTTTTGGAGGTGTACTCTATCTTATCTATGCACTTGTATTGATATCAGGAAAAATATAATGAAACCTAAATTGAGCGATTCTAAACACCCTCCCCTTACCCCTCCCCTCAAGGGAGGGGATTTATATAGATATTCCCTCCCCCTTGAGGGGGGAGGGTTAGGGTGAGGGTGTAATTAAACACACAAAATGAAAAAGAACCTGAAAAATGCCATTCGTAAGGAAGCGCTCGGGAAAAGGGACCGGATTCCCAAAGAATTAAAAGGTACAAAAGACTCTTCCATAAAGCAGAGACTTCTTGCATTGCCCGAGTTCCTGTCCGCACGATCGGTTTTATTCTATGCTTCTTTCAGATCGGAAGTTGAAACATCGGGCATCATAAGAGAATCGTTGAGCATGGGCAAAAGGGCTATTCTCCCAAAAGTCGATAAGAGAAGACACAAACTTCTGCTTTATGAAATAAAAAACCTCGATGAATTGGTCTCCGGGTTTATGGGAATCCCGGAACCATTTCAGTCGGAAGAAAGAGAAGTGCTTTTAGAAGATATCGACATTGTCATCATCCCCGGAGCAGGATATGATTATGCAGGCAACAGGCTCGGCTACGGCGGAGGTTATTATGACATCCTGCTATCGGGTAAAAAAAAGAATATGCCTATCATTGCCCTTGCTTATGAAGAGCAGCTTGTTGATGCGATTCCTGCAGAAAAACATGATGTAAGAGTGGATATGATCGTGACGGACCTGAGAGTGATTAGAACCGGAGCTTGAGCGATTTTGTTTCGCCGGAAAGGTGGGTTTTTCTTGACCTCCTCATCTTTGCAAGAAACTTGGCATCTCTTGAAAGAAGAAAATCTTCCATTTCATTCTCAAGTTCCTCAAATGCCATAGCTGCTTTGGATATTTTCTCTATGAGAGAAACAGGCACATCAATAGTTTTTTGCATATCAGTTCTCCTTTCTTTGCTCGCTTCAGGAAAGCCTTGTCAGGCTTGATCGTCATGCTCCGGTCTATTTATAAATGTCCTTCCGGTGACCAACCCTGAGGACTATAATAGTTTCATCTTCAATATCAAAGATGACCCTGTAATCTCCGATTCTGAATCTATAACTGCCAATTTTGGGGTCGGTCAACTTTCGGGAATAATGAATTGGATCATTTGAATACTCTTTTATCTTAGAAGCGATTCTTTTTTTGACATCCTGTGTGAGATTATTGATATCTTTTAAAGCGTTGTGAGTTATAACAACCTTAAACATTAAAGACTTCTTCGAATGTTTTTATTCTGCCTTCTTTGTAATCTTTTCTCGATTGATCGATGGAACGAAGAAAGCTTTCACTGGAAAGTGCGAGCATATCTTCTATTACATCTTCCATCGTCTCTCTTACGGTATTTGATATAAGAGATTGCAGTTCTTCAACGCTCAGGTCTTTTATTGATGTTCCCATATGATAACCTCCTTTTAGTATTGTAACTAAACTGTCCTTTTTCATCAAACGCCATAACTGCCTATGACTACATTCCTGCAAACGCTCCTTACTTCTGACACAACTACTGCCGATGCATCGCTGCATTGCAATTCAAGTTGATAAACAGGGAGATGATAGGATTAAACTGTTACCATTTGCTGTGAAATGGGGAGTTCTCATTGTTGGCATAAACAAGGATATTTGTATCAATCAAACTTGCGGTCAAGATATTCACCATAAAGAGCTTCTCTATCAAAGGCATTTTTTTCTATCTTGCCAAGATTAAATACCGGCACACGCAAGGTATGTTTTGCTTTTTTTTGTTTTGGTGCTGTTTTTTTTCTTTTTTTCAGGTACTCGGCAAAGTCTATTACTGCATCAACCTTCTCATATGGAAGCTCTCTTAATATGCCTATTATCTTTTCTTCCTGTTCAACTGGTAACCGCATCGTTTCTTCCTCTATTATCCTTTACACTTAGCTTACTAAAAGAAGCGGGAGTTCGTCAACGAGGTTGGAGCAAGGGAAAAACGGATCAGGTTCTTTTGTCCAATCTTTTGAATATCACATTCAGGATTTCAAGGAGCAGGGTTAAGATGTCGGAACGGGGAGATAGAGATTGAGCCAATCAACCCGTCTGAAATCTAAATCATTGGATGCGATAGCGATAATATTGAGGTCTTTCATAATCTTTAATGTAAGGGCGTCATTTGTAAGAAAGCCATATTCTGTTTTCAAATCTTGGCTTTCCTCTATAAGTTTAGGCGTGATCTGGATTATCTCAATATTAAGACTTGATATTTTACTGGGTATAATAAGATGCTTCTTGAGTTCTTTAACAACATCAGGATGTAGTTTGAGATATTTGGGTAGATTTTTCACTTCTGTATCAAGGACGGATGAAGCTTCTACCATCATGAGGCGATGTATTGCTTCCTGGACAACAGCCGTTGAGGTGAACCCCTGAAATTTTTTAGCTTCAACTTCAGCAAGAAAGTCAGTACAGGATTTATTAAAAATGGAACCGGCAGAAAAGTGATAAACAAAGATATTGGCGTCTATAAATATCTTTGTATTGAGTGTTATTTCGTTAAGAAACAAACCCTACGCCTCTTCAGGAAGGAATTCAGTATCAAGAGCGATTTGATCAATGGACTTACTGCTTTTTGCAGGAATAATGCCACTGGTTGCTCTGGCTATACTTGCTGCTTCTTCAATGATAAGACGCACGATAGAATGCTCTTTCACTTCGACTGAAGAAACAGGTTTAAAAACACCATTTTCATAAACAGCCTCAATGGTCTTAGGCATCTTTTTTCTCCTTTGAATAAAAATAACACGGATGACACATTACATGCAATATTATAAAGATAAGGTGTTTTTTAATGAAATGGGGAGCGAGGGAAAAACGGGTCAGGTTATTTTGTCCAATCTTTTAAATACAACATTCAGGATTTCGAGGAGCAGGGTGATTTCCTTTATGCTTAGAGTTCTTAAAAAAGCGGTCAATTTGGAGAGTTCTCTTTCGAATGCCTGGTTTTTAGATAACGGAGTACTATATCTTTTTTGGCTGATAGTTTTTCTCTATCTGCTCAAAGATGGCTCTTAATATGCGAGAGCACATTTTAATATCGGATACTCTTTTTGTTTTTATAAATGACGTTAGGAGGGAAGGCGTTATGGGGTAATGAACCCCACTTCAGTTTATAAGAGTACGGAATACTGCCAACGGAATTTTTATACATCACAAATTATGGTTCAATGTTCGGTAATGGTACAGTTTGAATTTCTACTTGGAATATAATTTGCAAACAAAGGATTAATGAAAAATGATAAAAAATTCTACAGATACACTTCCAGAGGTTCCTGATTATTCTCACTTAAGAAAATTGGCTGAAGAATTGCTTGTGACTAAAACCTTAGAAAAGGGGATTGAACGTGAAGTTATAACGCTGTTAAACGCTGGCATAGAGACTTTTGAGTCTTGTGAAGGTGGCAAGGGGTATTCTTATCCAGAACCTACAGTTCGTTTCTATGGAGATAAATCAGAAGGATTCAAGGCTCTTGCTACGGCTATGCAAAATGGGTTATATGTTAATGCGCTTCGTAGGATATGGCCGATAATAGAAGGAGAACCCACGGGGCCATGGTGGGAAATGACGTTTTACCAACCAAAACCCTGTGGGAATTGATCATTACTCCCCTTCTCTGTTAAGCTTACTACAGTGTTCGCAGAGGGGCCTACCATCAGTTCCTGGACGACGATTCACTATTTCAATGTTGTTGCCTTCTGTGCATTTGGTATTGTTGTGATATACATTCCGGTCGGTCTTTAAAACGGAATACCATGGTGATGTTGTTGGCATCTCTCTTCACCTCCTCTCCCCTAAAGGATGGTAGTAAGGACGATATTAATATATCAATTTTGATTTATTAATGCAAACATATCCTATATTAATCAAATAACCAAATAAAAATATTTAGGTAAAATATTTTTTAGGTACTGTCCTGATTTATTATGTTGGATATTTTACAAAAAATATCCCTTGATCTTTTAATGCTGCATCAAATTTATTATCTGGTGATACTATGCAATATTGCCCCCCAGCTTAATGACAACTACCTTTAAGTCAGTGGAAGAAAAAATCGAGAAAATCAACCATCCAGATTTATTTTAATAATTCAAGAATATCCTCAACATCCCACAGCCGATCCGTAACCCCGGCCTCCATTGCAGGTGTAACTCTCAATGTCTGATGTATCCGGCAGAAATTATAATACATGAAATGAAGAGCTACCGAGTGCATATGATTTTCAAACTTTTTTGAAAAGCCGTTTGTCAATCTGGTAAACCGCCTTATACCCATACGCATTGTTAAGTTTGCCCGTTCAATGTAGCTTGTGGATATGTCCTTTTTATTTGGATTGCCAACCATATTAATTTTCTCTGTTCCAAGGCACTTTGCCGGACTATACCTTTTTTCTGTCTCGCCCTCAGATACACCGTAGAGCTTAACAAGCTGACTGAAATCAATCTCCGATCCGAAGGCATCCTCAACGGCTTCCAAATACATTTTGTGACCATCCGTTGTAAGTTGAACTCTGTGTTTCATGCGGCTGGCTATATCCTTCATAAAGACCGTAGCATTTTCTGTGTCACGTTTTCCGAAGTGCCATGAAGGTATCAGTTTAGAATCAGCGCATATAGCGGTAAACGTCCAGACATCACCGATCCCGAATTGGCCTTGCATTTTTTCCGGTACATTCTTTTGTTTCGCATAGCAAAACGCCCATATTTCATCCGCTTGGATTTTCTTGCAGGTTAAATCATGGAATACCCTGTCCTGATATTCAGCGCAAACATTACCTATATCAGCAAGGAGTTTCAAGACAGTAACTTTAGACGCACCTGTGATTCTGGATGTTCCACGGACAGAAACACCATCAATTAAACACCGGATGATCTGTGATTGCTTATTAATATCTAATCTGTTCATAGCTATATTATACAAGACAGCTTTCGCATTTGTCACGTACGAATAAGCTTATTAAAATAATTAATAATAGAGTTAGGGAGGGAAATTGCTTCCCTCCCCGGGTTTTGAAGATTTGAGATTAAAGTCTAAGAATCTTCATGTTAGGCTGGAATTTTACTGGTTGTTCCGGCCTGCAAACTTTACGCTGTTTCTTTCTATGAATGCGCATAGCTTGCCCTTTCCGTTGAAATGGTCTTGATTTCTTAGGCCGAAATTGTGGTAAACTGAAAATAGGACATTACCACAGTGTGACGGTCTAAGAGGCCATCACAACTAATGTGAATGCCCCCGGTAGGAGTTGAACCCACATCGAACGGGTAGCAGCCGTATGCTTTATCCATTAAGCTACGGGGGCACATGAGTTTTGGGTGAATAAGTTATTCGCGTAACTTATTCACCCTTTTTATTTTCTATAGGCTTCCTCCTTTTTGGTTTATAATCCAGAGCCTTATCTGATCCTAAGTTCTCTTCTGGAATTTCAATTACAAACATTTCCTCAGAATCATTCCAATTAGATGCAAAAGCTCTACTTTCAGATAAATCATATTTGATATGCTTTAAAAATGTACTTGCCGAGAAACCACATCCATTTCCTTTCTTTCCCATATGTACATGATATGATCGTGGGTCTTTCTTGGTTATAGGACGCACACCAATCAGTCGCTTTTCTGCATCCCACAGCAAAAGCACATTTTCGATAACATTCTTATCAAATATTTCCGTAGCTGATTTGTTAAAGCTAAGCCTGCCCAGCTTTGTAAACGTTACCGATGGAGTTCCTCTCCATTTCGTCTTACGATTAAATATCTCAAAACCCATATTCCCTCACCCCTTTCTTGTTTAGAGTTAAATGCTCCATACGTATTGTAATCAATTTGAACATCAATTGCAACATATCAGTTATCAGTTCCATACGAATACATCATATCTTAATATCGAAAGGTATGTCAATGAAAGATTAGAGTGTCCATTTAGGATGGAAGAACATGGGTTAGAACTTCTGTAATTATTATATTTCGGAATGTTTAAAGAATCACTATAATGAACACATGTTCATTATAGTATGAAATGTTTACTTTTTATTCCAGCGGGCTTGTGCTGCTTTTCTTGCGGATTCACTTCTTTGCTTCGGGGTCATGTTGTCTACTCTTGCTCTACCACCTTTGAGACCTCCACGTCTTCCAAGTTCGACAGCAGCGGGGTTTTTTTCTTCAGCGGTAGCGGCATCAACAATGGATTTGGCGATAACGTTGGGGTCTGTGGCTTTCATTTTGGCTCTTAGTTTCATTGAATATAGTATGACAAATATATTCCTTCATGTCTATACCCTAAGAAAAGCAAACTGTACCACTACCCAATGTTCACATTTATGGAAATTTATTAGTGCCTTATGTCAAACTTAGGGGGAGACAAGTACTGACTACTGGAAACGTCGCCGCCGGAGTGCCGTCAGTGCATAATGACATATTAACAGAGGTAAAAAAAGTGTTTGCAGGAATTTATTGATAAATGATATATATGTTATGTGCATGCAGCGGAAAGTTTTGACATAACCATATACAAATGCTAAAATACATTCCGTTTTTTTAACAACAGGGGTTAATATGGATTTAAAGAAGATCGAGAAAGGCGTCAGGTTAATCCTCGAAGGCATCGGTGAAGACCCGGACAGGGCAGGTATTAAAGATACGCCTGAACGGGTTGCAAGGATGTATCAGGAGATTTTTGCAGGACTCGAAACCCCGACAGAAGAATTGCTCAGTATCATCGAAGGCGAGAGCCACGATGAGATGGTACTTTTAAAGGACATCCCATTTTATTCGGTCTGTGAACATCACCTAATCCCCTTCTTCGGCAAGGTCCATGTTGCTTACATCCCCTCAGGCGGAAAAATAGTCGGGCTCAGCGAACTGGTAAAATCAGTTGAAGTTCTTGCCAAAAGGCTTCAGGTGCAGGAGCGGTTGACGACGCAGCTTGCCGATCTGATTATGGAGAGGCTTAAACCTAAAGGCGCCATGGTTGTTATTGATGCAGAGCATCTCTGCATCAGTATGAGGGGCGTTAAAAAACCCGGCACGAGAACTGTTACATCTGCAGTAAGAGGTATTTTCAGAAGCAAGCAGTCTACAAGAGAAGAATTACTGGAACTTATCAAGAAAAGGGATTAGTTTCTCGGAAAAACCTCTAACAGAGAAAGGAGACGGTACACATGTCTGCAATGCTTATCAAGGGTTCGGAGATATCGAAGCAAATTAAAGAAGAACTTAAGGTTGAAATAGCTAAGCTTAAGGATAATAATAGTATTATACCGGGATTAGCTACTGTGCTTGTTGGTGAAAACGAGGCATCCAAAGTGTATGTAGGCGCAAAGGAAAAGACATGTAAGGAACTCGGCATTTATTCAGAGAGAAAAGACCTTCCGGCGGATACAAAAGAAGAAGACCTCCTTATTCTCATAGAAAAGCTTAACAACGATCCAAGGATTCATGGAATACTTGTACAACTTCCGCTGCCGAAACATATAAATGAAACAAAAGTACTTTATTCAATAAATCCTTCAAAAGATGTGGATGGCTTTCACCCTGTCAATATCGGGAAGATGATGCTCGGTGAACCATGTTTTCTTCCGTGTACGCCCCACGGCATTATGGAACTCTTAAAAAGGAGCGGTACAAATACAAATGGAGCTGAAGTGGTAGTGGTTGGAAGAAGCAATATAGTAGGTAAACCAATTGCAAATATGCTCCTGCAGAAAAACTGGGGAAATGCCACAGTAACTATTTGCCATACCGGTACGAAAGATATTGCTTCTCATACAAAGAGAGCGGATGTTCTGATCGTAGCTGTTGGAAAACCAAAGGCAGTGACAGCAGATATGGTAAAGGATGGCGTTGTTGTAATTGATGTTGGGGTCAACAGGCTTGAGACAGGTCTTTGCGGCGATGTGGATTTTGATCCTGTAAAAGAAAAGGCAAAGGCAATAACCCCGGTTCCGGGAGGCGTAGGCCCCATGACTATCGTAATGCTGATGAAGAATACTGTCCAGTCCGCAAAGATGCACGGAGGGATAGAAGTATAGTTATGAAGAGAACAGCGGTTCTTCAATTCGAAGCCGGCAAATCACAATCTCTGATTCAGGAAGTAACGGCCAGATCAGGTCAGAACCTGCTTGCCTGTTATCAGTGCAGGCGCTGCGCAGCAGGTTGTCCGGTAGGAGAAGAGACCGGGGTCACTCCTGATCGTCTGATCAGGATGATTATGTTCGGCGAAAGGGAGGAAGCCCTGAATAACCTCCTTGTCTGGAAATGTGTCGCCTGTTATACCTGCGGCACACGCTGCCCGAACAACATACAGACTGCGAGAATTAATGAAACCCTTAAACAAATGTCAAAAGAAGCGCATACCGAACCGCTTTTGCCGAAAGTTGCCGCATTTCATGACGCATTTTTGAAATCGACTTCTCACTTCGGTCGTGTTAATGAGATAGAGTTTATCGGTTTATATGAAATACGGAATGCGAAAAGAGAGTTGAAATCCGGCGGGGGATGGAAGGCTGCTATTGATGAAATAAAAAACAATGTAAAACTGGGAATACCGATGATGAAGATGAA
>JBAZZX010000030.1:0-37272 GCA_041658585.1 Thermodesulfovibrionales bacterium
CGCTGACGCAGTTTCACTACCTGCCTACGAATCTGATACTGCGCATCCTGACTTAGTGTCCGTGCATCGATCTTTTCCATGCATGTATTTTAACATAGTATTGATCTGTTTAGTTGCCGGGTTAATAATATGTGACCAATATGTGACCTGCTGCCGGTATAAAATATAATTTATTCTTTTGGGAAAGGAATACTATATGGCTTATGTGATAAGTGAGGAAACCGGAAACCGGACAACAAAATGCACCTATAATTTAGAATGCCTGAAGAATAACGAATGGAATACCTGCTCTATCGAATCATCGCTGCCAAATAGTCTTCTAATCATAAAAAATAAATGCAGCAAGGACCATTGCCCTTACTCCATGCTGCTCGGCTATTCATATTATTTTTGCAAATGCCCTGCAAGAAGCGAAATTTATCTGACCTACGGCAAATAGGATTATTGACGATTTCATAAAAAGTCTGGAAAAGATCAAAATGTCATGGTGAGCTTCTCGAACCATGTTTATAAATCAACCGGTTATAGTGCCCTTCGACAGGCTCAGGGTGACGAAAGATTTTTTACGAGAGGTCATTATATGTCACGTTCCGGAAGGGTCCATCGACCAAAAGACTGCGAGATAGTGCAGGACGCTGCCGGCCAGTACGAACAGATGCCAAATCGCATGGTGATACGGTAATCGACGCCAGAGATAAAAAACTATTCCGACGGTGTAGGACAAGCCTCCTGCCACTATCAGTTTGAGCGCGCTCAGCGGGACTGAAGCGGCCAGCGGTTTGATAGCCACGATTATTGCCCACCCCATAGTGAGATAAAGGATGAGCCTTATATGGGAATATTTTCGCAGAGGGGAAAACTGAAGTAGGATGCCCAGTAAAGCTATCCCCCATGCGACTCCGAAGAGCGACCATCCCCAGGCGCCTTGCAGGTTTACCAATGTAAAAGGGGTATATGTGCCTGCAATGAGGAGATAGATCGCGGAATGGTCCGCTATCCTGAAAATTTTCTTTGCGGCCGGGTGTTGTATGCCGTGGTAAAGGGTGGATGCGGAATAGAGAATAATAAGCGTGGCGCAAAAAATGCTGCAACCGACGATATGACGGGCGCTTCCGCAGGAGGTTGCATGTGATATCAGTACAAAAAGTCCGACTATACCAAAGACTATCCCTATGCCGTGAGTGACGCTGTGGACAATCTCTTCTCTCAGTCCGAATGAGTTAAGGCATGAGTTTTCTTTCATCCTGTCAGGTCCTTCAAATCATTGTTACAATATAACAAAGGTTTTTAAAAATTCAAGTTATAGTCTATAGTTCATTAAGAACATTTCGTTACAAAGGATAAAATGGATACAACGACTTTTATAATTTCCGCGACACTCATGTTCCTGGTTTATATCGTCATCAGGCTGCTGACCCGCAGGTGATATTCAAAAAAACCTGACAGCTATTGTGAAATCCTACTGCCTCGATTGAACATCTGTCCCCATCGCTTTCTCAAGACTTGCCTGTGCAACCTTGTAATCATAAAGGGCCTGTATGTAAGATGTCTTTGCGGTGATAAGGGAAACTTCCGCATCAGTAACCTCAATCGGATTTCCTACGCCGGCTGTATATCTGCCGCTTGCCAGCTCGAAATTTTCCTCGGCCTGCTTTACCATCAGCTCCGCAACCGGCACCCGTTCCTCCGCGTCCCTCAAATTCAGGTATGCCTGCTGTACATCAAGAAATAAGGTCTGCTTGACCGACTCTTCATTTGCCGTAAGTACATTCAGATTTGCCTTTGCTTCTTCCACCTGATATTTTGTGAGATAACCGCTGAACAGGGGGAATGAAAAGGTTGCCCCCACATTCCAGCCATGCTCCAATGGGAATTTATCTCCGGTCCAGTTATAACCGGCATTACCCGTTAATGCCGGATAGTAACCCTTCCTTGCAAGTTCTATGGCTTGTTCTGCCGCCTGCTTTTTTGCAACAATTGATTGTAAATCAGGTCTGTTTTGAGATGCTTTTGACAGCGCATCTTCAAAGGTCATATCGTATTTCCTGAATAGGAGGTTGTCCTCAAGCATATACTCCGGCGCATCGGGAACTCCCATTGCATTGTTCAGGTTGGCCGTTCCAATCCGGAGAGTATTTTCGGCGCGTATTAAATTAAGTCGTGCATTACCCAGATCAACCTCTGCCTTTGTAACATCAAATTTAGGCTTTGTCCCCACGGTGAAAAAGCCTTTTGCCTGTTCGAGGTGCTGCTCGAATTGTTTTACGGACTCTGTGGAGACATCCCTGTTCCGCTTTGCCTGCAATACGCCGTAATACTTTTGTTTGACATTGTTGATAACCTGGTCCGTTGTAGTTTGAAGGTCTGAACGCGACGAGTCAAAATTGTACTTCTGGATCTTGACCTGCGTCGGTGTTTTACCGAAATCGTATATTGTCTGGCTGACATTGAACCCTGCAGAGTATTGATCAAAGGACCCGTTTGTCCTGCCTAAAGCTCCGCTTGAAGTGCCCGATGAAGAACCCGAAGAAGAGGATGCCGGTTTATTCCTGCTGTAGCTCGATGACCAGTTTACCTGAGGATAATAATTCGACTCAGCCTGGCCGATCCTGCTCTCAGTTGCATTTACAGTGCTTGACGCGGCAATAATGTTAGGATGCATTTTCAATGCTATCTCTACACATCTTTCAAGGTTAAGAGATTCACCCTTTGTTATGATCTCCTGTGCCCCCGCGCGGAAAGGCATAAGCAACATGAATGATATTAGAATAATCAAAGATTTATAATTCATTTTCAACCTCCTTTTATGTTAAATGTCTCAAAATAGATCTTACATTTCATGTCATTATGCCAAAAACTGCAAATGTCTAAAATAAATTTATTTTATACATACGCAGTTTCTCTGACAGTTTAATTGCATTTTTCGGGTTATTAATAAATGATTTTACTTATTTTTCCTCTTTCCGAACCGGATGCTTACCTTTTCCTGGACCTTGTCCATGTAATAAAACACCACAGGAGTTATGTATAGCGTCAAAAGCTGGGAAACAACGAGGCCGCCTACGACTGCGAGACCCAGCGGCCGACGGGCTTCCGCGCCCGCGCCGAAACCTACGGCTATCGGCAAGGTCCCCATAAGCGCCGCCATCGTGGTCATCATTATGGGACGGAAACGGATAATCGCGCCTTCGTAGATTGCTTCCAATGGCGCCTTGCCCCTTGCCCTCTGCGCCTCAAGGGCAAAGTCTATCATCATGATCGCATTTTTCTTGACTATACCCAGGAGCATGATAACGCCGACAAAGGCGTAAATATTCAGCTCCTTATGAAAGAGCATGAGTGTTATGAGCGCCCCGAACCCGGCTGCAGGAAGTCCTGACAAAATGGTCAGGGGATGAATAAAGCTTTCGTAGAGGATTCCCAGAACAATATAGATGACCAGCAGAGCAATTATCAATAATACCCATAGGCCTTTCATTGACGACTGAAACGCCTGTGCAGTACCCTGAAAACTCGTGCTTACTGTTTGGGGTAAGGTCTCGCGGGCAACTTTCTCAACGAGATTCACTCCATCGCCCAGTGCCACACCCGGCTTTAGGTTAAAAGAGATGGTGACTGCCGGGAGCTGTCCGAGGTGGTTTACAGTCAAAGGGCCGAGATTTCGTGTCAGAGTTGCCAGCGTATTCAACGGCACCAGTTGGCCTGTGTTTGAACGGATGTAAAGCAGTGCCAGAGCCGACGGGTCCGTCTGGTACTTTGGCTCCAGTTCAAGAATCACCTGGTATTGATTATTGGGAGCATAAATGGTAGATACCTGCCTTGAGCCATAGCCATAATAGAGGGCATCTTCTACCTGTTGAGCTGTTATCCCGAGGGCGGATGCCTTGTCGCGGTTAATCTCCACGTTGACCTGGGGATTCTTTATCTGAAGGTCACTTGTTACATCCTGCAGCTGGGCAAGTGTCCGCATCTTACTTTCCAGTTCCATGGCTGCCCGGTAAAGTTCTCTCGTGTCAGGACTCTGTAGTGTGAACTGGTATTGGCTTTTGGTCAGTGTGCCGCCGATACGGATAGCAGGGAGATTCTGCATGAACATCATGATGCCCGGCACCTGCGAGACCTTTGGCCGCAATTCCTGTATAATCTCGTCCGCGCTCAGAGTCCGTTCTTTCCGCGGCTTAAGGCGCATGAACATGCGCCCGGTATTATTCGCAACACTTACTCCGCTGGCGCCTACGGCGGACATAAACGCGGCAATATTGGGATCCTCGCTGATTATCGCAGCCAGCGCCTTCTGGTGCTTCACCATGTCTTCAAATGAAATACCCTGGGCAGCCTCGGTCAAGGCAAATATCTGGCCTGTATCTTCCGAGGGAAGGAACCCCATCGGAATTTTTGTGAACAGGAAGCCTGTTGCAACGGTAAGAACAATAGTCAGCACCAGGATAGTCAGCCGATGCTTGAGAACAAGTTTCAGAGTCCATTCATAAGTTTTCAGCATCTTGTCGAAAAAGCGCTCCATTAGAAGATAAAGGCGGCCATGTTTCTCAGCGCCTGCCGGGCGGATGAAACGGCTGCACAGCATCGGGGTGAGCGTTAGAGAGACGAATCCGGATATCAGGATCGCCATGCTTATGGTCACGGCAAATTCGTGTAGAATTCGCCCGAGAATCCCGCCCATGAACAGCACCGGTATGAATACTGCAACCAGAGAAAGGGTCATGGATAAGATGGTAAAGCCGATTTCTCTTGAACCGGTCAGAGCGGCCTGGAAGACCGGTTCCCCCTTCTCGACATGGCGCATGATATTTTCGAGCATTACAATAGCATCATCCACCACAAACCCGACCGACAGGGTCAGGGCCATAAGTGAGATATTGTCCACGCTGAACCCCATGATATACATGGCGGCAAAGGTCCCGATAATCGAGAAAGGCAGTGCGAGGCTTGGAATAAGGGTCGCTGAGATGTTGCGCAGGAAGAGAAAAATGACCATAACCACAAGACACAGTGCAATTAATAGTGTGAACTTGACGTCCCTGACCGATTCGCGAATGGATACGGACCGGTCGTACAGGACTTCAAGCTTAACAGAAGAAGGAATCTGAGACCTGAAGGCAGGCAGAAGCTTTTTAATGCTGTCCACCACTTCAACGGTGTTCGTGCCAGGCTGGCGTTGGATTGCCAGAACAACGGCGCGTTCGTTATTGTACCAGTTCGCCGACTTGTCGTTTTCCACACTATCGATTACTCTGCCCAGCTCGTCAAGGCGGACCGGCGAACCCCCGCGATAGGCCACAATCAAAGGGCGGTAAGCCGCTGCATTGTAGAGCTGCCCGGTTGCCTGGATGGTAACTGCCTGCTTCTCTCCCTGCAGAGTCCCTGTGGGCAGGTTCACATTCCCCAGCGCGATTGCGTTTCCTACTTCATCGATGCCAATCTTTCTGGTTGCCAATGCCTTGGGATCAAGCTGGACCCTGACCGCAAATTTCTGTGAGCCAAAGACCTGTACCTGGGCAACGCCGCTGATCATTGATATGCGCTGGGCGATGAATGTGTCCGCATATTCATAGACTGTCGAGATAGGAAGAGTCGGGGAACTCAGCGCCAGATATATTACAGGCTGGTCAGCCGGGTTTACCTTGTTATAGGTGGGAGGGGTCGGCATATTCTGCGGGAGCTGCCTCGACGCCTTCGCAATCATTGCCTGAACATCCTGGCCGGCAGCATCGATATTTCTGCTAAGGTTGAATTGAAGCGTGATCCGGGTATTTCCGAGAGCGTTCGTGGAGGTCATGGAGTCAAGACCGGCGATTGTGGAAAACTGCCGCTCCAGAGGAGTTGCTACAGCCGATGCCATGGTCTCGGGACTTGCGCCCGGCAGGCTGGCTGTTACCTGGATGGTAGGGAAGTCCACATTTGGGAGGTCGCTCACCGGCAGCAGCCTGTAGGCTGCTATCCCGAACACCAGGATGGACATCATGACCAGCGTGGTCATGATAGGCCTCCGGATAAAAAGTTCCGGGATGTTCATGGTCTATTTGCCCTCTGTCTTTTCTTTGATTTGTATTTTAGCCCCGGGGACAAGCCTCAACTGTCCATCAGTAACGACTTTTTCACCTGCCTGCAGACCCTTCTCAATGACTGTTTCACTGTTGAGAGTTCTGCCGACTTCTACAGGGCGGGATTCAACTGTGAGATCGTCCTTTATTAGGAAAACATACTGACCATTCTGCCCTGTCTGAATAGCTGACGAAGGTACCATAATGGCATTGGGCTGAGTGGTCAATGTCACGACCGCATCAACAAACTGACCAGGCCATAGGTGCTTGGCTTTATTGGCAAATGTGGCTTTCAGCTTGATTGTTCCGGTAGTAAGATCAACACTGTTATCCACAAAAGTAAGTGTCCCCTCTTCGGGATTGTCTTCGCCCTTTGTAATGAAAGCCTCAACCTTCACTTTTCCGCCGGACATATATTTCTTTATCTCCGGCAGATACTGTTCAGGTACGGAAAAGGTCACATAGATGGGCTGGATCTGGTTGATGATTATCATCGCATTGTCTGCATTCGCCTTAATCAGATTGCCCTCGTTTGCCATGAGAGCGCCTGTCCTGCCGGTCAGGGGAGAATATATGTAACAATACTTCAATTGGAGATGTGCATTCTCGACCACAGCCTTGTCAGCGTTAACTGTTGCCTCAAAGGCAGCAGCATTGGTACGGATCTGGTCATACTGTTGTTGGGCCACGTAACCTTTTTTCACGAGTTCGGCGTAGCGACGGACATCTTCCCTTGCATTTTCGAGCTGGGCGGTATCTTTTGTAAGGTTGGCTTCCGCCTGTTTCAGCGCAGCTTCATAAGGACGGGGATCGATTGTAAAGAGCAGTGCCCCTCTATTTACATCCTGACCCTCCCTGAAATGAACGCGGGTAAGAACGCCGCCTATCTGGGATTTTACCGATACCGTAGAATAGGCCTCGACATTGCCTATAGTCTTCAATTGCACGGGGACTGTTTTTTGAACAACCTCGGCAGCCGTCACCGGCACGGGCGGCTTTTGTGGAGGCTGTGGTTTGGCGGAGCAGGCGGAAATGACCGCCGTTAGTAAAAGCGCCAGCGTGAAGCCTGCTATCGACTTTGCAGCCACGAAACATTTATGAGGTATCGCAATGTCCATTTGTTTCTCCTGAGTAGTCCTTCGGG
This sequence comes from Thermodesulfovibrionales bacterium, assembly GCA_041658585.1. Lineage (GTDB taxonomy): Bacteria > Nitrospirota > Thermodesulfovibrionia > Thermodesulfovibrionales > SM23-35 > DYFC01. The sequence goes on from JBAZZX010000030.1 coordinate 7,207, forward strand.
ATTTTTTTATTAATGATATTAAACGGAAATCTCTTCTTTCAACAGGCTGTTTAAGAAAAATGTGCAAAGCGTGCCGGGTGAAACACTGCCGCCTTCATCCAGCGCTATAGAGATTATAATGCCCCTTAGAGATCCCACAATGATCTTTGACAAATCTCTTGAATTGCATTCCCTGAATTCTCCTGAAAGGATTCCCTTTTTGATGATCTTTTCAAGATGGTTGACCTGTTGCCTGAAGAACCGCTTCTTTTCTTCCAGTCCGAATGCAAACCCATGCTCCCTGATATGGAGGAGAATAAATTCTTTATGCTTCACTGCATAGTCGAGATTGAGTTTTACGAAGGCCGACAATGCCTCTGCAGCTGTCCGGGCCTGTGCGGAAGATGTCTCTATCATGCTGCTGAGACTGCTCCGCTTTTCGCTGATGAGGCTCTTATAGAGTTCTTCTTTATTCTTGAAATAGAGATACACACCGCCGACGCTTGTCCCGGCAGCCTGCGCAATCTCCCTCATGTTTGCCGCCGCGTATCCTTTCGAGGAGAATATCTCTCTGGCAGCATCAACGATCTTCTTCTTTGTCTCTATCCCTGAACGATTGTTCATGTGAACCAATGTTCAGTATAAAAAAATAGTCCCGTCATGTCAACAAAAAACTGCAATATGGCGTAACCGACTTTCTCCGGATTATGCCGTGCGATAGTAAAGCTTTTATTCATGAACACTTCTGATCATTACAGCCGAGAATGCCTTTAGGGCTGCTATCAATAAAAGTGCATTATAAAACCCGAAAAGTGGTATGACGATAATTGCTTGGAGCAGCGCGCCTGCAAATGAACCTGCCAGGTCTATACCGTAGAGTTTGCCGGCAGCTTCATTATCGCCCCAAGCTGCGTTTGCAGCGCTGAACAGGCTGCCGGTAATAATCCCGGACAAATAGATGAAAACATAAAAGAGGGGTTCCGCCATGAAAAAAAGAGGAGATAGAACTGCAAGGGTTATCGTTAACAACTCCAGATAGAAGAGTGTCTTAAATATGTTCTTCATGTATTTTGTCGAAACAGCGCCTGACCAGAGGCCGATCATAAAGGCCGCCGAGAGGATGCCGAGCATCTCATAGATATAGCCGTATATCGCCTGATACGCAAGAAGCGCTGTCAGCATAAATGTCATACCTGAAAAACCTGTTGTGAAAATCGAGCAATAGACGACCGTATATTTTTTCCTGAAGATAAAGAACGATGACGATAAAAGGATAAAAAGCACGGCAAGAATGATATGCCATTCCCTGATTTTCAGAAGGGTAAAAAGCCCCTTGCCTCCGTGCGCCTCCGACCATAGCATGAGATTGTAAAGATACGATGAGGGTTTCAGGTCCGTATTGACGGATGTGATTTCGTTCAGTCTGTGTCTGACATAATCCGTGTTAAAGGGACCAAAGGCGTCTCGGAAAAAATAAGGGCTGAAGTGCCGGGTTTGAATTCCCCTCAAGATGAATCGACTCTCAAGGGTTTTAGTATCTGTGGCGAGCTGAAAGTCGGAAGCAAAGAGCCCTCCATATTCCTGTGCGGTCACCCCGACATTTCTGAAGACGCTTTTCAATGAATTATAGATTGAACCGTTGGCGGTCTGCATGCTTCTTCCGATATAACCGGTTGATGACGGTATGTTGATAAACAGTATCCCGTTATCATGCAGGACGGCCTTTGCCTCCTGAAAGAAATCGGTTGTATAAAACCTGTTGATCCCGGCAGAAGCAGGCGGCGGGAGGTTGATGACTATCAGGTCATATGTCCGTATGTTCAATGCTTTTATAAACCGTCTGCCGTCGTCAGCTATTATCCGCAATCTCCGGTCTTTCAGCGCATGTATGTCTTCCGGCGCGGTTAAAAGACCCTGTGATACGGCTATGATTTTCGGGTCGAGTTCAACAAAATCAATCCCCTCGACGGGATATTTCAGAAACTCCCTCATGGTCCCGGGAGAACCTCCGATAACGAGTATTTTTGCCGGCGAAGGGTGCAACGTGATAGGCAGGTGCGAACTAATCTCATCGGTCGGAGAATCAGGATACGAGAATAAAAGCCGTCCGCTTGCATAAACACTCATCTGGTCCCGAAGCTTGACTACATTGATCTCGCCATATTTTGATTCAACGGTTTGAAGGATTTCCATATGAGGATAGGGGAGGGCGGGGAGAAGCCTGTAAAAACCAAAATATATCAGGATCGGTAAAATTAAAAACAAAGATATAAATTTCCTCCGGGAGATATATGCCGCCGTAAGGATATTTATTAGTGATATGATCAGGCATAGCTCAAAGGTCTGTACCCTTGAAGCAATAACAAAGGTGAAAAATACTCCGCCGATGAATGCGCCGAGAGCTTCAAGACCATAAACTTTTCCTGCGGCATTCTTTTTGCCTGAAAAGGAAACGGCAAGCGGGAATTGTAACCCGATAAGAAAACAAACCGGCAGGAGTGTAACAGCGGTTGACAGTATGATGGAGGCAAGCGATACGGCTTCTCCGGGTTCTAAAGAAAGGGCGGGTCTTATCGCTTTTATTGCAATGACAGTCGGCAGAGCCAGGATGGAGATGAGAAGAAAAGACAATGTAAAGGCGTTCTTTGGTCCAAGCTTTTTTCCGGTGAAACTTCCCAGCCCAACATAGATAAGCCAGAAGGAGAGCGTTATCCCGATATCGAGCTCATTGCCTGAAAATGTGGAAAGCAGAAGGCGGAGAACGGTAATCTGAAGGAGCATGGAGGTTATGCCCATGACGATAAAAGGGATGCGGGTCTTGATATGGTCCATGGTTACTTAAGATTATAACGGATAAGATAGCAGGAAAAAAGACATAAACCTCGTCATCATTCAGTTGCGGGTGTTAAAATCCTCCCCTTTGCAATGTTGACAGTCTCGTAAAAATTCCTTTTCAGGCCGTCATTCCCGAAGTCCCCAGGCGGGTTCAGGTTTGTAACCTGAACCTTTTATTTCTGCTGTGTACGACCATTATGTAGAATCAAATAAACGCCGGCGTAAGCAATGTTCAAAAGCAATTGGTTCAAGTTACAAACTTGAACCATTGAAAGTCAGGGTCTAGGTCACAGACCTGCTCCCGCATTTAGAGAATGTGGACAATAAGAGCCGGCATGCCTTTTCAGGTATACCGGCGCTTAATCGAATTATATTGTTTAATTGTCCCTTAACAGGGATTTTTTAGTCTATTTTATTGCCTTTCCCTCCTGTTTTATAATGATATTTTAGAAATAAGAGTTATACTTTTCTCTACCCTTTTTTAAATAATTCATCTTGACATATTGAAATTTCCCTGCTATTTTAAACACTGTTTCCACGGGGGAGTAATAGTTGCTAAATTTAGCAAAGACTAATACAAAACCTATTTTATTACAGATAAGCAATTTCCTATTTACCATTGTTCCAAACGAACCCCTTATTCTCCCCGCCTACAAAGGCTCGACCTTCAGGGGCGGCTTCGGATATGCCTTCAAACGTGTAGTCTGTGCCATAAGAGACAAAGAATGTCCCGACTGCCTGCTTAAAGAAAAGTGCATCTATTCATACGTCTTTGAAACCCCGCCGCCGTCCGATACAAAAATGATGCGGAAGTATAAGGCTGCTCCCCACCCATTTGTCATAGAACCACCTCCGGAAAAACGAAGAGGCTATAAACCCGGCGATGAGATAAATTTCGGCCTCACATTGATCGGAAGGGCGATAGATTACCTGCCATATTTTATCTACACCTTCGATGAGCTTGGGAAAATGGGAATAGGTAAGGGAAAAGCAAAATATGAGTTAAAGACAGTAGGGGCTGCCCCCTGTGGCTGCCATTCCGTTATTGGAAAAGAACGGATTATCTACGATTCCGAAACCAAAACCCTCAAGTCTTTTGAACCTGCCTCTATAGATGTGGGATTCCCCACTTTGGAAAAGGGGGGCAAGGGGGGATTGTTAAAACTTTCCTTCCTCACCCCGACAAGAATTCTATACGATAGCCAACTTGCCATCGATCTCGAATTTCATATCCTTATAAGAAACCTCCTGAGAAGACTTTCTCTTCTTTATTATTTCCACTGCAACGGCGATTCCTCGGAATGGGATTTTAAGGGAATGATTGAAAAGGCCAAAGAAATAAAGGTCAGGAAAAAGAAATTAAGATGGTACGACTGGGAAAGATATTCCGGAAGACAGGAGACAAGGATAAAGATGGGAGGGTTTGTGGGAGAGATAACCTTTGAAGGTGATATCGAACCTTTTATGTCTTTGATAAATGCAGGAGAGATTTTGCATGTGGGGAAGGGGACAGGGTTTGGATTAGGGAAATATGAGGTAACCCCACCCGGCCTCCCCTTAGTCTAAGAGGAGGAGATAACCCCACCCGGCCTCCCCTTAGGTTAAGAGGAGGAGTAACCCCTCCCAGCCTCCCCTTAGCCTAAGAGGAGGAGTAACTCCTCCCGACCTCCTCTTAGGTTAAGAGGAGTCCCGAAAGCTTTCGGGATTGGGTTAAGAGGGGGTTAGGGGTAGTTACTTTAAATTAATGGAGCGGTTTAAGAAATAATGTTCATCCGTAACGACCCTAAACTTAAGAATAGGCGCAAAGAACTGAGGCAGAATCAGACAGAGGCTGAAAAACTGCTCTGGTCTCAATTAAGAAACAGAAGGTTCTATGGTGCTAAATTTTTCCGTCAGTACAGTATTGGTTCATATGTTCTTGATTTTTACAGCCCGACACTTAGACTTGCGATTGAGCTTGACGGCGGTCAGCATTCCGAAGAGGAGCAGAAGGAATATGATGAAAGCCGTTCCGAATATTTAAAAGTACATGACATGGAGGTCATACGTTTCTGGAATAACGAAGTAATGCAGAATATGGAAGGAGTTTTGACGAGGATTGCGGAAAAGGTAACCCCTCCCAACCTCCCCTTAGCCTAAGGTGAGGAGTAACTCCTCCCGACCTCCTCTTAAGCTAAGAGAAGGAGTAACTCCTCCCAATCTCCTCTTAGTCTAAGAGGAGGCGAAGAGCTCCCCCTTAACGTAAGGGGGATTGAGGGGGTTATCTCCCCCCCTCTTGGGTTAAGAGGGGGCAAGGGGGCGTTACTTATTTGGCGAGCGGTTAATGACATAATGGAGGTGGGATGGAAATAGATAGTGTAATAGACCCAATTCTTAAAAAGGGCTTACAAAAGGTTTTCGAGTGGTGCAAAGCAGATGACAATTTTTTCCTAAAGTCCATTTTTGATCAAATCGGTTTTAAAAAGAGGGAAGATAGCGAGATAGCGTACTTTGTGGTGCCAGCTTCTCTTTCCTCAAAAATTGTTTATCCGTTAAAAGACGAGATCAAAACTCTGATAGGTGCTAAGAAAGATATCTTAAGAGAAATTACAGAAAAGAACGAAAGCTTTTCAGAAGACTACCTGAATCGCCTATCGACGAATCAATTGTATTTCCTTCTCGAAAAATTCGGGGGCAGCATCCCATTTGATAAAAAGGGAGAGAACTCTATTTTTGACGTATATAAAAACCAGGCAGCGATGGCGATCATACGATCAAACAGAGAAAAATTAGTGCAGAAGGATAATCTATTGATTAATGTCGATCTTTCCGGCATTCAGCGTTTCATATACAACATTACTTCTTCCGGTGCATTGAAAAACCTCCGGTCGCGGTCCTTCTTTATCGAACTGCTCTGCAATCATATTGTTTTGCGAGTATTAAGGGCCTATAACCTTCATCATGCAAATGTTCTCATGAACGGGGGGGGATCAATCTATATACTTTCCGGCGCTTCTGGAAGTTCCGATCAGGTCGAAAATGCGTTACACGCCATCAGCGATGGTATTAACGCATGGCTGCTAAAGGAATTTGACGGCGAGCTCTATGCTGCTTTCAGCTATGTGAGATGTACGGATGAGGCTCTGCAACATAATCTGGCTGCCCTCTTTGATGAGTTGGCATTAAAGGCTTTCGAGGCAAAGCATACAAAGTTTAAGTCCCTTATGGGAAAGGAAATGTTTGAATTCGTAGAAAATAAGGATCCAATATATCCTGGCTGTGATATGTGCGGAAGAGATGATGTCGGCTCTCTGGTTGAAGAAAAGGACGAGCACATCCGATGTTCTTTGTGCAATAGGCTTTCAAGACTTGGCAGCAATATTCCGCAGACTAAGTTTATTTATGCGTCTGATAAGGATACTGAAGATTGCCTGAAGATGGAGGATACATATTATCTGCTTTCGGATATACCAAAAAACTCTCCCCTCCGTTTCGCTATATACGAAGAAGGCGAAGAATTTCTCGGTCATCTGAAAGACGGCGCGATACCTATCTTTGCAAGGACATTTACAAAGAAAAATAAAGAATTGCGTACCGATGTATATGATGAGATTAAAAATGAAAGGGAGAGAATTAACCTTCTGTTGGCTTCGGAGAACGATAAAGGCGCAATAAAGAGCCTCGCAGAAAACCTTGAGGCGCTGAAGGACGAGAATACAGCCACCATTGAGTATATGGCCCGGAGTTCAGATGGCGCGAAGTACATCGCAGCGCTGCGAATGGACGCCGATAACGTTGGAAAGATATTGCACCGCGGCTTTCGTAATGGGCCGACACTCGTAAGCATATCCTCTTTCTCAAGGAACCTTAATTATTTTTTCAGACTACATCTTGAGACCCTTTGCAGATACGGGTTTGCCCGAGAGAACAAAAAGGATATATTGGCAGTCAAAGGAGACAATAGCCGAAATGTTCATGTGATTTATGCTGGCGGAGATGACCTCTTCGCACTTGGCGCGTGGAGCGACACCGCAAGTTTGGCGATAGATATAGGTGAGGCGTTCACCAAATACACATGCGGCAATATCGACATGGGGGTCAGCGGTGGGCTTACTCTCCACAATGAAAAGTTTCCGGTCAGTAAAATGGCGGGGGCATCTCTTGCTGGCCTCACCGTAGCAAAGAAGAATTATCAGCCGTGCTGGATGTGCAGGGATAATTGGGTGGAGTGTCCTCTTTACGATCTGGGGAATTGTCTTCGAAAGGACTCCATGTCGCTCTTTTACTCAGGCCATATGGCTTATAGGAAGAAAAAAATTGATGAAGCACATGGGCCAGCTAAGTATTCTTCAGAGGCTACTCGCCTAAAATTAGCGCTCAAATGGAAATTCTGTAATACCGAGGGAGGGCATTTGGTAAACGTGGTCAATGAGGTCAATGACTATATCATCGATCCGTTGAAGGCTTTTAGAGAAAAAGGCGATAAAGTGAGCAGGGGTTTTTTTCATAATGTGCTCTCCTTGCTTGATACATGGTATGACGACGGCCTTATGTACCTGCCCAAGATCGTCTGGATTCTTCAGAAGTTCAAGACAGAATTACGGAAACATGTAACGAACGGCGACGAGGGTGAGTCGCTCTACGACCTTTATGAAATGTATCTGCATTTGCATGACAATAAACAGTTTTCAACGTTATATCTACCTCTTTCTTGGAACATACTATTAATGAAGGGAGAAAATAGAAATGAAGATTAAACCAATGGAAGAAAGACTTTCCGAAGAATGGGGACTTAGAACCGCAGAAAAGATTGGGGACAAGATATTTGAGGGCTCTTCGGAAGGGTCTACTGTGAGAAATATGCTTGAGGCTGAAAAATTAGTGGTATGCAGTTACGCCCTGGGCAGGATTCTCGCAAGTTATGAAGTCGGTCTTAAATCGGCCCAATTGAGGCGTTTTTATGAGTCGCTTCTCAATATTAAGGCGGCAGTGAACAGTATCAGGGTGAAGCCAAATGCGGAGGAACTATTCAAGAAAAAGGCGTTATCTAGTATTGTCATGTTGAAACCACAGCTTGCCAACGCCAAGGTACGACAGCCTAAGGAGGTAACACCTTTTTTTGAGGTGATTAATCCCCTGCTCGACTGTATCAAGACCATTGAAGATTACGATAGGCTTTGCCAGTTTGCAGAGGCGATAGTGGCCTATCACAAGTATTGCGGCGGAAGAGATTAATAAAAAAATATAGGAGGTTTACTTACATGGGCGAAAAAGGACGCAAAATTTTACTGGGTAAAGTGTTTTTTAAGGGCAATATTGTACTTAAAACAGGGCTTCACATCGGTGGCTCTCAGGAATCAATGCAGATAGGAGGGCTGGATCTGCCGGTTATAAGAGACACTGGCAACAACTTGCCTTATATCCCCGGCAGTTCCTTAAAGGGCAAGCTGAGAAGCACCCTCGAAAAATTCGGTGAGAGGCTTAAGGAGGGGAAAAAAGAAAAGCTCTCCTTTAACAGGAACATCGGCACATTCAGAAACAAGCTTTTTATCCACTGTTGCGAGGACATCAAGTATGCGATGCATTGCGATGTCTGCCGGATATTTGGTTCGAGTGGAGACGACCGTGCAGTGCCGAAAGGTGAGAAGGCTGAGAATTTGCCTTCCTCGCTCTTTGTGAGGGACGCGATGCTTGACGAGAGCCTCATAGCAGTTTCTTCTCAGTATACAGAAACAAAGGTTGAAACCGGTATTGACAGGGCGAATATGGCCGCTAATCCGAGAAGGGTTGAACGTGTCCTTCCCAATAATAAGTTCAATTTTGAGATGGTCTATTCGGTTGAGGCGCTTGCCCCAAGAGAAAAGGATCATCTCGTATTCCCTGAGGAAAACCTAAAGAAGGACCTTAACAACATACTCACCTGCCTGGAGCTTATTCAGAGCGAAGGAATTGGCGGATATACTTCAAGGGGATACGGCAAGGTGGAATTTAGCTTTTCAGACTTCTCGGGTAAGTCACTCGATTATTTCAAGGGGAACACCAATAAGCAGTATGGAAAACTGGACGTAGAATTCTCGATTAAGGACGCGCGGGCGCAGATCGAAGCGATAATCGGTTTTCTGAAAGAGGAAGCGAAAAGTGTTATTGCTGGTTAGGCTGAAATTCAAGAGCGCCCTTAGAATCGGCGGCGGGGAGACGACACAGGATGACGAGTTTCAAGGGATTCTTCATTCCGACACGCTCTTCAGTGCGCTCATGAATGAGTGGGTTAGACTATTTCCGAATGGCGAAGTTGATAAACTTGTCACTGATATCCCTTTCAAGTTTTCATCTGCCTTTCCCTATTATCTGAATGAATATTACCTGCCGACCCCTATAGGCACGGGCAAACTGTATATGGAAAAGCTTAAGGAAGTTCCTTTCCTTGAACTGTATGATTTTCTTGATCTTGCAGAGGGTAATAGTCAAGGTATACTGAAAAAAGAGATGAAAAATCCGGTCGACGAGATGATATTTAACCTTACGGTTCCGAGGGTTAGCATCGACAGGATATCTGCATCCACGAACATTTTCTCGTCTACCGGATGGCTTTTTAAAGAAGGTGGAGGACTTTATTTTTTTGTTGAACTAAAAGACGAAACGTTCAGAGGCAATTTTGAGATATGTATGAGGCTACTGGGCCAAAGCGGTTTGGGGGCTGACAGGAGCATTGGATATGGTTATTTTGAGTGTGAAATAGAAGAGGTTAATGCGGGCAGCCCTTGGGTCGATATGTTCAAAACAAGGGGGGGAGATAGAACCGCGTATTATGCGCTGTCCCTTATTTATCCATCAAAAGAGGAAGCAAGGGAGGCTATTTCATATAAGTCATTGACGAGACGAGGGTGGATTTTTTCTCGATCTTCGACAGTGCAACTGAAGCGGAGGGCATGTAAGATGCTTGCGGAAGGTTCATTATTTAGAAAACCAATAAACGGGGGTGTAGCGTCAGTGACACCTATGGATTTCATAGACCATCGCGTCTATAGGTATGGAATCGGGATGATGGTGGAAATAGTTTCTTGAAGGCAGTATGGGGTTTATAGACTCATTTATTGGAGACTATTCGAGAGAATTTGCCGAAGTTGAGCAAGAGATTGAAAATATCTTCAAACAGTCTTTTGAAGATCTATGCTTAACTATTGACTGTCGATACGCAGATTTTCGTAAGTCGATGGATCGATTAAAGCAATTCAATCAGGCAGCCAAATCGTGCGAAGAGTTTAAAACTGAGCTGGCAAGAATTGAAAATCAGATACAGAGTTTTGCTAATGATTATCAAATCACACACGAGCGATTCGAACCACTGCAAGAAAAAGCCAATGACGTTTTAAGAGTGTTTCGGTCAGGGCTTGAAACTATTAATAGAAGAGTAAAAACGCTTTACAATGAAATCAGCGCGTCCGCACAAGGTCGGTTTGAAGATGGCTTGCCATTTCAACTATTAGTTTTAGATTTTATCGATGTTCTCTTTATTCATGAATTCATAAGAGATCTTTTTCCAAGAACTCGATGCAAAGGAATAAAAATGGATGGTCTTTATAATAGACTTGATTCGTTCAACTCCATCGAAAGAACAGGGTTTGAGTTTCAAAAATTGCTTATAGAATGTAAAAATAAGAAACCTGACGTAAATGATTTGATGCAGTGCCTTAAGTACACGTTGTGTTACCAAACGACTGAAATCTCGCGGGTGCCGCTTGTTTTTTTAACTTGTAGAACCAAACCGGGGCGTAACAGTTCTATATGGGAAATAAACAGAAAGATTTTCGATAAACAGGTAACTAATGAAACTAGACTTATTCTGATTCTAACTCTGGAGGATTTAGGGGAAATGAAACGGCTTAAGCTGAGCGGGTTAGATCCTGCAAAAGTTATCAAGGACAAAATCGCTGAATTTTCGTAGAGGTGAAATTATGGATTCATATGTTTTGTTTAAGGGACTCTTTGATGTATGGAAAAAAAGAAATTATGATTTATATTTTTATTTCCAGGAAATTTTTGATAGAGCGCTCGATGCAGCGACGAAGAGAGCCCAAGATAGTGGTTTGCAGTTGTTTCATGAAGGTGAAGCAAAATATCAAGCGTTATTTACGCCAGTTGGTTTTTCAATAGAAAACATTGCATTAATTACAGGCATTCTCAGGCCAAACTATCTGCGTTTTGCATTTACCGAAACAACAAAAAGGTTTCATTTGAAACATATTCATCTGGTTGAAGAGAAATTGAAGACAAAAATTCCGAATATAAAAATTAATTCGGTCGAAATTAGACGGGATGACCAGAAAGACATAGAATCCGGAATTGTTGAGTGGATAAATGAAATGGTTAAGGGTTATGGTCTCTCATATCAAGCACTTGCGGTCGATCTTACGGGAGGAACAAAGCCGATGTCTATCGGGGCACATAATGCGGCTTTATCTTTTGATGAGGTGGACGCATTTTACTTGAAGACAGAATATGACGAAGAGAGTCAAATGACAATTCCCGGCACAGAGACGCTTATGAGACTCATAAAAGGAAAAGCTCAGGTTGATAAAAATCTGCTCTTTGTTATGATGCCATTTGCTGCTGGCTATGACAAGCTCTATCAATGGATTGAAGAAACAGCGAAGAACAGGAATCTTAAATGCCTGCGAGCGGATAGGGAAATATTTGACGGAGGCATAATGAGCAGGATTAAAGAGAATATTTTGAAATCAGGCATATTGATAGCCGATTTGACACAAAGAAACCCGAACGTCTATTACGAGTTGGGCTTTTCGCATTGTGCTTCAAAAAAGGTGATTATGCTGACCCAAAGTATTGATAACATTCCGTTTGACTTGAAACATCTGAGGATGGTTATCTATCGACCTGATGATGAAACAGAGTTTAAGACACAATTAGGGCGCGAAATCGATTATGTGAAATCGCTGGAATAACCTTTGTTGACTGTTCTTTGAAAACCGAAATATGCTGTCAATTATACCCACAAGAACAAGACTTAACGAATAAAGGATTGCGACATCGCTTGGTAGGTATATTGGCTACAGCTGGGATGAAACCGGCAAGTGAGAACCTAAGCCTTGATGAATAAAGGATTGCGACGGAAGGCCGTGAACCGTGTTCGTTAGAGAATAAAGCGACAGCGGACAATGGACACGGTAAACGGATTAATGGAATGAACAAATTGATTGGTATGAAAAATTGAAGAGATTGATGTATATTGATGACACGATCTTTGAAAACGGGGAACAAAAGTGTCAGCAGACCAGAGCAATGCTGAAAAGATGATTGAAGCATTAGAGCGTTAAATTTTCTGTCATTTCAACGTTGTGCTTTCACTCCAGCTTTGCTGGGCCGCCTTGATGAATAAAGGATTGCGACTTTCTCCTTCCTCCTGATGATCTCGCCGGATTTGGTGGTGAGAACCTAAGCCTTGATGAATAAAGGATTGCGACCCATTCAGCATTATCGCCGGACTTTTGAGAATATGCACCGTGAGAACCTAAGCCTTGATGAATAAAGGATTGCGAGAGGTTTGACGAGCTTGCCTAAGATTAGATCACGAGATTCGATTAGAGTTTGTGCGGACGAATTGCAAGAGGGCAAATGTGCAATTAAGGCGTTATTGTGATAGATTAATGAGATAAAATATGACTACATATCAGTACATAATTTCTATTATTTCAAAATACAAGTTGAGCTCCGCCGAATCCTCAACTGCATATGAAAAAGCCAAAAGGCTTTATCCTCTGGTAGCACGATGGGCAAAACCTTATTTGTTGAGAATTTCTCCAACGGGTTCCTATGCAAAAGAGACTGCTATACGAGGGACAACAGATATTGATCTTTTTATATCATTATCTCCTGAGACGCCGTATACACTGAGTGAGGTGTACAATAGGCTTTCTGATTGGCTAAAAAGCAATGGATATAAGGTAAAAGAACAAAATGTATCTATTGGCTTGACGTTGAATAACTTAAAGATTGACATAGTGCCGGCAAAAAAGCATCCTGGCCTAACTATGGATCACAGTATTTACCGCCGAAAAGCTGACACATGGACTAAGACCAATATAAACAAGCATATTATATTTGTTAAGAAATCCGGGCGATTGAATGAAATAAGAGCAATGAAAATTTGGCGTAATCTTTACGGATTAGATTTCCCCTCGTTCTACCTGGAACTGAGTGTTATAAATGCATTGAAGGGGCGTCCCAGATTCAGTTTAGTTCCTAACCTGATCAAGGTTCTCGAATATTTTTCTGACGATTTTGCAGATACGATAATTGAAGACCCTTCTAACTCGAATAACATAATTTCTGAAGACTTAACTGAAAAAGAAAAGGATTCTATAGCAGAAATGGCACACTCAAGCCTCGATAAAGCAGCTTGGGATCAAGTCATATGGTGAGATATGCGGAAAAAGACAAATAGAGTCGACTTAAGGAAAATTTTCATTAATCTTCAAGAACAGATGGCCACAAAACTTTCTGCTAATCGTAAACTCATTTTACATCCCGGCACCAAGGGTGATGCTTCAGAATTGAACTGGATAAAAATGCTTGATACATATCTTCCAAAAAGATATAAAGTCGATAAAGCCTTTGTGCTCGACTCTGATGGAAATCTGAGCGACCAGCTTGATTTGGTTATCTATGATAGGCAGTATTCACCGTTTCTTTTTAATCAGGATGGTGCTCTGTATATTCCGGCTGAAAGTGTTTATGCAGTTTTTGAAGTCAAACAGACCCTTAATAAAGATATGATGATATATGCCGGCGGAAAAATTGAAAGCGTTCGTAAATTAAAAAGAACGACTGCACCTATCTATCACGCTGGAGGCATTTATAAACCCAAAAAGCATTTCGAAATCCTGGGAGGTATTTTAACCCTTGGTAGTGATTGGACACATCCTTTTGGTGACAGCTTTAGGGCCTCACTAAAAATCCTAAATAGTTCACGGCGAATCAATTTAGGTTGTGCCCTGCAAGCAGGTGGCTTTGAAGTAAAATACGCTAAGAATATTGTTGTGCAGAAGAGTGATCCGTATGATTCCTTAATATTCTTTTTCTTGCGGCTCCTCGCTTCGTTACAGCAACGGGGAACGGTACCTGCAATAGACATTTCTCAGTATGGAAAAGTTCTTTAATAAATTATTTCGGCATAAGAGAATATAGAGACTGTCAGAAGTATGATCTTTGACAACATAGGTAACTGCCTTGATGAATAAAGGATTGCGACTCCGTCTCGACTTCCATCGTTATTACGACATTGCGTGTTTTCATGTGAGAACCTAAGCCTTGATGAATAAAGGATTGCGACTCTGCATACTTTGTGTAGGCTTTTAGGACTGCAATTTCAGGCACTCCGTGAGAACCTAAGCCTTGATGAATAAAGGATTGCGACGAATAGGTTTTTGTGCAGCTATCGGGATGCTTTGCAAAAAGCGGTGAGAACCTAAGCCTTGATGAATAAAGGATTGAGACTTTGAAAGAACAAATGTTTATTTTTTGTTTTTATTTTAATAAGTGAAAACCTAAGCCTTGATGAATAAAGGATTGCGACTTAACAAAATAGAGGTTTTCAATCTCTTACATTCTTTTTTACGTGAGAACCTAAGCCTTGATGAATAAAGGATTGCGACGGAAGGCCGTGAACCGTGTCCGTTAGAGAATAAAGCGACAGCGGACAACTGACACGGAAAAAGGATTAATGGAATTAAGAAATTGATTGATATGAAAAACTGAATAGATTGATGTATATTGGTGACACGGTCTTTGAAAATGGGGAACAAAAGTGTCAGCAGATCAGAGCAATGCTGAGCAAGTTAATCGGAACATTAGTGAGGTAATTCTTCTGGCACTTTCTACATTCTACTTTCACTCCAGTGTTGTTGGGCCGCCTTGATGAATAAAGGATTGCGACGTAGCTGTCACTGTGGTAGTGTTACCCGTAACATGAACCAACGGTCCTGTGAGAACCTAAGCCTTGATGAATAAAGGATTGCGACACTTTGATGTAAAATTCAGCTTCAATATCAACTCTTAAGGTAAGAACCTAAGCCTTGATTAATAAAGGATTGCGACCATTACTCAGGACTCATGCCCGATGGATTCTTAGTACAGTGAGAATCTAAGCCTTGATGAACAAAGGATTGCGACTTGGACGTATCTGTGTATGTGCCATAGACGGAGAATTTTTGAGCTGTGAGAACCTAAGCCTTGATGAATAAAGGATTGCGACGGGAAGCCGTGGTCCGTGTCCGTTATCCGTGACCGTAAAAAGAGCAGAGAATAAACAGACACTGATGACGCCCAAGAATGGACCGAGCTTTAAGACAACACACCCCTGCACCCCTCTTCTTAGAGGGTAAAGGATTAAATGGACACGGACAACGGATTAAAAGGATTGCGATATTCCGTAGTAACTCCCCCTTGCCCCCTCTTAACCCAAGAGGGGGAGTGAGAAACAAAGCTCTGATGAATATAGGATTTAGACAGCGGGCAATGGCCGGTGGGACTAAGCGACTTAGGGATTAATGGATTAGGAATATGAAAAAGAATAGGAAAAGAAGAAGTTTACGGATTTAATTGTCCGTCAAAAATCACATCAATTATTACTTGCAGTTGTTGAAGATGTGGAAATGTTTCCGAGAAAGAGGGCGGCGACGATTGGTGGGAAAAGGAAGACTGGAAACCATAACCCCTCCTAACCTCCCCTTAACTTAAGAGGAGGAATGAGAAACAAAGCTTTGATGAATAAAGGATTGCGATATTCCGTAGTAACTCCCCCTTGCCCCCTCTTAACCTAAGAGGGGGAATGAGGAACAAAGGAAGGGGACGGTTTCTTTATTGATAGACTTTATTATCTATTCTGACTTTTGTGACATAAAAGAGCTCGCAGGAACTATCGCCGGAATCATTCCGTGTCAGGCTTGTGCCCCACGATACCTTTTGTCCTTCAACCGTGCCTGTCAGATTTACCAGAAAGCCTTCAAAAATAATTTTTTCACGCTCTTTAACGGACTTTACCGCCTTGAGGACGTTTTCAGTGGCGGGAATAATATGATTATTTGCGGAATGTCTGGAGATATAGGATGCATCAAAAGGGCCTTCCGGTTTGTATGTAAAGAAATACCACCTGTCGCTCTGACTGAAGGAGACATATTTTGTATTCTCAGACTCTGCGATTTTTCCCCAGGCAAGCGCCAGGTCGACCGGAGCAACCTTTCCGCTCCAGCCATAAGAATAAGACTCTTTGCCGGCAACTACCGCAGAAATTTTATATTCCGCCAAAGGCTTAATACTGAACCGCCCGTCTTTAACAGTAATCGTGAAAGTTTCATCCTGTTCATAAGGCGTCTGTACGGGATCCTGTGAGGCGTCGATCTCCCCGTATTCCACGGTTGTAAGCTCGGGTCCGTTGCACCCGGAGGCAAACACAATAAACAAGATTAAAAGAATTGCAGGAAGTTGAAAGGTCCTCATATCAGATATTATAGTGTATCATTTAAACGGGGTGTTTAAGATAAAATAAAGCTCAACCATTAGTTGCGTAAAATGAAAGACAGACATGATAATAAACCCTTTAAAATGCGACAAAAATTAATCCGTATTCACCTTACGGCACTTATAGCTTAGGTGTATTTTAGATGAATGTATATTGACCGGTGTTAATAGTACATTAAGGAGTCGCTTAAAAGCTTTTTTATCATATCTGTCTTTCATATCGAGAACATGAAGATGTCTTGCAATGTTTAGGATTATTCAGCAGTAAAAAGGAGGCTTTATTCTGAAAGCATATCTTATTATTATTTTTGTTTTATACATCCTGAAAGAAGGCTTTGAATATCTGCTCCGGTATCTGAACCTGCGGCATATGAAGGAGCACGGTTCATCGGTTCCTCATGAGCTCAAGGGTCACATAGACGAGGACCTCCTGAAAAGGATTCAGGAATATGAAGCCGAGAAAACGCGGTTCGGCTTTATCTCATCAATTTTCGGCAATATCGTTACTGTTGTATTTATTTTTGGCGGGGTCCTGAATTTATATAATTCATGGGTAGCGGCGCTCAACCTGCTTTTCATACCGGCCGGCCTATTGTTCTTTCTGCTTTTAAGCGCCGCAAGCACGGTCCTTGATATACCTTTCGATTTGTACGGCACATTCAGGATCGAGAACAAATACGGTTTTAATACCATGACTCCGAAATTGTGGATGGCCGATTTTTTCAAATCATTGCTGCTTTCGTCCGTGCTCACGGGAATTATGATAACCGCCGGTTTATGGATAATTCAGTCAAGCCCCGATTTCTGGTGGATATGGGTCTGGGGCTTCTTCCTCGTATTCAGCATATTCATGATGTATATATCGCCTTATGTAATAGAACCGCTCTTCAACAAATTCACTCCGATTGATGATGCCGGGCTTGAAGAGAGCCTGAAAAATATGATGGAGAAAGCGAACATCAAGGTCGGCAGGGTCTTTAAAATGGACGCCTCCAAAAGAAGCCGCCATACAAATGCATATTTCACGGGCATAGGAAAGGTCAAAAGAATAATACTCTATGACACCCTGATCGAAAAATTCGACCGTGATGAGATACTGTCCGTTCTGGCCCATGAAGCGGGCCACTGGAAGAAGAAGCACGTGTTGAAGATGATTATAGGGATGGAGATAGTTTCCTTTGTCGGGATTTACATCTCATTCAGGATCCTGCGAACGGACTTTCTTGCAAGCCTTTTTGATATTCAGCAGAGCACCTTCTTTGCCAAAGTCGTTCTCCTTGGCTTTATCGGCGGCATTGCCGCTTTTCCTTTTGCGCCTCTCGGCGCTTATATTTCAAGACGCTTTGAAAGGCAGGCCGACAGGTTTGCATGTGAGCTGTCGGAGAACAAAGAGGCAATGGCAACCGCGTTAATAAAGCTCTCGAAGGATAACCTCTCAAATCTGCACCCGCACCCGCTCTATGCAGCGTTTTACTATTCCCATCCGCCGGTAGTGGAGAGGATAAGGGAGATACTGAACCGAGGATAGAGTATTTTCGCTCAGTGAGATAAAATAGCCTCGTATATTTTTGATCTTCCAAGACTGATCAACGCCATCAACAAATTGATGCTTCTCCAAAAGCCGGATGTCAGGTCTCTGTATCTTGTTTTCTCACCGGATATATTCTTTTCAACTCCGCATGCCTTGCCGAGCACGTCATCTGCATGGACGGGTTCGTCAAAGGCAATTAAGGCGTCTCCCTTTGTTTCAAGATATACCTTGCTGCCCGACTTTCTTTTTCTTATTATACGATGAAGAATAAGTGATCCGTATCGATCTTTAAAGAAGATCAGGTCGCCTCTGTGCAGAGAAGAAGCAGGGACTTTTTTTAATGTAATGACCTCTTCACCCTTCAAAAAGGGGACCATGCTTTTCCCTGTCGCCCTGACCCTGAGATCTAATCCGGTATTAAGAATGTCTTCAAAGAGAGAGCAGGTTTCAGGACGAAGATTGTAAATGTCCTGCATAAGATTATCCCGAGACCAATTCCCTGAAAAAATCCGCTGTTCGGGTTTCAGGTTTGAAGTAAAATTCATACGCCGGGATGTTCGTCAAATCCTCGCAGAGGGTAAGCATATTTGTCATAAGCCCTTCTTCGTACCATGGGATGGATGTCACTGGCAGAAGCTTTTCCATGGCCTTTTGAGGCCTGATCGGTTCAATCCGGTTTGAATCTCCATGAGATATGAAAAATATTCCTGAGAGAGGGAAATTCATGTTTGATGCAATTCCCTCATCGCCGGGCCAGGGTGTGCCGTATGCCGCAAACGAATTGTCGGTTTTTCTCACGATTATACGGTCGTCGCTGAGGAGATGAAATCCTTCTTTGCCGACGAATTGCCGTGACAATGTGCTCTTGCCTGCGCCGGATTTACCGGGGAAAATATAGGCCTTGCCGGCGATTTCCAGTCCGGCGGCATGGATGATGATCCCGTCTCTCCGGGCAAGATAGTGCATTAGCATGATCTGATCAAGGGGATACTGTACCGGGTTTATAAATGCGGAGCCGCCTTCTTTTTCGGAAATCAGATGCCTGCTGCAATAAATGACCGCCTTTGAAATGTCCCGGTCCATCCGTGCGATGAGATAGGGTTCGTCAAAAACAGGCGGTTTAAAAATCAGGAAATAATCCTCACCCGAACTGAATAATGACCACGATTCCCCGCTGTCGAAAACCTTTTTCGACCCCCGTGTATCCGGCAGCGGATCTTTTGTAAGGGTTATCCGAATATCATAAGGAAAGTCTGTCCCTGTTTCCGAGAACTGCCGATAGGCAGGGTCGGCATGACATATTATGTCCATACCCCCGGCGTCGATTCCTATACGTACACCGGCAATTTCGAGCTTCAATAGATCAGGCATCAGGCTTTTTAATAGACGAGATTATCATCCCAAAATTCACGGAAAAAAAGATTAAAGAGATAAACGCTATAATTTGCAAACTTCTTTTAATGAACTGCCCACAGTCCCGAAAGCTTTCGGGACGAGGTATCTTAAATCTCCCCTCCCTTGAGGGGAGGGGATTAAGGGGAGGGTGTTTAATTTATTTCCCATCAATCACCCTCTCCCTAACCCTCCCCCCTCAAGGGGGAGGGAATAACTGGAAACCCCGCAGCAGAGCTGTGAGGAATTCTTTTGATTAAACCGTTTCCGGAGCGTTCCTGTTTTGATTGCATTATCCGGATCAGGACCCCTTACCGGCGCAGTGCCTGACCATACACGGCGGACTGGTTGATCCGGGCGCAGTGCCGCTGCTCAAAGCTTTGCAGCCGATGGCGAGGATTTCTTCTGCAGCAAGCTCTATTGCCCTCAGCCTCGGCTTCTCGTATGTCTGTTTTTCATTACCTTCGAGGTTTTTCATTGTCTCCTCCTTCGTAGTCATTGATTATTTTATAACGTTGTTTGCCCATTGTGCAAAGATATTCTGAACGTATATATTCCGAATCATTTTCTAATTGAAAGAAAGCCGGACAAAATCCGCACAGTGAACGCTTCTCACAGGTGTTACAGGTATAGTTCTCCGGGACCTTTTGGCTGATGATGTCCCTTATAACATCATGCCAGCCGGATTCGAAACTGCCGGATGAAAGTTCATACTTAATATTATTTATCATAAGGCAGGGTTTTAGATTGCCGTATGAGTCGATGTGAAAATTAGTATGTCCCGCGCTGCATATATAGAGGGTATCATAGACGGGAAAATCTCTGGTCCTTTTGAAGAAATTACAATAATCCTTAAGTCTTTGGTCATCGGACAATTCCTCCTCTACGGCGGCTTCGGGAGAAACCCTTAGGCGTATAGGGGTCTTGTCCCCGCTGAAACGCGGAAAAAGCGCCGCATCGAAACGGAAAGGGACCCCGAATGCCTTTGCGATA
Source organism: Thermodesulfovibrionales bacterium (assembly GCA_041658585.1). Taxonomy (GTDB): domain Bacteria; phylum Nitrospirota; class Thermodesulfovibrionia; order Thermodesulfovibrionales; family SM23-35; genus DYFC01. The sequence continues at coordinate 27,452 of JBAZZX010000030.1, forward strand.
TCTTCCATCGCGGAAAATTCATGGCTATTTAATGTCATAAGAATAGTTTTCAGCTTCACACGGACTTTATGGTCAAGCAGTTTTTGTATGCCTGTCAGGCACTTCCGGAGGGAACCCTGAACACCCGTAATCCTGTCACAGGTATCATCAGACGCTCCATAAAGGGTAATTTCTACTGCCTGTGGAGGGAGTTCCTGAAAAAGTCCGGCAATATCATCCGATATAAGTGTGCCGTTCGTGAACACCGTAATCAGAAGGCCCTTTGTTTTTATATATCGGTATATTTCGCTGAAGTCCTTCCGAATAAGCGGTTCTCCGCCTGTAATGAGAAGATAAAGACATCCGGCTTCCGTAATCTCATCGATGACGGACAATATTTTGCCGGTGTCCATCTCGTTTTTAATTGTTTGACTTTCATCGGTATGGGGACCGTAGTAGCAGTGGACACATCTCAGATTGCATCGCGAGGTCAGTTCGATACCGCCGGACAGGGGTATCCGCAGCTGATATGCCCTGTCACTGAACTGCTTCAGATACTCCGTGTCTGTCAGCCATGCCGTTTCAGTGCATCCCATAAATTGTCAGCCTTCGGTAATCAGTTTTTCTTTTAACAGTTCGGAGATAAATTCCCGTATGTCGCTCTCTGCCTGTTCTTTCCCAACCTCGAAATATTCGAGGATCTCATTGCGGATAGCCGATAGATTTTTCTCGCCGTCCAGACGCTTCCAGATAAACTCGGCAGCCGGGTTCAGGGCAAAAATCCTCTGCATATCCGCAAGTTTGCCGCTGACCGGAACGAGGATCGTTTCTCCTGCGATAGAGCGGGATACGAGCTCTCCGGCCTTTTTAAATCGTTTGCCCAGCAGTTCATTGTCCTGTCGCATGGTTTATTGAAGTCTCATTGCCGGATCACCCATGATGTTGTATATATCAAGCATGTAGTTATAGCCGTCTTTACCGGAATAGTTAAGAAAAGTTTTCAAAACAACATCGCCGAGTATCAGTTTGCCCGGCTGCAGGTAAGACTTCACAAATTCCTCATCGAAAACCCTTGCAGATGAGTTTATGGACATTCCCGTAGGAGCCAGGAAAGCGGCTGCGCCGCCATTGCCTTTCAATACCAAAGCTTCCCCGAGACAGTCAATGCCGGGAATCGAAAAGTTTCCGGTAACACATGTCATGGTCGTAACTACGGGGAGTTTTTCCATATTTGTCATCATGGCGACGTCACCTGATACCAGGAGGCCGTCCCTGGAAAGGCGATCTACCCCGGCATGTCCTATATAGTTTAAGAGTATTGTTCCGTTATTGATGCCTTCCAAAAGCAATCTGCGGGCTTCCTGCAGAGAGAGGTTGGACAGATATATCTTCCCTACGTTATATCCCTGTGGAATAAGGGCAGCCACGGCGTCGCTGTCGGCAGGGAACGTCTCACCGTTTTCGGGGTAATCTGCCGACATGAGCACCCGTGATTTCCAGACGCCATTTTTCGCTTTTTCATAAGCGATAATTTTATTGATAAAGCCCTTTAACTCTCCGGAAGTGACAACCGGCAGCCTGCCGATAGACATATCAGGAATATGATCTCCGTTCATATCGGCAAAATAGTTGTCAGAAGGGAAAAGCCCCTGGGGAGTTCCGACCATTGCAGGCGGCACAATATTATCGTCAAAGCCCAAGTAATCTTTGTAGTCATATGAGCCCTTCCCTATAAGAACAACATACCGGGGAGACTTTTTCCAGGAATAATATGCGTAGGAGAGGAAGGCTTTTATAGCCTCGGGACTGGATATCCCGTAGTTGAACTCATCCATGATATCTTCCACGAGGACCGTCATGCCTTTCAATTTCTGCGATTTTCTGTACTTGGCGAGAGACTGTGCGGTCGATAAAAGGGCTTCGTTCGTGATTATCAGATAATCGGCGCTGTTGCCCGTGTTTTTCAGTTTGGACGGAACATCCGTAAGAGCTTTAGTCACCCTGAGAGGAGCGCTATAAGAAGCAACAAGATAAAGGGCGCCGGGCGAATCAGGGACAAAGCTTATCCTGTAATTTCCGTCTATCCCGTCGATAGTTGCAGAATTATTTAATATCGGCTTTTCAGGGTCCGTTACATCAAATACCGAAATATCGGAATGAGTAAACCCGGTGACGGTTATTACCGCATTGCCGTCGCCCCGGCAGAGAAGCGTATTCCCCACGGCATGGTAGAGCCTCTGATAAGTCAGGTCGAAAGAATTGAGATAAAAAATATCGTACGCTACGCCGGTATCAAGCAGACCGGTAATTCCCACGGTATTTTCTCCGTTTTTCAGGATATCCTGTTTAAAGGAAAGGTCGAGTGTATGTGCGACGGCCCCATACCAGGTTTCTTCTCCGATCTTTTCACTGTTAAGGGTGACAATAACATGATTGTCATTAATCGTTCCACCCTGAAGATTGACCTTGAGTGAGGCATTTGTCGCCGCATCGGCAACATCCGGGACCTGAATCGGAAAAGTTTTTGCGCCGAGGCTTTCATCACCGCTCACAATATAATCCCAGAACCAGTAATCAACGGTCGGGTCTGAAAATAAAGAGGTAACGTCAAAAGCATTCTCTTCAAAATGACGTGTGTCGGTAAAGCTCTTGTCGCCCTCTGCCGGCTGAGGGCCGCTTCCCGTGAGGGTCACCATCTGAAGGCCGTTGTTTTTCTCTATCCAGTAGATGTTTTTTTTCGCATAAATACTGTCTATTCCTTTTCCGTAGAAATATATTCCGGTATTGTTTCCGGATGCCATATAGGGTATTGCCTTGCCCATTGTGCTTAATTTCAGACGGTTCGTTTTGATCCTGTTCATAACGTCTTTGGAAGAAACATTGAGGAGAGCGGAGATTTCAGATGCATCCATGTAATAAAGTCCGTTGTCCGCAATAGATAGCTTTGCCGAATTACCTTTGCGGTTCTTTGCCGTTTCTACCGTGACCGCATTTTGTTCTTTTACCGCCTCAAGACGCAAAATCTTTTCTTTGGAAATCTCCCCGGCCTTCCGGCTGTAAATAGAAAGAGGATTCCCGTGGTTAAGCCCTGAAGACCGTATCCGTGAATCGGCAAGAACGGACCCGTCTTTGACGCTTACGGTATACGGGCCATAAATATGCTGTCTGCCTGCAAATTCCACTTCGACCAATTTGTATGTATTGCTTTCATTCAGTGAAGCTCCGCTGTCTATCACGCTGTATGTTCCGCCTTGCGGCGAATCTATCAAAGCGGGAAACAACATGGAGTTGACGGGTTCATATGCGCCGGTTTTTTTATTGAGGCGTAGAAGATAGAAACCGAGAGCGCCCACTTCAGTTGTGGTGTCCCATTGGACCATTACACTGCCGTTCACCATATAGGTATCGAATGACGATATAAGCGCATAGGTAACGACATAGTTGCAGACCTCGAGGGTCGGGTTCGTGGTCAGTATCCAGTCATTGGGGGTGTTGGTGTCAAGGCCGATGGTGGAACGTGTTATAGCATAACCTATAGACATGCCGCTGACATTTACAAAGGCGTCGTCCTGCCATATCCCGGCAGCAACCGCCGGCGAATCATCACCCTGAAAGTCAACGGACGGGGTTAATGTTGAACTCCATGCAACATAATCAATGATTTGTCCGGAATTATTGTAAAGAGAAACCTGATCGGAGGGGTCGGTGTTGCTGACACAAGTTCCGCCTCCTCCCGCGCAGTCTGCATCGGTTGCGCAGTAGCTGTGACTGGTAGAACAGATCTTGGGGTTCGGATCACCCAGTTCATTGGAAGGGAAAATCGGCGACGTTGTAGAAAATAGATACCAGGTTTTATTGACACTGTCGTATTGATCGGGCAGAGTTTGACCGGATGCATGCAGAGAGATATATGCCTTGTCGCCCGGATTGAGAGTAATATTCGGCAGAATATAATTGAAATTGTCTCCGTCCGTTACATGATAACCGTTAACATTGATCGCCACGGGAGTCGGGTTATAAAGCATAATATATTCAGTCTGACAGATCAATGGATTGGGTAGGGGATTGGGTAAGGGAACGGGTAGGGGAATGTTATTAGGCCAGAACAGGACTTCGTTTATGACAAGATTAGGCGCATTATATTTGGCAGTATCGGTCTTATTGTTATTTGACGCGTCGTTATCTCCGTCGTTGCAGTCCGCATACGTTACAGTCAACGTATCTCCATTGGCTGCCTCAATAATCCCATCATTAGCAGTATAACTTCCATCAAATGTAGCGGTTATTAACGCGTCAGTGGTATTCCTGAATATGCCGGAACCAACGAATGTTTCAGTCAGGATAACGGTATCAGAGTCTCCGGTGGCGCTGCTGACAGTCACATTCAGGGTTTTAGGATTTCCCGATCCGCAATTGGTGTAGTCATTTACTTTTAAATATACGTTCTGGTTAGGACCGTACAGTTCAACGTCCTGTGTGCCTGAAGAATTGGTGAAGTATACCCTTCCACCGCTGGGGGTAACAAACAGGGTGGCGGTGGTGATTTTTATTCCAGAGCAACCGCCAACATTGTAACTATAGGTTGCTGTAACAGTTCCTCCATCCACGTCTTCCCATAAGGAATCGGTAGTTGAAACAGGAAGGACTTCAATCTGCGTGTCAAGCCCTGTGGTATTTCTGAAAACGCCGGTATTGTTGCCAGTCTCTGTCAGGGTCATAGTATAGGCGTCATTGCCGGTAAGATTAACCGTTATGGTTTGTATGGTATTAGGATTAGTATTCGCGGCAGGATTTGTGACCGTTAAATAAACCTTATCACTGGTATTGATATCATTCGTAAGGATAAAACTATTAGACGGCAGACCGTTTGCACGGGTAAATTCCATGAATACCTCACATTGGCCGATTATCGCAGCATGGTCTGTAACGGTAAAAGCCTGTGGATTGGTATAGGAAACATATATGGAATCTCCTGAAACTACTTCGATGTTGTGATTTCCATCACTATTGTTGAATATGCCGTCAGAGGCCGAAGAAGTCAGTTGAGTGCCTGCACCGCCGGTATTGGTAAAGATGCCCGTACTTGGCCCGGTTTCAACGAGCGTTAATACTTCATCGTCTCCGGTAGATGTGTCGGTTACGGTAACCGTAATTGTTTCTACAGCGGAATTATTGATATTTGCGCGAGGGTCTTTTACGTAAACATATATGTTGTTGCCTATCGTATAGAAGCTCACGGGGTCCACGGAGCTGTTGGCAAATTCAATGATCGGTGTGCCCTGCGGGATAATGATATCGCCAAATGTTATAGGGTCGGCGTCGGAAAGATATTTAAGGTCCATCATCCAGTCCTTCTGCAAGGGGTCCTGGTTCGATGCGCCTGTGGAAAAAACAAAGGCAACAGGGGAATCGGGATAGAGGACCTGATTGCCGTTGCTGTCCTTGAATGCGGTCATAGGGATCTGTTCCTCGATCCAGTATTCATTGGTGCCGTCATTTGTAGGTACAACCCTGGTATGAGAGAGTCCGGGAGATGTGGGGTTGGCATTCCGGCATGTCTGATTATTATCCGGCGTGTAATAAGCCGTAAAGTAGTTTATCCTTACCAGAGGGTTTGTTCGATCGGGATCCGAGATGACCTGATTGCTTATATTATCGTAAAGTATATTAAGACGGTCGTAACTATTTTGCGAGTAGCTTCCTTCGAGGTCGATCCAGTATTCTTTATAACCATCCGCATCTATATCCAGTAATATGTTCCAGTGGTAGGCGTCGAACTCACCGCCGTGTTTGGGGTCTCCCACGACCCTCATTCTGAAAAATATGACATCATCCTGCATGGTTGAAGGATTGTTTGGATCGTATGGTGTGCCGCCGTCATAATATCCAAAGTAAGGGGTAGTTTTGGGGCCTGGATTTGCAGAAACAACGCCCGAAGCAAGGTCTATTCCGCTTGGGGAAACATTGGCTTGGCCATGTGTCGGATCTCCTCCGGCTCCTTTATCGTCATAATCACGGATGGCCTGGCCTTTATATGTATAGTCGGCAATAAACCCGGGATTAGTAGAAAATTTATTCCAGTCAATAGCGCAATCGTCCCAGCCTGCCTCTGCGGAAATAACGAAAAATGAGAAAAAGGCTGTAATAAGCGCTAATGAAGACAATATAACGGCATGTCCTCTTTTTATGTTCCGCTTTTTTTGATGCATGACGTCCCCCTTTAAGTGAATAGTTATTATATTTTACAAAAATTGTATAGAAATTACTTAATATTTTACGTAATCATTTGACATATTTCGGGCGTATCTAAATTATTAAGCAATTGTTATGCCATATATATCCCCTATTTTTAAATGAAAAACGGGTGCTTTGTGTAAATGTTTTGTTTATGAATTGAAAATTTCAGCCATATTTTGTCACGTTAGTGACATATACCCCATTACTGCATAAAGCAAATGATAACTATATAAGTCTGTCCATAAACTCAGGGTTTGTCATCCTCCGGCTTGACCGGGGGATCTATAACCCATTGAAAAGAATGGATTCCCCGATCCCTCCAAAAAGACGGCGGGCAAGCGAGTCGGGGAATGACGGACTATTCAATAGTAGTTTATGGACAGACTCTATTTATCATTTGCGGATAAAGGTAGTTTTAATGATTCTGGTATACTTTATAAATATATTGAGAATATGATTTGCAACGTCTATGTATACAGGGAGGAAGCCATTTCTCATATAATCATCGACGGCTATAATCTGATAGGCATATCGCATAGCGACCTTAAAAGACAGAGGGATTTGCTTATCGATGCGCTTATCGAATACGGGAAGAGAAAAAGCCATGATCTCACAGTTGTCTTTGACGGCTGGAGGACGGGGCAGGGGCAGGAAAGCCGGACCGTCATCGGCGGGGTGAAAGTGATTTATTCGAGGATAGGCGATAAGGCGGACGCCGTTATCAAGCGAATGATTTCAGCAGAAAGACGCGAATGGATTGTGGCGACGTCAGACAGGGAGATCGCGGACCATGCCTGGTCAACCGGTTCAATCCCGGTATCGTCGGATGATTTTCTGAGCGCCATGAGTACAAAAGACCTTTCCGGTATCGAAGAGGAGGATGAAGAGGAATATATTGAACCCCGGAGAAAAGGCAGCCCGCGTCAGTTATCGAAGAAGGAAAAAGCAGTCAAAAGGGCCTTAAGCAAGCTCTGATGGACAGACTAATCAGAGCGATAATCAACCAAAGGCCGGGGGACGCTGTAACCATAATCTTCCTCTTGTTCCTCCTTGGTTTGACCTTGACCTTTTATCAGGCATTGCCAAAGGCGCTTTACTTAATAAGTCTTTATTCGGTCCTCCTTGTTGTCCAGATTGTTTTGATCAGACTGAACAATAAAGGCAAGTTCCTCAGCTTCTTTTATGATCTGATTTTCCCGACCATTTGCATCCTGACCATCTTCGATAGCCTTGAGTGGGTTGTGCACTATATCAACCCGGTGGACATAGACCCTCTGCTTATCAGGCTTGATTATATGATATTTGGAAATCATCCTACGGTAATGCTTGAGAGTATCATGAATCCCTTTTTAACGGACATCCTGCAGGCAGCTTATTCAATGTACTATTTCGTTCCCACAGGATATGGGGCGGTCCTGCTGTTTAACAATCAAAGGGAAGAATTCAACAAGTCATTATTTATGATTATGTTCTGTTTCTATCTCTCATATCTCGGCTATATCCTTTTCCCCGCTCTCGGACCGAGGGTCTATTTGAATGACTTTCAGAGCACGGGACTACAGGGTCTTTTTCTTACAGAGCCGCTGCAGAATTTTTTAAACAGGCTTGAGGGTATAAAAAGGGACGCCTTCCCCAGCGGACATACCGGAATAACGGTATTAGTGCTTTATCTCTCCTATAAATATAAGAGAGGATACTTTTGGATGACGCTTCCAATAGTATCAGCCCTTATCGTCGCAACCGTGTACTGCCGATATCATTATGTAGTCGATGTTATTGCAGGGTTCGGACTGACCATAATAACCATTGTCTTCGGAGAATGGTATTACCGGTGGCGGGAAAAAAGATTACTGAACCCAAAAACTGCGGATGTCCAAAATAAATATATTTAACTAAGGAGGCTCTTGCAAAAGTCTCAGATTGTCATTCCGAATGAATGTGAGGAATCTTGTAACCCACTGAGTATGAAAGATTTCTCCTTTCACTCGAAATGACAAATTGGTCGGTTTCAAGACTTTTGCAAGAGCCTCTAAGGAGTTAATTAGTAAGGACACATTTTAACACCCTCACACTTGCCCTCTCCCCTCAAGGGAGAGGGTAGTAAATACGCCCCTCCCTTGAGGGGAGGGGTTTGGGGAGGGTGTTAAAACATCGAGTTTATACACAGATTCTATTTATTGAGCGGCAGTTTGATCTTGAATGTCGTCCCTTTATCCCCTGAGTCAACCGAGATGCTGCCGCTGTGCGAGACGATAATCTTATGGACGATTGCGAGGCCGAGACCCGTGCCTTTTTCCTTTGTCGTAAAAAAAGGCAGGTAGATTTTGTTCTTTATGTTTTCCGGAATACCATGGCCGGTATCGGAAAGGCTTAAATCAAGAAAATCGCCTCCCGGACCTTTTGAGGCGGACGCCTTAATTGTCAGGGTACCGCCCTGTAGCATTGCTTCTACCGCATTTTGTATCAGGTTTATGAAGGCCTGTCTTAAAAGCACTTCATCACATTTAATAATAGCCTGCCCCTCGATCTGAATATTGCGGACGATATCATTTCTCTCGCCTGCAACCGAGGTAACACAGGTTTCGAGAAGCGTTTTGAGATCGACTTCGGAAATAGCGAGTTCAGGCGGTTTCGCAAAGGAGAGGAAGTCGGAGATGATCCTGTCCATTACGACTATCTCCTTTGAAATTGCATCCACTGTGGGTTTCATGGAATTATCAGCCTTTTTCGACAACAGTTTTGTATATCCTGCAATAACCGCCATGGGATTTCTCATTTCGTGCGCAATTCCCGCCGATATTTCTCCAAGGCTTGATAACTTGTCCCTCAATTGCATCTGGGATTCTATGGCCTTGAGATGTGTCAGATCGGTAAAGACAAGGATCTGCCCGATTATTGCGCCGGCGCCATCTTTAAGAGGAGAGAGCGTAAGACCAAGCCATATCCTTCTGCCGGAGGGCGTCGTATAAATAAGTTCTTTTCTCTCGATGATGCTTTTATCACTCAAAAGATCGGCTATGGGTTTCTTCAACACCTCTGTATGCAGCTTTCCCGATATTTCTTCACCTCTTATTTCCAGTATCTTTTCCGCGGCCTGATTCACTTTTGTGACCCTTAAATTCTCGTCAAAACTTATCACGCCGCTTGGAACACTCTGGAGTATATTTTCATTGTAGCCTTCGATGACCGTTGCCCTGTCTTCGGCCTTTTTCATAAGGAGTTCGAGTTCTTTCTCTTTGTCCTTCAGTTTGGCCACAAGCTCGTGAAATGTATCTACGACAAAACCGACACGTGACTTGTCATCATGGTTAAGCCGCTTTTTTGTTTTGTAAAACCCTATAACTATCCGTAGAAGATAAAAAACAACAATACCTGCAAAGAGGAATAGGAGCGAATAGAAAAATATTAATTCCGTGTTCATTGATGGGTTATCTCAGTCATAATTACTTGAGAGTAACGTTTTATATGATAGAAGTCAACAGCTCTGATTTATTCTGTAACAGCAACGTGATAATGTCCTATTAGAGCAAAATGAAAATGTCCTATTTGCACAATGCTAAACTGCTCCTTTTAAGGAGGAGGCAGGATGGCAGGAAAGGACATAA
>JBAZZX010000031.1:0-36102 GCA_041658585.1 Thermodesulfovibrionales bacterium
AAAGTCCTTTTCATGGCTGTCATTCCCGAAGTCCTTAATCGGGAATCCATTCTTTTCAAGAAGTTGCGCGCACCTGGATTCCCGCCTTCGCGGGAATGACGACTTTTTACGAGTTCATCAATATTTATTTATTTGTAGCCGCAGGCTTTAGCCTGCGTAATAACCGAACCCTGGAGTTATAGTGGCGGAAACTAAACAACACGGCCCTTTAATCATATCGACGAGTCCTCACATCAAGAGCGAGGAGTCCACTGCACGGATCATGTGGAGCGTGTCGGCCTCGCTGCTCCCAGCCATGCTTACCGGAGCATACTATTTCGGACCAAGGGCGGTCTTTACCGTCCTGCTTTGCATAACATCCGCCCTGCTTTCTGAATATATCTATCAGAAGGGCTTAAAGAAAAAGATTACTCTTAATGACGGCAGCTCCTTTTTGACGGGTCTTCTGCTCGGCATGAACCTGCCGCCCTCAGTGCCATTTTATATCCCGATCATAGGTTCTTTTGTTGCAATCGTCATCACAAAACAGCTTTTCGGAGGTCTCGGCTATAACATATTTAATCCCGCATTGATCGGCAGGGCCTTTTTGCTTGTCTCATTCCCAAAACTCATGACGGTCTGGACTGCGCCTACGGCAGCCTTTATCGGTATGGACGCTCTCACTACGGCAACTCCCCTCGGAATATTAAAGGAACAGGGACAGGCAAGGTTAATAGAAATCTTCGGTGACAAGCTCCACCTCTACTGGCAGCTCCTTGCCGGAAACCGCGCAGGCTGTATAGGCGAGACTTCAGGCGTTGCATTAATTATCGGCGCCGCCTTTTTATTTTCCAGAAGATATATCACATGGCATATACCCTTGTCTTTTATAGGAACGGCGGCTTTGATCGCCTGGATCTTCGGAGGCACGGAAGGCGGCTTTACCGGCGATCCTCTGTTGCATATATTAGGCGGCGGAATGCTCCTCGGCGCCTTCTTTATGGCAACCGATTATGTGACGAGCCCTTCGATGAAAAGCGGTCAGATAGTCTTCGGAATCGGCTGCGGTTTTTTAACGATGTTGATACGTCTTAAAGGCGGATATCCCGAAGGTGTAATGTTCGCTATTCTTATTATGAACTGTTTTTCCCCGTTGATCGACAGGGGTTTTAAAAGCAGGGTGTTCGGCGCACAAAAAAACCGGGACAAGAAATGACGCCTAAAGAGATATTTAAAATAACCCTGAACCTTGTCATCTTCTACCTGGTCGGCGGACTTATCCTTGCCGTTGTTTATGCCAAAACGTCGCCCGTCATGTACCGGAATGCAGTTATAGAAAAAGAACAGGCGCTGAAAAAGCTCATGCCCGAGGCCGACAGGATCGAAAAACTCGGAGACTGGTCGGTCCATGAAAAGCATGGAGAATATTATGCCGCAAAGAAAGGGGGCGCCGTTATCGGTTATCTCATACAATCCTATGGAAAAGGTTATTCAAGTTATATTAATACCTTGATCGCTGTGGACAAGGATTTCAGGGTGCTGAAGATAAACATCCTCGGCCATGCAGAGACTCCCGGATTAGGAGATGAGATCGAAACGGACGGCTTCAAAAACCGTTTTGCAGGAAAGGATGCCGGGTATTTGAAAGTGCTCAGGACGGAGACGAACGAATATATCCAGGCGATTTCAGGAGCGACCATTTCAAGCAGGGCGGTAGCTGAGGATGCGGTGAAGAACGGCGTGGAGTTCCTGAAGAAAACTTTGCAGGAAGAAGGAGAAGGCAGTGTCACAGACAGGCACAGTTAATTACCTTGACCTGATTAAGAACGGCATTCTGAAAGAGAATACGATCTTCAAGCTCGCCCTGAGCCTCTGTCCCTCTATTGCCGTCACCAATAATCTGAGAAACGGCGTATTAATGGGCGTTGCAGTCCTTTTTGTACAGGTAATGGTAAATATCACCATCTCTTTAATGAGAAACGTTATCCATCCCCGTGTGCGGCTGCCGATCTTCATGCTCGTTATTTCAGGATGGGTAACCGTTACCGATATGTCCATGGCAGCCTTTGCGCCTGAGGCGTACAAACAGTTGGGACTTTACATTCAATTGATTGTAGCCTTTGCATCCATTCTCGCACGGGCTGAAATGTTTGCAAGCAAAAACAAATTTGTGCCGTCCATGTTTGACGGAATCGGAATGGGTCTCGGCTTTTTATTTGCCCTTAGTATAATCAGCTTTTTCAGGGAGCTCCTCGGCAGGGGTTCATTATGGGGATATCAGCTCATAAATGCAAAGCCTCTCCTGATATTGGTGCTGCCCGCAGGCGGCTTCTTTGCCGTAGGCATATTGATGGGTCTGTTCAACTGGTTAAGCATGAAATATGAAAAATAAGGGAGATTTTACGGAGAAATTATGAGTCCCGAATTCATTAAAATATTTGAATTAATTGTTGCGGCGTCGCTTATCAATAATTTCGTCTTTACCAGATTCCTCGGCCTCTGCATTTTCTTTGGAGTCTCAAGGAAGATGGAGACGGCCGTCGGTATGAGCATAACCTTCACTTCGGTAATGATGATCAGCGCGGCCCTGAGCTGGGTCGTCTTCAACTTCGTGTTGGCGCCTTATGAAATAACGTTTCTGAAGATTATCGTTTTTATCGGAATAGTAGCGGGTTTTGTGCAGGCGTCCGATACGATAATGCGGAAAGTTTCCCCGGAGTTATATCATAAGCTGGGTATCTACCTCGCCCTTATCTCAACGAATTGCATTATACTTGCCGTGCCGTTACTGAATGCAGGCGAGCATTACAGTTTCATCGAAAGCATTGCCTTTGCCTTCGGCTCCGGGCTCGGTTTTGCCCTGGCCTTGATAATCATGGCCAGTATACGTGAAAAGATCGAGCTTGCAGACGTCCCGGCGCCGTTTAAAGGGACTCCGATAGCCTTTATCGTTACAGGACTTATCGCCTTGGCCTTTGCAGGTTTTTCAGGATTGATAAAACTCTGATATGCTAAAATTGCCGGGTCTAAAATGATCGATATTCATAATATCATAACGGAAATTATTGGGCTGCTTCAGACTGCCGCCGGCTTCCATTTCCTTGCGCCGCAAGCCGGCGTAGGCGGAGGTGTAGAGGCAAAAGAATATGTTGCGCTGGCCCCGTTGATCAAATATACCTTGATCTTCCTTGCAGGCGTCGGCGCCGTATTTGGACTCGGTCTCGCTCTGACGGCGAAAAAATTTTCCGTCAAGATTGATCCGCGCGTTGAGAGGGTGCTCGATACCCTTGCGCATGCGCATTGAGGGGCCTGCGGGTTCGCTGGATGCGAACAATATGCGGAAGCGGTTGTGAATAAAGCGGACGTCCCGCCGAACTTATGCACACCCGGGGGCGTCAAAACCGCCGAAGCGGTTGCAGCAATCACCGGTAAAAAAGCCGTTCTGAGAGAGCCGAATTTTTCGAGGATAATGTGCAAAGGCGGCTGGAGCAAAACATCAAAGAAGTTCATATACGAAGGCGTTCAGGACTGCAGGGCTGTCATGCTTGCAGGCGGAGGGGACAAGTCGTGCATATATGGTTGTCTCGGTTACGGGACCTGCTCGCGGGTTTGTCCCTTCGGCGCTATAACCATGACGGAAGACCATCTGCCCTTTGTCGATATTAAAAAATGCACCGGCTGCAGAAAATGCGAAGCAGTCTGTCCGAGAAAGGTCATCAAAGTCTTGCCTGCGTCACGGCAGGTCCTCGTCACGTGTAATTCAAAGGACAAGGGTCCGGATACAAAAAAGAACTGTCAGACAGGATGTATCGCCTGCGGGATATGTGTCAAGACATGCCCTTTTGATGCGCCTGTCGTTGAAAATAATCTTTCGAGGATAAATCTTGACAGATGCAGGGTATGCGGACTCTGTGTCACAAAGTGCCCCACAGGCGCGATCACCGATTTCATACCTGAAAGACCGAAGGCTTTTATAAATGACAATTGCATCGGATGCGAAATTTGTGCTAAGGTATGTCCCGTCGATGCTCCTTTCGGTGAACGTAAAAAGCTGTATAAGATAGACGGCTCAAAGTGTATCGGCTGCGGCATCTGCACCGCTAAATGTCCTGTTCAGGCTATCGAAGGGACGTTTAATACAAAGTCGGTAATGGCCGAGGCTGCAAAGAAAAAAGATAAAGCGGCATAATAAGATCGGCGCCCTCTTTGAGGGGCCTGTAAACTTTATTTAAGGAGGGGTAAGGTTTATGAAGTTTTTTAAATTTTTATTGGTTTCAGTTATTGTTACGGCTTTCTCATGTCTTGCTTTTGCGGGAACCGGCGACGAGGCCCTGCAAAAATTGGTGGACGGCAACAAAAGATATGTAGCGGGTACGCCTATTAACAAAGACCTCGGCGACTCCAAGAGGAAAGAGATACTAAAAGGCCAGCATCCCTTTGCAAGCATAGTCACCTGTTCCGACTCAAGGGTCCCGCCGGAACATATCTTCGACCAGGGTCTCGGCGATATATTCATAATCAGGGTCGCAGGCAATGTCGTTGATTCCATCGCCCTTGGAAGCATCGAATACGGCACCGAACATGTACAGACTCCTCTCCTCATGCTGCTCGGACATTCGGACTGCGGTGCGGTAAAGGCCACTCTGGCGGCAAAAGGCGCCCCAGAAGGGAATATCGGCGCAATAGTCAAGAAGATCCAGCCTGCCGCAAAGAAAGCAAAGAAAAAGGGCGGGTCCAACGAGGAAGTCCTTGAAACAGCCATCAAGGAAAACGTCATGAACGTTTATGCCGACGTCATGAAGAGCCCGGTAATTAAAGAGCTTGTACATGAAGGCAAGTTAAAGATCGTTGCCGCCGAATACGACCTCGCAACCGGAAAGGTCTATATGCTCGACCTGCCTAAAAAAGATATGCACCATAAGAAAGCCGAAAAGAAGGCTGAAGCAAAGAGCGAAAAAGTCCATTAATCCTTTAGCTTTTATTATTTAAAAAGGCCCGTGCAAAAGCACGGGCCTTTTTATTTCCCTCTTTTACGGATATTCATCAATTGTTTTACAAGCTTGTTATAATCCTTTCGTTATGTGACAACTATTTTTAGATTAAGATATTTTTCCATCGGATCAAAATCTCTGTCATCATGTAACAGCTTTAGTTGATAATTAAGACAGAAAGTCCCGATCATTACGTCAATGGTCTTCCTTACAGTGACCCCTTTCTTTCTGAGAAACCGATAATTAAGCGCGCTCTTTATCGCCAATTCCCGCCCCAGCATTGCCATAAAAGGAAAGGCTAAAAGTAATTTTCTGGCTGTCTTGAAGTCTTTATCGCTTTGAAACCCTTGAAGGACTTCAGCCATAATGAGGTCACCCACAATAATCTGCTCATTCCCGAGAGCCGAATCAAGCCAATCAGTTTTAGCTGTTTTTCTGCCGTTGAAATAATCGATCCAGACGGATGAATCTACTAATATCATTTGTCTGTCCGCATCTCATCAAGGTTGCCGGACCACTTGAGTTTACCTCTAAACTCTCTGGTATTTGCCTGCCGACTGCATCGCACCAGTAATTTTAATCCTTCTTCTATGGCAGCCTTTTTTGTCTTAAGACCGGACAACTTAACAGCGGATATCATCAGATCATCATCAATAACGACATTCGTTCTCATTGCAGCCTCCTATGTGTATTATTAAGCTTTATTATACACATTAGGGATTATTCCGGCAACTTTATTATTACACATAACCCCGTCATCAGCCGCCGGAGTACAAGCCCGGGACTTAAAACGAAAAAGCGTTATTCCCGGTCGGCTGGATGAATTTGTTATGCCCTGATGATTTCATTCAACCCTTCAACAATCTGATCCAATTCTTCAGGTGATACCCTGCCGATTCTTTTACCGATTCTTTCAACGGAAAGCGTCCGAATCTGACTTATTTTCACCCATGAACGTTTGGGCAAATCTGTAGTTTCCAATTCAAAGGTGAGCGGAAAACCGGCGCGTTGAGGCTGACTGGTAATAGCTACGGCGATTACAGTTCCGGAACGTTCATTAAATATGTCATGACTTATAATTAAAACCGGCCGTATGCCTGCCTGCTCACGGCCCCGAACAGGATTTAAATCTGCCCATCTGATATCGCCCCTTAATATTTGGGCCATTGGCTCAAATCTTCGGACAAGCCTTCTTCTGCCATTGCTTTTTCAAAAGCAAGGTCCAGGTTGGAACATTCCTTAGCTAAACGGGTACGTTTCAATCGTTTCAGTTTTTCATCTACCGCTTGCTGTATTGCCTGACTACGGTTTTGAAAAACATTTTCACTCACAAGTCTGTCAATATCTTCGACAAACTGTTCATCCAACGTAATCGCTATTTTTGTCTTACTCATAAACCACCTCTGGTATTACTTTGTATCATACCATTAAATTTGTCAATATTTCCTGGCATAACGACAGAACTCACTGGCATGGCCGCAGTATCGCCACATCTATGTGGAGCGATTTGTTATGCAGTTTTTTGAATTAGTTTCTTGTCGAGTTCAAGCTCATAAGAGAGGATTGTCTTAATATTCATCTTTTTGGAAGCATTAAGGATTTCTATTCCAACTATTTTATTCTCGGATGTTGTATCTAAATTAACACCCTCAGAAATTTCAACGACGCCATCAGGCTTTTGATTCCCCAATTTTTTATATATAGCGTCAACCTCATTATCGTAATCCACTTTCATTGTTTTCTTCCTTTCTTCAGCGGATAATTTGTTATTACTGTTATGGTATCCTTTTCGACAGAGACAATAATTTTCAAAGGACGGGTCCGCTTGTGTGACTCGTTAGCTTTTTTCATTATTTTCAGGTTCAATGAGCCGACAGACTTCATGCCCGCAGATTTTGCATTTTCCTCTAAGAATCAAATCAGCCCTTTGCATTTTCGCCGTTTCCAGAACGATGGGGACAGAATTCAAGCATTTTCCACAAAAAACGTTGTTTAAGATTTTGGTCTGAGCAGATTTTGGTATTTTGTTCCATCTTTCCTTAGCCTCTTTGGTAAAAGGTTCGGACTGTCGTATAGGTATTATCTTTTTTTCATTCATCTTGTTCGTCGTATGTGTCCAAATACACTTGTAGTTTGTCGAAAAGTCGATCAAGTTCCTTTTGAAGCTTTTTGTTTTTGGTATGATTTGCCTCGGCGGCAACATACCCTTGAATATCCTCTATTTCATCAAGCGATAAATTAACTTTAATGCCTTTGCCGTCAACAACCGCAAGCCTTGTATAGTTGGGATCGCAGAACGTCTGATCGTGAATAATATCCCGTTCGCGCAGAGTCAGTTTGACTGGTAATTTCGTCCCGTATGGTATTTTCTTCTGTTTCATATTTTACAGCTAACGCCGGAACTCACTGGCGGAGCGAAGCGGAGTCCGGTGCAGTGATTCGTTATATGTCAGAGTAATTATTATTTTGTATGAGCAGGTGTTCGCCTCTTGGAAGGAATAATCGCAATCAATGACCGAAGCGCTTTGTTGACTGATTCAGAGTCTGAAAAATACTTTCTAACATCCGGCTCTAACATAACTGCTCCGTCTTCAAGCTTAAAATATTGGACCGAGGTTGTGCCGTCCTCTTTATGAATAACAACCTTATGCCCGGCACGATATGCTTTATAGTATTTTCCCCGTACTCCGCCCTGCATGTTTGAAAAATCATATTCCGGTTTCATATCTTCCTTGTCTGATATTGTTTTAGAAACTGCCTTCTTCATAAAATTTCCTCTCCCTTGCTGTAGCTTTTCTACAACTGATAATACGTATTTTATCCTGTCGTTCAGTATGTGTCAAAATTAATATGAGTCCATTTGCAGAAAGGCCAATATTAATAAAACGCTCCTCGTTCGAAGAATATATATCGTCAGGAAAAGTGACGAGAAAGGGGTCGTTGAAAATTGTTTTGCCCTCCTCAAAGCTCACTTTGTGCTTTTTGAAACTGGCTTTCGCTTTGACCTCGTCCCATTCAAATGTGAGTTTCATTAAACCCCTCTAACACACTATAATTTATCATAATTCTTTATATATAACGTGAAAGCTAAGGGGCGCGGCGGCTCTATGCCGCATCCCTCTTGAGCGATTTGTTAGCCATTTCCCGTATTTTTTTCTATTTGTTGTTTCGCGTCGTCTGCTTGAGGACTTTTAGGAAATACTTCGATAACAACCCTGAAGAAACTCAAGTCATTGGTTTTATAGTACAGTTTATAGGCTTTTTCGAGAAGCTCCTTCTCAACAAATACTTTTTTTATCTTAGTTTTTGCTGCTTCAGCTTCAGAGCTATTCGGATGCTCAAGGATGATCGTCTTAAATAAGTCTAACGCTCCATCGATATCTATTTTATTATAGTTGTCATAAGCTTTCTGAAGGAGTTCTTTGCTGGTTACCTTTATCTTTGGGACACCAAAGCTTTCCGTTTGAATCAAGTCAGAACCGCAATGTTTACATTTGATTGCATCAGGCCGAATCATTTCTGCGCAGTATGGACACTTTCGGTTGTCCGAAATTTGTATGCCGTTGCCTGTTGGTTGAGGCAACTGTGACGGGACACCATCAGACTGTTTTGAATTGCCAAATACAAACAGAATGACACCAACAACAATAAGAAGTGACGAGAGCAAGAGATGATTCCTTCTCTCATCCATTTTGCCGAGGTTGTTAACTCTCATGCTTTGGATTTCGATACCTCCGAAAGATTGTGCCCCTGTGCTTACGGTAGTATCCATATTGAATGCAAAGAGAAGCCATAACACGCCAAGAAGCAGCAATACAATTCCGAATTGTTTCATAAATTCTCTCCCCCTTTATTTATACAGATAACGACCATGCTCAAGGGCTCGGGAGATAGAGGCCATGACTGAAAAAGAAAAACGGTTAATCCCGCGTCGCCTGGAGCAAATTGTTCTGTGGGCTTTCATTTTTGTTCCCGTATTTGTTATTTGTCAAATTGAATTTAGGTTTCCTTGGTCTCTGGTCAACGGGACAGACGACAGGCAACTGATGCACAGCACAGTAATAAGCAAAGATTTGATCTTGGATACCGTTTTGTTCATCATGTTATTGTTTTCCTGTATGTTCATATGCACCTCCGAATTGAATTTAATGCCGACGGACACCTGCAAGGTTGCGCTTGCAGATACAACTGGCTGTGCTGTGACATCAGGATGCCTTTGTGTCATATGCCCCATCTCCCCCGAAGGCCAGAGACCAAGGAAGTTAAATTTTGCTTTATTAAATTTGCCTCTCAATTTTCTTTAGTATCAATCTTTTATCATTGCTTGAACATAATAATTACCACTTGTTAGGCATAAACCACCTTGCGGTCTCCAACCTTGGTTGAGAAGATCGTTTACTTGTTTTTCAAGGTCTGCTGAATTGTAAGCAAGCAGGATGCGATATTCCATTGTGCAATCCTCCATTTGTATTGAAGGTTATGTGGCCTTTCATATCTTTAATTTTCGTTGCCCTGTATTGGTTTTAATCAGCTGTTAATGCCTTTATTCTCTTATGCTGTTGCCCGATGCCCTTATTCCATTTGGACACAGAACGCCAGAGGTCACAGGTGCGGCGGTCGTATCGCCGCATCCTACGGAGCGATTAGTTATGGTGTCTCTATTTGTCTCTATTTTGCAGTGTCTCATTTACAGTCTGCGGATTACGCACACAATGAAAAAGGCCAAACACAGTAATCCGGTCTTTTTCTATCGTAAAATAAATGGCGTACGGAAATCGTCTGAGTAAACGCCGCCGAAAGTCCTCATAAACTTTGGGGTAAAGTAATGGATTCCAGAGAAGTTCATTTGCACATGCATAAAATATACGAAGAAAATCTTCACCGAGCCCTCTGGATTTTGTTTCATACCAAACATAACCGTTGATGACATCTTCTTCAACTTCAGGAAGAAACTTCAGGGTATAAGTCATTTCCTTGATTCTATTTTTTTCTGAAGCTCATCCAGAGATAAAAGTTCTCCCGGACCGGACTTATGCCTTGCAAGCCTTCTGTCCAATTCTCTCATGTGGCTCTCAGGGACAGGGACAGCCGATTCTTCAAAAGATATTTTATCCCATAGATCTTCGACCAGAAGAATCTTTTCCGGTATGCTCAATTTCTCAATTTCTGGAATATCTATGACACGCATAGCCTGCCTCCTTTTTTGAAACTAATTTAATATAACATTTTTAACTTTGTATATTTATTCCCATAACGATCTAAATGACCAGCCAGGGTAACAGCCTTCACGGGAAAAGCGACCAATGCTATTTCTGGTCGGGTCGATTTGCTTGTTCGGCATTTGTCTATTTTCATTTACCAAGCTTGTCGAGGTAAATAGCCTTCTCCTCCAATTGTCGGAGAAATTCGGCACTTCTAATTGTTACGTTTAGTAACTGCAACCCCGGCCTATAAACTTGTATGCCTGCTGCAGTATTCAGTATTAGATTCTGAAAAACTTCAGTGTCGGACATTCCATTAATATCTTCATTTAACATTTTTTTTACATGTTGTCTGGCAATGCTAACCTTACCTGGGTCTTTGGATAAATCTTTTAGGTCAAGTTTATGTGCAAAATCATTTCTAGTTTGGCGTATATTGTCTGCGGAATCCAAAAGATGAGAAGGAATAATTGAAAAAGCTTTAGCCAGCTTTATTTTTGCTGAAAAATTAAAATCCTTATTACTGTATTTGATCATAATTTCTCCCATTAAATCATCAATTGATGATTCGATCAACAAAGCACCATGAATCACGAGGATACGATCATCATTAAAAGAGAAAATATAATTGGCTATTTCAGAGACACGGTTGTAGAATATTTCAGCGCTTTTTTTGTTATGCGCTGGCAAAAGCGGCGTATGAAACAAGCTTTCTCCTTGTTGACCACCGTATGCCTTAGAATAGATGTCAAATGATTTCATATTGCAGCCCTCCAATTTTCATTGCCGAACAATGATTATACCCAATTGGTTTTATCTGACAAAAGTATACCACAGAAAATCTCGATAAAATTCAATTGTCATTTAAAACAATTTTTTAGCTATGCTTTAAACATAGGTAATAGCAGAATATACGCAATTGGTATAACAAGGGATTTATGATAAAAGAGGATATATTGCCCGATTTTCAAGAGGTTCTGCGGTCCGGTCCTCCATAGCAAATGCGAATTGAACCCTTCAATAAGCCACGTACCTCTCCTTCCCTATTTTCCCCTTTCAAAGTAAACTAAAAATATGGACGATTATGCATTCACTCCGGCCTATCTTCAGCTTCCTTCCGGAGCATTATCCGATAAAGTTAGGGAGGCAGAGGAAATCCTCAGAGAATGCACCCTTTGTCCCCGTGAGTGCAAGGTTGACCGTACCGCAGGCGAAAAGGGTTTTTGCAAAACCGGGGACAAGCCGTTCATTTCAAGTTATAGTCCGCACTTCGGCGAGGAAAAACCTCTGGTCGGACAATTCGGATCCGGTACCATCTTTATGGGGAACTGCAATCTCGGCTGCATCTTTTGCCAGAATTATTCAATAAGCCATATTGGAGAAGGGATCGTGATGTCATTTGAAAAGCTTGCTGACATCATGCTTTCCCTGCAAAACGATGGATGTCATAACATAAATTTCGTCACACCGACCCATCAGATGCCCATGCTGCTGCGCTCTTTGTTGATTGCCTCTGAAAAAGGGTTGAGATTGCCGATAGTCTACAATTGCGGGGGCTATGAATCACTCCATGCGATACAACTACTTGAAGGTGTTGTCGATATTTATATGCCTGATTTTAAGTATGCGGACCCTGCCAGGGCAAAAATATATTCCGGGGCGGAAAACTATCCCGAGGTTGCAAGGGCTGCACTAAAAGAAATGCACAGGCAGGTCGGGGACCTTCTGACCGATAAAAGAGGGATTGCCATGAGAGGACTGCTTGTCAGGCATCTTGTGTTGCCCGAAGGAATTGCGGGGACGGCGAAGATTGTAAAATTTATCGCTGAAGAGATATCCACAAATACTTATATCAATATTATGGAACAGTACCACCCGTGTTTCAAGGCATTCGACCACCCGCCGTTGAACAGGAGGATTACAGCAAAAGAATATACCGAGGCAATAAATCTGGCGATCGATGCTGGACTGACAAGGATTGACGGGGTAACGGTGTAAGATTCACCCTCTCCCAACCCTCCCCCCTCAATGGGGAGGAAGCAAATAGTGTATTTGTATAAACTTGATATTTTAACACCCTCCCCTTTATCCCCTCCCCTCAAGGGAGGGGCAATTCTTAAGTCCCCTCTCCCTTGAGGGGAGAGGGCAAGGGTAAAGGTGTGTGGCTTTTTTAATGAACTCCTTAATAACTCATTATGATTTCAACTCCACAATCTCCGCTTCCATCTTTTCTAAATCCAGCAATGCCACGGTTGATTTCCCGTAAAGCCATGTGCCGACTTCACCCGGATTGACAAGCAATGCTTTCCCAACCTTTCTAACATCCGCCGTGTGCGTGTGCCCATATATGACCAGGTCAAAATGCCCGCTGTCGGCAAGCGCTTCAGCGACCTGATGTTCATGGATGACGACAATCTTTTTATTGTGGAGTTTAAATATGTACGGCTGGTTGTGCAGATTTCCTTCCGCCCTGTCCTGAAGCAGGAGTTTGTCGCCGTCGTTATTGCCGAAGATTCCGGCATATTTGCATTTCAGTTCTTTAAAAAGTTTGAGCGTAAACGGCGACGTGTAGTCCCCTGCATGGATTACGAACTCGACTTTTTTACTATTGAATAAATCAATTGCCTTTTTTGTAAGCGGCACATTATCGTGCGTGTCGGACATGATACCGATAAGCATATATTCCTCCCTTCATGAATAACCAATAATCAAATTACAAAAACCGATTAAATAATAAACGAACATGAAAGATCCCGAAAGCTTTCGGGAATAAAAAAGCTTTTAAGCGACTCCTTAATGTACTATAAACACTGTTCGATATGCATTTATCTAAAAGGCACTTTAGGTTTAAAGCGCCGTCAGGTGAATATGGATCATCTTTTGTCGCATTTCAAAGGTTTTTTGTCATGTCCGTCTTTCATGTTTACGACTAATGGGTGAGAATTCTCCGGTCATTGTAATTTGGTTCCCGGTTATCGCCTTATTGTATTCATCACTCCTATCCGTATCATCATGATCGCAATCGACGCCAGCAGCAGCGCCATGACCTTGGCTATACCTATGATACCTCCCTTGCCGACGACGTTAATAATACGCTCTGCATTAATCAGGGTGATCCAGACGATAAAAAGATTGAGCACAAGCGCGACAAGTGTAGGAACAACCCCATAGTGGTCTGCGAGCAGGAGAATATTCGTAAGCACGGCAGGCCCTACGATCAGGGGAACACCTATAGGGACCACGCCGACCTTGATATCCGGCTTCATCCGGTCCTCGCCGCTGTGCACAAGGTCGCGCACCGCAAATACAAGGAGCACAATGCCTCCCGCTATCTTGAAATCATCCGTAGTTATTCCCAGTATCCTGAAAATAAGCTCTCCAAGGGCTATAAAGAGAAAACTCACAATAATAGCGGTCAGGATGGAATCCCTGATGACGACTTTCTTTTTCAGTTTTGCCATTTCCCTTGTCAAAGAAATGAAAATAGGCAGCAGCATGAAGATATTCGTGGCAACGAAGAGGGGGATAAAAGTATTGGGCAATATTCTAATTATGTCTTCCATGAATTCAATTATACCTCAGAAAATAAAGTTTAAGTATCCCCACGGGTAATCATTCTGTTATAGGTAGCCGTGTTCAAAGAATCCCCTCCTTTGCAAGGAGGGGTAAGGGGAGGTTTTATTCTATCTCATCAAAACCCCTCCAACCTCCCCTTGCAAAGGGGAGGATTTTAAACACATAACTGAAGGGGTACTCTCACGGAAGCATTCTATTTGACAGCCTTTTACATTTCAGTTAAATTACAGGAGATATTTTTTGAAAGCATGGAGGTATTATGAAAACGTTTTATCTTTCAATGATCTGTTTCTTTTGTTTTTTATCTGTTGCCTTGGGCGTTGAAAGCCTGCATCTCAGATCAGGTGAGACAATAACCGGGACTATTGAATCAGCCTCTTCAACCTACAACTGGTCTTTTTATGGAGAGGCCGGGGACAGAGTAGTGATATGTGCAATGAAGACCTCCGGCTCCATGTCAGGCGCGTATTTAAAACTTTATGATAAGGACAGTTTAATTGAAACTCAGAATTCCGGGGGTCCGGGCATCGATAATCAGCTTGAGAAAACCGGTTTGTATACGCTATCCGTGGAAGCCAACGCTCATAGCGGGACAGGGAATTATTCGCTGACATTCCTGAAGATTCCCGGTCCGGTCTCCGCTCCCGGGGATTTGGACGGAGGCACTATGATTCCCGGCATGAAATACTCGGGTACTATAGATGCTGTATCGGATCTCGATGCTTACCAGTTTTATGGACAGACAGGCGACATTGTCGAAATTTATGCGCTGAAAAAATCCGGCAATATGAGCGCTATGTATATAAAGCTCTATCCGGCAGACGGAGAAGCCGCGGAAAGTGAGGACCTCGGAATCTACGGCATTGATCATGTGCTCGGAAAAACCGGTTTATACACTGTAATAGTTGAAGCTGATAATCATAGCGGAACAGGCAAGTACGAAATAGTATTCATTAAAACTCCTCCAAGCTTCCTGCCGGGCATTTATAACCAAGTTCCGGATAACGGCGATATCATCACTGACGATAATGGTTCGTTCTCCTGGTATCCTTTAACCGACATAACGGGATACGACGTATTTTTCGGAGAAGATGTAATAGAACCCCTCGGTAAAATAGGAAGCAATTTGTCTTCCCCTTCAATGCTTTCCCCGGAGATGGAAGACGGGAATATATATTACTGGCGCGTCATAGCACATACTTCGTCAGGAGATATAAAAGGACCTTATGTATGGTTTCATTATGAAAAGGATACGACTCCGCCCGTAGACGGGACCTTCCACGCAGTCCCTGGAAGCAATCAGGTATCGTTAAGCTGGTCAGGGTCCACTGATGCGGAGAGCGGCATCAAAAGCTATAAACTTGTTTATAATACCGGCGGGTTCCCGGTATCATGCTCCGACGGCACACAGGCATATTCCGGCACTAACAAAGCCTATATCCATAAAGGGCTTGATAATAATACGACTTACTATTACCGTCTTTGCGCAAAAGATAACGCAGGCAATATCTCAACCGGCGTGACAGCTTCAGCAACGCCCTCCCTCTCCTCGGGACCCGACCTTACCGGAACATGGACATCTCTCGTACAGACCTGCCGCAACTCCGGCAAAAGCTTTAAATGCAAAATCAAAGGAAAACTCTTTGTCCGGAACGCCGGGCAGCAGGAAGCCAAAGCTTCCTTCGTCGGATACTACCTCTCTGACAACAGCGACTTTGAGAGCAGTGATACATTTCTAAAAAAGGTATCTACAGGAAAGATCAAATCCGGGAAAAGCAAAAACACAACCATTAGTTATAGTTTCAAGGCCGGGAACAGTGCTGCGGGCAAATATATTATCGCAGTGATTGACGCCGGCAATACTGTTACAGAAGCCGATGAAACCAACAACAATATAAGCTTCGGCCCGTTGCCGTAAGCAGACTCCCAATAATTATAATTGTTACAAAACAGATATTACATTTGAAAGGTTCTGAAAGCTTTCGAGAACGAAAAAGCTTTTAGCCCTGATTATTCATAAATTCTGCAACGGCAACCGAGGATAGAGTATTTGAGCGGTTTTTTTTGCCGATAGTCAAATACAGTATGTGAGAATAAAGAGGCAAAAGCCTCGGAGGGAGGAACGACCGAGAATGTCCGCCTCAGGCGGATTCGCCGAGGAGAAAGCTCAAATACTTTATCCTCGGTTCAAGCCGTGAGATAATCCGTGCTAACCTTTGCAGTAAGTGAAGATAAAAACATATGGCTCAGAGACCGGATGGAGGAACTCGGCGTCCTTGAGAAGGATATCGAGGAAAAGTTTGTCCGTTCTTCAGGCCACGGCGGTCAGAATGTAAACAAGACTTCAACCTGTGTTTACCTGAAACATGTCCCCACCGGCATTGGAGTGAAATGCATGAAGGACCGGAGCCAGTCCATCAACCGTTTCCTTGCCCGCAGAGAGCTGGTGAAAAGGATAGAAGGATTATCAGGACAATCAACTTCCGGTGACACAAAAATAGAGAAGATACGGAAGCAGAAGGCAAAGAGCAAAAAGAGGTCCCGGTTGAAGCATAAAAATATATTGGCGCCGAATCAAGCGCCGGCAGGTTAATATGTATCAGTTTTTACCGCGTTTAATTAAAATCAGAGGAGAATGATTTATGGATGGGACTAAACACTCCGATATAAGACCGGGATTACGTGTTTCAATCGTTTTGAAGAAAGACCAGCATACAGGTAAACTGACGGAAGGAATCGTCAAAAATATTTTAACGAATTCGCCTGCACATCCACACGGGATCAAAGTCCGCCTTGAGAGCGGAGAAGTTGGGCGCGTAAAGAAGATAGGATAGGCCGGAGGGGTAGGATATTTTGGCGGACAAAAAGGTGACAAAATCAGAAAAAGTGAAGTGCCGGGACGTTTTTAAATGTGAGAATGAACAATGCCCGGCTTTCCAATCAAAGAATTACAGGTGCTGGATAACTTCGGGGTCGCATCAACGGGAGGCGAATCATGAGCAGGTACCATGTAAAACAGCATCATGCCTTGATTGCGAAGTGTTTAAAGCGAACATAGATGCGGCCGCAAGAAAAGAGGTCGTCGGCATTGTCAATAAACTGTTCAGGAAGTTCATGACGGACATTGAAAACAAAGACAGGGAACTGGAAGGCATAAGCATGGAGCTGGCTTTAAGCCTGTCCGAGGTATTCGAGGCTTTGAAAAGAATTTCAGCAGGTGATCCCACGGTAAGAATATCCGAGTCCTCGGATATCGAATTGATAAGCAAATTAAAACATATGGTCAATCTGACTGCAAAAGAAATCGGAGAAATCGTTGACCTGTCTCATGGTATTGCAATAGGGATAGCTGAACACTTTGATGTATTGCACAGAGTATCACGGGGCGAACTGAATGCCAGGGTAAGCGGCGGCTCAGACATAGAACTCATGGAATCCCTGAAGAAGGTTACTAATGAGATGATAGACAGCATTTCCAGAGAGATCACGGAACGCAGAGATGCCCAGATGGCTTTACAGAAGTCCCGTGAAGAACTTGAGCATCGGGTCCGGGAGCGCACAGCAGAACTCTCAGTCATAAACGACCGGCTGAAAGAAGAAATAGAAGACCGCAAGCTGGCTGAGAAAGAAGTGCAGAACCTCAACATTGAGCTTAGCCGGAAAGTCGCCGAACTTGTGGAAGCCAATAAGGAACTGGATGCTTTCAATTACACTGTTTCTCACGATCTCAAGGCCCCGCTGATCGTAATTGGAGGGTTTGTCCGACGGCTACTGAAAATCCATGCCGACAACCTTGGTATCGGCCGCGAAGAAATGCTTGCCATTATACTGAAAAATACTCAAAAGATGGAAAGGCTGATTCAAGATCTGCTTGCTTTTTCACGGGCAGGCCGGCAGCAGATGAAAGAAGAAAATATTGACATGAAAAGTCTTGCGGCATCCGCGATAGATGAGCTTAAACCGCTGTCAGATGGGAGAAGAATCGTGGTTGATATAAGTGACCTTCCTCCCTCATTCGGGGATATGGCATTGATCAAACAGGTTTTTATCAATCTTCTTTCGAATGCCATAAAATTCACGGGAACAAAGAACAAATCAGTGATTGAAGTCGGGTGCCGGGTTGAAGGTGATGAAAATGTCTATTATGTGAAGGACAACGGTATTGGGTTTGATCCCGATGTTGCACATAAATTGTTTTCCCTGTTCCATCGTCTGCCCGGCGCAGGGGAATTTGAAGGAACAGGGGTCGGACTTTCGATTGTCCAGCGTATTATCAACCGTCATGGTGGGCGGGTGTGGGCTGAAGGCAAAGTGGATAAAGGAACAATAGTCTATTTTTCCTTACTGAAAAAAATGCCTGGGATTTCTTAGTCTACGGATAGCATCACCAGCTTCCGCCTCATCCACCAAGGATGCAATGAATAACTTTAGCTTTTCCAAGCGCCTTAAGAATAGCATCCATGCATTTTGACGGTCCGCGTTTTATTTGATGTTCCCAAAACCTGAGAACAAGCCAGCCGGCTTTCCCGAGTTTGTGGCCGGCTTCCCTGTCTCGTTTTTTGTTCCCCCCGATTTTCTTTTTCCA
The DNA here is from genome assembly GCA_041658585.1 of Thermodesulfovibrionales bacterium. Taxonomy (GTDB): domain Bacteria; phylum Nitrospirota; class Thermodesulfovibrionia; order Thermodesulfovibrionales; family SM23-35; genus DYFC01. The sequence goes on from JBAZZX010000031.1 coordinate 18,333, forward strand.
GAAATCGCGGTTTGACTCCGGGATAGAGCGGCATTTCTTACAGCCGTGCCAAAAACAACCGTCGAGAAAAATAGCGATCTTTTCCTTCGGAAAAATAAAGTCCGGCTTCCCGGGAACTTCGGGGGCGTGCAGTCTCCAGCCCGAAATGCCGGCCGAGATAAGCCTTGCCCGCAGTTTCCATTCGGTAGAACGGTTTCCTTTTCCTCGGATGGAGGCCATAACCTCGGAACGTTTAGCCTTAGTAAAGACGTCAGCCATAGAAGGCTATAAATACGGCGGGTCGGTTCATTTAATGTCCCTTTCGTAAATCATATCGAGAACGCTTTTCGCAATGGCGTGAGCAAGTTTTACGGGAATGGCATTGCCGATTTGCCTGGCTATTTCGGTTTTCGAACCTTTGAAAACAAAATTATCAGGGAAGCCCTGTATTCTGGCAGCTTCCCGGTGAGTTATAGGGCGGTGGGCCTCGGGGTGGAGATAACGTCCTTTCTCCGGTTTAAAGAACTCCGTCCTGATCGTCACACAAGGTCCGTCCCAGTGGAGGCGTCCGAAAAGGTCGGTCCCGCCTTTGGTTTTCTTCTTCCAGCACTCCGGCATTAATTCCACAGGCAAATTCCATCTGTTACCGCCGGGCGGTATATGACGATATCTTTCAAGCGACATAGGGGTCGGGTTTCTGCCAAGGTGTAATGAAGTATTGGTCGGTTCCAAAGGCAAATCTCCTATCGCCTGCCGTACAGTTGTCCAGTCAAGGCGGTGACGGGTGAGACTATCCCTCTTTCCCGGATCTGCATGCGTAGGTTCAGGGAAGTTGACGACGCTCGTTCTTGATCCGATAATGATCGTCCTTTTGCGGATTTGCGGAACTCCATAGTCCGCCGAATTGAGAACACGGCCCTCAACCCTATAACCTAACTTACGGGCTTGTCTAATAAGCTCCTGTCCCTCCTCTGATTTAAGCAAAGGTGGAACGTTTTCGACTACAAAGACAAGCGGGCGGGCATCCTTCAATGCTCTGATGTAGTGTCTCCAGAGTTGATTCCGAGGATCGTTCGGAATATGAGAACCGAGATTGCTGAAACCCTGACACGGAGGGCCTCCTATTATGACGTCCGCATCGGGGAAGGTCTTGATGTCGTTAATATCATCCTTGCGGCAATGAGGGCCGAAATTCGTTTCATAGGTAGAGGCGGCGTCTTTGTCAATTTCGACGGAGAATACGGGAACAAAACCCACCTGAGCAAACCCTAAAGTAAATCCGCCGGCCCCTGAAAATAAATCCATCAGTGTAAGGACCTTTGCTTGCCCGTCTTTGAGTTTCAAGGAAATCATATTGTCAGGAAAATATTCTAAACAGCAGGAAGGTCACTAATGCTCCCATAAAACCGCCGAGGACCACTTCCCAAACGGTATGGGCCCTGATTACTATTCTGCTGTGGGCGATGATGACGGCAATGACAAAAGAGAGCAGAGAGGCAACAAAATTTTCAGTCAGATATGTCGTGGCTACCCAGGCTGAAAATGCAATGGCGGCATGTCCGCTCGGCATACCACCTCTTAGAGGTAGTCCTTTGCCAAAATATGACTTCGTTATAACTACAAGTATAATGACAAGAAGAAATGCTATGCCGGCTATCTCCTCCCTGGAATGCTTTGTGATATAGATCCCGTCTCTGAAAACATCTTTCAAATAAGGGAACAGTATTATATACCCTATCACGGCAACACCAAAGGAAGTTACCAGCACGGCGCCGGCAGCAACATCCTTGGCTATACGCGCCTTTTCACTGTGATCGGGAGAGATAATGTCGACAACCGTTTCTATTGCTGTATTGAACAGCTCCGCTAAAAGCACCGCAATAACGGAGAGAGAGATGATGAGGAACTCGGTCTTTGTAACGCCGAGGATATAACTGATCAATAAAGCGCCGGCAGCACAGAAGAAATGATACCGCAGATGACGCTGCGTCTTTGCAGCGTGGAGTATACCCTCAATTGCGAAATTAGCGCTCCTCAACCATTGCTTTAACGGCATAAAGCCTTCATCTCCAAATAATAATTATCCCTGCAAAATCTCCGTCAGCTCTCTGATCAAAACCGCATTTTCCCTGTGAGATTTCAAGGCTATTCTCAAGTATGTATTATCCATTCCCTGAATATTGGAGCAATCCCCGAGCAGCAAGCCTTTTCTCTTTAATCGCTGATATACTTCTTCCGCCTTGTCCATTTTCACAAGATAGAAATTTATTTCAGACGGGAAAAAATCAATCCCCAATTTCCTAAAGCCTTTCTCAAGGAACTTTTTCTCCTGTAGTACGACTTTGAACGTCTCTTTTACATAAAAAGCGTCCTTCAGCGCTATAACTGCGGCCCTCTGGGCAAGGCTGTTTACCATGCCCAACTCCCCGCATCTCCTTATCTTATCGGCTATATCCTGATGGGATACGCCGTATCCTATCCTCAATCCGGCAAGGGCATAAAAAAACGACATCGTTCTCAGCACAATTAAATAAGGATTCCCGCTGACTTCATTAACTGCCGAATTATCAGGGCAGAAGTCTATAAATGCTTCATCAACAACAAGATAACATTTCGATTCCTTTGCGGCATCTGCAATCCTTTTTACATCTTCCTTTTTCAACAATCTCCCGGTCAGAAAGTCGGGATTATTGATGACTATCATGGATGAAGGATGAGGGATGAAGGATGAAATAAACCCGTCAACATCAAACCCAAAGTTCTCTTCTTTCTTTAACTCATAACCCGCAACCTGTAACCCGCAACTCTCGCATACCTTTTTATACTTGGGATCAGATGGCGCAACGACAAATACTTTTCGTGGTTGCAGCGTACGAATTAGCGAATGCAGTACCCCGGTGCTGCCGTTTCCGCAGAGTATCAATTCCGGGTCTATGCCGTGATACTGCCCAAGCCGCTTTCTCAACCTTCTTGCTTCAGGATCAGGATAGGCGTTAAGATATTTCAGGTGTTTCCGCAGTTCGGCCTTTATTTTTTTTGATACGCCGAGAGGATTTGAAGGCGTGCTGAAATCCATAATTTTCCTCTCCTGAAAATTCAGCTCCTCTGAAAGGCGGTAAATATTGCTGCCGTGATTGAATTCATTGAAATCCATGCAAAAATCCTTTCGATAATTGATACATTAAGTATACTCTATTCCACGCTCAGAAACACCCCGGCGCCGTATGCTAAACTAAATCATGAAATCAAACAGCTCCCTTGTAAACGACCTGCAAAAACTTTACGCCGCCAGGAAAGATGAGATCATTGAGCGTTTAAAAGAATTCAGGCAGTGTTGGAGTAAAAGCAATGACGAAGAGATCTTCAGAGAATTGGCCTTCTGTCTTCTCACCCCGCAGTCAAAGGCCAGGTCCTGCTGGAAGGCTATAAGCCAAATGAATGAGGATGACGTCTTGCTGAAAGGCGACGCCGACAGGATCAAACCTATACTGAAAAAGAGCGTCAGGTTTCATAACAAGAAGGCGGAATATCTTGTCAGGGCAAGGTCCCTGTTCATGAAGGACGGCAGGATTTCCATCAAAACTCTCCTGAAGAGTTTTCCCGATATTTATGAATGCCGGGAATGGTTAGTAAAAAATCTGACCGGCCTCGGATATAAGGAAGCAGGCCATTTTCTGCGTAATATCGGTTTCGGAGAAAAAATCGCCATACTCGACAGACACATCCTCAGGAATCTCCATGCACTCGGCGTTATAGATGAATTACCTGAATCTCTAAGCAATAAAAGGTATCTGGAGATCGAAAAAAAGATGGCTGAATTTGCCGGAAGCATTCATATCCCCCTCGATCATCTGGACCTTTTGCTTTGGTATAAAGAGACCGGGGAAATATTCAAGTAATTAGTCTTTTCTATAAGGAATTCATAAATAAAGCCACATTTAAACACCCTCCCCTTTATCCCCTCCCCTCAAGGGAGGGGCGATTCTTAAGTCCCCTCTCCCTTGAGGGGAGAGGGCAAGGGTGAGGGTGTGTGGCTTTTCTAATGAACTCCTTAGTAACACTGTCGATATACATCTATTTGAAAGTCACTTTAGACCGGATTATTCATAAAATTGGCAAAAGCAACTGATGATAGAGTATTTGAGCGGTTTTTTTTGCCGATAGTCAAATACAATTTATAAAATAAAGAGGCAAAAGCCTCGGAGGGAGGAACGACCGAGAATGAGCTCAAATACTCTGTCATCAGTTCAATCACAAAAATTATGGATAATCGGGTTAGGTTTAAACTGCCGTCAGGTGTATGCGGATTATCTTTTGTCGTGTTTAATCCCGAAAGCTTTCGGGATTTATCATGTCAGTCTTTCATTTTATGCAACCGATATTCTACAACGTGGCGGTAAATTCCATAGTATGATAGCCTGAGAGTAATTTCTTGCGGTAGACCTTTATTTTGATTGTGTCCCCCTCTTTCCTGTCGAACATAAAGATCTTCACATCATCGATGGTTTCCACCTTCCAGTCGTCAAGCGAGAAAAGGACGTCGCCTTTTTTAACTCCTGAATTCTTTATCCTGCTGCCGGGGATTATTTCCTCAATCCTTAAACCGCCTTCCGCTTCTTTAAGGACGACTCCAAGCTTAAGCGCCGAAGGGGCTTGCAGCGGTTCGGGGAAAAGCACATAGTCGGCTATGTCCTCATCGGGAGTTGCCATTGAAGGTATGAGCGTAACAAAATCTTTGCCGTTCAGTCTGAATAGACGCTTCGGGATACCATAGCCGTGCATGATATGGCCTACCCCTGCAAGGACTACCATCTGGCGGTCGGGGTTTTTCTTCAGAAACTCATCGGCAGTGTTGGCCATGGTTTCGTCCCAAAGCAGCTGCGACTCGTAAAAATGATCGAAATTCGCTCCCTGGAGCTGCCGGTGCGATTTAAAGACCGAACTGAGAAGGCTTTTATATTCTTCGTCAGCCATATCCATGCCTTCGGGGATTTCCCGCTTCTCAAGAAAATCAAGACCGTCAAGCCCCTCTTTGGCAACTTTCTTTGTAATTTCCGACCATTGGTTCAAGGCCACAATGGGTATATTCTTTGCCTTTGCAAATTCGATGATCTCCCTGTAAAGGTTGTAATCGAACTGCCATCTTTTAAAATATTCCGTCGATTTTAAAAACTGCTTTTCATTGATCGCTCCGGCAAGGTAATCATTAATCGCCTTTTGAAAGGGTCTCTGGAACATCTCCATACCGACGGCAAACTTCCTGCCTTTTTCATGCAGCCCCATGATGACCTTAAGCTGGATCTTATGGTCTTCGTAATTCCCGTGTCTTTCTCCGATGTAAATAACCGGCTTCCTATATATCCGGGAAATGATCTCATCGAGATGCATGGCCTTTTTCGGCTGGATACCCGTCACGGAACCGTTCAGGACAAATCTCATTCCCTGTTCGGTTTCTTTAATGCTTTTCCCAACATTCCTCCCCTTTTCAAACCTCAGGGCGGAATACTTCCCGTAGTGAAATATCTTCCTGACGGCTGCATCGGCCTCGTCTTTTGAAGCGGCGTCCGCTATTGCAATAACCCTTGAAATATTCAGAGGGTTCTTCCTAACTTCCAGAGAAAATCCCTGCCCGGGTTTTCCCGACATGCCAAAAAGCCTTTTAAGCACCGGACTGTCGGGACCTAATACAAGCAGAGAAGACGATTTAATATCCTCATCCGTTATGTCGCTTTCATCCTTTACGGCAAACCCTTCGCCTTTGAAGACGTCTATAAATGAAGCATAGGTATCTTTCTTTTCTTCAGGAATGACAATAAGTCTCTTGTTCTCGCCAAGCAGTCCCGAGATGACGGGCGGAGATTCTTCCTGCGACATCCTTCTCATCACATCATAATCCGCATCTATAACCATCTCCAGCGGGTTTCCGTCCGAGGGTATTTCGATTGTTTCTTTCCCTTTATCTATATGTATATTTTTATTCAATGCTCCCTTATCGGTTGTTATGCTCAATGAAAGGTCAAGGGCATAAGGCTCATCCTTCTGTATGACCTGGAATGAGACAGTGGGGATTCCCTTTAAAACAATAACTTTCGGGTCGTCGATCTCAATCAAAGGCATCCCTTTCCTGTTGACCCACTGGGTGAAAAAGCCCTCGAGGTTTCTGCCTGATTCCTTTTCAAACATCGACCTTAGATCATCCCATGAGGTCTCCTGAAACTGTCGTTCTTTGGCAATCCCTTTCAGGGCATTGAAAAATACTTCATCGCCGACAAGCTTTTTCAGCATATGGAAAACCATCGCGCCCTTGCCGTAGCCGATGGCCTTTGATGCAAAATCCGTTCTGCTTATAAAATATTTTAGCGGAAACTCTTTTTCTGCATGAACATAATTTGCATAGTCTGTCAGGATATTCTTTCTATACTGCCGTCCGTTACCTTTCCGGTCCTCATATAGATGGTCCGAGAGATAGGCTGTCAGACCTTCAGACCAGTTCCCTTTTTTAAAATCCACATAAACACTATTACCGAACCATTGATGCAATATCTCATGGCCCAACGCCGTCTCGGCTATAAAGGGAAGCCGCACAACATCCTGACCGAGCAGCGTAAACGAAGGCATGGAATATCCCGTAGGCAGGAAATTTTCCACCACGGAAAAACGTTTATACGGATAGGGGGCAATAAGACCTTCATACAACTGCAAATATTTCTTTGCATACTCAAGGTATTTTGTTCCAAGCCCGGCGTCTTCGGAGAAAAAATAGGCATAAATCCCGATGCCGTTAAAGGAGTCCTTAAACTCGTTATATTTGCCTGCTGCAAGGGTTATCTCATTCAATGGATTAGGAAAGGAGAAGGAAAATTCCCTGCCGGTTGCGGTCTCTGAAACGGTAACGTCATCAGCTTCTGAAACGGCAGTGAATCCCTGAGGCATCAAAGCCTTTAGATTATACAATGCCATTTCTGCAATCGAGGGATGCCACATACGGGTGAGAGATATCCCTTTGCCGCCGATAAAATTCTTTGTTACAACACCCGTATTTTCAAGACCGCCTGTTTCATAGCCGTCACCGAAGGTCGCCTCATAATTGATTTCCGCCAAACCTTTGCCTTTGAGTTCAAGCACATGGTTTTTGCTATCCGGCGCAACCGGCTGGTTGTTCACCTTTACAGACAGAACCTTAAGGTCTCCGAGGGCTATCGTCATCCCTCTCTCTTCCGTCAGCGTGATTACCGCGGTTCCCTTGAGGAGATTCTTCTCAACATCAAAAGAGACGGACAGGTTATAGAGCGGATAAGGTCCGACTGCTTCCGCCGTGGATAAAAATGACAAAAGAATAAGGAACAAAATAATATATTTTTTCATTTATTATTTTATTATAACCCAAATCAGGCGATTCTTTATTGAATTCCTGGCAGCCGCGTAATCCTTCAGTTACGGGTTGAGAAATCCTCCCCTTTGCAAGGGGAGGTTGGAGGGGTTTTTGAAAAATAATTAAAACCACCCCTTCCCCTCCTTGCAAAGGAGGGGATTAAACCCCTAACTGAAGGATTACGCAGCCGCAGGCCGAACACTGCGGTTACTAATCATTCGGACGATTCCGGCGCGACTTTCTTGAAACGCTGCGATGCCGTTTCAAAATTGTTCAATATCTCAAAAGCTCTCGGACTGCCGGTATATTCATAGTGTTTTTTCAGGAGCGCTTTCAGTTCCTGCAGCTCCTCGCCGCCTGCGAGAAAAAGGGGCTGGACATAGGAATGATTCAACCTGTTGACAAGCGTGTCCGACTCATCGTATATATAAATGATGCCGCCGGACATTCCGGCGCCTACGTTATAACCCACATCGCCTAAAACCACAACCGTTCCTCTGGTCATATATTCGCAAAGGTGTTGCCCCGTACCCTCGATTACGGCAATAGCGCCGCTGTTCCGGACTGCGAAACGTTCTCCGGCTTTGCCGGATGCATAGAATTCTCCGCCAGTTGCGCCGTAAAGCACGGTGTTCCCGACAATGACATTTTGATGCGGTTCGGAAATCCCCGCCGGTCTGATAACGATCCTTCCTCCGTACATTCCCTTGCCAACATAGTCGTTTGCCTCGCCGATCAATGTCAGGGAGAGTCCCCTGTGATTAAAAGCGCCGAAGCTCTGGCCGGCGGTTCCTCTGAAAATCAGGCGGATACTATCGGACGGCAGACCGTTGTCCCCGTATTTTTTTGATATATGAAAATTGAGCCGCACCGGCACGCTTCTATCTATATTCCGGATTGCATATTCTCTTTCGACGGACTCGGCTTTCACGATATACGGGAGCAAATCCTTAACAAGCATATCGTTCATTGAGGGCGCAGGGTTATCGTTCCTTGCGTTCATAGATCTTCGCGGACGGTTATCAGGTTCAAAGTGACAAAGGCTATTAAGTTTTATTTTCTTTGCCGCCGGACGGTTATCGGACACATCACATGTCAGCAGGTCCGTCCTGCCTATGATCTCCGCAAGGCTGCTGAACCCCATCTCCGCAAGGAGTTCTCTCACCTCCCGTGCAACGGCCCTGAAATAAAGGATGACGTCCTCTGCCTTCCCTTTGAACCTTTTCCTCAGCCGTTCATCCTGTGTTGCAATCCCTGTCGGGCAGGTGTTTGAGTGGCACTGCCTTGCCATGATGCAGCCTGCGGCAATCATCACGGCGCTGCCGCAGCCGAATTCATCGGCCCCGAGAAGGGCTGCGATGATAACATCCCGGCCCGTCTTTATTCCGCCGTCGACACGTACGGTAATCCTGTCTCTCAGGCCGTTTTCCACCAGCGCCTTCTGCGTCTCTGCAAGCCCCGCCTCCCAGTAATTGCCTGCATTTTTTATGGAGGTGATCGAAGCGGCCCCGGTGCCGCCGTCACAGCCGCTTATCTGAACAATATCCGCATAAGCCTTGGCAACCCCTGCTGCGACAGTCCCGACGCCTGCTTCAGATACAAGTTTCACACAGACCCTCGCATCCGGATTTGCTTCCTTCAAATCATTGATAAGCTGCGCGAGGTCTTCTATGGAATAAATATCGTGATGAGGCGGCGGAGATATGAGGACCATGCCCGGACTGCAGTGCCGCAGCTTTGCAATATATTCCGTCACCTTCTCGGGAGGAAGGTGTCCTCCTTCCCCGGGCTTTGCGCCCTGGGCCATCTTTATCTCAAGCTCGCGGGCGGAAGCCAGATACGCCGGCGTCACGCCGAACCTGCCGGAGGCTATCTGTTTTATAGCGCTGTTTTTAATGGTACCGTATCTTGCGGAGTCCTCACCGCCTTCTCCGCTATTGCTCCGTATGCCGAGTCTGTTGCACGCCTCGGCAATAGTCTCATGGGCCTCAGGCGAAAGCGCCCCGATAGACATTGCGCCTGAGAAAAACCGTCTAAGGATATGCTCTTCAGATTCCACTTCCTTTAACGGAAGCGGATCACCTTTTTTATAGCTCATAAGATGCCTGATAAATATGGGCTCTTCATTGGATGACTTCGAAAAATCTCTGTATGCCTTTTCGTCTTTTTCTCTGAGGAACTTATGAAGGGTTGCGATATTGGGCGGAGACCAGGCGTGCCGCTCCCCGCCTTTCCTGAATTTTATCGTCCCCGTATTCTCAAGGAAAGGCTCGGATACATCGAACCCTGCCGCATGCCGATACAGGAGCGACCGCTCTATCTCCTGCATACCGTCTGCTTCAATTGTTACCGGAGTACCGGTGAAGTATTCTTCTACAAAATCATTGTTGAGGCATATAGTATCGAACAAATGGGCACCATAGTAAGAGCTGAGAGTAGAGATGCCCATTCTTGAGATTACACGGTAAAGGCCTTCTTCAAGCGCGGTTTTATAATTCAAAGCCGCCGTCTCATAAGAGCCGTCTATCTCGCCTTTGTCGCACATATGCCTTATCGTCTGCAGAGCAAGATATGGATAAACCGCCGACACATTGTATCCTATGAGACATGCCATATGATGAGAATCCCTGGCCTCTCCCGTTTCCATTATAAGGCTTACCCTGTTGGCAATCCCCGCTTGTTGTAATGCCTTAAAAGACGCAGCCGCGGCTAAAAGACCCGGAATTGCGGGCCGTTCTTTTGAGATGTCCATGTCCGAAAGGATAATGATTTCCGTCCCTCTTCTCGCGGCATCTATGACCTTTGACTGCAACTCTGATACCGCTTCTTTAAGATGCCGGTCCGAAGCCGCTTTTTGAAATGTGATCGGGATCTTCATCGTCTTAAAGACCTTTTGGTCCCCGATCTCGTTCATACCGGCTTCAAGTAAAACAGGGGACTCAAGCCTGAGCCTTTTTGCATGTGCAGGCGTTTCCTTGAGGAAGTTCTTCTTGTAGCCGATGTTCATCCTCAATGACATAACCATTCGTTCCCGTATGGAATCTATGGGCGGGTTTGTCACCTGTGAAAACCGCTGTTTAAAGTATCTGAAAAGCAACTGGGGCGTTACGGCAAGGGCCGGCAAAGGAGTATCGTCTCCCATTGAATATGTAGGCTCCTTTGCCTTCATAGCCATACCTTTTAGCGAGAAATCAACCTCTTCAGAGGTATAACCGAAGGCCTTCTGTTTTCCGACGAGATCGGAAGGTATCCGGGAATTATCTTTACCCCTGCCCTGTAATTCCACAAGATACCGGTCCGTCCATTCCCTGTAAGGTTTCCGGTCTGCAAGGCCGCAAATAATCTCCTCCGTATGCCGTATCTCGCCTTTTACAAGATCTACGGTAAGTGTGCCGCCCGGGACCATCCTGTCCTTTTTGGATATGACCCTTCCCTCAAGATCGATCATTCCCGCCTCGGAGCCGAGTATAAGTACGCCTTCTTCCGTCATGGCGTATCTCATGGGTCTGAGGCCGTTCCTGTCAAGGTGGGCGATTACGGAATCACCGTCGGACATGACAATAGCCGCAGGGCCGTCCCAGGGCTTCATGAGGAAAGACTGGTATTCAAAAAATGCCCCGGCATTTCTGCGTTTCCGACGGTCGGGCAATTCACAGCATTCCCATGCGGGAGGTATGCAGAGATTTACGGCATGTTCAAGGGAGAAACCGGAAAACACAAGGAGCTCGATAATTTTATCAAGAGAAGCCGAATCGCTCTCTTCATCGGACAGGACCTGTTCAATGAGATCATTGTCATCACCGAATATCTCGTGCCATAAGTCGGGCCCGATTGATTTTATCCAGTTCCTGTTTCCCTGAATTGTATTTATCTCTCCGTTATGGGCAAGCATCCTGAAAGGCTGGGCCAATGTCCAGTCAGGAAAGGTGTTTGTGGAAAATCGCTGGTGGAACAAACAGAAGGCCGATTCAAAACCTTCGCTTGTCAGGTCGGGATAAAAGCGGTCAAGATACGGCGCCACAAGCATGCCCTTGTAGACGATAGTTTTGGAAGATAAGGAAGAAATGTATAATGTTTCGCCAAAGGCTTTTTCAATCGCCCTTCTGGAAAGATAGAGCGAAAGCTCTCTTTTGTCCTTTTCAATCCCTTCCATATCCAGAAGAAGCTGCTTAATGACGGGTTTTGCAGAGAGCGCGGACTGCCCGAGTGCATCATCGTTTGTGGGGACGGTCCTCCAGCCTATCGGCTTGATTCCCCTTTTTTTCAGGATGGCTTCTATTTCATTTTCTTTATTCTTGCGAAAGAAAAAAGAACCTGCCGCAAGGTTGTCAACGTGAGAGATTTCATATCCCGACTCCCCGATCTCTTTAAGAAAGAATTTCTTCGGCAGTTGGAAAAGAACACCCGCCCCATCCCCGGTCTTGCCGTCAGAGCCGACGGCTCCCCTGTGGGTAAGGTTCTTGACCGCCTCAATTCCCCATTGAACGATCTGGCGGCTTTGCTCGCCGTTTATATTGCAGACAAAGCCGACGCCGCATGAGCCGGAATTCCGGATGCCGGAAGCTTTATTCATATTAAAATTATATCAAAACCCCTTCGGCAATCATATGTGTTTTTGCCGGCAAATTATTCGGGATTTAATATATAATTTAAGCAATAAATTAATTTCCGATAAAAGGATATATAAACATGAAAGATGAAAGCAAAACAAAAAAACAGCTTGTAAATGAACTTGCCGCGATGCGGCTGCGTATTGCGGAATTAGAAAAAACCGTATCGGAACTTGCAGCGGCGAGAAAATCGCCGCATGAGCCGGAAGAAATATACCGGAATATCTTTGAGCATATCGCAATACCTACTATAATTATCGAGGAAGATATGACTATCTCTATGGCAAACAAAGAGGCTGAAAAACTCTCCGGCTACTCAAAGGAAGAAACGGAGGGGAAAAAGAAATGGACCGAATTTGTTACGGAGAATGAACTTGAGCGTATGAAAGAATATCACCGTTTGAGGAGTATAGAGCCTGATGCAGCCCCGAAGAGTTATGAATCCTGGTTCATTGACAAAGAGGGAAAAATCAAGGACATTTTTATAGTCATCGATATGCTTCCGGACGGCGGGAAGAGAGTGGCCTCCCTTTTAGACATCTCGGAACGAAAACAGACCGTAGAGGATTTGCGTAAAAGCGAAGAAAAGCTTAAAAAGAAGGTAAAGGAATTCGAAGCGTTATATGAAATCGGCATTGACAAATATACCTAAAAATCAGGGATGCAACCGGGATTTATATTCCCTTGACGAAGTGTTAGAGGGCATGGTATTATATAAACAGAATTTTAGAGGTTTTTGCGTTCGTAAGGGGCCCCAAAGACTTTTGACTTTGCGGCCTTTTTTTGTTAGGTTCTTCTGAGATTTGAGTTTAGAGAGAAGGAGGTAAAAGAAATGACACAAGGAACTGTGAAATGGTTTAACGACAGCAAAGGTTTCGGCTTTATAGCCGCCGAAGACAGCACTGAATTATTTGTACACCACACATCGATCCAGGGCAACGGGTTTAAGACCCTTGCCGAGGGTGACAAGGTAAGCTTTGATACCGAGAAGGGCCCGAAAGGTCCTAAGGCAATCAATGTTGTTAAACTCTAATTAAGTAATTAAACGGGCAGAGACGGCTAAATCTCTGCCCGTTATTTTTATTGAATAATACGCCGCGCTAATTGTTAACGAAGCATTTTACCCGCTACTACTCCTTCATCTAAAATAATTATTTCAACACGCCTGTTTTGTTGTTTGCCGGCCTCTGTTTTATTGCTTGCCACAGGGAAACGCTCGCCATAACCCTTTAGAGCGATCCTTTCGCTGACAATTCCCCTTATAGTCAAAGCGGCGCGTACGGACTGGGCCCTCTGCTGGGAAAGTTTCAAATTGTATTTTTCACCGCCTACGCTGTCAGTAAAACCTTCAATTAAAATGTTGCGCTTAGGATACTTCTTTAAAAAATCCGCAATGATGTTCATAGTGCGCTTGGCGCCCGGCATTAAAGCAGCCTTCCCCGTCTCAAATAGTATATCTCCTAATGTTAGGACCACTCCTCTATCGGTCTGCTTTGCTTTCAATTCTCTGAGTTCATTTTCCAACTGCTTTCTCTGCGCCATGGCTTCTTCTATTTTCATACGAGCCATTTCCGCTTCAAGCTTTTTGGCCTGGGTTTCCTTTTGCGCTTTCTCAAGTTCTAATGCCTTTGCCTCGGCTTCTTTCCTGGCCATCTCATTCTGGTGTGTTAAAACCGCTGCTTCGCCCTTTGCGCGTTCTATCTCGCGCGCTTTTGTTTCAGCGAGCTTTGCATCCATCAACGCTTCATCCGCATCACGGCATGATAGTCACCAACTTGACCCGTTTGCCCTTTCCGTACCTTGATTTTAGCCTGGGCGCACCCGTTAATTTTTCAACTTATATTGTACATCCGCCCAAAAGAATTTGGTTATTGACAATTATAATATTGTACTTTATAATTGTCAATATGTATATCCGGCGCCTTTTGTCTGCTGAATTCAATCATGCCGTACCCAACTTCCCGTCAGTTTTAGTTACGGGACCACGGCAGTCCGGTAAAACTACTTTCCTTCTCCACGAAGCCGGCAATGAAGCGGCATATATCAGTTTTGACGATCCGATAGAGCGAGGATTTGCACTTAAAGATCCCAATGGATTCCTTGACCGCTTTGGAGAACAAAAGGTGATTCTTGATGAAATACAGTATGTGCCTGAGATACTGCCATATCTGAAAATACGCATAGACAGGCACAGATCGAGAAACGGAAAATGGCTTCTCACCGGCTCACAGCAGTTTCATCTTATGAAGAATGTAACTGAATCCCTTGCAGGTAGGATCGCGATACTCGAGCTTTTCCCATTCAGTCTCCTTGAAATGAAGCAGCCCCAAAAGAGCTCTCTTGAGACGGTTATCTGGAATGGCGGATATCCCGACCCCAGTTTACATCCTGGGAAAAGGGATCTATGGGTACGTTCATACATACAGACTTACCTGGAGCGAGATGTCAGGCAGCTCCAGAATATAAAAGATCTGCGGACATTCGAACTCTTTCTCGGTTTGTCTTCCGCAAACCACAGCCGGGAGTTTAATACCGCTACATTATCAAGAAACATCGGCGTATCACTTCCGACCATAAAAGCATGGGCGGGGGTTCTGGAGGCTTCATTCCTGTGCTTCTTTCTACTGCCTTATTTCAGGAACTATGGCAAGCGTCTGATCAAAACACCGAAAATGTATTATATTGATCCCGCACTTGTTTGTTCGTTGACCCGGCAGCCTGACGGGGATTCAGCTCTTTCCGGCCCCATGGGAGGCCAACTTTTTGAGGGACTGATTATAAGCGAGGCTGTCAAGGTCTTTGCCATGCGGGGCAGGCGTCCTGATATTTTCTTCTGGCGGTCACATGACGGGCTTGAGGTTGACCTGATCATTCAAATTAAAAGCAGGCTTTATCCGGTTGAAATTAAACTGACCGCAACGCCGACGCTCAAGCATCTCGAACCTCTGAACCGGTTTAAAGCTATCGCCGGCGATGACGCATCAAAAGAAGGTCTTCTTGTCTGTCGGGTAAATAAAACCACCGCTATGCCCAATAATAACACCGCTATCCCGTGGTGCAATTTCCCCGAATGGCTGCAATCAAAATTCTCCGCATAATAAAAAGATATCGGGGTCACAGCGGCATGGCCTGTGAAGCCTGTCATGGCTTGGCACTTGAGGGCACTGTTCTTTCCCGCGCGGCTGCTGACCGGACACTCTTTGGTGACGACAACAGAACCGTTTCCGTTCCAAAGGGCGCTCAAGTTTCTTGTACGCTCTGCCACGAGAATCCTTTAACCGGGGGTGGAAACTAATTTGAATTGATTTCGTAAAAGAACAATCTGAAACGAGATATCTTTAGATGACAGTGAACTCCTCAAAAAGCTCAGCTTGGACATTGAATCACAAAATTCTCACCCTCCTGAACTATAGATACTTATATTGTACCTGTTTTTATATTTCCTTCATCACTTCTTCATAATGTTTATTTATAGTAGAATAAATCATGAAAAGATTAATGACACCCAAATATAGGATTGCCGTTCTGACTTTCGTATTTTTACTTCTTTCAACTGCGAGTTACTTTTTCTACATGGAGGAGCAGGGGGATTTCCATCCAATTACACCTGGTGAGGCATACAGGTCTGCTCAACTTGACAGGGATGAGTTAGAATATTACATAAACAAATATAACATTAAGAGCATCATAAATCTGCGTGGTGAGCATCCGGATGAGCTCTGGTATAACGAAGAAAAAGAGGTCAGCTCAATGCATAAAATACAGCATTACAGTATTCCATTGTCGTCATCCCGTGAACCTGATGAAGCAGTTGTCCGGAATCTTATAGAGATTTTCAACAATGCCTCCCGTCCCGTATTAATACATTGCCAGGCCGGAGCTGACAGATCAGGGCTGGCTGCGGCAATCTGGAAGGTAGTTGTTGACAAAGAGCCAAAATCAGTGGCAGAAAAACAGTTGTCCATTTTCTACGGTCACCTCCCGATAGGTAAAACCACTGCAATGGACCGCTTTTTTCATAACTGGACCCCGGCATTACAGTAATTACAGATGCTTTATGTTGTGAATAATAAAAAAAGCTTGACGAAGAGTAAATTATTGACCATTTTGTCGGTAATAACTATCACCATTGTATATTTTTCAGAATATATACCGGCTTGAAAAATATTATAATAAAGTATATATTAGAATCATGAAAACAACAATTGATATTCCAAATAAGGACTTGGAAGAAGTCATAAAATATACAAAAGCGAAGACAAAACGTGATGCAGTATTGCAGGCTATCAGAGATTTCAATAAAAGAAAGAGACTCTCTGAACTTGCAGAAATTCTTGGAACTTTTAAAGAATTCATGACTCAGGACGATTTGGAAAAAATGCGGGAAGACAGAAAGTGGAAGAAAATAAAGTAGTCCTCATTGACACTTCAAGCTGGATCGAGGCTCTTCGCTCAAACGGCAGAAAAGAAATACGTGAACGTGTTTTAAAATTTATGACTCAAGGAACTGCTGCTTTATGTGATATGGTACTGGTAGAATTGTGGAATGGCGCCAGAGGAGAATATGAAAAAAAGCGTCTAAAAGACCTTGAAGATGCAATACTATGTCTTGAGACAACTTCCGGAGTATGGAAAACAGCAAGACAATTAGCCCAAAAATGCAGACAGGCAGGTCAGACTGTGCCTTCGGCTGATCTTATTATAGCAGCTTGCGCATTAACACATGGCTCTGAAATAGAACATTGCGATAGCCATATTGATTTTATACTAAAGGCCGACAAAGAAGAAGTTTTGCAGAAATAGTAATATAAGGCATTGTGAAAAGCAATTTTAAAATACTACCTGACAGGGAATCCCTTCCCTTTCAAATGCCATATTCAACTCCTTTCCCTTTTGCGAGAAGAAACTGTCTTCCATAGCCCACTGTAGCCCGTATCTTTTGTATACCCAATCTGCATAATGATAGTTCAGTCTGTCAAGGATCACATAATCCACCTTACCCTTAAGCGCACCAACCAGTTCCTCGGCGCCCGGAAGAATCGGTGCTATCATGGCAAAGGTTCTAATCCCTTCGGAGTGAAGATTGGCCAGGGCCTCAATCCTCTTCTTCGATGGTGGCGCCCCTGGTTCAAATATACTCCTCATCTTCTCATCCGCCGTGGTTATGGTGAATCCGACCTCGGCATCCTTTGATTTCTTAAGGGTATCAATGTCCCTCAGGACAAGAGAGGATTTGGTCTGAACTGTGAAAGGCCATCCGTTTTCCACGAGGATGTCGAGACATCTCTTTGTGAGCTTGAACTTTCGTTCCAAAGGTTGATAAGGATCGCACACGCCGCTTATCCATACCCTCCCGACCTTTTTTCTCTTCACCTCATGGGCCAAAAGCTCAGTGGCATTTATTTTTACGTCGACAAACTCCCCCCAGCTCTCCGTGTGACCTGTAAACCTCTTCATAAATTTAGCATAGCAATAGACGCAAGCATGCTCGCAGCCAACATAAGGGTTTAAAGCATAATCATAGACCTGAGACTTAGACAGGATACTTTTTGCCTTTATTTCCCTGATCTTCATATTTTAAACTTTATCACGGTTCGGTTAATTCTCAAAGCTGTCCGGTGATATCATTGCGCATAGACGCTATAATTGAAGGCCGTGAGGGGGGGACATGAAAATGTATTTTTCAGTGGGAATTCTAATGTTTTGTCAGATAACTGCGGATTCCGGCACACTCGAACACTTGATCCAGTCCATTCGAACACCTTATTTCGTATAGCGAAGCTGGACATTTAAATCATACATTTAGTGT
>JBAZZX010000032.1:0-35655 GCA_041658585.1 Thermodesulfovibrionales bacterium
TCGCCAATACCTTCGTGATTGCCGACGTCAATGTCGTCTTGCCGTGGTCTACATGCCCGATCGTTCCTATGTTCGCATGAGGCTTTACCCTCTCAAATTTTGCCTTTGCCATATTCCCTCCTTGTTAAGCTTGCTTCTCTATAATAATATTAATTCATTTATACAACATTTCTTGGAGCCCATGACCGGGATCGAACCGGTGACCTCATCCTTACCAAGGATGTGCTCTACCGACTGAGCTACATGGGCGCTCAAACCTCTCAAGCCGTTTAAGCCGTTATGGAGCGGGAAACGGGATTCGAACCCGCGACCCTCAACTTGGAAGGCTGACGCTCTACCACTGAGCTACTCCCGCACTAACTATAGTTATTAGTGAATAGTGGTCAGTAAATAGTTTAAAACCTTAATGAAACCGTTAAAACTGTTTATACTTTTTATCTATTCACTTATAACTATTCACTGTAAATTTTGCATAGCAAAATTTGCTGGTGGAGAGGGGAGGATTCGAACCTCCGAAGGCTTCGCCGGCAGATTTACAGTCTGCTCCCTTTGGCCACTCGGGAACCTCTCCCTGGAGCCACCGAAGGGAATCGAACCCCCGACCCGCTGATTACAAATCAGCTGCTCTACCATCTGAGCTACGGTGGCTTCATTACATTCTCTAATCATCTCCGGGGCGGAAAAAGACAACAGTAACCCCTTTTTGTCAGAATCTCAATTAAACAATATTTATTATAAAAAGGTCAATTGCAGAAATTCAAGAATATATGGCAAAACTAAGCTTAATCTCTTATTTTTGCCTATTTGTTCATTCTTTGACGCAAAATCTCAAAAACGAATATGCCGGTGGCAACAGAAACATTCAGGGAATTTATCCTGCCCCTCATCGGGATGTTCACAAGTACGTCGCATAACGTACGGACTGACTGCCTGATTCCCTTCCCCTCGGACCCGATAACAACAGCCAGCGGAACATTCAAATCGACATCCCAAAGCGTATTCTCTGCGCCTGCCTCCGCTCCGACAATCATTATACCATTTTTTCTCATTTCATTGATGGCATGTTTTATATTCGGCAGCATCGTAACAGGGACATACTCGACGGCGCCTGCGGATACCTTTGCAACTTCAGCGCTGAGATTAACGGATCTGTAAGATTGCAAAACAATTCCATGGATGCCTGCGGCATCGGCTACACGCAGTAACGCCCCAAAATTCCTCGGGTCTTCAAGACAATCCAGCACCAGAAAAAATGGAAGTTCATTCTTCTCCGCGGGGATTTCAAGCAATTCATCAAGAGATATGTATTCCTTTGCCGCAACTTCCGCTGCAACCCCCTGGTGGCCTTTTCCGAATGCGCCGTCGAAAAAACCGGGGTCCGCTATTTTTATCGGGATATTTCTTGACTCCGCTTCTTTTTTTATCTCGTATATCTTTTCATGTCTTCCGGAAGACAAAAAGATACTATTTATCTTTCTACCGGCCCTTACTGCCTCAAGGACCGGGTTTAGTCCGTATATCCACTCATGAGCCGGTTTTAATCTTCCAGTCTGTCCTGTTCTTCTTGTCTTCAAGGATGACCCCTTTTTCTTCAAGCTCTTTTCGTATGGCATCCGCAAGGAGCCAGTCCTTTATTTGTCTGGCTGCCCGGCGCTCTTCTATTTTCCCAAGTATATAATCTTCCGATAAACCGATGTTCCCGACCTTCATTAACGACAGATACCAGGCGTGAGGCGTTCTATTGAAAAGATTAAGTACATTGCCTGTCACGGAAAGAAGTTCCTCCGCCTTCAGCAAAAGCTCTCCGTCTTTTGGACCTGACGGTTTCCCGTCCAGGAATCTGTTCGTTTCTTTTATCAATTCAAAAACATGTCCGAGTCCAAGCGCCGTATTGAAATCATCGTCCATTGCAGCCTCAAACTTTTCCTTGAAGGAATGGACCACTTTGCTGAAGTCTTTTCCTGCTGCCGTGAAATCAGCTTTTTCCTCCCCGGGTTTTTCAAGATAGTCCTGAATCCGCAGGACCGTCGTATAATATCTGTCGAGGGTGCTCTCAGCTTCACGCAATACTTCATCCGAAAATTCTATCGGGCTTCTGTAATGGGTCGAAAGCAGAAAAAATCTGACCACTTCGGGATCAAAGGTTTCAAGGACTTCCTTGATGGTAAAAAAATTTCCGAGGGACTTAGACATCTTTTCTTTATTGATGGTGATGAACCCGTTGTGGACCCAGTATTTTGCAAAGGTCTTCCCCGTAAACGCTTCGGACTGGGCGATCTCGTTTTCATGATGGGGGAAGAGCAGGTCTGCCCCGCCTCCATGGATATCAAAGCTTTCACCGAGATGTTTTACGGACATGGCGGAACACTCGATATGCCATCCCGGTCTGCCCGGGCCCCAGGGGCTTTCCCAGTATGGTTCGCCTTCTTTTGATTTTTTCCATAAGGCAAAGTCCAGCGGGTTTTTCTTTCTCTCATCCACTTCAACCCGTGCGCCCGCCATCATCTCCTCCATATCCCTCTTTGAGAGCTTGCCGTAATCCCTGAAACTCCCGACCGCAAAATAGACGCTGCCGTCGCTCTCATAAGCATGGCCTTTGCCGATAAGACCTTGTACTATATTTATCATTTCAGGAATATAGTCCGTTGCTTTAGGCTCAATATCAGCCCTCCCGACTCCAAGCATGTCCATATCCCTGTAATACTCATCCGTATATTTACCTGCTACCGCATCCCAGGGAATGCCTTCCTCATGGGCCCTTCTTATTATTTTGTCGTCAATATCCGTAAAATTCCTGACATAGGTGACATTTAATCCCTTGTATTTCAAATATCTCCTGATAACATCAAAGACAATGGCGCTGCGTGCATGCCCGATATGGCAATGGTCGTATACGGTCACACCGCATGCATATATGCCTGCCTTGCCGGGAATCAGCGGTACAAATTCTTCTTTTTTGCCTGAAAGCGTATTATAGATTTTCATGCGCTAAATCCTTTTTTGATCTTGATTAGGAAATTATACAATAAAACCGCTATAGACCGGGGTATTTTTATGCTATTATATCAACCGTGGAAAAGGGAATTACGGACAATTCGGACCTGAAAAAAATGATAGCAGATTACATGGAGGGGGGGCTGCTTGACAACATTATCGATATGTTTAAGCACGACAAGAACCTCTATGAATTAATTACCGACCTGATGACGGATGAGAGGATGAGGGTCAGGATCGGAGTTACGGCCCTTCTGGAAACACTGATTCTTGAAGATCCGGAGAATGTGAAGAAAACTATCCCCCGGATACTTTTCCTGCTGAAACATGAAAATCCCGTCATCAGAGGGGATGCGGCATATATTCTCGGAACGATTGGTGACAGAGAGGTTGTCCCCTCGCTGCAAGAGATTATATCCGATGAAAATGAAAACGTAAGGATTATTGCAAAAGAGGCTATAGAGGATATTCAAGCCAAATCATAATCCTTACACAACCTGAATCTATGAAAATCAGGATTTTTTAAGGAGCATGGCGCTTTGCGGCAGGCCGAGTTCGTTGGAAATCACATGGCACTTGGACTGAAAGAGGAAGAATATATTCTTGTCAATCCCCGCAAGGGTCTCGAAATTTCCCTGTCCTTTGCTGATAATGAGCCGGGCGGCGCTGAATGCCTTTTGAAATCCGGAGGACGTCCACGGAAGGATTGTGCCTACGGCGTCTGAGCCGTTTTCAATAACCTCGCAAATTTTTGTCAGGCCTGATTCTTCCGCATCAAACATAGTTGAATCGTTGATGACCGGCGAACCCTTTACAACGGCCCTGATCTTTTTACCCGACGCCGTTAAATGTTCTATGAGCAGCCTGTCAAATACGATCTCTCCTGCATTATCGGTCAAATAAAGAATTTCATCCGTATCGGCAACTGCATCTCTGAATGCAGCATAATCATCAACAGCCAAATTCGTATTCAGCGCCCTGTCAACGGTCCCTTCTATGTCTACAGAAGTAAATATCCCGAAGTCTATTATATTGCCGGCAATCGCCAGCCTTGCAGCGGTACATAAAGGGTCGGGGCTTTTATCCATCAAGGCTTTCATCGAAGGATAGAGATTGAGAGCGATCCTGTTATAACGCGCTTTTATCTCCAGGAATGGATCTTTCCCCAGCATCTGGCGGATTTTTCTGTGAATAAAGGTAGTAGTATAGGCAGGCGGTTGCGAGGTGTCGGTGTCCCGTATATATTCAAGAGTGCTTTTTAATACCGCTTCCTGCAATGCCTCGTCGTCAGTACCAAGCCGCAAGGCGATAAGAGACTGACGCAAAAAGCATGGGAAACAATCCAGATGGACCTTCATTACCTGTCTTTATTGCCTTTTAATGCTTTTGCCTTTTGCTCCACTTCCTGTGCCATTTGCTTTTTGTATTCCATTAACTTTTTAGTCATTCCCTTATCTTTTACGGCGATTATCTGTGCTGCAAGGATCGCGGCATTTTTTGCGCCTGCCTTGCCGATTGCCATGGTTGCAACAGGCACACCCGGAGGCATCTGGACCGTAGAAAGAAGCGAGTCAAGACCCTTGAGCGAAGAAGAGTCTATGGGCACTCCTATTACCGGGAGAGTTGTATGGGCGGCGATCACTCCGGCAAGGTGGGCCGCCATGCCGGCGCCCGCGATTATAACATCAATACCCTTTTTCTCCGCTTCAACGGAAAGTCTCACAGCGCGTCCCGGCGTTCTGTGTGCAGAGACGATGGTCATCTCATAAGGGATCCCGAATTTTTTCAACAATTCACCGGCAATTTCCATAACCGGCAGATCGGAATCACTTCCCATGATTATTAAAACCTGTGGTTTCATATCATCTCCTTCAGAAATTTTCATAGTCCTTTCCATCAAAACTTATTTTTTCTGCCGCGTTACAGGCTTTCCTCTTTGCTTCATCTACATCCGATCCAAGAACTGTTACACCGAGGACCTGTTCACCGGTAGCGACGATATCCTTGCCAATGAATGCCGTGTTTTCATGAAAGATAAAGGTATCCTTATCTGTTTCGTTAAGTCCGCTGATCACGGTTTCCTGCGGAGAATTTTTTGCGGAAATCATAATGCATGCAGAGGGCTCCATTTTCCATTCCACGTTCGTTTCAGAAAGCCTTTCTTCCATAACTGCCATCAATATCTCTGTAAGGTCCGTTTTCAGTCTCGGCAGGATGGTCTGGGCGTCTAAATATTCAAAGCCGCAATTGATATCAAAGATAGAGACCTTGTCATCTTTTATAAGCACTTCAGCAGAGATAATGCCTTTGAATGCTATGCCTTCCGAAACAAGGGCCTTTAACAAATGGGGTATGGTTTTATACATGACAACATTTTCAAGGCTTTTTCCATCAACAGATGCGGGGCTAAAACCTCCGGTTGCTTTTGAACATATATCATTAGTAACGTATTTTTTCACACTTGCCAATGGTTTTATGGTGGTTCCATCCGTCAGGAATACAAAA
Organism: Thermodesulfovibrionales bacterium; assembly: GCA_041658585.1. Lineage (GTDB taxonomy): Bacteria > Nitrospirota > Thermodesulfovibrionia > Thermodesulfovibrionales > SM23-35 > DYFC01. The sequence continues at coordinate 5,500 of JBAZZX010000032.1, forward strand.
GATACCCTCTCTCCCTTTAGACCTTCCTCAATAATTACCTGTCTGCCGTCATCCCCGAGAAGCTTATCTTTCATGACCAGCTTGAGGACATGCACCGCTTCTTCCACTGTCTGCGCGGAAAAAATACCTTTGTTTTCAGTATGTCCGTCCGTCTTGATTACGATGGGCGCTCCCTTGAGCCTGACATAATCCTCTGCAAGAGTAAATGATGAAAAGACCTTATATTCCGGGGTCGGGATACGGTAAAGCCTCATCAGGTCTTTTGAGAATACCCTGCCGGACCTTAACCGGGATGCCGTTCTGTTAGGGCCCAATACCTTGCATCCCTCCCGTTCAAAAACGTCGACAACACCCTTGGAAAGAAATTCTTCAGAACTGACAATGGTAAGGTCAATCCATTCATATTTCACAAAATCAATGAGGGCTCCCGCATTATGAGGGTTTACGTCAATACATTCGGCAATCCCGGCAATGCCTGCATTTCCGGGATTGCAGTAAATCCTGTCTATATGCCTGCTTTGGGAGAGTTTCCATACAACGGCATGTTCAACGCCCCCTCCGCCTAAAACAAGAACTTTCAATAGAACCTCTTTCTATCGGTTATTTCTTTTAACCCGTTGCAAAAACTTATTACAAACGGCAGGGCTGATGCGATGAAAAGGTCTTGTAGCGACACCTTAATGTACTTTAATACAGCGCCCCGGCCTTTTTTTGAAAGACACTGCAGGTTAGATCCGCATTTATGTGTTCGGAATATAGTCAGTTGTCGCATTAGAAGACTTTTCATCGTGTCAGCCCTGCCGTTTATGCAACGTTTAGATCTTTTCAGTTATCTTCGTCAGATAATCCGCAATGATCGTATCGTACCTTGAAGTATGTTTAAAGACCTTTTTTGCAAGTTCCAGCCTTTTACTATAGCTCAGGTCGCTGTTCCGACTCTTCATCTCTTTAATGATCGGCTCATAATCTGCGGGATCAACAACAACGGCAACATCCTTAAAATTCTTAGACGCCGAACGCAGCATTGTCGGTCCTCCGATATCGATGTTCTCGATAGCATCATCGAAGGTGACGCCGGGTTTTGATATGGTCTCTTCAAAGGGATAGAGATTGACCACTACCATATCAATCAATTCAATTCCGTACTTCTTTATTTCTTCCATATCTTTTGGGTTGTCCCGTCTGGAGAGCAGGCCGCCATGCACCTTTGGATGAAGGGTCTTGACTCTCCCGTCAAGCATCTCCGGCGAGCCGGTATGTTCCGATACATCCTTTACAGGAATTCCCGCGTCCCTTAAAACCCTGGCCGTTCCTCCTGTTGACAGTATCTCAATGCCCATTGCGCTTAACTCTTTTGCAAAATCTACCAATCCTTTTTTGTCGGACACACTGATAATCGCTTTTTTAATACGCGCCATAAAACCTCCCTTCATAAAAAAATTCCCACAACTAATTTCTAAACCCTAAACATAAATAAAAAGCAATTACTAATGACTTCATAAGTAAGGACACATTTAAACACCCTCCCCTCAATCCCCTCCCCTCAAGGGAGGGGAAATAATTGGTCCCCTCTCCCCTGGCGGGAGAGGGGGTGTGGCTCTACTTATGAACTCCTTAGCAATTAATTAGAGTCTGTGTATAAAGTCATGGTTTGTCATCCTCCGGCTTGACCGGGGGATCCAGAACCCATTGGAAAGACTGGATACCCGCCTTCGCGGGTATGACGACTTTTTACGAGTTCATCAATTTTGACTTGGTTATTTTCCTTTTATGTATCCTTTTTCCATCATGCTCGTAAATCCGCCGTCTCCTATTATGACATGATCAAGGACCTTTATGCCTATTATATCGCCTGCATCAACAAGCCGCTCCGTAATAAGGATATCCTCACGGCTTGGGGCCGGATCACCGCTCGGATGGTTATGGACAAATATGACCGAGGCTGCGGATTCCTTAATAGCATCCCTGAATGCCTCGCGGGGATGTATGAGCGAATTGGTAAGTGTGCCTTCCGATATGCAGCTGTCTCTGAATATCCTGTTTTTTGCATCCAGCATCGCGCAGTGGAATACTTCTTTTTTAATGCTGCTTAATAGCTGACTGTAATAAAGGTAAACGTCATTTCCTGACAAAAATTGGGGTCCTCTCGCATTTGATTCTCCAAGAAGACGCCTGCCAAGTTCAAAGGCAGCTTTTATTTGGGCGATCTTTGCGCTTCCCATACCTTTGAAACCCGAGAATTCCGGTACGGCTGCCTGCTCGATGTCCCTCATATTCTCAAAAGAATTCAGCATCTCCATCGCAAGATCTAATGCGCTTTTCCCGCCCCCTCCGGTGCGGAGTATAATAGCAAGAAGCTGGGCATCAGAGAGGGTCCGGGCGCCGTATTTCAGGAGCCGCTCTCTCGGTCTTTCGCCTTCAGGCCATTTTTTTATACTCTGATACCCCATAAGATTGCAAAAATTTTAGCATCTGCAACAATTATTGGTAAAGCTCTATTTTGACAACATCGCAAAAAGTCCTTTTCATGGCTGTCATTCCCGAAGTCCTTAATCGGGAATCCATTCTTTTCAAGAAGTTGCGCGCACCTGGATTCCCGCCTTCGCGGGAATGACGACTTTTTACGAGTTCATTCTATTTGACGGCGCCCTTTTTATTTGATAATATTTTTGTTGTACAATACATGTAAAGAGAATAAATTTGAAACCGGTTTACAGAGGAAAGGGATAAAATAGCGTTTAACTTATTTTCTGTGGTTAAATTTCGACAATACAATCAGGAGGAACAGGTGAGGACTAAGGAAAAGGCAGCATATTTCAATAAGAGAGGGTTCACCCTTGTTGAACTCATCGTGGTAATGGTCATCCTCGGCATGCTGGCAGCCCTTGTTTACCCGAAATTGATCTCAAAGGTTGGCAAGGGAAAAACAAGTACGGCAAAAACTCAGATAGAGCTGCTTGGACAGGCCCTCGATCAGTTCAGGATGGAAACAGGCAGATACCCTACGACAACGGAAGGATTTAATGCCCTCCAAACCAATCCGGGAATAAATGGATGGGATGGACCATATCTGAAAAAAGGCGTACCAAATGATCCATGGGGCAGGCCGTATCACTATGAATCACCGGGCCAGCACAGCGATTATGACATTATTACCTATGGAGCCGATGGTTCACCGGGCGGTGAAGGCGAGAATAAGGATGCAAACAGTTGGGAATAAAAAAGTCCATGATAGGCATCATGACTGACATTTTTTGTCAGCACGATAGCTTTTCAGGTCTCATAAAATAGTGGCCCTGTTTAATTAAAAATTAGAATTTTAGTAGAAGTAAACCATATAACGTATTGATAATTTTATAAATTTTTAGTATAGTAACAATTGCATTGCACCTGTCTTAGGGTTTGGCATGATGATTGCTTTTATAAGAGAAAGCGAAACTGAAGGAGGTGATGCAGCAAAGGAAGATTTTAATGCGGGGTTAAAGGTGGTCATTATCTTTGATTAATGACTAATGGCGAATTACAAATAATTTTTAACAAGGGGGAAAAGATGTTTAAAACAATTGAACAGATGAAGAAAAGGGATGAAAGAGGCTTCACCCTTATCGAACTTTTGATCGTCGTAGCGATTATCGGTATCCTTGCAGCAATAGCAATCCCCGGATATCTCGGTATGCAGGAGAGAGGAAGAAAAGGTGCGGTAACAAGGGCTTCATCAGCAATAGAGCCGGAACTTCAGGGATGGCTGAATTCAGCATTGAAGGGCGTCTCTGGAACACAGGGCGGTCTAATCGAAGTTGATTCAACTGGCGATGGTCAGATAACCGTTGCTGACGCGACAAATAGCCAGATGGGTATTTGGCTCAACAACGGTACCCTTGGCGCGGGATTTGTGAATGCAAGACAGAGCCAGTATGTAGAGAAATCTCCATGGAACCCTCAACAGAGCCTATTTGTCGCAGGAACAGTGAATACCTCTGCACTTAACCAAGTCGCCATTGCCCAGAATGGAGCGGGGGCTGCCTTTCTCCAGGTCATCGCATCTGACAAGATGGGTGTGCTCCACAATAAGACACTCTATTCAGATTAAACTACGGATGTATATACAGGCCCGGCGCCGCGCCGGGCCTGATTTTTATGCAGGAAATAATGAGTACATATTAACATGTCTATTCTAAACAATATAAATACGATGAAAAAGACCAATGAAAATGGCTTCACCCTGATTGAACTCCTGATCGTTGTAGCAATCATCGGTATCCTTGCAGCAATAGCAATCCCCGGATACCTTGGCATGCAGGAGAGAGGGAGAAAAGGCTCGATCATTCGGGTGTCGACAGCAAGCGAACCGGAACTGCAGGCGTGGCTTCACTCTGCAATCAAAGGTGTTGCGGGATTACAGGCAACTCTAATCGAAGTTGATTCAACTGGCGATGGTCAGATAACCGCTGCTGACACGACTAACAGCCAGATGGGTAGCTGGCTCAACGGAGTTACCCTTGACGATGCATTTGTGAATGCAAGACGGAGCCAGTATGCAGAGAGATCTCCATGGAACCCTCAACAGAGCCTATTTACCGCAGGAACAGTGAATACCTCTGCACTTAACCAAGTCGCCATTGCCCAGAATGGAGCGGGGGCTGCCTTTCTCCAGATCATCTCATCGGATAAGATGGGTGTGCTCCACAATAAGACAGTCTATTCCGACTGATGTTCCAGTTGAACGCCTCAGACGGTATTCATGAATAAAAAAAACCTCCTTATCATAATCTTTGCTTTTGTAATTCTACTGAGCACTTTTTTCTATGTTTACCTTTCAGTAAAACTCTTTGATTCCGACTTCTGGTGGCACATCGCTACCGGAAAGTACATCGTGGAAACAGGCACTATACCGGACAGAGACCCCTTTTCATTCACAGCCAACCGAGAGGAAAACCAAAACCTGCTTCCCGGGAGAGAGAACTTCCTGTTAAAGCAGTATTGGCTTGGCCAGACAATTTTCTATTTGATATTTGATTTATTTGGTCCGAAGGGGATTATCGCTCTCAGAGCGTTAATCCTGTTCATGGTGCTTCTCCTGGTGCTGTGGAGACTGATGCGCATGAAGGTCAGCTTCTATATCATATTTGTGTTCATCTTTTTTGTATATCTCGACTTAACCCGTTTCACAGGGGAACGCCCGGTATTATTCACCATACTCTTCACAGTCCTGACCTTTATCATGCTTGAGGAGTTTAAACAAAAGAAGACAAAGATAATATTACTGCTCATACCTCTGATGCTTCTCTGGGCCAATCTCCATGGCGGCTTTATTATTGGTGTAGGTATTATCGGCATATATATGATTTTTGAGGGTATAAAAATTATTTTAAAAAAAGCTGACTACACGAAACAGGAAATATCATTATTCTATATTGTTACAATTTTGGCTCTGGGGGCTTCGTATATTAATCCTACAGGATGGGAGGCCTTTTCCATCGCCCTCTCTCCGAAGTATAAGTTTCTGGAAACAGGCATACAGGAATATCAATCTCCCTTCGTCCTTTATTTTAATAAGCTTTCAAGCATAGACTACGGATATGTTTTGTTAGTTGTGCTTTTCCCCGTTATCCTTTTGCTTCGAAACAGAAAAATTGATGTCACCAATGTAATACTCCTTGCCGGACTTTTCATCATGGCTGTAAAATCAGGCCGGTATACAATTTATTATGTTTCTATTGCCGCAATCGTGCTCGGCAAGGAAACTGATATTCTTGTCCGACAATTATTCACAAGAATCTCCGAAAAAACTTTTACTAAAATACATACTGCTTTTGCCGTCTTTGCTTTAATATCTTCCCTTATCTTTTTTGTTGGCGTCGTTAAATTTCAGTGGCTGCAGATGGATGTAGCAAGAGGATCGTTTGTGCCTGAAGGAACAGTCGATTTCGTCGAAGAAAATAAACTCGAAGGAAACATGCTGAACACTGCCACATATGGAGGTTATATTGCCTGGAGATTGTATCCCTGGAAAAAAACCTTTATTGATACCCGCTGGCTGAACTATACGGTACAACAGGAATTTGCGTGGATAGCGAATACCGTAGAATCCCTTTCAGGCAAGGAACCGACCAAAGGGAAAAAACCTCTCTGGAAGAGATTACTGAAAAACTATGATATAAACTTTGTTGTGATTGAGACGCTTGATGTTTATGGAAACGTACCAAAGCTCCTTTTGACATTGACAGAGGACGATGACTGGGCGCCTGTTTATGCCGAGCCCATGGCTTTCGTTTTTATTAGGAATATTCCGAAAAATAGTACTATAATAGAAAAATTTAGATTACAAAAAGACCAGGTCTATAGTACAGTGATTATGGTAGCTGCACAGATGGCAATTTACAAACAGTCTAATCCTAAATATCTCACCACACTCGGTAAGACTTTCTATAGTATGGGCCGGCTGAATGATGCCCTAACTGCTTACGAATACGCCCTGCAAAGATTCCCGAAAGAACAGTATGCTCACGATATGGTTGCCCGAATAAAATCCGAACTAAAAGACAAAGATGAAAAGCATTAAAGTCGGTGTAATAGGCTGTGGTTACTGGGGACCGAATCTCATCAGGAATTTTAATGAGAACTATCATACACATCTAAAATATGTCTGTGATTTAGAAGACGAAACACTCGAAAGAATAAAACTGAGATACCCTTCCGTCATTCCGACCAAAAATTATAAAGACCTGCTCAGAGACAAGGAGCTTCAGTTGATAGCTATTGCAACCCCTGTTCAAACGCATTATAATCTTGCCAAAGAGGCGCTCGAAGCCGGGAAGCATCTTCTTATTGAAAAGCCTCTTACAGCGAGTGTGAAAGAAGCTGAAAAACTTATTGCCCTTTCCAGAAAGAAAAATCTTATCCTTTTTGTTGATCATACGTTCATCTATACAGGGGCAATAAGAAAAATGAAGGAGTTTGTGTCATCCGGGGAACTGGGTGATCTATACTACTTTGATTCGGTAAGGGTTAATCTGGGTTTATTTCAGCCGGATGTAAATGTAGTGTGGGATCTTGCACCGCATGATATCTCTATCATGGATCATATCATTTCTGAAAAACCCAGGAGTGTAGTAGCTATTGGAGGAAGCCATACAGGTAACGGCATAGAAGATATAGCCTATGTAACTGTGAAGTTCGACGGCGAACTTATGGCACACTTTCATTTAAACTGGATGTCTCCAGTGAAGATAAGGAGGATAATTATTGGCGGGAGCAAAAAGATGGTGGTATTTGATGATCTTGACCCTGCTGAAAAAATAAAGATTTATGATAAAGGAATAATACTCACGAAGGCTGATAAAAAACTCATCTATCAAAACATTATCCAATACAGGATAGGGGATATGTATGCACCCAGGATAGATCATGCGGAAGCATTAAAGGTTTTGATTGATCATTTAGTTGACTGTATAAGTAATAACAAAAATCCAATAACCGATGGGGAGTCAGGATTACGGACCATCAGAATACTTGAGGCAGCCGACAAATCTATCAAAAAGGGCGGGATAAAGGTAACTTTATGATTAATCTCATATATCTTAATGTCATTCTTGGTGACGGAGTATTGATTGAACCACCGTCAATCATCGGAAAACCGCCACGTGGAGCTCAGCCGGGTGAATTTCCATTAAAGATTGGCAGTAGATGTCAGATAAGACCCTTCAGCACAATTTATGCCGGAACCGAGATCGGTGACAATTTTCAGACGGGTCAGGGCATCTCTATAAGAGAGGACAACATCATTGGGAACAATGTAAGTATAGGGACAAATTCAGTGCTTGAATTTGGTAACAGGATAGGAGACAACAGCCGTATTCACAGCAATTGTTTTTTGGAAATGGTAACAATAGGCGAGTTTGTTGTTATCGGACCTCATGTGGTATTCACAGATGATCCTCATCCGATGGGCTGTCCCAAATATAAGGAATGTAAAAAAGGGGCAATAGTTGAAGATTTCGCAAGGATCGGTGCTAATGCTACTATTTTGCCTGGTATCAGAATTGGCAGAAACAGTCTTGTAGGGGCCGGTTCTGTAGTAACAAAGGATGTGCCTGAAAATAGTGTTGTTGCAGGGAATCCTGCAAAGGTAATAAAAATGGTTGATCAGCTTACCTGTGTGAAAGGATTTTTTGAAAGGCCATACATGTGGCCTCCGTATGAAAAAAATAACTCGAAATGAATTTCTATGATGAGAAATATACCATTGGTTGATTTAAAAGCAGGATTTAAACCTGTTAAAGATGAGGTAATGAAGGCTATAGAGGATGTTTTGAGCGGCATGAATCTTTGTTTGGGCCCCAACTGTCAAGCACTCGAAAATGAATTCGCTTTATATTGTAATACTAAATATGCAATAGGCGTCGGCTCCGGCACGGAAGCGATACAGTTTGCTCTTTTGGCATGCGGAGTAAAAGAGGGAGATGAGGTTATAACATCACCACATACATTTTTTGCAACTGCAGAAGCGGTTGCAGCTATTGGCGCTAAACCTGTTTTTATTGATATAGATCCTTTAACCTATACCTTAGATCCGGAAGGCATAGAAAAAAAAGTAACCGGGAAGACAAAGGCTATAATCCCTGTTCATATGTACGGACAGGCAGCAGACATGAAACCAATAATGGAGATTTCAAAAAAATACGGTATTCCTGTCATTGAGGATGCATGCCAGGCACACGGCGCCTTGTATAAAGGTAAAAAAGCAGGTTCTTTGGGCGATGCAGGCTGTTTTAGTTTCTATTTCACAAAGAATCTCGGAGGCTATGGAGAAGGCGGGATGGTTACAACTAATAATGATGAAATAGCCGAAACAATAAAACTGTATCGCAATCATGGTCACAGATCAAAGTATGAGCATGCCGTTTTTGGATATAATGGAAGGCTTGATGAAATACAGGCAGCTATATTGAGAATAAAGCTGAAATATCTTGACGAATACAATACGAAAAGGAGGGAGATAGCAAAACAGTATACTCTACTCTTACAAAACACACCCTTACTGTTACCGGAAGAGGCTGAGGATAGAAAACATGTTTATCATCTCTATGTAGTGAGGAGTAAAAAGAGAGATGCGCTTCAGGAATATCTCAATAATAAAGGGGTAGGCACAGGAATACATTATAAGACACCAATACATTTGCAGGAAGCGGCAAGGAATCTGGGATATAAAAAGAGTGACTTCCCGGAAGTTGAGTCTGCATGCTCTGAGATACTTTCTATTCCGATATACCCGGAGCTTGAACAGGACAGTCAGGCATATGTTGCAGAAAAGATAGAAGATTTTTACGGTAATAGATTCTAAAAGAATAGAATAATTTGAGGTGTTTTTTTTGAAAATAGTTGATATGAAAGTACTGGTAACCGGCGGTGCCGGTTTCATTGGCAGTCACCTTGTGGATGAGCTTGCAAAGAAGAATCATGTTGTAATTCTGGATGATTTTTCATCAGGGGAACAAGAAAATATTGTGCATCATGCGGGGAAAGGCAACGTAGAGATTATAACAGGTGATATAAGAGATAAAGACCTTCTCTTCAATATCGCTAAGAATATAGATGTAGTTTACCACCTCGCTGTACAGTGTCTAAGAGTTTCAATAAAAAATCCTGACGTTACCCATGAGGTCAATGTAACAGGGACTTTGAACCTTTTAAAGGCAAGCCTCGAAAATTCCGTTAAAAGATTTATTTATGTTTCATCATCAGAAGTGTACGGGACTGCACTACATGTCCCTATGAATGAAATACATACATGTGAGCCGACAACTGTTTATGGTGCAAGCAAACTTGCCGGTGAATTATATGCCTTAGCGTATTTTCGAACATACGGTCTTGAATCCATGGTGGTAAGACCATTCAATACATATGGTCCAAGAGAACATTTGCAGGGAGTTTATGGTGAGGTTATTCCAAGATTCGTTTTGAGAATCCTTAATAACATGCCGCCTGTAATATTTGGTGATGGAACTCACACAAGGGACTTTACCTATGTCTCTGATACCGTAAAAGGAATTGTTATGGCATCTGAATGCGATTCTATGATAGGCCAGGCTGTAAATATTGCACGAGGACGGGAAGTAAGCATCAATGAACTTGCCGTTATGCTAGCAAACAAACTCGGGAAGAAAGATATCAAGCCTGTTTATGAGCAAAAGCGGCCTGGAGATGTCATAAGACACTATGCTGATATCTCAAAAGCAAAGAAACTCTTTGACTTTAGTCCCGAGATAGACATAGAAAAGGGGACAGGTCTTTTTATTGATTGGTTTCATTCAAAAAAATACGATGTTTCAAGTCTCCTGAAGCAGGAAATAGTCTTTAATTGGTAAGGAAAATGTTTAATATTCCGATAACAAAACCCTATTTAGGAGAAGAAGAGAAGCAGGTTGTATCACAGGTTATAGAAAGCGGGTGGGTCTCTCAAGGCCCAAAAGTAGCCGAATTTGAAGAACGATTTGCCGAGTATGTTGGTGCTCGATATGCGGTTGCAACTACATCCTGCACAACTGCCCTGCACGCAGCGATTGCCGTATCCGGCCTCGGACCTGGAGATGAGGTTATTGTACCATCTCTTTCTTTTATAGCAACTGCCAATTCCGTAGTCTATTGTAATGCAATGCCTGTTTTTGCAGATATAGACCCGGAGACATGCAACATAGATGTTGAAAAGATTGAAGGAGCAATTACAAAAAAGACTAAGGCTATTATGCCTGTCCACCAGATGGGCCTGCCCGCTGATTTAGATTCTATTCAAAAAATAGCTAATAAGTATAATTTGATAGTGATAGAGGATGCAGCTTGTGCAATCGGTTCAGAATATAAAGGCAAGAAAATAGGAGGACATGGCAATATTGCCTGTTTCAGCTTCCATCCGAGAAAAATTATAACTACAGGTGAAGGTGGAATGATAACCACGGATGATCCTGACATAGCGGCAAGACTCAGGAGATTCAGACATCATGGCATGTCTGTATCAGATATTGAAAGACATGTAGCGAACAAGATTATCATAGAGACCTATCCGGATTTAGGATATAATTACAGAATGACGGATATTCAGGCTGCGATGGGGCTTGAACAAGTAAAAAGACTTCCTTTTATCATAAAAATGAGGAGGCAGATAGCCGGGATATATGATGAAGAATTAAGCAAAATCCCTTATGTAAGAGTGCCTCAGGTCCCAACATATGCCTTTCATAATTACCAGTCCTATTGGATAGAACTTCTTGAATCAGCCCCTGTTGACAGGAATATGCTTATGTCAAAACTACTTGAAAAAGGGATAGCTACCAGGAGAGGAATCATGGCAATTCATATGGAGCCTTACTACAAAGGCTATTCAAAACTATCGCTTCCAACTACTGAAAAAATAACGATGAATACCGTTCTCTTACCCCTATATCCGACTCTGAGCAGTGAAGAGCAATCGTATATCACGAACTCATTAAAAGAAATACTATTATAGTGAATAATGGAAAAAATTGTTAAAGCATTTTTTGGTGTAAAGGAGATCAAGGAAGACGCCGGCTTTGAATTAGAATTTGCTCAACATCTCAAGAAGGATCTAATAATAGGGGAGCGACTTTCTCTTTATGAACGATTTACATGCAGCGATACAAAATTTGATTCTCTTATGAGGAAGATACTCCTCAGGAGTCTCTGTAAAAGTTTCGGCAATGATGTAACGGTTTCCGCATTCGTATCATTTGCTCACCCTGAAACCATAGAACTGGGAGATGGCGTCTTTTTGGGAAAGTATGCTTTTATTCAGGCACGTCACGACGGATATTGTAAGATAGGCAATAAGGTATGGATTGGACCTTATACCTATTTTGATGCGAGAGCACTTATCATCGATGACTGTGTCGGTATAGGGCCCGGCACCAAGATTCTTGGTTCAGAGCACACAGGTGATCCTAAAGATTTGCCGATTATCCGGACAGACCTTATAATTAAACCGGTTAAAATCTGTCGCAACTGTGATATAGGTATAAATGCCGTCATACTACCAGGTGTTACAATAGGGGAAGGTTCAATTGTTGGTGCAGGTGCGGTTGTTACAAAAGATGTTGAGCCTAATACCATTGTAGCCGGTGTGCCGGCAAAGGTCTTAAAGAAACGATAAAGATTTATGGCCATTATCTCAATTACAATCCCGAGTTATAACGAGGAAGATAATCTCCCTGCCTTATATGAACGGTTGAAGCACGTTACGGAAAGCTCGGAACATACATTCGAATTTATCTTTGTGGATGACGGTTCATCGGATAATTCTCTTCAGATACTGGAGGAACTATCAATAAAAGATAATCGTGTAAAGGTGATACGATTTTCAAGAAACTTCGGAAGTCATGCAGCATGCCTTGCAGGGATGGAGCGATCCAAAGGCGATGCATGTACCTTTTTAGCTGCAGATTTACAGGACCCGCCGGAGGTCATAGAAACTCTCATTAACGAATGGAAAAAGGGATATGAGGTTGTCATCGGTGTAAGAGAATGGGAGAAAGAACCTGCAAGGCTTTTTCCGAAAATATATTATAAACTGGTCAAACGGTATGCATTGAAAAATATGCCGGAAGGCGGAACAGATGTATTTCTCATAGACAGGAAAGTAGCAAATGCTGTTATCTCCATAAAGGAGAAAAACACGTCCATATTTGGTCTGATACTCTGGAGTGGTTTCAAACAGACATTAGTTAAATATAGAAAAGGTTCAAGGCAAAAGGGAGTTTCAAAATGGACGATTGGCAAAAAGATTAAACTATTTATAGATACTTTTGTATCATTCTCATATTTTCCTCTCAGGATGATATCAGTTGTCGGAATACTTATCGCAATCCTTGGGTTTATTTATGCCTTTTTTATTACATTCAACAGGTTATTTTTCTCCGTACCTGTAGAGGGATGGGCCTCTTTGATGGTTGTCCTCCTGTTGGTCTCCGGAGTGCAGTTAGTCATGCTGGGGATACTTGGTGAATACCTGTGGAGGAATTTTGATGAAACGAGAAAAAGGCCTGTTTTTATCATTGATAAAATGATAGGATTTGGTGGAGACAAGAATTAAATTATCATTTTAAAAAGGAGGTTCTTATGAATAAGAAAGGATTTACCTTAATTGAGCTTATCATAGTTGTGGCTATTATCGGTATCCTTGCAGTAATTGCAATCCCTGCATATTTAGGTCAGCAGAAAAGGGCGGCAAGAACAGAGGCATACAGCAACCTTGCAAATTTGAGACTCCTTGAGGAGCAGTTCTTTGCAGAGAACGGAAGATATACGGCAGATCTTGGTGCTGCTGGTAATACCGCAGCTGTTCGTGATGCAAATCTCGCTGTAATTCAGGATACGGCAAATGATGCTGATATCGACGAACTACGAGGTTTTCGTCCCGGAGGTGGGGCGGGTTTCAGTTATAGAACAATTCAGAACAATCAGTTAAATACACCGGTAGCCAACCCGCCCGTATGGGCAGCATCACCTGTTAACACTCCTTGCTTTGTTGCCGTTGCCACAGGTATCGCAGGCACAAGGGTCTGTCCCAATCCGGCCAATTGTGACATGTTTGCAATAGACTGTAATAACAATAAGAACTTCTAACAAATATTGCAGCCATAAGAAAAACAACATTCCTTGCACTTTCCGTCATCCACGCTTGACGGGAATCTCTATTTTCAAGGCGTAAGAGAAATGATGCCGGTCAGGCACGACGATGGCTAAACACTACTTCACAAACAGGAATTACAGCATCCCCGCCCTTGCAATAGTAAGTACGTTTATCTCTTGTGCTCCTGCTTTCAGGAGAGCTTTTGAACATGCGGCTGCCGTTGCGCCGGTGGTCACAACATCATCAACGAGCAGGATGCGGCTTCCTTTTATAGCTCCCTTGGCCGTAAAAGCGCCGGCAAGGTTTTTATGCCTTTCTGATGCAGAAAGCCCTACCTGTGGAGGTGTTTCCTTAATTTTTAAAAGAGTATCGATATTAAGAGGTATCCCGGTCTTTTTTGAAACAATCCGTGCTATCAGCAATGACTGATTGAAACCTCTCTGCCTTAATCCCTTTGCCGTTAATGGGACCGGCACTATAGCGTCCGCCTCCGGAATCGGGAGATTCGGCAATAACCCGCCAAGAGGCCGGGAGAGTCTTCTGAGGCCGTAAAACTTAAACCGGCTTATCGCCTCCTTCAGAACGCCTTCATAGAGGCCATATGCGATTACACGGGCGTAAGGCGGGCTTTTTTTCATGCAGCCCCCGCAGAGCTGCGCATATTCGGATATAAAGGGCAGAGCGCATATGCCGCATGACGGGCCGGTATATTTTCTTATCCGTGACCAGCAGGAACTACAGACAGGCGAGTGTATGAATATATCGGCGGCTTTCCCGCATACCGGACATTCGGAAGGATAAATACTGTTCAGGATATTGGAGATCAGGGGATGGATACCGGCAAAGGTGTTCCGCATTTGCCGCATTTTGGCCCGAATGAGAGCTTATTACTTAACACTTTGTTTTTAGCGCCGCAATTCGGGCAGCCGATTATCTGAAATTCCGGAACAGGCGGCTTTTCCGGTTCTGCTTCAGGTTTCGGACTTATTTCAATCTCCTGTTCGGTTTCGGGGTCTGCTTCATCGAGAAAGGGTTTTATGAAGTTTTGATATTTTGCGTCCTGCCGAATCAATTCAACGCCCATTCCGTTCTTCATGGTTGTTATCGGGGTCTTGATGGTCCTCCTTACAATGCCCTTGAGCGAAGATATGGTATTATCGGGCAGCATAAGCTCTATATCAAGAGTCGTTCCGGGCGCAAGACCCCGGTTTGTCCTGATAAACAATCCGCTTACTGAAACGTTACTTAATATGCCCCTGTAACTATGCACGCCTGAACTGAAGGTAACTTCAAGCCGTTTGGTAAACCTTTTGGTGCGTTTATATTCCTTGTCCCGTTCCATCAAAACTGTTCTTGAATCTGAATAAGCTCGTCTCTCCTCTGTCCTGTTGAGATTATATGCGCCTCAACGCCGAGCATGTTCTCGATCTTTTTCACATATGCCTTTGCCGCATCCGGGAGCTTTTCAAAATCCTTTATACCAATGGTGCTCTCTGTCCATCCTTTGGTCTCTTCGTAAACAGGCTCACACTCCTGAAAAATGTTGAGTTCTTTTGGGAATTCTTTATAGGTCTTTCCATTATGTTTATAAGATGTGCAGATTTTTATGGTTTCAAGACCATCCAGGATATCAAGTTTCGTAATGGCGATGCCTGTCAGGCCGTTTATCCTCGCAGAGTGCCTGAGTATCACCATATCAAGCCAGCCGCATCTCCTCGGCCTGCCGGTTGTGGCTCCGTATTCGCCGCCTTTCTCCCTGATCGCATCTCCCATAGCGTCTTTGATCTCAGTCGGAAAAGGTCCCGCGCCTACCCTTGTTGTATATGCCTTGACCACGCCTAAGACCCTGGAGATCTTTGTCGGACCGATACCGAGCCCGGTGCATGCGCCTCCGGCAGTGGGATTTGACGAGGTAACATACGGATAGGTGCCGTGGTCTATATCAAGGAGTGTTCCCTGAGCCCCTTCCAGTAAAATATTGCCTTTCCTGGAAATGGCCTCGTTGATAATAATGTCCGTATCAGCTACATATTCTTTAAGTTTGTCAGCGTAGCCGATATATTCATTATAAATGTCGCCAACACTAAACCCGGAGGTTTTATAGAGATTTTCAAGAAGGAAGTTGACATTAAAGAGGTTCGCTTTCAATTTCTCTTTGAAAAATGCGGGCTGTAGAAGGTCTGCAATACGGATTCCGGTCCTGTTGATCTTGTCACAGTAGGCAGGCCCTATGCCTCTTCCGGTTGTGCCGATGCTTTTGGCCCCCATCAGCCTTTCATTTTCCCTTTCTAAAGCCATATGGTAAGGCATAATGACATGCGCATTTCTGCTCAGGAAAAGGTTTTTACTGTTTATCTCCACCCCCCTTTTTTTCAGTCCGTTTATCTCTCCAATCAGTGAAGCAGGATCAACAACAACACCGTTGCCGATCAGACACTTCTTGCCTTTATAAAGAATTCCCGAAGGAATGACATGGAGAATGAATTTCTCGTCCTTGATGACAACAGTATGGCCCGCATTGTGTCCTCCCTGGTATCGTGCAACCACATCTGCCTTTTCTGACAGAACATCCACAATCTTGCCTTTCCCTTCATCACCCCACTGCAAACCCAAAACTATTACATTCGGCATCTTAAAACCTCTCTTTATAAACTGATCTGCTTCACTGAGATAATGTTCGGCAGTTTCTTGATTTTATCGATTATCTGAGGGGAAGCATGGGCGTCTATGCTTACAACAGATATGGCCATACCGCCGGGAGTTGCCCTCCCGAAATGCATCCTCGCAATATTGATGTCATTTTTCCCGAGGAGCATTCCGATGTTTCCAATCACGCCCGGCTTGTCATTGTTGAACATGAAGAGGAGCTCACCCTCGGGCACAATCTCTACCTTGAAATTGTCAACCATCACGATACGAGGATCTTTTTTGCTCAGGAGGGTGCCTGCAAAATAACTCGTCTTATCCTTTGCCCTGAGTCTGATACCGATCAGGCTCTGGTAATCTCCTTCATCCGTGCTTTTTGTCTCTTTGACCTCGATGCCGCGTTCTTTTGCTATGTAAGTAGCATTGACAAAATTCACCGTCTCTTCGAGGATAGGATTAAGGAAACCTTTTATCGCCGCTATGGTAACAGGCGCGGTATTTATATCACGGGCGTCACCCTGATACTCTATGGTAATCTCGTTGACACCCCCCTCGAAGATCTGGGAAGCAAATTCACCGAGTTTTTCGGCAAGCTTTATAAAAGGCTCCAGCCTTGTGACCTGGTCTGCAGGGATTGAGGGGAAATTGACCGCATTCCTTATAGTCCCGTGGATGAGATAATCAACAATCTGTTCGGCCACCGCAACCGCAACGTTCTCCTGCGCTTCTTTGGTGGAAGCCCCGAGATGAGGGGTGCAGACAACGCCGTCCAGCGCAACAAGGGGGTTGTTTTCAGGAGGCTCTTTCTCAAAAACATCCAGCGCGGCGCCTGCAACCTTTCCTTCAACAATGGCATCATAGAGGTCTTTTTCATTTATTATGCCGCCCCGCGCACAGTTTATGATCCTTACGCCCGTCTTCATTATTTTTATGGATTCTTTATTTATCATGCCTTTTGTCTCGGGCGTCAGAGGGGTATGGATGGTTATGAAATCGGACCGCCTGAACAACTCCCGGAGATCGACTTTTTCCACACCCATTGTTTTTGCCCTGTCCTCGTTTAAGAAAGGATCAAAGGTAATTATATTCATACCGAACGCCTGCATCCTTTTTGCTACCTGGCCCCCGATATTTCCGATCCCGATAACTCCAAGGGTCTTGTTAAAAAGCTCAACCCCCATGAATTTCTTTTTCTCCCACTTCCCTGCCTTAATGGACATGGTGGCCTGGGGTATCTGTCTTGCCATAGAAACCATTAACGCTATGGTATGTTCGGCAGTAGTTATTGTGTTGCCTCCGGGGGTATTCATAACAACGATACCCTTTTTCGTAGCGGCTGCCCTGTCTACATTATCGAGTCCGGAGCCTGCCCTTCCTATGACCTTCAGGTTTTTTGCCGCTTCTATTATCTCGGATGTAACCTTAGTCGCCGACCGTATGATCAGACCGTGATACTCGCCGATACATGCCTTCAGTTCCTCGGGTTTCATGCCCGTTTTTACATCAACCTCAAGTCCGGCATTTTTCAGTATTTCAATGCCGCTTGGCGAGAGATTGTCGCTTACCAGAACCTTCATTTTACCTCCTCAGCCATTAATAATTCCTGAGCAACGGCAACACCCGTGCCGAGCTTTACCGGGTGCCCCATTCCTTTCAGCACCATTTCGATGCCTGCAATTGCAGTGATGATATCGAATCTGTCGGAGTATCCAAGATGCGCTATCCTGAAAATCTTGCCCTTTGCCTTATCCTGTCCTCCGGCAGCGGTAATACCGTATTTTTCTCTGAGGTTCTTATATATTGCCTGGCCGTCTATGCCGGGAGGCGACATTATTGCCGTAACCGAATTTGAAGGCGATTCCCTCGGATAGATTTCCAGCCCGATAGCCTGTACAGCCTTTCTCGTTGCATTGGCAAGAGTTGCGTGTCTCCTGAAGACGTTTTCCAGCCCTTCAGCCCGAAGCATCCTGAGGCTTTCGTTCAGCCCGATGATAAGGGTTACCGGCGAGGTGAAATTTGTCTGGTTCCTGGCAAGGTTTGCGCGTTCCTTCCTGAAATTGAAATAGAACTTGGGCAGTTTTGAAGTCTCCGCCCTTGCCCACGCCTTGTCGCTCACACTCACAAAGGATAGACCCGGCGGCAGCATTAAACCCTTCTGTGACCCTCCTATCATTACATCAATACCCCATTCGTCCGTCCTCAGATCATGGGCTACCAGTGCGCTGATCGCATCGACAACAAATAAAGTGTCGCTATATTTTTTTACAACAGAAGCAAGGGCCTTTATATCGTGGTATACCCCTGTTGAAGTTTCCGATGCCTGGACAAAGACACCTTTTATGTCCTTGTCCTTTTTGAGCTTTTCCTCAACGACTTCGGGCTTAACGGCATAGCCCCATTCGACGACGATCTCCTCCACATTCAGCCCGTAAGCCCGGCAGATATTTGTCCACCTTTCACCGAACTTGCCGCCGTTTATTACCAGGACCTTATCGTCCCGATTGAAAAAATTATTGACGGTCCCCACCATTCCGCCTGTGCCGGTTGAGCAGATGATAAGGACGTCGTTTTTTGTCTGATAAAGCCATTGAAGGCCCTTCTTTGCAGAATCAATGACAGGGACAAAGTCGGGTGAACGGTGATGTATGATCGGGGCTGCCATCGCAAGAAGCACATCCGATGGAACAGGCGTCGGCCCGGGGGCCAATAAATAACGTTTTAACATTTAATTCCTCCTGAAATTAATACATTTCACAGGTCAGAGGACCACTGCTTTGAACAGGCGGTTTATGAAAATTGCCCCCAAAGGTTTGAGTCCGACCCACAACTTAACGGATTTTCATTGAAATGCCGGATTTTGGAAATTAGCACAACAGAGGGTGTTTGGTCAAGGGCGGATACTTTACAATGCACCTAAGCGGCTATTATAATTAAATTTATGAAGAAAAAAATAATCGTAGGCGCGGCTATTCTCCTCTTAGGATTTTTATTGGGAGGGATCACGTATTACACCCTTGGCAGGATTACGGGACAATCAAACTCCCTGCCCAATGCTTTTGCGCCGAATGTCCCGCGTCAGATCATGGAAACAGGCAGGGCGTTCTCGGAGATAGTGAGAGCGGTTTCACCTGCAATCGTAAATATTTCTACAACTAAAGTTGTAAGAAGGGAGGCGCAGCCCTTTTTTGAGGACCCTTTCTTTGATTTTTTCAGCCCCTTTCATGAGTTTGGGTCGCCCAAAAAATTCAAGGAAAGAAGCCTCGGGTCGGGAGTCATCGTATCGGCGGACGGGTATATCGTTACGAATAACCATGTCGTTGAAAAAGCCGATGAGATAAAAGTGACCCTGATTGACAAAAAAACATTCAAAGGCAGGATAGTAGGCGCCGATCCCAAAACGGATATCGCTATTATCAAGATAGAGGCAACCGGTCTTCCGACTTTAACCTGGGGAGATTCCGATAAGCTTCAGGTAGGTGAATTTGTCCTCGCCATTGGAAGCCCTTACGGTTTAAGCAATACCGTAACTATGGGCATAATCAGCGCCGTGGGAAGGGCCAATGTGGGAATAGCCGACTACGAGGATTTCATTCAAACCGACGCCGCCATCAACCCGGGGAATTCCGGCGGACCTCTGGTTAACATAAATGGAGAGCTTATCGGGATCAATACCGCGATATTTTCAAGAACGGGCGGTTATCAGGGAATAGGGTTTGCCGTACCCAGCAATATGGTGCGTCTGGTCATAGACCAGCTTTTGCAGAAAGGCAAAGTAACCAGGGGGTGGATCGGCGTTACCATCCAGGAACTGACGCCTGAACTTGCACAGGAATTCGGCCTGAAAAAGACGAAAGGCGCCCTCGTAAGCGACGTCGGGAAAGACAGTCCCGCTGCAAAGGCCGGGATCATGAGGGGAGACGTTATCCTTGAATTCAACGGCAGGGAAGTCAAGGACGTCAGCAGTCTCAGAAACATGGTTGCCCAGAGTAAAGCAGGGAGCGAGATAACTCTCAAAATACTCAGGGCAGGCAAAGAGTTTACCGTCAAGGCGCTTATCACTGAATTGCCGAGAGATGTCGCGGAAGTTACGCCGGAGCAGTTGCCCGACAACTTGGAATTAAAGGCCCTTACCGGCTTGACTGTAATGGACCTTTCAAAAGAGATTATAAGGCAGCTTGGTTTTAATAAAGATGAGAAAGGGGTAGTTGTTGTAAAGGTAGAAGCGGGAAGCCCTGCGGATGACGCCGAGATTAAAAAGGGTGACGTCATAAAAGAGATAAATAAAAAGGCGGTAAATAGCTCGGAGGATTTTAACAGGATCGCTGCTAATATCAAAACGAACGATTCCGTGCTTCTGTTTATAAACAGAAACGGTAAAAAGTTCTATGTCATACTCAGGGCGTCATAAAGGCATCCGCCTGTGGCAGACACTCATCCCTCATCCTTATCTGCCGTGTTTTCCGTAGTTATTAATGAGCTCATAAGTAAAGCCATACACCCTCACCCTTGCCCTCTCCCCTCAAGGGAGAGTCCCGAAAGCTTTCGGGATTGAGGGGAGGGGATAAAGGGGAGGGTGTTTAAATGTGTCCTTACTTATGAACTCCTCAGTAAACTCTGTTATTAATTGCTTTTTCTATGTTTATACATTACTTACAGAAAGGAGGTGATAAAAAATGTTTCTTATTTTAAGAATGGTAGTTTTTTCCCTCTTTGCATTTGCAGGTTACTTTATCGGCAGTAAATATAGTTATGACTTATATGGGGCCTTCATAGGCGCCGGTTTAGGACTGGTCGCTATTGCAGCAGAGATAATCTTCAGAAAGATTCAACTCGGCGCGGTTATCGGCGGGCTCCTGGGCATCTCCAGCGGGCTTTTATTTGCATACCTTCTTATTCTACCGTTAAAATTATTCGTTGGCGAAGATATAAAGATCCTATCTCTGGTATTAATGTCGGTTTTCGGATACGGAGGACTGCTCCTCGGCCTGGACAAGGGAAAGGCTATTTCCGTTGCGAGTATTTTCAGGCTTTTCAGAGGACAGGGCACGGAAGAAAACCTCAAAATCCTCGATACCAGTGTAATAATAGATGGACGCATTGCCGACGTATGCGAGACGGGTTTTCTTGACGGGACTTTTATTCTTCCCCAATTTATCCTTCAGGAATTACAGCATATTGCGGACTCTCCCGACCCGATGAAGCGGGCGCGGGGAAGGCGCGGACTCGATATACTCCACAAGGTACAGAAGATGTCGCGCATTACGGTCAGTATCGTTGATGAGGATTTCCCTAAAATCAGAGAGGTAGACGCGAAACTCGTAGCCCTGGCAAAGATATTGAATGCAAAGGTCATTACAAACGATTTTAATCTGAATAAGGTAGCGGAACTTCAGGGGGTATCGGTGCTGAATATAAACGAACTGGCGAATTCTCTGAAACCTGTCGTGCTGCCGGGTGAAGTAATGAAGGTTTACATACTGAAAGAAGGAAAGGAATATAATCAGGGGGTCGCATATCTTGATGACGGGACAATGGTTGTAGTCGAAAATTCGAGGAGGTTCATCGGCAAGAATGCCGATGTAACCGTGAGCAGCGTGCTTCAAACCACTGCGGGCAGAATGATCTTCTCCAAACTCAAAGAAGATTACGAACGGGATGAATTAAAGGCGGCAAAGTAAACAATGGTAATCCCCCCTGCCTAAAGGAAGGCAGGGGGGGTTATGACAAGTCAATAAAGTCTTATGAGCGACAATATAAAAACACTTAACCGGCGCCTAAAAGTTATTGCAATCGTGCCGGCCGCCGGGCTTGGGAAAAGGTTCGGCCCCGGCACTAATAAGCCATTCCTTCAGCTTGGCGGTAGACCTCTTATTGTATGGTCATTGGAGACTCTGGAATCCATCCCCGGTATTGTCGAGATTATTCCTGCGCTTAAACCGGATGATATGGAAGAGGGGCGGAAGGTCTTTGAAGAGTACGGCCTTAAAAAGATAAAAAGGATAGCAGTCGGGGGGAAGGAAAGGCAGGATTCCATTTATAGCGGCCTCAAGCTCATTCAGGACACGGACTGCATTGTGCTGATCCACGACGGAGTGAGACCTTTGATTGAAAGAGGTCTCATAGAAAATGCTATCGGGGGATTGGCAGATTGTGAC
Organism: Thermodesulfovibrionales bacterium; assembly: GCA_041658585.1. GTDB lineage: Bacteria > Nitrospirota > Thermodesulfovibrionia > Thermodesulfovibrionales > SM23-35 > DYFC01. The sequence goes on from JBAZZX010000032.1 coordinate 27,943, forward strand.
GGCGTTGTTCTTGGCGTTCCCGTGAAGGATACTATCAAAGAAGTCCGCGATATGGTTATCTCAAAGACCTTGAAAAGAGATTCCATATGGGCGATACAAACTCCCCAGATTTTTCCATACAGGGTCATTTCAAAGGCATATGACAAAGCGATGAGAGACGGGCATTATTCAACGGACGACTCGGCGTTAGTTGAAAGGAACGGCGGAAAAGTCAAAATTGTTATGGGTTCATACGGGAATATAAAGATCACTTCACCGGAAGATCTGGTAATTGCGGAAGCTCTTTTAAAACACTCCGCAAGTAAATAGTGCCTGTGTATTGACTGTATAACACCCTCACCCTTACCCTCTCCCCTCAAGGGAGATGGTAGTAATTTCGCCCCTCCCTTGAGGGGAGGAGTTGGGGAGGGTGTTAAAATATCGACTTTATACACAGACTCTAAGTAGCGGACGGCATCAACTTTATTTTGAGGCTGACTCAACTTTTTTTGCATTTTCTTTTAAAATTCGTTTAAAATTTAGGTGTTATTATTTCGACATTAAAATTTCCAACTTGAGGTTTTTACTTATGCGTATAGGAATCGGCTATGACTCGCACAGGCTTGTTGAAGGAAGAAAGCTCATCATCGGCGGCGTTGCCATCCCTTTTGAAAAGGGGTTAATCGGCCACTCTGATGCCGATGTCTTATGTCATGCAATTACGGACGCCGTCATCGGCGCGCTCGGTCTTGGAGATTTAGGAAAATATTTTTCGGATACAGACCCGAGATGGAAGGACGCCTCGAGCATTCAGATGCTCAAAGAGATTATCGACATTACCCGCATGAATGGTTATGAGGTTATGTGGGTAGATTCGGTCGTTATTGCCGAAGAACCTCAACTCTCTCCTTATATTGAATCAATGAAAGTCTCTTTGTCCTTTGCAGGATTATCACCCGGGGCAATCAATATTAAGGCCAAGACAAACGAAGGCATGGGTTTTATCGGTCGCGGCGAAGGCATCGCCGCCCATGCAGTATGCTTGCTGGACCGCTTGTGCGAGCGGACGGAGAAATAGTTACTTCAGCAGCAGTTTTCTTACGTCCCCCACCCTTAACGTAATATTGTTGGCGTCGAGGTATTCAACAAAAGGCAGGGCGTATTTTCTGGTTGTGTTCAACACGTCTCTGAATTCGGCTATCGTCATTTCCGGTTTCCTGCTATAAAAGTCTTTCAGTTTATCTATCATCTGTTTGTAGACGGAAGACGACATATATATGGAATCGCTGATTCTTACAAGCCTGCCCTCTTTTGTCATGAGTTTTAGAATATCGGCAAACCTCTTCTGGTCGATTTTCAAAGCCTGGGAGAGTTCTTCCTTTGACTGGGGCTGGAACCCGCTTTTATCGAGAAGTTCAAGTATCTTTGTTTTGGTCGTTTCATCCACTTCGGATAGCGCTACTTTGAATGTTGCAAGCCTTACCAGTTCCTTCTCCAGTACAACCTCTTTCAGGGAAGTGATGAAGTTTCCAAAAAGGCGCGGATCGATATTAATATGCGCCCGGATTTCCTCTTTCAGCATGCCCGGTTTGAGGGGGTTTTTCCTGTGGAACCCGGTCAGTAGTTCGATAACATTTTCCCTGAAGGAATCAAAGGCTGCTTTGTGAATCAGGACGTCTTCAAACTGCAGGAGGCTGCCTGTTTCCTTTAATGCCCTGACGGAATCTTTTATGGACGGTATTTCAGCCTTCACCCAGCCTTCAATCAGCGTCATTTTCATTCCATATATGCCGGCTCTTTTGACCTTCACCGCAATCTTTTCCTGAAGCGTTCCGGTCTCAAATATGCTTAAATCCTCCGTGCCTTCTTTATGGCTTCTGCGATGAGACAACGGATCGAGCACGGCCCCGCCGCCTATGGTATCCAACGGGGAAAACCTCCTGATAATGTAACGGTCTCCGGACATTGCAATGACCGGGTCCTTAAGCCTGAACTGGCCGTAGCAGTTTTCGCCTGCCTTCAGCTCATTGGTCCCGAAAAGGATTATTCTGGCAATAGTCTCGGAAGTCCCGAGATGGAAATGGACGAGGCTTTTGCTTTTAAGGACAGGGGCATTCGGGAGCAGTTCCACCTTTGCGTCAAGTTTTCTTGTGGGGACAAGTTTTTCAGGGACAACAACCTCATCACCGCGTTGCAGTTCATCCTTATCAATGCCCTGAAGATTTATTGCTACGCGCTGCCCGGCATATGCCGTCCGGATGGGTTTGCCGTGGCTGTGGAGTCCGCGTACTTTGCTTTTGATATTGCTCGGGAGTATCTCTATGTCATTGTCTACCGAGATGCTTCCGGATACGGCAGTCCCGGTGACAACCGTCCCGAAACCCTTTAACGTAAACACACGGTCTATGGGGAGCCTGAAAAGACCTTTGGTCTGCTTGGGTTCCACCTTTAATGCAACTTCTCTTATTTTTTCCTTAAGGAATTCTACGTTGAACATTGTTTTTGAGGAGACCGGCACGATCTCGGCGTCTTCAAGAAAGGTGCCTTTTACAAAGGCTTTCACATCATCCGTAACAAGCGCAAGCCATTCCGCTTCTACGAGGTCGGCCTTGGTGATAGCTATGATGCCGGTTTTTATCTTGAGCAGGTTGCAGATATGCAGATGTTCACGGCTCTGCGGCATTATGCTTTCGTCTGCCGCTATGACGAAGAGGACAAGGTCTATGCCGCCTGCGCCTGCAAGCATGTTCTTGATGAGCCTTTCATGCCCGGGCACATCGACAATGCCGACGGTAAGGCCGTCAGCGTACTCAAGGTCTGCAAAACCGAGGTCTATGGTAATGCCGCGCTCTTTCTCTTCTTTCAGCCTGTCAGGGTCTATGCCGGTCAGAGCCTTGACGAGAGAGCTTTTCCCGTGGTCTATATGTCCGGCGGTCCCAAGGATTACGTAACGCATATAAGTTTTCCTGCTTTCAGAATATTTTTTCTGCTGCCGTCTTTATATATCAGCGTCACCGTCGGTCTGAAAAAGACAAAGTCCTGATGAAACGGGGTCTTTACCTTACCGCCAAAGGAACTGTTGTCTCCAAGGGCTATATGGATCGTGCCGAGTATCTTTTCCGATTCGAGGATGTTGTCGGGTCTTTTGGCGGCATTGTTTGTGCCGATACCCAGTTCCGCAATATTCCCGTTCTCCCGCCGTTCTGCAAGTTTATTTTTCAGATATGCGACATATTCGTCTTTTCCGGATACGTCGACGACATTCCCGTCTTTAATGGTAAGCAGCATGGGTCCCGACAGTTGTCTCGTCGGACCCCATGCAACAACAAGCTTGCCGTTAGCCGTGCCTTCAACAGGCGCGAAAAAGACCTCACCGGCGGGGAGATTTCCGAAGGCGCCTTTTTTCGTGAGTATGCCGGTGTCTGATAATGCCTTACGCCCCTTTTTTGAGAAGGAGACGCAGGTGCCGTTAGGCGTGTTTATGATAACAGATTCGGCTTTGTTTATTTCCTTTGCCAGACCGGTCGTCCTTTTTGCAAGCGCCTTCCAGTCTACATTCATTGACCCTTCAAGCATCGAGACCTCGAAAAGCGGCATGCTTGCATATCTGCAGCCGCAGATCCTTGTCAGGAAGTCCCTGAACCGCGTATGGCTTGTGGAATAGTTTGAGAGGGCGATCACACAATCAACTGCATTGTCTTTATATTTTTTGATAATAGCTTCCGCGTTTTTGATGACATTGTCTCCCGCGGTTTTTCTCAGGATAGGCATAAATAGGTTTTCTTTTCTTAAAGCCTCAACAGCTTTGCTCCCGAATGCAAGCTCCCATAGTTCAGGGGGAGGCTCCGTGCCGTGGCTTCCGGCTGCCGGGTATTCATGATAGATAATTGATTTGCAGAAGCTTTTACCGATTTCGGCAGACAGGATAGCGAGGCATCTCAGTTTTGTCCTTCTCTCCTCATCCGACTCGGGCAGGTCTTCTTTTTCCGACACCCTGTCATTAAAAAGAAGGACCCTCTCATGCTTTTTTACTCCGAGATTGACCCTGAATATGTCTCTCAAAGCGCAGGTAGTCAAGGTCTACCTGAACAAAAATTCCATCTGTTTGAGGTGTTCTCCCGGAAAGTGGATGGGGTAGTCGCAGTCAAAACAGGCCGTACAGAAATTATGAGAACAAGGGACTATCTTTTTGAGGCCTTCGATACTCAGATAAGACAGGGTATCCGCAGTTACATACTTTTTGATTTCATCTATGAGATGGGTTGAGGCTATGAGTTCGCGTCTGGTAGGCGTGTCTATTCCGTAAAAGCAGGGGCCGATAGTCGGCGGAGAGCTTATCTTGAGGTGCACTTCCTTAACGCCCCCTCCTTCCCTAAGCATCTTCACTATCTTTTTGCTGGTAGTGCCCCTGACAATAGAGTCATCTATAACAATCAGCCTTTTCCCTTCGAGGAGTTTTCTGACGGGATTCAGCTTTATCTTGACGCCGAAATGCCGTATATTGTTTTGCGGCTCTATGAATGTCCTGCCGACATAGTGGTTCCTTATGAGACCGAAATCGAATGGTATGCCCGATTCCTCTGAAAATCCTATCGCCGCAGGCACCCCTGAATCCGGCACCGGGATCACAAGGTCTGCATCGGTTTTTGATTCCCTTGCAAGCTGGCGTCCGAATTCCTTACGCATCTCGTTGACATTGACCCCTCCGAAGATATTACTGTCCGGTCTGGCAAAATAGATGAACTCAAAGACGCAGAAGGCCTTCCTGTGGTTGCTGAATATTTTGATAGATTCGAGCCCATGCTCATTGATGATAAGGATTTCACCGGGCTCCACGTCGCGTATATAAGTAGCGCCGATCAGGTCAAAGGCGCAGGTCTCGGAGGCGACGACATAGGCGCCGTCCTTCATGCCGAGGCTGAGAGGTCTGACGCCATAGGGGTCTCTGATAGCTATCATTTCTTTCTCCCTCATGATAAGCAGACTGAACGACCCGCTTATCTGCGTCACTGCATGGGCGACCCTTTCATAGAATTCATTTCCCTTGGAATGTGCGATAAGATGAACGATCACTTCGCTGTCCGAGGAAGACTGGAAGATAGCCCCTTCATCTTCAAGAGAATTCCTCAACTCTGTTGCGGTTACAAGGTTTCCGTTGTGCGCTATGGCAAGGGTGCCGAGGGCAAAGTTTGCTACAATAGGCTGGACGTTTTTCATGACGCTGCTGCCTGCAGTGGAATAGCGGTTATGGCCTATTGCCATGTAGCCGGGCAGACGCCTGAGTCTTTTTTCGCTGAAGATGTCGGCAACCAATCCCATTGATTTTTCAAGGAAAAGCTGCCTGCCGTCCGACGAGCAAATACCCGCGCCTTCCTGTCCCCTGTGCTGGAGCGCATAAAGCCCCAGATAGGTCAGGTTTGCCGCTTCGGGGTGCCCGTATATCCCAAATACCCCGCACTCTTCATGGATATCGTGAAACATAGACTATTTAGTTTAACATATATTCCGTTTTCAATGATTTTGAAAATGTCATAAAATTTAAGCGTCTCAATTAAATACATTGACCGCAGATTCAGTTCTATGGTAGAAAAATACATGCGCGAAAAACGGGAAATGCTTGCCGATCTCCCTTCGGTAGACGAAATACTTAAGACTCAACAGTGCATTGAATGGCTGAAAACCTTTCCGAGGAAATTCGTTTTGCAGGGGGTCAGGGAGGCCATCGACTGCAGGAGAAAAGGTATTCTGGAAGGCGCCGATACCGACCTCTCGGAAGAAGTCATCATGGCTGATATCGAAAACAACATTCAAAGACTTTCATCATACAGCCTTAAACCTTTGATCAATGCCACCGGCGTTGTTATCCATACTAACCTGGGACGTTCCATACTTTCGGAAAAGATACTCGATAACATAAGAAAGGTCTCTGTAAATTATTCCAACCTCGAATATGATATCGAAAAGGGCAAGAGGGGGAAGAGGTACACCCATGTCAAACGCATCCTCCGCGAAATAACCGGCGCCGAGGATGCGCTGGTGGTAAACAACAATGCCGCGGCCGTCCTTCTCTGTCTGAATACCCTTGCCCAAGGCAAAGAGGTGATCGTATCACGGGGTGAACTTGTCGAGATTGGCGGGTCCTTCAGAGTTCCCGACGTAATGAAAGCAAGCGGCGGCATACTCCATGAGGTCGGCACAACCAATAAAACCCATTTGTTTGACTACGAGAGGGCGATCAACGAAAATACGGGTCTTATTCTGAAGGTCCATAAATCGAACTACAGGATTGTCGGCTTTTCAGAAGAAGTTCCCATTGAAGACCTTGTCAAGCTCGGCAGAAAACGCCAAATACCCGTCATGTTCGACCTCGGAAGCGGGTGCCTTATCGATTTAAGACCTTACGGAATACATGATGAGCCTGCGGTAAAGGATATTGTAAAAACCGGCATTGATATAACGACCTTCAGCGGCGACAAACTGCTCGGAGGTCCCCAGGGCGGCGTAATAGTCGGCAAAAGTGAGTTGATCGAGAAAATACAGAAAAACCCCATAACAAGGGCGGTCAGAATTGACAAAATGACCCTTGCCGGATTTGAGGCTGTTTTGATGGAATATGTCGATGAAGATAAGGCGATTGAGAATATCCCGACACTGAGGATGCTGCTGCAGAAACCCGAAGTGATAAGAAAACGGGCGAATATCCTCGCCGGAAAACTGAAGAAAGAAGTTTCAGGCGCTGTTATAAAGGTTGTGACCGATACATCAAGGGCAGGCGGCGGTTCGCTACCTGAAATGGATCTTCCAACTTATGCCATATCCATAAAACCGCTCAATATCACTGTCAATGAACTTGAGGAAAAATTAAGAAAAGGCAGCCCGCCTGTTATAGCCAGAATTAAAGATGATTCCTTATTGTTTGATGCAAGGACACTGCAGGAAAAGGATTTTGAAGACATTCTTCTGCGAATGAGCAGCATAATTGAATAAAGGACTGTTTTGTCCATCATTTTTCTCTTTGCAAGAGTCTCAGGGTTTCTTCATATATAGTCTTTCGAGGTCCTATGGCGACAACTTCAATAACCCCTCTGTCCTTTGCAGTTTTATAAACCACCCTGAATTTTCCGACTTTAAAGCTTTGCAACCCCTTAAGTTCATCTTTCAAAGCCTTGCCTGACTGAGGGTCATTCAAAACAGTCTGTAAGGCCGCTTTTATTTTCCGTTTTATGTCCGGATGCAGAGTGCGGACCAAGGCCGCCGTTTCGTCGGACACTTTCAACCTGCGTATGCTCATTTATCTGAACAGTTCCTCAAGCGTATAGAGCTTCGCTTTGCCTTTCTTTAAAGCGTCCACACCCTTTTTTATCTCGTCCATAAAAGCGGAATCAGAGCGTACTGCGATCGTCTCCTTCCAGCTCTCAAACTCATCGGAGCTTATCAGGACCGCGGCAGGAGAGCCGTTTTTTGTAATAATGACCTCCTCATCGGTTTTGTAAACGGCGTCCACGAGGCTGCTCAGCTTCATCTTCACCTCGGAAAGTGATAACGTTTTCATCTAATTAACCCTCCTTTCTGGTTGACCAGAATTAAGACTATCATAACAAAAACTCTCCGTTATATCAATGGTCTCATTACAATTCGTCAACAGCAATATCGGACCTTTTCATATCAAACCGTACACGGATTAATTTCAGCAAAATCAGGTCACGGATTTACGGCTGTCTTGATGGAATATGT
>JBAZZX010000033.1:0-34551 GCA_041658585.1 Thermodesulfovibrionales bacterium
GCTTTACTGCTTCTTCCTTGAACTGCTTGTCGTACTTCCTCCGTCCACTTCCTTCTTGCATTTGACACCTCCTAAGATTATATTGTACCTAACCTTTCGGTGTGTCCGTTAAACCGGGGGAAGTGCACCCTTGGCAAATAAATTAAGGAGATTTCTTATAAGAATATCGGTTTCTTCACTTATTGAAGTGGAAAGCAACCCAAGCAAATTGAGTATTGTAGACTTTCCTGTACCACGGTCTCCGATAAGAATATTCATTCCTGGTGAAAGAGATAATATGAAATCCGAGGTATCACCTTCCAAAAATCCACCGTTAAAACCCATACCAACTAAGTGATTTTTATTTAAAGGCACGTTCTTCTCAGATACAATGTTATTGAACCAATTCTCTATTACCTCAAGAACATTTTGATCATATTCGTTTTTTAGTGGTCCAGAAGTGTCTTTATCACGTTCTTTTTGCTTATATTTAAACCAATTAATCTCTTTTCCAATTAATCTCTGTGCAATATTATCAGCCGTTTCTTTACTAATAGGTTTTTTACTAGAAAGTAGTAGATTGTTTTTTTTCAATAGATTCCGAAATACTTTGGCATCGGAGATATTGCATTCCAGCATTAAATCATTATATGAAATGGTGATATTACTCATAAGTTTGTTTGCTATTGTATATTAATTCCTTCAATGTATTTTAACAATAACGTTTTCTTTATCTCTGATATTCCGCAAGATTGGGTAATTCTTTGATGGATTATAACTGATTTTGGTTTTTTTACGTAATGGATAGTGACTTAGAGGTGGGCTCCAGAATTTTGACTGTGTCTATTGTGATACACCACAACCACCATAGAGGTGTCGGAAAGGAGGAATTGATATGGCGGACAAGAACAATGGTCATAGGGATGAGTCACTTAGTGTTCCGTGCCTGTCAGGAATATTAAGGGTAGCCCCCATACCATTACGTTGCCTGACGGCACAAAGGGATACGGTAACTCAGAGGAAGAAGCACTCCAAGACGTAAAAGACAACCAGAAAAATTAATCCTGCAAGGGGACTGAAAATCCCTTTTGTTTTATGTTTGGGTTTCTGAGATTATCTCTCTCGTCTTAACCCAAAGTCTTACCTCACCGACTCTTTTCCCATCCTCTGAACGACACCCAAACCCCCACCGAAGGGGGTCAAACACCCAAACAACCCCAGAGCCACTTTCAGGTGGGACAGGCACGTCAGTACCTTTTGCCAACATAGGAATAACACGGATACTCCTTATATATGCTGTTTATTTTGACACAGTTTAAGGTGGGATTGGGGGGGAGGAGATAGATTAAAACCTTTGTCGGGGTCTAAAAAGGGTGTACAGGCTTTTGGGTTGCTCAGAAGGTGTAATCTCAGCAATGGTGAACCTATTCAGGCGATTAACACATTAATACAGGGACAGCGTTGGGGACAAACGGGGGACAACTTTTTGAAGCAAAAGCAAAATTATAAATCATTGATAGTAAATGGTTTCAGAAGCATTGTGCCAATAGAATGGCTTATTATCTAATAAAAAAAGGTTTGCATCTCTGCAACCCCTTGATTTCATTGGCTCCTTGGGAGGGATTCCCGCACTCCTGCGGGACAGGGTGGTTAATCCCGAACGCTTTCGGGACTCTGCCAGCTGAGCAGGTTTTCGATGTATTTCCTGCTCTTTTTCCCTTTGATTTCCTTTTCCCTGTGCATAGCTTCTGACCGTGTCATATAAACTTCTGTGTAAACACACGTCCATGGGCCTTTACTACGCTTTGTGTGTTTACTCCCATGATATTCAGCATCGTTATGTTGAGAGATTCGACGTTCAAGGTCATCTGTGTGGCCGATATAATACTGAGAAGTTGACTCGCTTTGTAATATGTATACAAAGTATGCCATGGAGAAATGTTATGGCTCCAGTGGAAGGATTCCCGCCCTCCGGCGGGACAGGGTGGTTAATCCCGAATGCCTTCGGGACTCTGCCAGCTTCAGCTTGTTAAGTATGGCTCCCGGGGAGGGATTCGAACCCCCGACAGGGTGGTTAACAGCCACCTGCTCTGCCAGCTGAGCTACCCGGGAATAGACACAAATGAATATTTTTTATATCAAATCGTAATACTTCTTGTCAATCAATAAGCAATTCTTTCGACTATCGCCATGAGCTATTGAAAGATGGCTCCAGAAGAGGGCCTCACACTATCCAGCATGTCAGGGTGGTTAATCCCGAATGCATTCGGGACTCTGCCAGCTGAGCTACCCGGGAACAATCTAATTTTATAGCAAAATTGAAGGCATTTTGTCAATCAACAGGCTCTTCGCAACGGATTGTAATCATGCGTTTAAGGACGGCTTAATAATGGGTACTCTCGTACAATCTGCATCAGGGTGGTTAATCCCGAATGCTTTCGGGACTCTGCCAGCTGAGCTACCCGGGAACAATCTAATTTTATAGCAAAAATGAAGGCATTTTGTCAAACAACAGACATTCTCGGTAGTGGGTCAGTTTGAAAAAATTATTTTAGACTGTGAGAAAATTTATCTACCGCAACACTTCTTATATTTTTTACCACTTCCACATGGACACGGATCATTTCTTCCTACCTTATGCCCTGAAGATGCTTGAGTTTTAGGCTTGCCCTCTTCAACAAAATCAATATGTCCAGTACCTGGGCATCTGAATGAAAAAGTAGTTTTTGCATCCTTGTGGGTTACTGCAAAGTCGCCTCTTGTAATTATATCCATCCCAACTAAAACATCTGCGCCAGATAGTATCCCCTCTGTAACTCTTATTTGTGAAAATCCCACCTTATTGGGAAGAACAATATTCACAAAATAAACTTCACTCATATCTTCGCCCTTTGCGTGTTTAATAAGAGTCATGCCAATGGGTTTAAGCAAAAGGTCATCAACAATTTTTCTTGAAATAACTGTGTTTGTGGCTCCAGTGTCCCAAATTCCATTATATTGTTTATGCACAGGAAGCGGATTAGTAGTTTTAGGATCGAATGCTGGTGAGATTAATACAGGAGTAACCAAAGCTCTGACTTTACCATTGTAATTGGCTGTGAAACTTTTCGGGGGGAGTGCCATTAATTAGGTAAAAACTACTCTTGAATGATATGTTTGTGTATAACTTTCACTTCCTGGTTCACATTTCTGGACTAAAAATGTTCCCATTTCATGATCTATTGAAGATTGCTTGATAGCTTCAAGTTCTGAATCAAAGACGCCGATAATTTGCTCATCCTTGATTACCAAATATTTACCTTTATATTTTTCGACAAAATCGGCTTGATGTTCAATATAATATTTGAATTCTTTCTCTAATACTTTGGGCATAATACACCTCGTAATTTGAATGCTTAATTATATTATGGGGAATTCTTAGGGATTTTGCAAGGGATGAGTAGGTATAACTTCTTTTTATGGAATCATTTAACCCAATAAAGAAAGAATATCTTCAATATCCCAAAGCCGATCCGTAACCCCGGCCTCCATAGCAGGTGTTACTCTTAACGTCTGATGTATCCGGCAGAAGTTGTAGTGCATATAATGCAAAGATATAGCATGAGCATGGTTTTCAACTTTCTTTGAGAATCCATTTGTAAGCCTCGTGAATCTTCTCATAGACATCCTCATATTAAATTATGATAAGTTCTGTCAATCGACAGGCAATTCGGTTACATATTTTGCAACCAGGTCGCCGACTTCCGTTGTGCTGTAACCCATCTTGCCTGCCGCCATGCTTTTAAGGTGTTTACCTGTAACCTCTATGGCTGCTCTTTCTATAAGCTTGCCTGCTTTTTCTTCTCCGAGCTGTTCGAGCATCATGCCGCCTGCACAGATTGCAGCCAACGGGTTGACCACATGCTGTCCTGTATACTTCGGGGCCGAGCCTCCGATAGGTTCAAACATAGAGACCCCCTGGGGGTTGATATTGCCGCCGGCGGCTATTCCCATGCCGCCCTGTATCATTGCACCCAAGTCCGTGATGATATCGCCGAACATATTGTCAGTTACAATAACGTCGAACCATTCCGGATTCTTGACAAACCACATGGTTATGGCGTCCACATGGGCATAGTCAGCTTTTATACCGGGATATTCCTTTGCGACTTCATAAAATGTACGTTCCCAAAGATCAAATGCAAAGGTAAGAACATTGGTCTTTCCGCAAAGTGTAAGCTTGTTGTTCTTGTTTCTCTTTTTGCAGTATTCAAAGGCAAACCTTATGCAGCGTTCCACGCCTTTACGTGTATTAATGGACTCCTGCACCGCGACTTCGTCGGGAGTGCCTTTCTTCAGAACTCCTCCTGCGCCTGCATAAAGCCCTTCCGTATTTTCCCTGACTACTACAAAATCAATATCTTCCGGTCCCTTGTTCTTTAAGGGGCAATCAACCCCGGGATACAATTTAACAGGCCTCAAATTGATGTACTGGTCAAGCTCAAACCTGAGTCTCAGCAGGATGCCTTTTTCAAGGATACCCGCCTTCACTTCAGGATGACCGATTGCTCCCAAATAAATGGCGTCATATTTTCTCAGTTCATCTATAGCGCCATCGGGAAGAACTTCTCCGGTCTTCAAATACCTTGCACCTCCAAAATCATAGTGGCTGAGAGCCAACTTGATTCCGAGTCTGGCAGAGGCGGCACGTACAACTTTCAGGCCCTCTGCTATGACCTCAGGCCCTGTTCCGTCTCCGGGTATTACGGCAATATTATATGTTTTAGGCATAAATTCTCTTCTCCTCAAATTTGAATTTTAAATTGCTAATTTTCTTTTTGTCCACTCAACCAGTCCGCCGGATGCAATCAATTCCTGCATGAAAGGAGGGATAGGATTAGCTTTATATTCTACGTTAGTTGTGAGATTTCTTATGACTCCTTTGTCCGCATCGATCTCTATTTCATCACCATCTTTGACAGCTTCCGAAGCCGCTTCCGACTCAAAGATCGGCAGGCCGATATTAAAGGCATTCCGGTAAAATATTCGAGCAAAGCTCTTTGCAACTACCGCCTGGATGCCCGCAGCCTTTATCGCAATCGGAGCATGTTCTCTTGATGAACCGCAGCCGAAGTTTTTACCGGCAACTATCATATCGCCTGCCTTGACCTTGACCGGAAAATCTTTATCGGCGTCTTCCATGATATGCCTGGCAAGTTCCACGGGGTCGGATGTATTCAGGTATCTTGCGGGTATTATCGCATCCGTATCTATATCATTGCCGAAACGCCACGTTCTTCCTTTGATCAGCATGTTCCCTCCATATTCTTAAAAAGAAATTAGACTGTTATTATAGGAAATTTACTGTTTGTTAAACAAGTCGGTGCGGAAAATATTGATCCCTTCTTGATCCTCCCCTTTGCAAGGGGAGGTTGGTGGGGTAATTAGAAAAATATTCAAAACCTCGCCTCCCCCTCCTTACAAAGGAGGGGATTTATTGAGTAAAATACAAAATGACGATTTTGCCCGAACTCTATCACAAACTTTACCATGCCTTCGGCCCGCAGAGCTGGTGGCCGGGAGACACGCCTTTTGAGGTGGCTGTCGGAGCAATTCTCACTCAGAACACCAATTGGGGTAATGTGGAAAAGGCGATATTTAATCTTAAAAAGCAGGGCGTCCTTTCAGCAAAGGCCATACATGAAATGCCTCCGGACGATCTTGCTTTACTGATAAAACCTGCAGGATATTTCAATATAAAGGCAAAAAGGCTCAAGTCTTTTATCGATTTTCTCATGAATGATTTTCATGGAAGCATGAGGAGGATGAAAACCGGAGATATGTATTCACTCAGAGATAAATTACTTAATGTCAACGGCATCGGGCCGGAGACTGCGGATTCGATACTCCTCTACGCCCTTGAGAAGCCCGTCTTTGTTATTGACGCCTATACGAAGAGGGTCCTCTCACGACATGAAATTATGGAGCATGACAGGCCTTATGAAGACTTTCAGAAGCTTTTTCATTCTTCTCTGCAAACAGACGTGCAGCTTTTCAACGAATACCACGCCCTTATTGTAAAAGTCGGGAAGACCTTTTGCAAACGTAGAGGACCGTTGTGTGAGAAGTGTCCGCTTCATGGATTACAATATAGCCATGGATAAGTTTAAGCTCGTCACCGGTTTTACTCCCAAAGGCGATCAGCCGAATGCAATCAGAGAGCTATCAAAGGGCCTTGGGAGAGGGTTGCAGCACCAGGTGCTTCTGGGGGTCACCGGTTCCGGAAAGACCTTTACTATCGCCAATGTAATTGAACATATAAACAGGCCCGCACTTGTAATCGCACACAACAAGACCCTTGCAGCGCAGCTTTACGGTGAATTCAAAGAGTTGTTTCCGGAGAATGCCGTGGAGTTTTTTGTAAGCTATTATGACTACTATCAGCCTGAAGCATATATTCCGACAACCGATACGTATATCGATAAAGACGCTTTAATCAACGACGACATCGACCGCCTGAGGCATTCCGCTACCATGGCAGTCCTTGAACGAAGAGACACCATTATCGTCGCGTCGGTATCTTGCATTTACGGGATCGGCTCTCCCCGGGATTATATGGATATGCATCTTGTAGTGGAAGAAGGAATGCATATCGAACGGGACAAGCTTTTGGAAAGGCTTGTTGAAATGCAGTATACACGGTCTGATATTGAATTCAAAAGAGGGTTTTTTCGTGTGAGAGGCGATATCGTCGAAGTCTATCCCTCTTTTGCTGTTGACAAGGTCATCCGTATCGAGTTCTTTGGAGACGATATCGATGCCCTGCATGAATTCGACCCTCTCATCGGACAACGCATCAGACGACTCGGGAAGGTATCGATCTTCCCGAACAGCCACTGGATTACACCGCGTGAGAGGATCGAGCCCGCTTTCAAGGATATAGAAAAAGAGATGCACGAGAGGGTTGAATATTTCCTGAGAGAAGGCAAACTGCCGGAAGCGCAACGTATCGAACAGAGGACAAGGTTCGACATGGAAATGCTCGGTGAATTCGGCTATTGCCACGGAATTGAAAATTATTCGCGCCATCTGAGCGGGAGGGCGCCGGGCGAGCCTTCCTATACATTGATCGATTATTTCCCGGAGGATTTTCTGATCGTTATAGATGAGTCCCATGCAACCGTACCTCAGATAGGCGGCATGTATGAGGGCGACCGGTCAAGAAAGCGGAACCTTATTGATTACGGGTTCAGACTGCCTTCGGCCCTCGACAACAGGCCGCTGAAATTCGCCGAATTTGAGAGCAGGGTACATCAGGCAATCTATGTGTCTGCAACACCCGGCCCTTATGAAATCGGCAAATCCAAAGGCCATGTGGTCGAACAGATCATCAGGCCTACGGGGCTTATTGACCCGAAATTGAGCATTCGTCCCATCTCCGGACAGGTCGACGACCTCCTCGGAGAGATAAGGAAACGCTCCGCAAAAGGCGAGCGGGTCCTCGTCACTACACTGACAAAAAAGATGGCCGAAGACCTGACAGACCATTACCTAAGCCTCGATGTAAAGGCGAGGTATCTCCATTCCGGCATAGATACCATCGAAAGGATCACGATACTGCGGGATTTAAGACTGGGGGCCTTTGACGTCCTGATAGGCGTAAACCTGCTTAGAGAAGGGCTCGACCTGCCTGAAGTCTCATTAGTGGCTATCCTCGATGCGGACAAGGAAGGTTTTCTCCGCTCGGAGCGTTCACTAATCCAGACCTCGGGCCGCGCTGCAAGAAATATCAACGGAGAGGTGATACTGTACGCCGATACGGAAACCGGCTCTATGCAAAGGGCGATCAGGGAAATGGAGCGGAGAAGAAAGATCCAGTCGGAATACAATGAAAAAATGGGCATAACCCCTGAAACCATTAAATCCAATATAAAGGACGTACTCGGTTCGATCTATGAGTCGGATTACTGGACCGTGCCGGTCGCTGCAGAGGAAATAGCGGGATACGGATATGATGAAGAGACCCTGAAGAGACTCGAAACCGAAATGAAAGAGGCCGCAAAAAAACTGGAATTTGAAGAGGCCGCAAGGATAAGGGACAAGATAAGAGAGATTAAAGACAAAATCTTGACGGCAGGGATAAAGGTATAAATGAAAGTACTTCTTGTAAACCCCAACAGATACAAGTCTCCACTGACAATTTCGGTCAGCCCCATCATTGTTGTATAGAGTAAAAAACGGGGCTAAGTAAATTTCAGTCCGGCCCGATACGTTGTGTCATCAATTCTATCAGACCATTTCACTATAGCCGTTGTTGCTAAAGGAATATGTACTTTTCTATTATTTTTGAAGGTCAATACATGTCCTGCTTCGAGTGGGTGGTTTATCAGGATGCCGATGCCTTTTTTGCTGAGGTCAATAGCAACGGCTACCTCATTAATTTTTCTTAAACTTTTAAAGTTCTCGACCGTTACGGAATATTCTAATGATTCGACAAAAGGGTTCCTTTCATGACTACGTAGATCTTTTATAAACATATAGCCTTTATTAAAACCTCCTTCTAAAAGATTATAGCATAAAAAGCCCCTGAGAGAAAATTCAGACTTGTCCACCTCCTTCATTAGAGCTTCCAGGATTCATGATTTGCCAAAGCTCATCAAAGGATGAAAAAGTCCTCTTCTTTTGGATTTCAACAACTTCAACGGTTCCGGCAACAATAGAAGGATTACTGTTTTTGCGGCGGTAAATTCTGATAATATAATTTTTCAGAAGGACCTTTCTGTTCGGTAAAAAAAGCTGCTAATTAAATGTTTATTATCGACCCCGTTTTATTAATCTTACGCTAAATTGCTTATTTTCAGCTAATCCAATATTTATAAACTTTCACGTTTCTTAGGATAATAAATTACTTTACTTAATGTCAAGCTAAAATTTAGCTTATGCTTTATTTTACTCCATCTTTGAGCGCCGCCCATCTCCTCAGCTTTTCATTGTATGCAGCATGCACCCATTTAGTGATGAGTGGGGTCCTCCCCTACCCTCATTTATTAAGGAGAGGATTATTTCAGCGCATCACTGAAGAGTTACTGCAACATTTCAGTTTGTTATGGTAAAATTTAATTCACCATATGAAAGTAATTATAATTGGCGGCGGAATTTCCGGTCTTTCCCTGGCGTATTTTCTCTTGGAGAAAAAGCCCTCTTTAGATATCAGCGTCATCGAATCCGAAAAAAAGGCAGGCGGCAAGATATGGACCGACAGGGTTGACGGTTATCTCTGCGAGGGCGGAGTAAACGGTTTTCTCGATAACAGACCCAAGACCCTCGAACTCGCATCAAAGCTTGCGCTTACCCCGTTACGGAGCAATGATAATTCAAGGAAAAGATATATATACTCTCGCGGCAAATTGAATCTCTTGCCCGACTCTCCTTCTGCATTCTTTGCATCAAATCTTCTGAGCCTTCCCGGTCGCTTGAGGATCATCGGGGAACTGTTCGTACCGAAATGGACCGGAGGCGATGAAACGCTTGCACATTTTGCAAGGCGGAGGCTTGGTAAAGAGGCATTTGAAAAGCTGATAGACCCGATGGCCTCCGGGATTTTTGCGGGAGACCCTGAAAAGATGAGTCTGAAAAGCTGCTTTCCCAAAGTATACAATCTTGAACAAACTTATGGCGGCCTCATCAGGGGTATGTTACAACTTCAGAAAGAAGCCAAAAAAAGCGGCAAAAAAGTCGGCGCCGGACCCGGCGGAACGCTTACTTCATTTTATGAAGGAATGGGGACCATGATTAATTCCCTCTCCGCTTTTCTTGGAGAGAGACTGAGGATCGGCGTAAGCGCTCAATCTATCGATAAAAAAGGCAAGACTTATATTGTCCATCTGTCGGACGGTTCAGCTCCCGAAGCCGATGCCGTAGTCTGCGCAGCGCCCGCTTTTGCAGCCGCTGAAATGGTTAAAAGCCTTGATAAAACCCTTTTATCAACCCTTAATGAAATCTACTATCCCTCGGTTTCCGTCATATGTCTCGGATACAAAAAAGAGCGGCTTGACCGTTCTCTGGACGGGTTCGGTTTTCTCATCCCTTTCAAAGAGGGCAGAAAGATATTAGGTACGCTGTGGGATTCAAGCGTATTCCCGAACAGGGCGCCTGAGGGATATGTCCTGTTGAGGACCATGCTCGGAGGCGCCAGAAGGTCCGAAATGGCGGAACTGGCTGAAGATAAACTTATAGCTCTGGTTATGGGTGAATTAAGAGATATTATGGAAATAAAGATAGAGCCTGATTTTGCCAAAGTCTATACCCACAAAAAGGGTATCCCCCAGTATTACCCGGGGCATGAGAAGAAAATCAGGGATATAGACGAAATTATCAAAAAGTTTAAAGGGTTATACCTAACCGGAAACGCTTACCGGGGAATAGGGGTAAATGATTGCATAGAAAACTCGTCGAAACTTGCAGAAAATATTCTGCAAGAGATATAATTTTCAGTATATGCCGACATATACTGAAAGGTTTTTAGCAATTAAATGATGTAAAAAATATAAATTTTCAAGCAAAAGGAGGGTATTTTGAAAGAACAGGAGATTGTTGACCAATTAAAAAAAGAGAACGAAGAATTCAAAAAACTCAGCGAAGAACACAGAAATCTTGACGGACTCCTTGCAGAAATAGACAACAAACGCTATCTTACTCCGGAAGAAGAAGTGGAAAGAAAGAGAATCCAGAAGCTGAAACTCCTGAGAAAAGACCGTATGGCGGAACTTATAAGGGAATACAAGAAAGTCGTTTAGCAAATCAATAACGAAATTTGACTTTTCAAATCCCCTCTGTACACCTTTATCAAAGCGGTTACAGGGGGGATTTTTATTGCGCTTTGTGTTACTATTTGACATGCATATTTTTCCAACATATAGGGGGCAACCAACATGAGAAGCAACACCATT
Organism: Thermodesulfovibrionales bacterium; assembly: GCA_041658585.1. Classification (GTDB taxonomy): domain Bacteria; phylum Nitrospirota; class Thermodesulfovibrionia; order Thermodesulfovibrionales; family SM23-35; genus DYFC01. Next base: position 10,908 of record JBAZZX010000033.1, read on the forward strand.
AAAGAAGGCATTGAACGCGCTCCTCACAGGGCGCTTCTGTATGCTACCGGCATCTGTAAAAGTGAAATGAAAAAACCGTTTATCGGCGTTGCGACAAGCTTTACCGATATTATTCCGGGACATATCGGCATGAGGGATATCGAACGTTTTATTGAAAAGGGGATTCACGCCGGAGGCGGATATCCTTTTCTTTTCGGCATTCCCGGAATCTGCGACGGGATAGCCATGGGTCATATGGGCATGCATTATTCCCTGCCTTCAAGAGAACTTATCGCGGACATGGTCGAGTCCATCACACAGGCCCATCAATTCGACGGTCTTGTTCTCCTTACAAACTGCGACAAGATTACTCCCGGCATGCTTATGGCTGCTGCAAGGCTGAATATCCCGGCAATCGTTGTAACAGGCGGCCCTATGCTCTCCGGCCATTTACATGGGAAAAGACTGTCGCTCGTTAATGATACCTTTGAAGCCGTAGGGAAATATAAAAAAGGCCTGATAAAAAAGGATGAACTGGAAGCCCTTGAAATGTGCGCCTGTCCCGGCGCCGGTTCATGCCAGGGCATGTACACCGCTAATACCATGGCATGTATTACTGAAGCCCTGGGCATGAGCCTCCCGGGATGCGCGACCTCCCTTGCCGTATCTGCCGATAAAAGAAGGATCGCCTTTGAAAGCGGCAAGCGTATCGTTGAATTGATAAAGAAGAATATCACCTCAAGAAAGATCCTCACACGAACAGCTTTTGAGAATGCGATTATGGCGGACCTTGCACTCGGAGGTTCAACTAACACCGTGCTCCATATCCCCGCTATCGCTCATGATGCCGGGGTTGAACTGCCCCTCGAGACTTTTGATATCCTGAGCAAAAAAACGCCCCATCTTGCCGATATGCTGCCGGGCGGAAGGTATTATCTTGAAGACCTCGACTGGGCAGGCGGCATCCCGGCTTTGATGAAAAGGCTGCGGAAAAATCTGCATAACAATATCACTGTCAGCGGTAGGAAGATCTATGAGATTGCCGATTCCGCAGAGGTTGTCGATGAAGACGTTATCAGACCGATGAATAAGCCTTATCACAAAGAAGGCGGCATTGCAATCCTGAGAGGCAATCTTGCGCCGGACGGCGCTGTTGTAAAGCAGTCTGCCGTAACACCGAATATGATGCGGTTTGAGGGAACGGCGCGGGTCTTTGATTCCGAGGAAGCCGGCATGAAGGCTATCCTGGACGGAAAGATAAAAGCCGGAGACGTCGTTGTTATCAGATATGAAGGGCCAAAAGGCGGTCCCGGCATGAGGGAAATGCTCTCACCCACGGCAGCCATTGCAGGCATGGGTCTGAGCGAATCGGTTGCATTGATAACCGACGGCAGGTTTTCCGGCGGAACAAGAGGGCCGTGCATTGGACATATTTCTCCCGAGGCGATGGAAGGCGGCGCTATTGCGATTTTAAAAAACGGGGATAAAATAAGGATAGATATTACGAATAGGAAAATTGACGTCCTCTTGTCGGATGCTGAAATCAAAGAGCGTCTCAACAAGTGGAAGCCGATACAGCCGAAGATAACAAAGGGATACCTTGCAAGATATGCAAGGATGGTCAGCTCCGCCGGCAGCGGCGCGGTCATGAAGTAAAGGGTCTGCAGAAAAATACGGCGCTGTTCGCTTTGCAGCCCTCGGCAAAAGGCTGCCTGTTTCCGTTTTTTTTTGCGGCAATTTAACACGGCAATTCGGCATGTGCGGGTGAGAAGATAAATGTCTTACTGTTTACGTTTGTCTTTTATGTAAACGGCTTTAGATTGACCGGCGCCTACCGATCGCTCTTCTATTTCAAAAAGCCTCGTTGCTGCAACCAGTTCCCCGAGTTTCTTGTATCCATAGTTCCGCGGGTCAAAATCCGGGACTTGCTTGGCTATGTTGTTTCCTACGGGTGCGAGATGAGACCATCCGCTCTCGTCCGACGACGCGTCAACAGCGTTCCTTAAGAGATTCACCAGCTTGGTGTCCTGCTTTAACTCGTTGGCAGATTTTCGTATGATGGACAGATTGTCATCTTCTTTGGAGACCAAAACCTCTGTATATATGAATTTGTCGCATGCGGAGACAAAAGGCCCGGGTGTTTTTTTCTCGCCGAATCCATAGACTACAAGACCCGCTTCCCTGATTCTCGATGCCAGCTTTGTAAAATCGCTGTCACTCGAAACAATGCAGAAGCCGTCGAATTTATCCGTATACAGCAAATCCATTGCATCAATAATCATTGCAGAATCCGTTGCATTCTTGCCCACTGTATAGCGAAACTGCTGAATCGGCTGTATAGAATGGAGAAGCAAAAGGTCTTTCCAGCTCTTCAGTTGCGGTGCGGTCCAGTCCCCATATATCCTCTTTACGTTTGCTGTCCCGTATTTCGCGATCTCTGCAAGAAGTCCCTCGATTATTGAAGGTTGTGCATTGTCTGCATCAATCAGGACAGCCAATTTCTCCGTCGGCCCATTAGTCATACCATCTCCTTTATTCTCCTGCCTTTTTTTCGCGCCACTCAATATTCAACAAGAATCTTAGCGCATGGATGATCTGATGTCAAGAATAAGAATTGCCCCGCCATAAATATGTGTAAAAAAATCAGCAATAGGGTGGCGGACTACTATACTTTTTTGAATGTTCCTGATACAACCCGAACCGTATCAACAGCGATCACAAATACAATATCTGTCAAATATAGGAAAAAACCATTGTGACCGGCAAGCTATTAATCTATTCTATGATCTTTGGAACGCGGTAAAATTTTTCGGTGTGTGACGGGGCGTTCATAAGGGCTTCTTCTCTCGGGAGGGATTCTCCGGGGATGTCCTCACGCATGACGTTGCTAAGGGTGAGGACGTGGGAAGTCGGTTCAACTTCCTTTGTGTCGAGTTCGTTCAGTTGTTCCATATAGCCGAGGATGCCGCTCAACTGTGAGCCGAACAGTTCCTTTTCTTCCTCGGTTAGGGAGAGTCTTGCAAGGACCGCGATATGTTCAATCTCTTCTTTTGATATCTTCATATTGCAACTGATAAATGATCATTGCTAATTGATAATTTATTTTTAACTTTATATCTTTTCCAGATTTGCGAACCGCACGGCGAGTCTTTTGATGCCGATGCTCGGGAAGTTGACCATAACCTTTGCATCTTCACCGTCGCCGTAGCAGTCCCGCACAATACCTATACCCCAGGCAGGATGTTTTACCCTGCACCCGGCGGTATATATCGTAAAGGTCTTTGAAAGCTGCACTTTTTTCTTGATGGGAGTAAGCTTAACAGGATGGCTAAAGGTTATTTTCTCCATCCAGTGGCAGAATTCTCTTGGAATGTCTTTCAGAAAGCGGGAAGGTTCCTGGTCCTGTACCTTTGCATATAACTTTCGCTTTTTTGAGCCGGTTAGCCAGAGGACATCTTTTGCGCGTGTCATGCCGACGTAGAATAGTCTGCGCTCTTCGGCGATTTCATCGTCATGGTTCATGGCTTTACAATAGGGAAGCACTCCTTCTTCCAGTCCCGTTATAAAGACTACCGGAAACTCGAGCCCCTTTGCGTTATGGAGCGTCATAAGAGTAGCACAATCCCCGCTGCAGTCCTGATCGATATGGGAAACAAGGGATATTCTGTTAATAAAATCCTTGAGTTCTTTATTCTCGGCGGAAGAGATAAGCTCTTCGATATTTTTTTTCCTCTCTTCTTCAAGCAGGTCGGCATATCCCGATTTTTCAAAAATGCTTCTCAACAGGTCGGCTGCGGATTTGTGTTTTCCTGATGATAACCCTTCAACCATTTTCATGAAATCTGCAAGTTTGTCTTTGACGGCAGGGGCAAAATGTTCACCCCTGAGAGTAGCCTTGAGGGCGTCAAACAAAGGCTGAGACCTTTTCTTGGCCTCATTTTCAATTTTAGAGATCGTAGCCGCCCCGATGCCTCTTTGCGTACTGTTAATAACTCTTCTGAAACTTACATTGTCTCCATGGTTCAGTGACAGACGCAAGTATGCTAAGATGTCCTTGATCTCTTTCCTCTGGTAAAAACTGATGCTGCCGATGACCCTGTAAGGAAGCCCCTGGTCCCGGATTGCGTCTTCTATGACTCTTGACTGCAGGTTTACCCGGTAAAATATTGCAAAGTCCCTGTAGGTGTATATCCCTTTAAGATAATATTCTTTAATGGCCTTTGCAATATATTTTGCCTCATCTTCATAGGTATTGAGCCAGCAGTAGTGAACTTTTTCTCCGTACCCTTTGTCAGTCCATAATTTTTTGTCTTTCCTGACGGGGTTCCGTGCAATAACGGCCCCGGAAACATTCAGGATGTGCTGGGTGCAGCGGTAGTTCTGCTCAAGTTTGATAATCTTTGCCCCCGGGAAATCCTTCTCAAAATTCAGTATATTACTTACGTTGGCCCCCCTGAACCTGTAAATGCTCTGGTCATCATCTCCGACAACGCAGATCTTCTTGTGGGCTGATGCAAGTATCTTAAGGAGATGGTACTGCGCAAAATTCGTATCCTGAAACTCGTCAACCAGGATATAGACAAATTTATCCTGGTATCTCTCGAGCAGCTTTGGGTTCTTCTCGAAGAGTTTTACCGTCAGCATGATAAGGTCGTCAAAATCGAGGGCATTGCTTCTTTTCAGTTCGTCCCGGTACCTTACATAGACCTTGGCAAGTTTTTCGTCAAAGCCGAACCCGTCGCCGGTTGAAAGAAATTCCTCAGGGCTTACAAGCGAAGACTTCAGGAAACTGATGCGCGATACTATGCCTTTATAGAGCGCTTCATATATCTTGAACTCTTTAAGGATATGCCTTATAAGGTTATGCTGATCGTCTTCATCATAAACGGAATAATTATTGTCATAACCGATGGCTTTAATTTCTTTGCGGAGAATCCTGTTGCACTGAGAGTGAAAGGTGCCGATCCAGGAGCCGTTCATTTCTTTCTCGGTGAGTTTACCGATCCGTTCCTTCATTTCATCGGCTGCCTTGTTTGTAAAGGTAACGGTGAATATCGAATCCTGGGGTATTTTTTTAGTCCTGTTCAGGTAGGAAAACTTATGAGAAATTACCCTTGTCTTCCCGCTCCCTGCTCCTGCAAAAACGAGTAAGGGCCCTTCAGTATAGGTAAGAGCTTCTTTTTGCTGGGGGTTTAGATCATACATGGACATCTCCTTTGATGTATACATCATAACAGATTTCACCATTCTAAATCCAGAATTTATCGCGGTTTTCGCCGGTTACGCGGTTTGCAAAAGTTATCGGGTTGACAGGTTAAACCTTCCGTGAACCGAGTAAACTGTGTAAACCTTTACTATTCAACAGTGACACTTTTTGCAAGGTTCCTCGGCTGGTCGACGTCACACCCCCTCAGAACGCCGATGTGATAGGCAAGCAATTGCACGGGGACCGCCATCAGTATTGTCGTCAGGAATGTGTTCGTCACGGGCACGCAGATGCACCTGTCCGAAGTCCCGCAGACATCACTTTCAGCGTCGTTCGTAATCGCTATGATTTTCCCCCCTCTGCTCTTTACCTCCTGTATATTTGATAGTATTTTTTCAAGCAGGTCATCATGGGGCGCAAGAACAACAACCGGAAGCTCTTCGTCTATCAAAGCTATGGGTCCGTGTTTCATTTCGCCGGCAGGATACCCTTCCGCATGAATGTATGATATTTCCTTAAGTTTCAACGCGCCCTCAAGGGCGACAGGATAAAACAGGCCCCTCCCGAGATACAGGAAATCCGTTGCCTTGAAAAACTCCTTTGCCACCGCCTTTATCTGTTCATCGGTAGATAGCGTTTCTTCAACCTTGCCCGGAAGCAGTAGCAGCTCTCTGAGAAGCTCTCTCGCCCCGTCCTCTGAAATGGTCCCCTTTATCTTTCCCATTGCAATGGTGAAAAGATAAAGGCTCACAAGCTGGGTTGTAAAAGCCTTTGTAGAGGCGACGCCTATCTCGGGACCGGAATGGGTATAAAAAATTGCGTCAGCTTCCCTTGAAGACGTACTGCCGACGACATTGCAGATAGAGAGGACTTTTGCGCCAAGCCGTTTTGCTTCTCTCTGGGCGGCAAGGGTGTCGGCGGTTTCACCCGATTGTGTTATGACAATCATAAGGTCGCCTGATTTGATGATCGGTTTTCTGTATCGGAACTCTGAAGCTATATCAACCTCTACAGGTATTCTCACCAATCCTTCAAGGATATATTTGCCGGTTAGTCCTGCGTGATAGGAAGTGCCGCAGGCAACAATAAATATCTTCTGAACGCCCCTCAGTTCTTCCGCTTTGATGTGGAACTCTTCAAGGTTTACTTCCCCTGTTTCGGCATTGAACCTTCCCCGTAACGTGTCGGCAATAGCCCTTGGCTGCTCATATATTTCCTTAAGCATGAAGTGACGGTATCCGCCTTTTTCCGCCATTGATGGGTTCCATGAGATCGTCTGAATTTCCTTCCGTATCGCGGCGCCTTCAAGATCGGTTATGACGGCGCCGTTTTCCGTAAGTATGGCCATCTCTCCGTCGTCAAGAAATATGACATTATTTGAATAGCTGAGGAATGCCGGGATATCGGATGCAAGAAATAATTCTCCGTCCCCTATGCCCACAACAAGCGGGCTGTCTTTCCTGACCCCGACGATCTTATTTGGTTCGTCCTCCTTAATAACGGCAAGGGCATAGGCCCCTTTTACTTCTTTTAAAGCCTCTCTGACCGCGTCTTCGAGCGGGCCTTTCTTTGCATAATCCTGTATAAGGTGGCAGAGGACTTCCGTATCCGTTTGGGAGGTGAACTGATACCCTTTTTCAATCAGCTTCTTTTTGAGGGGCAGATAATTTTCGATAATCCCGTTGTGCACCAGAACGATTCCGTCTGATCTGTGCGGATGGGCATTTTCCTCCGAGGGCCTCCCGTGGGTCGCCCACCTTGTATGTCCGATGGCTGTATGGCTTGCAGGACTTTCCGACTCAAGCATAGATGAGAGGTCCTTGATTTTCCCGATGCGTCTTCTCACCTCTATCCCTTTGCCCGTAAAAAACGCAACACCCGCCGAATCGTATCCCCTGTATTCGAGACGCTTCAGCCCCTCCAGCGCCACCTGCACCGCATTACGTTTGCCTATATATCCGATTATTCCGCACATATTAAAATAGTGAATAGTGGATAGTGGATAGTGGATAGTGGATAGTGGATAGTGGATAGTCCGATAGAATATCCATATTACCTTTTCACCCTGTTTTTCACTTTTGCCTTTTCACTCCTGCCTTTTAACTGCGGTTTAAGAGCCCAGCCTTCGATATTCCTTTGCTTTACCCTGCTTAATGCAAGGGCATGGGACGGCACGTCTACTGTTATTGTAGATCCCGCGCCTACGAAGGCTCCCTTGCCGATTTTTACCGGCGCAATAAACTGTGTATCACTGCCGACAAAGACGCCGTCCTCTATCGTAGTTATATGCTTTTTGTGTCCGTCATAGTTACAGGTAATCGTTCCGGCCCCTATGTTTACATCCTTTCCTATCAGGGCGTCTCCAAGATAGCTCAAATGAGACGCCTTCGTGCCCGGGCCGATAACGGATTTTTTCACCTCAACAAAATTGCCTATTTTTGCTTTCTCGCCGATTACCGAGCCGGGCCTGATATGCGCGAATGGGCCTACAGAGGCATTCCTCTTTACTATCGCCTCCTCGATCAGGGTGGAATCTTTGATGACCGCGCCGTCTTCTATTATGCTGTCAAGGATTCTGACATTCGGATAGATCGTACAGCGCTTACCTATCGAGGTCTTTCCTTCGAGATGGACATTCGGATAAACGTTTGTATCCGCCCCTATCTCCGTATCGGACGATATAAAAATGGAATCTTTTTCGATAAAATGCACTCCCCTGTCGGAGAATTTTTTTATGATACGTCTTTTCATGATCCGGCCTGCATTTTCAAACTCTTCAATGGTATTGACGCCCATAAATTCGTCTTCAAACCCGGCGCAGAAGGCGTCCAGCCTCAGACCTTTGTCTCTTGCAATGCCGACTATATCGGTCAGATAATATTCGCCTTTTGATTTGTTCGGTTTTATTTCTTTTAACAGAGGTAACGCTCCGGATTCAATGGCATATACGCCGCTGTTTACTTCCCTGATAGTTTTCTGCGTCTCTGTTGCGTCCCGCTGCTCGACAATAAAAGCAGCCCTGCCTTTATTGTCCCGTATAATTCTTCCGTATGAGCCCGGATCACGAGACTCGAAGGAAAGTACCGATACCTCGTTCCTTTTCCTCTTGTGCAGAGACAGGAAATTTTTCAGGGTGCTTCCGGTAATCAGGGGCGTATCACCGTTTACGACGAGAACGGCGCCCTTAAATCCTTTAAGAGAAGGCACAGCCTTTAATAGCGCGTCCCCAGTGCCTTTAGCCTCTATCTGCCGCGCAAAGGCAATTTTTGCGGTATCATTAAGTGATTCTTTTATATCCTGAATATTTTTCCCTGCGACTATAACAATCTTCTGCGGATGCAATGTACGCAGGGCGTTCAAAACATACCGGAGCATAGGGACGCCGTGAAGTCTGTGAAGGACTTTCGGCAAGGATGATTTCATCCGTGTCCCGAGCCCCGCAGCAAGGACAACACAGGCCAATTTCATTCTTTACCCTCTAACAGGGTTGCCGGTGTTGCGATGCCGCCTGAAAGAATGATCTTGATCCCCTCGTCTATCGGGATGTCGGTATAAAACATATCCTCCTCTTTGAAAAGAGCTATTTCGCCGAGATAGAGATTGTTCGTCGGGATGTAAACCGCCTTCAGACGAGATTCCAGTCCGTTCCTCTCTTTCTTGACTACGCATTCTTTTGTAAGGAAACCGAATGCAAAGACCCCGGGTCGCGGATACTCGACAAGTACAAACTTTTTAAAAGATACTTCCTTGCTGTCCGGAGAAAAGGCGTCGACAAGCTGCTTGACTGCCGTATATATACCTTTAAAAACTGGAATCCTGAGCATTATCTGCTCAAAGTATCCGATGATCCTTCTGCCGAAAACATTGGCTGATACGATGCCGACGACAAAGATAAGAACTATAGCCGAAATAAACCCGAGACCTCGCACATGATAGCCGAGGACATTGTAGTAAATCGGTTCAAGGAGACCGTCGACAAATTTGAAAAACCAACTGATTATGATAAAAGTGACTATTGCAGGTATCGATATCAGGAGGCCGGCAAAGAATCTTCTCTTGAAGGTTGCCCGTATGGAAGTATGCATGTTACTTCCCAAGTTTGGCCATCACCTCGTCCGGAGCGTCGAAATTCGTGTAAACATTCTGAACATCGTCATTTTCCTCAAGGGCTTCTATAAGCCGTATTATTTGTTCGGCATGTTTTTCATTAAGCATGGCATAATTCCTGGGCAGCATGGTTATCTCCGAGAAAGAGACGGGGATACCCCCTGCCTCGATGGAAGCCTTTATCTTAGTCATGGCTTCGGGAGCCGTAATGACTTCATAGTTGTCTTCCCGGGGATCGTTCTTCATATCCTCGGCGCCAGCGTCAAGGGCCACGGACATCAAAGTATCTTCGTCAATCTTTGCTTTCTCGATAAGGATATAGCCCTTTTTCTCGAACATCCAGGCCACACAGCCTGCCTCGCCCATGTTGCCGCTGTTTTTAGTCATAATATTACGTATCTCGGATATGGTCCGGTTTTTGTTATCGGAAAGGATCTCCATAAGGATGGCCGTACCGCCGGGACCGTATCCCTCATAAAAAAATTCTACATAGGAGACCCCGGGAAGTTCGCCGGTGCCCTTCATGACCGCCCGCTTGATGTTTTCCGCAGGCATATTCACTTCTTTGGCTTTATCAACAGCGGTCCTCAGCCTGGGATTCGCGGCAGGGTCTCCGCCGCCTATTCTTGCGGCAATAGAGATCTCTTTTACGATCTTGGTAAAGACTTTTCCCCTCTTTGCGTCTGTACTAGCTTTTTTATGTTTTATCGAGGCCCACTTGGAATGTCCTGACACAATACCCCTCCGGATAGAATTTTAGATACATCGCAGACATTTTTATGATAATTCTATAAGAATTGCGCTGTCAAGCCTCGATCCCGTATTCCTTGATCTTTGTAAGGAGTGTTTTATAGCTTACCTGAAGGATTTCAGCCGCCCTAGTCTTGTTCCCCTTTGTTTCGCCAAGCACGTCGATGATCCTCTGGGACTCCGCTTTTCTCGTTGCTTCTTTTGAAATAGACCCGAGGGTGCCCTCCAAAGGTTCAGGTTTTTCGCACAATACGGAACCGAACTGCCTGTCAATGATAAAATGTTCAGGGGCTATGGTGTCCCCGTCACAGAGGATTACGGCCCTTTCGATTGCATTTTCCAGTTCTCTTATATTGCCTTTCCAAAAGCAGTTCATGAGCATGGCGAGCGCCTCTTTTGAAATGCCCTTGAGAGACGTCTTGATCTCAAGGCAGTATTTCTTGACAAAGTACTCAACCAGCAGGGGGATGTCTTCTTTCCGCTCCCTCAAAGGCGGTATCCTTATCGGAAATACATTAAGACGGTAAAAAAGGTCTTCCCTGAATTTTTTTTCTTCCACCGCCCTTTCAAGGTCCTTATTGCTTGCCGCAACTATCCTAACGTCAACATGAACGGCCTTGACGGCGCCCACCCTCTCAATCTCACCGGTTTCAATAGCCCTGAGAAGTTTTGACTGTAAAACAAAATCCAGATCTCCTATCTCATCCAGGAAAATGGTCCCCCTGTCTCCAAGTTCAAATTTGCCGAGTTTTTTCGTGTCAGCGCTCGTAAAAGACCCTTTCTCATGACCGAACAGTTCCGATTCAAGAAGGTCTCTCGGAATTGCGGCGCAATTAATCGGGATAAAAGGGAATTCTTTTCTATTGCTAAGATTATGCAACGCCCTCGCAAAGAGTTCCTTTCCCGTTCCGCTTTCACCGATTAGCAGGACTGTTGTTCTTGTCGGGGCGACTCTCTGAACGATCTGGGCGACATTTGTAATCTTTTCGCTTTTACCGATAATCTTCGGAAGTCCGAGTTTTGAAGCAAACTCCTCCTTAAGGAGGATATTCTCCGTCATAAGCCGCTGTGTTTCAATCGCCCTCTTAATCAACATGAGGAGGTGGTCCGTATCAAAGGGTTTGGCGATGAAATCAACGGCGCCCCTTTTCATGGCCTCGACGGCAGTCTCAACCGAACCGTATGCCGTCATGATAATTACCGGCCTGAGCTGGTTTTCTTCCTTTGACGCCGTGAGGACGTCTATGCCGTCTTTATGTGGGAGTTTCAGGTCCGTCAGCACAAGGTCGATCTTGCCTTCCTTGAGATAATTGATACCCTCAAGGCCGTCTCCGGCAGAGACGACTTTATAGCCTTCCGACTCAAGGGTTTCTTTCAGCATGGCTGCCATGGATTCTTTATCTTCTACGACGAGGATTGTCTCCATGATTAAAGCCTCGCATCTTTCAGGGCAGTTTTGCAGGCACAGCTCCGCTCTTTGGGTATCAGATTGAAGGTCTCTTTCAAAAGCGTTTTCAAAAATATAGAAGTTTTGTTCATTGTTTCAACAACCTCCGTAGCAGTCAGCTTTTCCGCAGTTATACCGGCGGCATAATTTGTAACAACGGCCATACCGGCATAACAGATTTCCTCCTCTCTTGCCAGGGAAGCTTCAGGCATGCCTGTCATGCCGACGACATCGGCGCCGATCCGGGAATAAAACCCTATTTCCGCTTTGGTCTCAAGACGCGGACCGTTGGCGCAGATATAGGTCCCTGATTTTTTTAGGCTTATCCCGGCTTTGCCTCCCGCTTCGATAACTGCGTTCCTTAATTCAGGACAATAGGGTTCCGTAAAATCAATATGCACTACGCCGCTTTCACCGTCATAGAAGGTTGAATGCCTTCCATGTGTCACATCTATTACCTGGTCAAGAACAACTATCGTACCGGGCGGCAGAGCCGGGTCAATGCCCCCGACGGCTCCGACCGATATTATTCTTTCCACCCCTAATTCTTTAAACCCCCGGATATTTGCCCTGTAATTGATTTTATGAGGAGGGATGGAGTGGCGCGAACCGTGTCTGGGAAGAAATACAACCGTGCTGTCCGAGAATTCTCCTATTAGATAGGCGTCGGAGGGGTCGCCAAAGGGTGTTGATATCTTTTTATGCTCGCGAATAGCGATCCCTTCAATCTCGTAAAGACCGCTGCCCCCGATTATCCCGATCATGGTTTCTCCTTCACCTGAATATTGCAAAAAGTTCTTTCAAAAGCAAGGGAAAATAAATGAGCTTTCATTTTACCATAGAACTATCAAGGATAAATCTTACTGTGTTAATTAATCTACACTACACTTGATAACGGGCAACACAGGGACGCTTTTCTCTATTTCATAATACGTTAAAGTATTACTTTATATAATGTTACGGGGACCAAATTCTAAGCCGGTCTTTCAAAATTATGCCTTGACTGAAACGGATGGAAGCTTTCCCTAAATATTTTTGGCATCATATTTGCATTATTTAGATAAATTCTTTTAATTGTTATTTACTTAATTATACAATCTATGCGTTTACAAAGAACATTAAAACAGGAAGTCAGCTTTGAAGGTATCGGGCTCCATACCGGGGGATATTCAAAGGTTTGTATTAAACCTGCTCCCAGGGACACCGGTATAATGTTCTTAAGAACGGACAAAGATGTCGCTATCAGGGCTTCCGTCAGCGCAGTCTCCGACACGGCCTTTGCAACCACTCTCGGATATAACGGCGCAAAAATCAGGACCGTGGAACATGTGCTTGCCGCGCTCTCGGGTCTCGGCATAGACAATGCAACGATTGAGGTAAGCGGGCCTGAAATGCCCATACTTGACGGCAGTTCCCTGGAGCTTACCGAACTTATCATTAAAAACGGTATTGCAAAACAGAGCAAGAAAAGACCCTATATAAAGATAACCAGTCCGCTATCGCTGACCGACGGCAATGCGGAAATAGCCGTGTTTCCTTACAATGGAAGGCGGGTAACCTACAGAATACACTTTAACCATCATCTCCTGGGTGAACAGACGTTGAGCCTTGACCTGACGGAGGAAAATTTTGCCATGGAAATTGCGCCGGCGCGCACCTTTGGATTTCTAAAGGACGTCGAATACCTGAAGGCGAACGGCTATGCCAGGGGCGGTTCTTTTGACAACGCTATAATACTTGGAGAACACGGCGTCCTGAACGGGACTGGCCTAAGGTTCAAAGACGAATTTGTCCGCCATAAGATGCTCGACCTTATCGGCGACCTCTCTCTGTCGGGATTCCCGATCTATGGTCATATCATCGCAAACAAGTCGGGACATACAACGAATGTTAAATTCCTGAAAAAGCTTTTTACACACCCGGAACACTGGGAGCTTGTCTCGGAATCAACCCAACAGCAAGCAGTAGCCTGTCCACAATAAACCTTATTTATCAATCAGTTGCAAATTTTACTTGAATTTTTCCGCAGAATAGCGTTTCATATCTATGGGAAGACCGCAAAAGAAAGGCTGGAGATGGCCTTCTCCAGCCTAAAAAATGTTGCTTTCAACCAAAAGGGTAACTTATTTCTTTTTTGCGGTCTTCTTTGCCGGTTTCTTCGCTGCTTTCTTTGTAGCTGCCATTGAGTTTCACCCCCTTTCGTTCCGTATCCCAACAAAAGAATACGGCAATAATCCGCGCTTACAGTCTTCCTATAAGCGTTATTCTTTTACCTGACAAAATCTTTTTCAGGTTAGAATCTCTCTTTTTCTTTTTGACCTTATACTCATCTTCATCCATCATGGTGCAGTCAATTTCGTGGCTAAATCTCTTTTCGATGCCTTTAAGCTCCTTTGTGAGCGACGATGAAGCGTCTATAACAAACAGGTCTACGGCAGCTTCATCATCCCCTTCGGCATAAGGGCCGTAAATAAAAGCGGCCTTTGCGCCTGAAGCCCTCAAAACGGCCTTCAGCGCTCCGGGGAGGCCGAGAGATTTTGTGATGAGATTCTTCAATTCCGAGAAAAGAGGCGATTCTTTGCTGGCCTGGAAGTATTTAAGGTTAACTATCTTTTCACTGGTCACAATCCCCATTTTTTCGAGGTTGTCCAGCTCCCTCTTGATACCCGAGGGGTTTTTGCGGAGGAGCTTGGCTACTTCCCGGATGTAGAACTGCTCGTCCGGGCTGTTCAGCAGCAGCGAGAGCACATCTGCTCGTGTCGATGATGAGAATAAACTTTTCAGCATTTATTCACCTGTATATATTTATACAGGATAAAATTGCATTTGTCAACAAAAAAATTACATTTGACAACAGATGGTGCATTTTTGTGAACGATCCTATTTTAGAAACGGTCGTTTACAAATAATGAACTATCATTGCGCATTCATCATCTTTCTTACCCTGTCTATGTTTGCGGGGTCGTCGGTCTCCTCCTTCCTGGGCGTCTCAAGGATCAGAGGGACGGGTTTGAACGCCGGATTGTTGATAAACTGTTTCAGTCCTTTTAAGCCTATCTTTCCGCATTTCTCCTAAATCAATCCCAAAATATGCGATAAGACGTAATAGATGCCTACCACAATGAAAACTATGCCTGTAACTATTTTGGAGTAAACCTCTAATCGTGCTATTCCGTGGTAGACTCTGTTTACAAGTTCTGTTCCGGTAGATACTAATATAGCGAAGAGCAGGACAGGCAGGCCGGTACCGATACCATAAATCAGGGGAAACCATATCCCTGACTTTGCTGTTACTGCTATGGGGATCAGCCCTCCGAAAAACAGGGCGGCGGAGACGGGACAGAATGCGAGCGCAAAGAGAATGCCCAAAAGCAATGAACCGAAAACCCCTTTTTCAATGAGTTTTTTTGCTACATTTTCGGATACTGATGGGAGAGACAAGGGGATTCGCAACAAATCCAGCAGGACCATCCCGACGAGAATCAATACAATACCAAGGATTTTGTTCACATATCTCTGGAGAAAATCCGACAGGATCGGGACATCTACCAGCGTTTTTACGATAAGGACGCCAATGACAATATACGTGAGACTCCTTCCAAAGGTATAGAGGATTCCGGATAAAAAAACAACCTTTCTCTGTGTAAGCCGGTGTGAAATGAAAGACACTGCTGCGATGTTCGTAGCCAGCGGACACGGACTGACAGAGGTTAACATTCCAAGCCATAAGGCTGATGAAGCAAGGAGAAAATCTTCCATCTATTGGGCTTCCTTTAAAAACTCTTCTACTTCATTTTTTACATACTGATAAAATTTTTCTTTGTCCCCCGCATGGATCCAGACTTCCTTAAGATTCTTCCATTTCACCTGTTTGTCATCTTTGTACAAAGCTATGATGAGAGATTTCGAAAATAACTGATAGTCCTGGATGTAATGGCGGGTTTCCCCTTCTTCAACATTTACCGGCTTAAATTCGAGTTTCCCGGTTGACAGTTCTATTGAAAAATATTTTTCAATAGCCTCGCCCGAATATTTTTCAATAGTCTGGCATGTCGGACATCTGAACGTCCCATGGAAATAATATGCGATCACCTTGGAATTTTGAGATTTCACCTCAGTCAGAGGTGAAGGGGCTTTTCCCTTCTGCTTTGTTGCGGGTTCTTTTGAGGGCTGACTCTCCGAGACCGGCAAAGATTTTTCGGGTACGGACGTTTTATCACTCTGTGTTGCTGCGGCGGCAGTCACATTGCTCTCACTTTTGGGAGAGAATTCCTTATAAATAAGAACCGCAAAACTCAAAACCACAAAAATTAAGAGCAGACTTTTTATCAATTTTCTGATATCCAATTACAACCTCCTTAATGTTTATTCAAGTATTGCACCGATTATAACGGCTCAGTCCCTTTAATTTGGCAATACTCGGCAGCAAAGTATTTACGCTTAAAATACAGCGCTACATTTACCAGACCGATTAAAACAGGCACTTCGACCAGCGGACCGATGACTGCGGCAAATGCCTGCCCGGAGTTAATCCCAAACACGGATACCGCTACTGCGATTGCGAGTTCAAAATTATTGCTTGCAGCGGTAAAAGAGAGCGTGGCGGTTTTTTCATATCCGGCGCCAAATTTTCTTCCCATATAGAAGGAGACAAGGAACATAAGCAGAAAGTAGATGAAAAGCGGAATTGCCACCCTTATCACATCAAACGGCAGTCGGACAATATATTGACCTTTTAAGGAAAACATAACAATTATGGTAAAAAGCAAAGCGATCAAAGTGACGGGGCTGATTTTCGGTATGAAAGCTTCTTCATACCACGTGTTCCCTTTTAGTTTTATCAGGCTGAAGCGGGTTATAATTCCCGCGATAAACGGGATTCCCAAATATATGAATACGCTCTTCGCAATCTGCGCAATGGTAATGTTCACAACAGCGCCTTTTAATCCAAACAGAGGAAGAAGCACCGTTATAAAGACATATGCATACAGGGAAAAGAAAAGGACCTGAAATATCGAATTGAACGCAACGAGACCGGCAGCGTATTCTCTGTCACCGCACGCAAGATCATTCCATACAATCACCATGGCGATACAGCGCGCAATTCCGATCATTATTAACCCCATCATGTATTCCGGATAATCTCCAAGAAAAACAACTGCAAGAAGAAACATCAAAATAGGTCCCACGATCCAGTTTTGCACCAGAGAAAGGCTTAGCACCCTTATATTCCTGAAGACCTCTCCAAGTTGTTCATATTTAACTTTTGCAAGGGGCGGATACATCATTAAGATTAGTCCAATGGCTATTGGGATGTTGGTAGTGCCCACCTGAAAGATATTCCAGAAATCGGTGATTTGAGGATATAGATATCCTGCGCCAACCCCTATAAACATTGCCAGAAATATCCATAAGGTGAGAAAACGATCAAGAAATGACAGTCTTTTTATCACTTCAGCCATGCTGTACCTCCTTGATGAAATCTTTCATGCTCGGTTTCGTTTATTAACCAGATAGAATACAAATGCTAAACCACTTAAAAAAAACATCATATAAAGTGCAATATGCCAAACGTTTGCGCCGTCAACCCACGACCCGTAGATAAGGCCGGCGAGCAGGCTGAACAGCGCTACCAAGCCGACATACGTCCAGGTTTTAAGCTTACCGATAATGGTCGAAATAATCAGTATGCTTTGCAAGCTCAATTCAGGATCGGCCATGAGATATGCCAGAAGTGGGCCGCGATGCATCCCCAGCGTCAGGAACATTTTAGCGATAGGAACTTCGACCAGTGTGGGGAAATACATAAACACTCCAAAAACAACACCTGCCAGATTGCCGAGGATGGTATTCTTACCCGCCAATGACTCGATCCATTCAGGCCGGACAATCTGGCGGATTATCCCTACAACAAAAACGCCCATGATGAGTAGTGGAAAAATTTGCTTGATAAAACGCCACGATTCCCACAACCAATTCTGAACCTCTTCTTTTCCCAGTTGATAGCGTGCTAAGAAGATAATTACAGCGATGCTCAATACAACACCAAAAAATTTTCCGGTAAAGAGGATATCCAGACCTCCAGGATGGGGGTGAATGCCTACCGATGCAGTGAGCATAGTCAGTATGACCAATATTAATGAAGTCCAGGTCCAGCCGTTAAAGCCTTCGATGATATTCTGCAGCCCTTTCCATGCGCTAAGCCCAATAAGGCTTAGTAAAACGATCAGGATAGCGCCCTGTGCTGTTACACCTTCTTCGCCCTTCCCGGCGTCAAAGGGCATTAGCTGAAACAGCCACCTTTGAAAACTGTCTGCACCTGGAATAGGAAGAGTCAACTTTCCGTAAGAATCAGTTAGAAATCTCAGCTTAAGCGTTCCGGAGAGCAATAGAACTACGAGAACCAGCAGAAGGATTAACGCAGCGCGGTGCATTTTTCTCTGGTCAGTAAAAAGCAAACCGGCTTCCTGATTGCGAACAATATCTTCACGGCTGAAAATCAGCGCCATAATCATCCCGATGCCGACACCAAAGGCAAGCGAGAGAAAGAACCGGGCAAAAGCTATGTCTGCTCCGATTATACCACCGGTGTATACCAATGCGAGTATATTTGCAGCGGGCGCAAAGAATAATAAAGTGATGGCTGGTCCTATCCCGGCGCCCATAGTATAAATCCCTGCGAATAGGGGAACGATTGTGCACGAGCATACCGCCAGTACAGATCCTGCCAAAGCTGCTGAGGGATAGGAAATGTATTTGGGTGTGTTCCGTCCCAGGAAACGAGTTACAGTCTCACTTGGAATCAGGGAAGCCATCCCGCCTGCAATGAAAAAGGCAGGGACAAGGCACAAGAGTACGTGTGCAGCCAGGTAGGCTGCCAAATTGCTTAATCCACCGTGAAGTAAAGTACCTGCAAAAGCCAGTATATCCATATAATGGTTTCTTAAGTGTGCAATATTATTTATCTACTGATTATTTCCTTTAAGAACTTCGCCAGTCTCTGCTTATCTTCATTGAAAGCTTCCGAGGGAATTCTCTCCAGAGTTGACAGCAAGAGAAACCTTCTGAACATGTCTGTATCATCAATGCGATTCAGCTCTTATCAACTCTTTCACCTTTTCAAGGTTCGGCAGCGGTTTTCCCGAATGCTTGAGTTTACCGTTGATGACAAGGGCAGGAGTCGACATGGTATATTTCATAATCTCCTTGATGTCTGATACTTTCTCTACCGTTGCCTCAATACCGAGTTCTTTTATCGCTTTTTTTACCAGTTCTTCCATCATCGAGCAATTAGGGCAGCCTGGCCCCAGCACCTTGATTTCCATATGGAACCTCCTATAAGATTGCGTTAAATAAATAGCCTACGGCTGTTATTGTTACAGTCATTATTCCGACAAACAAGGACACTGCGGAGCAGGAGCAGAACGGGGTTACGATTCCGAGCAGCGCGGCAAGGACGTTACCTATAAATTCTTTTTTATGAGACAGGATTTTCTTTGTCTTCTCAGGCGGGAAATAACTTCTTATTACGGATACTGCAAATATGATGACCGACAGCAGCAAAAATATCTTGAGAGTATCATAGATAAAGAATTCAATAGCATCGGCAAGATGGGTACCATGTTTCAATCCTATCAAACTATATGTAACATATTCCGCGAAAAACTTTAGCATATTTCCTCTTTCAATGATATTATATAAATATTGGTTTATATATTGTCAAGGCAATTTTTAATGCCTTGAAACGGGTTAAAATATAGGAATTGTATGAGCAGGTCCATAGAAAAACGTCTTTTCTTAAGTTTTATTGTGACCCTTGTGATTCTCGCTGCAGAAATCATTGGCGGGATCATCAGCAACAGTCTGGCCCTTCTGAGCGACGCAGGGCACGTCCTTACCGACGCCTTTGCTCTTGGATTGAGCATGATCGCCGCGCACATCGGCAGGAAACCTTCCGATCACAGGGCAACATACGGCTATCATCGGTTCGGAATTTTGGCTGCTACTATAAATGGTTTAAGCCTTGTTGTCATTGCTTCATTTATTTTCATCGAATCATACAAGCGTTTCATATCTCCACCGGAAATCATCATACCGGTAATGCTTTCCATTGCAACTGCAGGATTGATAGGGAATATTATAATGGCCCTGATACTCGGTCACCGGCATGACGACCTGAATATCAAAAGCGCCTGGCTTCACGTCCTTGGGGACACCCTGTCTTCCGTGGGCGTCATTATATCAGGGCTTATCGTATACATGACTGGCTGGAGATATGCAGATCCTGTTGCAAGTATCATGATCGGAGTCATCATTATCGCGGGCGGCATGCGGGTGCTTAAGGAAGCTTTATCCATTTTCCTTGAGTTTACCCCGCGAGGGTTCAGTGTGGAAGAGATTGCGAGGAAGATTTCCGAAATACCGGATGTACAGGGAATACATGCGGTGCACATCCGGTCCATTGCCCATAAACAGATAGCCTTCTCAGCCCATATTTGGGTGCATGATCAGAAATTGAGCGAGGTTGAAGGCATACGCCTTAAAATTGAAGCCGCTTTAAGAGAGATGAATATCAGTCATGTACTTCTCCAGTTCGAATGTGGGGAATGTGCAAACAGCGGACTATACTGCCAGATACACAGTGTAGAGGAAGATAAAGAAAGTCATCACCACTAAAGAAACCTAACCCTCGCACAATTAAAGTCTTTATAATAAATTCATAAGTAAGACTAGTTATCACCCTCACCCTTGCCCTCTCCCCTCAAGGGAGAGGGATTAATTTTATCCCCTCCCTTGAGGGGAGGGGATAAAGGGGAGGGTGTCAGAATATGTATCCTCACTTATTGCCGTCTTAGTAACTTAAAAGGTCTCGAAAACTTTCGAGACCTTTCATTTTACCCAACTGACGGATCCGCTTATTTTTTCCCTACCACTTGAGCGCTCCTTTAAAAACCGCCTTCTTGCCTAATTCCTCCTCGATCCTGAGCAACTGGTTATATTTGGCCGTTCTCTCGGACCGCGCAGGAGCTCCGGTCTTCAACTGTCCGGCATTCGTAGCGACGGCAACATCTGCGAGAAATGCGTCCTCCGTCTCGCCGGAACGGTGGGAAAATACGCAGGTGTACCCGGCTTTCTTTGCCATCTCAACGGTTTCGAGCGTTTCGGTCAGCGTGCCTATCTGGTTGAGTTTAATGAGGATGGAATTCGCAACCCGCTGCTTGATCCCTTCAGCCAGAATCTTTGGATTGGTAACAAAGATGTCGTCTCCTACCAACTGGACTTTCTTGCCAAGTCTTTTTGTAAGTATTTTCCAACCGTCCCAGTCATCCTCCGAAAGACCGTCCTCTATAGAAACTATAGGGTATTTCGAGACCAAGTTCTCATAGAATTTTACCATTCCCTCTGAAGACAGTCTGCGGTTGTCTGCTCTTAATATATACTTGCCGTCCTCAACCATCTCGCTTGCAGCAGAATCCAACGCGATAGATATATCTTTCCCCGGCCTGTATCCTGCTTTTTCAATGGCGGTAAGAATAACCTGTATTGCCTCTTCATTGGAAGAAAGGTCCGGAGCAAAGCCCCCTTCATCACCCACGGAGGTACTAAGTCCTTTGGACTTTAAAACCGATTTTAGAGTGTGATATGTCTCAGCAGCCATTCTCAGGGCTTGACTGAAAGACTTTGCGCCTTTCGGCACGATCATGAATTCCTGTATGTCTACATTATTATCTGCGTGCTTGCCTCCGTTGAGGATATTCAGGAACGGGACCGGCAGACGCTGCGCATTATTGCCGCCGAGATATTTAAACACGGACACATTTTTGTCCTGCGCAGCAGCCTTTGCCACGGCAAGAGAAACCCCAAGGATTGCATTGGCCCCAAGCATTGCCTTGTTTTCAGTGCCATCGAGTTTGATCATAAGGGAATCGATCTGTTTTTGCTTCCGTGGGTCCGTACCGATTAGTTTAGGGGCAATTACTTTATTGACGTTTGTTACGGCCTTCAGAACGCCTTTGCCGAGATAGCGTTTCCTGTCGCCGTCCCTCAATTCAATCGCTTCCCTGCTTCCCGTTGAAGCCCCTGAAGGCACGGCAGCCCTTCCAAGGATACCGTTGTCGAGCCTAACATCTACTTCTACCGTAGGATTGCCTCTTGAATCAAGGACCTCCCTTGCCGTTATCTTTTTGATTGTTGCCATATGCCTCTTCCTCCTATGAAATGTATTTCAAGATTATTAATGGTCATATACGTAATCCTTTGGTTACAGGTTTAATCCCCTCCTTTACAAGGAGGGGTAGGGGTGGTTTTAATTATTTTTCAAAACCCCTCCAACCTCCCCTTGCAAAGGGGAGGATTTCTCAACCCCTAACTGAATGCTTACTTCATGTACGGCTTTACAGAGACATTTTATTCTAAATCTTTTCTCTTTACAACTGTTATGTCAATCCAATCCAACCGTCAATACTCCTGTTGCCCGTGGATAGACTCATTGAAGCCCGTCTGCCCTTCCCTTTCAACGTGAAAGCATGAATTTTGTCTTGCACTTGCAATACGGTTTTTTTTATAATGGTACGTTTCAAAAATCATTTTATACAGGAGGTAGTTACTATGAAGCAAGCAGTTTGGAAAACGGGGTTGATCGTATGCGTATTTGCTCTTTCGCTAATCTTTGCCTGTGCAAAGCCGCCGACGCAGGAAATAGCTAACGCCGAAAAGGCGATAGCCGACGCAAAAGCCAAAGAAGCCGATTTGTACGTTCAGGATGTATTCACAAAGGCCCAGGATGAAATGAAAAAAGCTGGCGAGATGGTCGCGGCAAAGAAATATGACGAGGCCAAAACAGCCGCTATGGAAGCCGCAAAAATAGCGCAGCAGGCTGCATCCCTTGTAGACCAGAACAAGCAAAAGATGAAAGAAGAAATCGACGCGATGCTCCCGGATGTTCAGAAGGCTTTAGACGAAACAAAGACTCTCGCGGCAACGGCAATCAAGAAAAAAGTCGCTGCGTCAAAAGAGGAGCTTCAGTCCGCAATCGGCAAGCTTGAACTCGACATGACCGGTATAAAAGAACAGTTGCAGGCAGGCAAAATCCGTCAGGCCGGCGACCTTGCCAAATCGCTCTCAGAGCAGATCAGTGCCCAGAAGCAGAACCTTACTGATGCGATAGGGCAACCCAAGACAGCAAAGAAATAGTTCTTTCTTCTACCTTTCATGCCTCTCGTTCACAGAGGGGCATGAAAGGCAAAACCTACTCCCCTCCTCTGTTAAAGGTACATCCCTATGTGGATACTGATACCACAAAAGGCAATTCTTGGTCAGACTTTCAAATATCTGATATACTTTTAAATATGCTTTACGAAGAGGTCTTCAGAAAACTTGACGATAAAAATGTAAAATATTCAGTTGCCGGCGGGGTAGCTTTGGTTCTTCACGGAGTCGTACGTCTGACAGCAGATATCGACCTTATTGTAGAGATGAGTACGGAGAATCTGCAGAAATTTATTGCCGTCATGAATGATCTCGGGTATAGACCTAAGCCACCCGTAAAAGCTGAAGATTTTATCAATCCGCTCAACAGGAAAGCATGGAAGGAAGAGAAAGGCATGGAGGTTTTTAGTTTTTACCATCCTGTTAAGCCAATGAATTTGGTTGATGTTTTTATAGACGAACCTATCAGTTTTGATGAAATAGAAAGAGAGGTAGTCATATTTGAAGCAAGGGGTATAAAAATCCCTGTCATTTCCAAAAAACATCTGATATTTTTAAAAAATAAAGCGCACAGGCCGCAGGATATTGCCGATATCGAAGCGCTTGAAGCGTTGGAACAAATGGGAAATAAGGATGAATAACACCACGAAAAGAAAAGCGCCTTTCAGTTTTCGCCTCTCAAAAGAAAAGCTGAAGGAGTTTCAGGGTCTTTCGGCTGAAGCAAAACTCCAATGGCTTGAAGAAGCAAACAGTTTTGTCAATGAATTCGTTTCTCCTGAAAAGCTCAGAAGATGGGAAGAATTCAAAAAAGCAGGGGCTGAGTCAACTACCACCCCCAGAGGAGGTGGCTTGAAAAGATAGTCCTGAAAGGTACCATCTTGTTTGCCGTTGTTACTTGAATAAGCCTTTCTGCTGATCCTCTATTTGCTTATCCATCTTCTCTTGGT
>JBAZZX010000034.1:0-33838 GCA_041658585.1 Thermodesulfovibrionales bacterium
GAGGCTTTTCTGCACTACATGCGATTTTTGAAATAAGGGATTTCTCTATCAAGAATTGATGCGGGTTTGCTGACTGCCTATCTTCATTTTTTATGAAATTCAAGCAGTAACTGCGGAAGATGGGCTAAGGTTAAAATGCATAAATTATTATTTTACCGCTATAGTGATTGCTGTGATAGCTAACGTGGTAGCTAACATAGTTATAAATAAAGAAATTAAGGGAAAGAAAGTTAATAATTTTATCTAAAATATTGAGTTCTTTTTACCTAAATAATAAATGACGGAATATAAGAAGAATATAAAAAGTTGTTGACTTTTCTAAAAGAGGTGTGATAATTTGGAATTCATTATACATTATAAAAATGTTTTCCATAGGTAATTGTGTAATTTTCTCAAATATGTTGAATTAACAAAAAACCTTTGGGAAGAAGGAATCCGTATATGGGTGAAATGAATATCGCAAATTGGGATTGGGATACAAAAGAAAAACTGATCGCGGATATAAACGAGTGGAAGAAGAGATTTACAGCGGTTCGCGAACTTGTCCCCAGCGATGATGGAGAGAAGGTTGCCACCATCGTCAGAAACGACGCAAGGAGATTCACTACCTGTGTGAATGGAGAAGCATGGGAAGAAACCTTCGAGAGGGTATATTCTCTCAAGTTCACTCCGGACAATCGGCTGATTTCGCTTGCATTAAGAGATTATGAATGGTCTGTGAATATCGATCATGAAATGTGGGAAGAGAGGTTTGATTATATATGGAATCTTGCAATGAGCCCGGATGGGAAAAATATTGCTGTAAATATAAGCAAAGATAATATGACCAGCGTCTGTTTGAATGGAGCAATCTGGGAGAATATGTTTTTTGAGACAAGGGATGTTGCAATGAGCCCTGACGGTAACAGAACTGCGGCCCATGTGCTGGGAACCAGACGCGCTGAATTAGATAATGCAGCGTTTTTGAAAAAGAACTGGACCGTTGCAGTGGATGGCACTCCCTGGGATACGAACTTCATCAACATATGGGGCGGGGTGTTTAGCTCTGACAGCAACCATGTGGCGGCATCTGTGAGGATGTCGCTGGCTCTATATACGATCGCGATCGATGGAAAGCCCTGGGAGCAGACTTTCCCAGCAGTCTGGGAGCCGATCTGTAAGCCTGGGAGCAATGACTTTGTTGCTCCGGTCCAGACACCCAAAGGCTGGACAATGGCGATGGAGGGGAAGCCGATCTGGAAGTTTTTTTCACAGGTCTGGCGGCCGGTGTTTACCACTGACGGAAAGAGATTGGCAGCAGTGGTCGCTGCCGGCTTTGGGAAATGGACGGTTGCGGTGGATGGTTCTGCGTGGAAGACGGTATTCAATCAGCTGGTAATGACTCCTGTTTTTAGTGCCGACGGGAAAAGGGTTGCGGCCGCTGTAAAAGATCAAAAAAAATGGACGGTTGTCGTGGACGGTTCACCATGGCCCGAAAAGTATGATAATGTCTGGGATCCTGTATTCAGCCCTGCGGGTGATAAGGTCGCAGCCAAGGTCGAAAAAAACGGAAAGTATTTTCTGGCCGTGAATGGTAAGATCGGGAAGAAAGCGTATGAATCGTTTTGGAGCCCTGTGTTCAGTCCTGACGGGAGCAAACTCATGGTAAGATGCGTGGAGAACGGGAAGTACTTCCGCCGTGTAGTCCCGGTAAACGAAATATAAGGAATGGAGTGAGGTATGCTTGATTTTATCAGAGACCCGTCTTTGTACACCTTAGTGAGAGGCCCGTTGGTCTGGATAGCTTTTCTGGTATTTATCGGAATGAGCGTTTATAAGGTAAGGCGAATGTACCTGATGGCGAAGAACGATCCAACACTGCTGCCGTCTATCAAACCGCCAGCCGTCAGGAAATCCATTCTTCATTGGATATTTCCTTTCGGGAGCAGAAACTGGAGGATGAGATGGCCGGTAACCATTACCACGTTCGTCTTCCATATAGGTCTTGTGTTCACCCCAATCTTTCTCCTCTCTCATAATGTCCTCTGGTATGAATCCTGGGGGGTGAGCTGGTGGAGCCTTCCTGAGAAGGCCGCGGATGTCATGACATTCCTGGTTATCGTTACCTCTGTAATTTTCCTTATGAGGCGGATATTCGCACCGGAAGTGAGATTTGTGAGTTCGGGCGATGACTTCCTGATACTCGCAATCTCTTTTTTCCCCTTTCTCACGGGATTCCTCGCGTATCACGAGTGGCTTTTACCCTATAAAGCTATGGTTATCCTTCATATCCTGTTCGGGGCAGCAATGTTGATCGCCATCCCATTTACGAGATTGGCCCATATGTTCTATTTCTTCATGACAAGGGCACTTATGGGTTCTCAGACCGCGGGGTGGGGTGGAAAAGACTGGTAGAGTGGCTTTAAATAAAGGAGGCAAGTGATGGCAGCAAAGGAGAAGATAGTAAGCAGGGAGTTCCCGGAGTATATCAGGGATCCAAACCCTGATGTAGGCCTTGACGAAACCATAAAGGACCTAAAGCCGGAGCAGATCGAGAAGACGATCATGGCGGTGTTGGGAGCGCAGACCGCGAGGATACGCGGGATAATGGAGACGTGCATACATTGCGGGCTGTGTTCAGAGGCGTGTCAGTGGTATTTGTCGAGCGGTAAAGACCCGACCTTTGCGCCAGTGGCGAAGATGAAGATGACGGTATGGGAGATGCTGAAGCGGAAGGGGAAGGTAGATGCGGAGTTTATCAAGCAGACGGCGCGGATAGTCTTCACCGAATGCAATATCTGTCATCGTTGCAGCATGTACTGTCCGTACGGGTTGGATATCACGTTTATCATAGGATTAGTGCGCCGGGTGTGTTTTATCCTTGGGGTGGTGCCTCAGCGCATGATGGACCAGGACCACTCTCATGCGACGGTGTTGAACCAGGTGTGGTATACGCAGAACGACTGGATAGATACGGTGCAGTGGCAGGAAGAGGAAGTAGGGGCCGAGTTCAAGAATTTGAGGATACCGATAGATAAAGATGGAGCGGAGGTACTATGGTTTCCTCTGGGTGGTGAGCCCAAGACGAACACGTACCATATCGAACGTACGGCGAAGCTAATGATGGCAGCGGGTGTCGACTGGACCGTTTCTGGAAGAGACACGTGGGACACGAGCAACATGGCGATGTTTCTGCGTGATTTTACGACTATGAACCGGGTTGTGCGGGGGTTGTATGACAATGCGGCCCGATTGCGAGTAAAGAAGATGGTGCTCACTGAGTGAGGGCATCCGCGATTCACCACTAGGTCAGTGGCGCCGCCGATGCTAGGAATGAAGGTTCTGCCGTTTGAAGTGATGCAGACAGGAGAGTTTTGGGTAGAGCTTCTGAAAGCCGGGAAGCTCAAGATAGTGAGGAAGATCAAAGAACCTGTGACGCTGCAGGACCCGTGCAATATTATCCGCAGGGGTGGACAAGCAGAGACGTTCAGATATTTTGTGAACGCGACGTGTGAAGATTTTCGGGAGATGACGCCGAACCGTGAGCACAATTTCTGCTGCAATGCGGGAGGCGGACTGGCCTCATTATCGAACTGGGCATCGCATAAGGCGAAGCACAACAAGGTAAAGGCCGACCAGATAAAGGCGACGGGTGCGAAGTATGTGATTACGCCGTGCCATAACTGCAGCACCGGGATAAAGGACGTGATCAAATACTGGAATCTGCCTGTGAAGAACATCTTTTTCGATGAGATACTGATGGCGACTATGGAATTTCCCGAACATTTGAAACTGGCGAAATAAACGAGGAAGGAAGAAGGTATGAGCAGAAAATTATTGTTCTTATTTATAAGTGTGTTATATCTCATTTTGATAGCCTCCGGTCTGACCTTGGTATATTCTGTCGGAAACCCTGAGCCTGTCCAGAAACCAGTCAGCGCAGCGCATGATAACAAGATCAGAATAGCTCATACAGAAATCTTCGGTAAGCTCCAACGTCCCCAGGTGGTTTTTGACCATAAAAAACATGAAGAGGCATATAAGAAAGAAGGATGCTCTACTTGTCACCCTGTAGATAGTAAGAATAAACTCATCTTCAATTTCCCTAAAACAATAAAAGGCAAGGGGAAGAAGGCTGTCATGAAGGCATTCCATGATGAATGTATCGAGTGCCATAAGAAAAGCGGTGCGGAGAATAAGAAAACAGGGCCGGTGACTTGTAATAACTGTCATAAGAAAGAATTTGCAATGCTCAAGAAGCCTATTCCTCAGGCTGAGTTTGATTTTTACGATCACAACAAACATGTGAAAATAATGAAAGAGAAGTTTGGCAAAGATGACTGCGGCCAGTGTCATCACACTTACGATGTGAAAGACCAAAAATTATATTCCAAGAAAGGGACGGAAGAGTCCTGTTCTTCTTGCCATGATCTTGACAAGAAAAGGGGCCCTGAATTAGCTGCCATTACGAAAGTGGCTGCTTCGAAGGGACTTTCTGTGCGGAAAATCTCTCACCAACAATGTTTGAACTGCCATTTGGAATGTAAGGATTCATACATGAATGTAGGTTCGCAAGATGTTCACAAGATTCATAACGAAAAGATTGCCTGCAATTCCTGCCATATTGCGGATGACTATCGGCAAGCTGTCAGTTGCACGGAATGTCATATTCCAACCGATTGCTCAAAATGCCACACCGGAAAATACAGAACAACTGCCGAACTCAATAATGTTGCCCGCCCTGATCGCGGTCAGAGAGCTATATCGCTCATCGACATAGAAAACTCAAGTATGAGAGAGGTCCCGTTTAATCACCAGTCCCATGAAAAGTCCGTTAAATCATGCCGTACCTGTCATCACGAGACCCTAAAGTCCTGCAAAGCGTGTCACAGCCTGACCGGTAAACCCGAAGGCAAGGGGATTAATGTGGCAAACGCTTATCATCGTATGCTCGCTGAACAAAGCTGCACCGGATGCCATAATAAAATGAAGGCACAAAAGGAGTGCGCAGGTTGCCATTATTATATATCAGCCATGGATGTAGGGACAATGAATCCCAAGAAAAATAACTGCTCAAGTTGCCATGCAGGTAAACAGATAGCTATGCCAAAACCGCTTTCTTATGCCGGGAATAACATCAAGGAAGAGGTTGAAATAAAGGTGCTTCAAAAAGAGTTTGAACCCTCGAAGTTTCCGCACCGCGATGTTCTGAACAAGCTTGTGAAGGTATCCAACGATAGCAAACTTGCCACATATTTCCACAGGGACATCCAGACACTCTGCAATGGGTGTCACCACCAGAGCAATACGTCGGCTGAACTTCAGATGCCACGTTGCGGAAACTGTCACATGGTTGACTACGACAAGCAGAACCTTAACAAAACGAGTCTTCTCTCGGCTTATCATCGTCAGTGCCAGGGGTGCCATGAGAAGATGGATATATCGAAAGGCAGAAAATGTTCGGAATGCCATGAAGCAAATAAGAAGGGACCATCTGCAATAACCCAAATAAAGAACCGGAATGTGGTCAGGCAGAACACAACCTCAATGCTTAACGTATGGCATCCGAAATAAAATATGTAAGCACGCTATGGAGAATGAATAGAGAGGAGCGAGGATGGACAGAAGGACTTTTCTAAAAATAATAGGAACAGGGGTTGCGGGAGCGACAACCGGAGACCTTCTAACAGCGGGAAAATCTTCTGCCGGGGAGAGGATATCCGGAAAAGAATTTTATGGCATTCTGGTTGATACGACGCGGTGCATCGGATGCCGCCGTTGTGAGAAGGCGTGCGCCGAGGTGAACGGACTGCCGAACCCCGATATTTCGGAAGGAACCAATGAGACCGTTTTTCAATCTCTGAGGCAGACAACCGATAAACAGTATACTGTTACAAACAAATATGATACTGAAAAGGGTACAATATTTGTGCCGAAACGTTGTATGCATTGTAATCAGCCGGGTTGTACCGTTGCATGTCCCACAAAAGCAATGAAGAAAAGACCTACCGGACATGTTACCTGGGACTCGAATTGTATCGGTTGCAGGTTGTGTATGGTTTCCTGCCCCTTTGATGTCCCCAAATTTGAATATGGTAAAGCTATGCCGAATATTCAGAAATGCAATCTGTGCTGGGACAGATTTAAGCAGGGGGTGCTTCCCGCTTGCGTTGAGGTCTGTCCGACACAGGCGTTAATGGCCGGCACAAGAAGGCAGATATTGGATGACGGAAAGCGAAGGATCTCTATGAACCCCGATAAATATGTAGACCATATATTTGGAGAATACGAAGTCGGCGGAACATCCCACCTTTATCTCTCGGCGGTCCCATTCGAGCAAATAGGTTTCCGTAAAGACCTTGGAACAAAGCCATACCCGGAATACAGCTCATTTTACTTCAAGACGGTCCCCTTAGTTGCAACGCTGACCCCTTTGTTCATGCTTGCCGTCAGCGCGGCGATAAAGATGGGGAAGGAAAGCCAAAAACAAAAACATGAAGAAAAGCACGAAGAAAAAGGGAAACATTAGAGGAAAGGGAGAAGTGCTAATATGGCCGGAGAAAAGTTAGAGACAGTAGCAGTTGAACAAAAAAAGGAAGAAAGGCCTCAGATAAGTAGCATCGGAGATTTTTGGAGTTATTTTAAGAATGAGTTAAGGCCAAAGGGGAATCTTTCAACAGCGTTTAATCTCATTTCGGGCATTGTAATTATATTTGGTGTCATACTTCTATTATTTCGGTTCGCAATGGGAATCGGCCGGCCTGTTACGAATCTTAGCCAATCGTTCCCTTGGGGTCTCTGGATCGGATTTTATGTTATGTCCGGATCCGCTTTTGCGGGAGGAGGATATGTCCTTGCTTTTATCGTTTATATTTTGGGGGTGAATAAATATCGTCCCGTTTTGAGAGCGGCAATCCTTAATGCCTTTCTTTTTTATGTTTTCTGTTCAGTGGTGATTGTTATAACTTTCGGTCGCTGGTGGAATATACCGAACGTTTTTATTGGGAATGAATTTGGCGCAAGCTCTGTTTTATTCGTTGTTATATGGCTTTTTTTCCTTTATATATTGACTTCGGCTCTTGAATTTTCTCCGGCAGTTGCTGAATGGCTGGGTAAGATAAAAATGAGAAAGACGGTCGGCTCTCTTGCCCTTGGAGCAGTGGCATTCGGAATTACTCTTTCCATCCTTCATCAGACAGGCTTAGGGGCTTTAATGACAATGGCAAAGGGGAAGATTCATCCCCTCTGGTATACGGAAATGCTGCCATTTATGTTTTTCATATCAAGCATTTATGCCGGGGTTTCAATGGTTATATTTGAGGGAACTATAAGCAGTAAGGTTTTTACCTATCAAATTGATGAAGAGAATCGTCAGTCGCGCGATGATATTCTTATCGGCTTGGCTAGAATCTGCGGTGCCGTGATATTTACCTATTTTTCCCTCAATCTTATTCTTGCAAAATTTGAAGGAGATTTTGCGCTGATAAACAGCTCCATGGGTTACTGGTGGCTTATCGAGATGATCGGGTTTGTCGCAATCCCCGGCCTGATGTTCATCCACGGCGCACAGAAGCGAAATACTCTCACTATCCAAGCGGCTGCTATTATTGCTATAGCCGGAATTTTGTTGAACAGATATAATAGTGTCTTTCTCGCATATAACTGGAGTCTCCCTTTTTCGGAAAAGTATTATCCTTCCGCCATTGAGTATTTGGTGTGTCTCGCAATAGTATTTGTCCAGATATGGGTATTCAGATGGGTTGTCAACAGGATGTTCGTAATGCGGAAGTCTCCTCAATGGGCAAGCACGCTCGATAAAGATTAGTTGTAGAGTTTGTGGAGGTGGGAAATGAATGACGGGATTTTTACTTATTATGATATGTTTGCGAATGCCGGAAGTGAGTATATATGGATAATTCTTTTTTGGATTGCCTTGATGGGTTTTTGGTATTTTTTGAATATGAGTACTGAACGCTAATATATTATCATTCTGCAGAAGCCTCATAGCGGAGAACCGTTAAATGATAGGGCATTATTGCGGAAGGGTAATAAAGTATACATAGATACCCTGCGGATTATTCCGCAGGGTTATTTAGTTTTTATAGCAGGAATTTTTGTCTAAAAAAATAAACATCTAATGGTGTCATAATGAAGAAAGATCATCCCCTGATTTTTGTGGCGTTGTTTTCCCGATAAAGATAAACCCTCAAACAGAGGAGCCGTCTGACGTCATTATCGGAATAAAATCTGTTCTTGTTTTTCCTGGCCGGTTTTACGAGACCGTGCTTTTCATAAAGTCGCAGAGTCTGGTTTGTCGTCCCCATTAATTCCGCTACGACACCGATAGTATAAAGCGGCAAATCCTTTTTCAGATTGTCCCCGATCAATTCCAAGTCCTTTTTTACTTTCGCCATAAAACCGTATTCCCTTTCCGTTATAACATATTAGGATAGATTCATTGCCTCATTTATTTGTATATATTATAACTTTTTTATATGAACAGAGTAATCCTTGTTGCCCGAAACTATTTACACCTTGCTCATGTTTTATGGTAAAATTCATATAAAATTAAAAGGAGCAAAGCTTATGAAGATATCAGGGGCTGAGATATTTCTTGAGTGCTTAAAGCGGGAAGGGGTAAAGCATGTCTTCGGATATCCCGGAGGCGTTATCCTCAATATTTTCGATTTGCTTTATGACAATAAAGACCTGCAGCTTATCCTGACAAGGCATGAGCAGGGGGCCGTTCATGCTGCAGACGGCTATGCACGGTCTACCGGGAAGGTGGGAGTCGTGCTTGTAACATCCGGGCCGGGGGCAACGAATACTTTAACCGGGATTGCTACGGCATCAATGGATTCAATTCCTTTGGTTGTCTTCTGCGGACAGGTACCCACTATGCTTATCGGAAATGACGCCTTTCAGGAAGCCGATATCGTAGGCATTTCAAGGCCCTGCACCAAATACAATTATCTGGCAAAAGACGTAAGAGACCTTTCAGGGATTATAAGAGAGGCCTTCCATATCGCAATATCCGGACGTCCGGGGCCGGTGCTAATAGACCTGCCAAAGGACGTCACCTCGGCAAAGGCGGAGTTTACCTGGCCTGAAATAAAGATCAGGAGCTACAATCCAACCTATGAAGGGAACAAGTGGATGATAGCCCAGGCGGCACAGCTTATCGCAAAATCAAAGAGACCTCTGATTGTTGCGGGCGGAGGCGTGGTGCTTTCGGGCGGGTCAAAGGAAGTCCGTGAACTTGCCGAATCTAACGACATACCGGTAACAATGACACTGATGGGTCTCGGTTCCTTCCCCGGCTCTCATGACCTTTCTCTGGGGATGCCGGGAATGCACGGCACTTACTATGCCAACAAGGCTATACAGGAATCGGACCTGCTCATTGCAGTCGGTATGCGCTTTGATGACAGGGTCACCGGAAAGATAGACGCCTTTGCTCCGAATGCAAAGATAATCCATATTGATATCGACCCGACATCGATCAGAAAAAACGTTAGGGTAGACGTGCCGATAGTGGGAGACGTCAAGAGGGTCCTTACGGCCTTGAACAAGGTCATGAAGGAAGATATCAAGGAACAGTGGACGGAGGTCCGCAGGGCATGGCTCAGGCAGATAGAAGCATGGAAAAAAGAAAGGCCCATGACATATACCTACAGCGAAGATGTGATAAAGCCCCAGTTTGTTGTCGAAAAGATATATGAGATCACAAAGGGGGATGCAATAATCACAACGGAAGTAGGACAGAACCAGATGTGGGCAGCCCAGTTTTATAAATTTGACAAACCGAGAATGTGGCTGACGTCCGGCGGCCTTGGAACTATGGGATATGGATTCCCCGCAGCTATCGGGGCGCAGTTTGCCCATCCGAACAAGCTTGTTATAGACATTGCAGGAGATGGTAGCATCCAGATGAATATTCAGGAACTGGCAACAGCCGTCATCAACAAGCTGCCTGTAAAAGTCGCTATCCTCAACAACCGCTATCTCGGCATGGTAAGGCAGTGGCAGGAGCTTTTCTATAATGAACGATATTCCCATACTCACCTTGAAACGGTTCCCGATTTTGTGAAGGTTGCAGAGGCATATGGCGCAGTCGGATTAAGGGCTACTAAACCGAGCGAGGTTGAGCCGGTCCTCAGGGAAGCATTCAAGATAAAGAGAACGGTATTCATGGATTTTGTTGTAGACTGGAAAGAGAAGGTTTATCCAATGGTGCCGGCAGGAGCGCCTATCGATCAGATGCTCTTTGAAGAAAAGACCGAAAAATCCGAAAAGAAACTAAAGGCGGTGAAATAACATGAGACATACCATTTCACTACTTGTCGAAAATAAGTTTGGCGTACTTTCAAGGATATCAGGCCTCTTCAGCGGGAGAGGGTATAATATTGAAAGCCTCTCGGTGGGAGAGACCATTGATCCGCTCATATCAAATATGACTATTGTCACCAGCGGCGATGACCAAATCATAGAGCAGATTAACAAACAGTTGAACAAACTCATAGACGTCATCAAGGTCATCGACATGACGGAGCTGGACCATGTAGAGCGTGAAATGGTGCTTATAAAAGTTGCCCCCCGTCAGGAGGACAAAGCCGAGGTGCTCAGGATAGCCGAGATATTCAGGGGAAGGATTGTAGACTCAAGCCAGAGGACCTATACCATAGAAGTTACCGGCGATGAAAAGAAGATAGAGGCCATAATAGAGATCCTCAAGCCTATGGGCATAAAAGAGTTTGTCAGAACCGGTAAGATCGCCATTGCCAGAGAAGGGGTTAAAAAGTAGCGCGATTAAAGACAGGCTGAAATTATTCCGGATTTCTTTCAATTATCCGATAAACTTTTTCAGCCAACAAATCCTTTATGCATTTAATGTCGCCGCATGTCTTTTTAAAGCACGGCGCACATTCAACAGGTTCTCTTATGATGGTATGCCCTTTGCCGTAAGGGCCTGTCCTTGCCGGGTCGGTCGGCCCGAAAATAGCGAAGACGGGAACTCCTAATGCCGCAGCTATATGCATCGGGCCTGAATCATTGGTGACAAGAAATTTAGAGCCTTTGATTACTGCAATCAATTCCTTCAAATCCGTCTTTCCGGCAAGAGAAAACGACTTTCCCTGAGAGAGCGCAACGATTTCATTTGCGATATTTACATCGTCTTTGCTTCCGACAATGATTGATCTCAAACGCAGAAGTGAGGCAAGTTTCCCGAAATTTTTCGGCGGCCATCTCTTCGTCATCCACCGTGCCCCCGGGACGATTACAACATATTCTTCAAAGGATGAAGGATGAAGGATGAAGGATGAAATAATATTTTCAAAAGAAGAAGCTTTCTCAAAAGGCGGGAGGGGAAAAATAACTTCCGAGGTATCACATCCGAGGAATTCGGCAACCTTTAAATATCTGTCAACCGCGTGAATATCTCTTCCGCCGGGAACATTGTTGGTATAAAAAAACCTGCTCCCTTCTCTTGCTTCTTTTAATCCGATCCTTACCGGCGCGCCCGTAGCTGCCGTAATAAGGCCGCTCCGCAGGAGTCCCTGCAGATCGACAACGAGGTCAAAGCGCTCTTTTTTAAAATCCCTTAAGAGTGATTTAATCTCGGCGACTGTGTCCTTTGCACGGTTGAATTTAGTCCACGAATCTTTGTCGACGATCCATAATTTATGGATCATCGTATGTCCTTCGAGCAGCCCTTCAAAACCCTTAAAGATGACCCAGTGTATTTCCGCTTCCGTATAGCGCTTTCTGATCGCATTTAAAAACGGAAGGCTGTGCACAATATCGCCGAGAGAACTCGGCTTGACGATAAGTATCTTCTCAGGGTTTTTCATTCCCAAGTATCCACTTAACAGTTTCCGTAAGATTTTTTGCCGTAAAATCTGCATGCGGCGACTCCCGCAGTTTCCCTGTCTGTACAAGTACCGCTTTTGCGCCTACGGCCTTTGCAAGCAGCATATCGGCTTCTTTGTCTCCTACTATATAGGATTTTTTCAGATCTATTTTATGCCCGGCCCTTGCCCTAAGAAGCATTTCAGGCTCCGGCTTTCTGCATTCACAGCGTTCGTCGGGATGGTGCGGACAGTAATAAAAATCGTCGAACCCGTATTTATCAATAAACACTTTGTTCGCCGCCTTTACAAACGTTTCATCAACAATCCCTCGGGCTATTCCCGACTGGTTGGAAATGCCTATAAGCAGGAACCCTTTTTCTTTCAGGAGACGGAGTTGTTCAATATCTTCAAAGACATGGAAATTGTCGAAATTATTGATGTACCCGCCGTCCCTGTTCAGAGTTCCGTCCCGATCAAAAAAAACCGCCGGAACATGCGGAAGCATTTTCTTGATGCCGTAATAGACTTCGTCCGAAGTGATTGCATACATGCACTCCATGTCGTTTTTCCTGCAGGTGCGTTTAAAACATGGGCTGCACGAGACATCGTGTTTTATCACTATGTGATTGATCCTGTTACCCTCGGGAGGGGGCCCCGTCAACAGAGGGTCTGTTGAACCGAAGATTGCTACCATAGGCGTCCTCACCCC
This sequence comes from Thermodesulfovibrionales bacterium, assembly GCA_041658585.1. Classification (GTDB taxonomy): domain Bacteria; phylum Nitrospirota; class Thermodesulfovibrionia; order Thermodesulfovibrionales; family SM23-35; genus DYFC01. The sequence continues at coordinate 12,541 of JBAZZX010000034.1, forward strand.
GTAGCCGATATGGAGCGGCCCTGAATCGTTCGTAACCATGACATCGCATTCCGAAATCAGTGAAATAAGTTCTCTCAGGGCCGTTTTCCCCGAAAGATTCAGAAGATGGCCGGCGAGAAAGTTAAGGGGATAAGCAGAGTCGCCAAAATTTTCCAGCTCCAGTTTTCTACAAATCTCTTCTCCTATATCCGTTTCCGAAGGTCCGCCGAAAATGACAACGCCGCCCCCGGTGTCTTTGATAAACCAGGCTGCAATATCCGCAAATCTTTCGGGAAACCATCTTTTTGCGGAACCATAGGCCGCGCCCGGATTTATGCCGAGGATAGGTCTCTTAATACCATTAAGAAGTGTTCTTGCATGAAGCCTTTCCCCGGTGAGGAGATAAATATACGGATAGACGTATTCAGCTTTTATTCCTACCTGCTCAAGCAGGTTCAAATAATAATAAATCTGATGCTTTTTATCCGCATCCCGCGGCACGGGCACTTTCGTGGTCAGCATGAAGCCCCTGCCGTCCCTGTCATAACCGATCCGGTTTTTGATGCCCGCAAGAAAAGCTATGAGGGCGGCGTCAAAGGCATTCTGTAAAAGGATTGCGCCGCATAAGTCCATTTTGCTCAACTGCCTTGAGAGTTTCAGTTTGCCGATAAATTTCTCATGTTCCATGCCATATGGGATGATCTCATCGATAAACGGATTATGTTCAAAAACGGCGGATACCCACGGTTTTACGAGCAGGGACAATGTCGTATCCGGCAAGGCTTTTTTTAATGACCTTATTGCCGGAAGTGTCATAACGCTATCACCTATCCAGTTGACGCCTCTGACGAGAAGGTTTTTACATGATGTATCGAACATGGGATATTTTAACATTTCCCTTGCACGTTTCTTGCGGTTCTCTGCAACTGTCTGTATAATTTTAGTATGTACAAAAAAATCCTCGCTGCCGTAAATGAATTTACGAATTCCGAACTTGCGGCGCGCTATGCCATAGCCCTTGCAAAATCCTGCGGTTCGTCTCTTTCTCTTGTCTTTGTCGCCGATAAAAAAATCAGCACGGAGCTGTTCAGACATGCCGAGGCTGCCCTTGAGAGACTCTTCCTTGAGGCCCGGAGCCTGGATGTCGAGGTAGAAAGCATTACCGAGAAGGGAGACCCCCTGAAAAAGATAAGCGATCTGGCAAGAAAAAACGGTGTGGACATCGTCTTTGCCGCTACAAGGAGGGAAGATGTGGAGAGAAGATATTTATTAAAAACATTGGCGCGGGAATTGGTAATGAAACTTCCCTGTGCCTTGGCAATAGTGAGGGTTGTGCGAATGGATAAAAGTTACCCCGGGAATATTCTTGTGCCTTTAAAAGAGCATATGACGGACCTTGAAGCCAGGTCATGTTTTGTGGCCAACCTTGCAATGGCATTCGACGCATCCGTAACCCTGTTCCATCTGACAGGTCCTATTACCGATTTTTTTCATGGGGAGACGCTCCTGAATCCCGCGCAAAGGGAGAAACGGCTGCCTAATGATATAGATCAATTTACGGACTGTCTGAATAAATATGATATACGTCATGAAAAAAAGACGGGGCAGGGGCCCGTCTCCCGGTCTATCACGATTGAGGCAGCCCACAGAAGAAACGACCTTATCGTGATGGGTGCCAGTGAAAGGAGTCTTCTCAGGAGTGTTACCGGTGGCAACCCTGTTGAAGAGGTCCTCAGGGAAACGCCGTGTAATCTTATCATTTTCAGGCCGGGATAGAAGCATAGAAAGGATATAAAATGGCGACGATAATTTTTCTTTTGATTGTGATGCTGATTGTGGCGGTATTTTCGATTCAGAATGCTATGCCTGTTGCTATAACCTTTTTCTTCTGGAAGCTGGAGGCGTCCCTTGCAATTGTAGTATTCCTCTCGGCGCTGTGCGGCGCTGTAGCAGGCGGAATCATTATAACTCTGCTGAAATTGAAGTCATCGGGTAAGAAGGCAATAACAAAAGATACAATAAGCGGGCCTAATGAATTGTGATATGCATTGGCCCGTATTTTTCACGGTAAAATAGCCCCTTTCCTCACTATCCGTATCCCATTGCCTGTTGTATCTACAATAGTTGACGGAAGACCTCCGGGAGCTTCTCCGCCATCTACTATCAAATCAATATCGTCCGAAAAATATTTCCTGACGGTCGCTGCATCCCGGGCAGGCGGAAAGCCTGAGATATTAGCGCTTGTCGAAGTTATGGGAAACCCCGCATGTCTTACAAGCTCAAGGGCAAAGGATTCTCCCGGGACCCTGACGGCAATATTGCGGGTCCCGGCAGTCAGCCATTCTGAAATATTCTCCCCTGCCGGGACAAGAAGGGTAAGAGGACCAGGCCAGAATCCGTCGATAAGAGATTCCGCAGCGCTGTTTATCGAAGAAGCTATGGAAGCAAGTAAACGCTTTTCGCCTATGATTAAAGGCATGGCCTTGTCTTTCGGCCTTTGCTTGATTTCATATAATCTTTTCAGTGATTGCTCCAGATCAAATTTGACTCCAAGACCGTAAAAAGTCTCTGTCGGATAAGCAACAATGCCGCCTGTTTTGAGAGTTTCAACGGCAGTCTTTAAGACTTCCCGAAGATTTGTAACGGTAACTTTCAGCAATACCATAAAACAATACTACCATATCAAGTCTGAAATTTTCAGTCACTCAAGCTAATTGGGTAAAAACATATCTAAATCAATTATTTTGTTGACATTTAAGAGATTTTACTTTAAGATTTTAAGAATAAGTATGACTTTAGCGAAAGGAGGTGTAAAATGAAAAAGATAGTTTTGTTGGTCCTTTCTTTATCATTTTTATTTGTTTCGGGTTGTGCTACAAGGGAATATGTGAAACAGCAAATAGACCCACTCATTGACAGGATAAGCAAACTCGAAGCGCGTGTTACAGCCGTAGAATCCAGACTGAATGCGCTTGAAGGAAAGGTAGCGGATATTGATGCGGCCAAGAAAGAGGCGCGCGATGCGAAATCATTGGCCCAGGATGCTATGAAGGCTGCAAGAGATTGTTGTGACAAGGATCTGAGCGCTCTGAAGAAGGCCGATGCAGCGGTTATGAAAGCGGAAGACGCTGCCAGGAGAGCGGAAGACGCCGCGAAAAAATGCACAAAGGCTTTTGAACTGCATCAAAAGAAATAACGCATAAAAAGCCGAGAGACTGCAAGCTTATCCGGCCTCTCGGCTTTTTTACTTTGAAATAATTACAGGAATTCCATTCTTTTCTTTAAGCGCCGCAAGCAGCTTTGTCCTGTCGATATCCTGATAAACATTATTTTTCTTTAGCAGCCGAACCGCCTCATTAAAATAATTTATTCTCATTGAATTGTCTTTGTGTACTTCGAGATACACTTTGCCGCCGGAGACGCCTGCCTTTACCGGCTGCCAAATGATGGCAACTTTCGTCTTGTTCGGCACGACCTTGAACAGATCAGGAATGTCCTCAGGATATAAACGGATGCAGCCGTGGCTTGCCTTTCTGCCGACTGCAAAGGGTTTGTCAGTCCCATGTATGAGGATGCTCGGACGGGAGAGCCTCATTGCATGAGAGCCGAGAGGATTGTTGGGACCCGGAGGAACAACCTTAGGCAATTCCGGCCTTTCCTTCCTAATAGACGCAGGCACAACCCATGGGGGATTGATGATCTTATCAACTATCTTAAAGTTCCCGACAGGCGTGTCTTTTCCTTCATCACCGATGCCTATGGCGTAAGTCATCACCCTGTCTTTGGTGAAATAATACAGCCTCATCTCTGAAAGGTTTATCACGATCCCTTCATAGGCAGCTACATCCGGCAGAATCCACTGAGTCGATATCTGTACGGTTTTGCCGTTGCCGGGGATAAAAGGATCAAGCCGGGGATTGGCCTCGGTAATCTCGTTGTATCCGATTCCGAACTTCCTTGCTATCTCGATGAGAGATTCCTCGCCTTTTACGGCATATGTTTTAATCTCGCCGATAACGCCGTTGTTTTTAGAATATGAATAGGCCTCGTAGGCAAAAGAATCCGCAGAAAAAATGAAGAGGCAGAATAGAATTACAAGAAATCTGAAAACCATACAGTTGATAGTAATCAAGATGCATCCGGAAATGCAAGCATCGCAGGGAGGAACGACCGAGAATGTCCGCCTCAGGCGGATTCGCCGAGGAGAAAGCGAAAATATTCTATCCTCAGTTCAATCAGAAAAATTGTGAATAATCCGGATTAAAGAGAACATGCCTCTACACTCCTATTGATAGAGAGGAACACGTATCCAAAAAGGCATTATTTTTTTATTGATTCAACGATCCGGTCGATTCTGGTTTTTGGCGGGCCTGAGAAGATTTTCTTCAAGTCTTCTTCGGAAAAGTTTTCTTTCAGAAATGCGATGATGTCGGTCCTGTCCTTCCAGCAGCCTATGATATTTCTGCACGGCAGTTTTTCGTTCATGGAAAAACAGTACTTGAATTCGACAAGCATTCCTAATTGGCTGCAATATATGTCTGTCATAATTTAATCGGCAGGGGCGAACGGCCTGTTCGCCCCTGCATCGAATCTTTATGGTCTCGGATATTTCTCCAGGTCCTTTAGCAGTTTCTTTATGTCATCATCGGGCAGCACGTAATCCTCGAGCTTCCCTGAGAGATATGCGTCATATGCTGAGAGGTCGATTATACCGTGGCCGCTCCAGTTCATGAGGATGACCTTTTCTTTGCCTTCCTCTTTTGCCTTCTTCGCCTCTTCTATGACGCAGGCGATTGCATGGTTTGTCTCGGGGGCGGGTATATGTCCTTCCGTCCTCGCAAAGGTAATGCCTGCCGCAAAGGTCTCAAGCTGGGCATAAGCCCTTGCCTCAATCAGGTTGTCCATTACCAGTCTGCTGATTATCGGAGCCATCCCGTGGTATCTCAGGCCGCCTGCATGGATCGGCGCAGGCACAAAACTGTGTCCGAGCGTGCACATGGCCAATAACGGAGTCGTTTCAGCGGTGTCTCCGAAGTCATAGCTGTAGGCGCCTTTTGTTATAGAGGGGCATGAAGAAGGTTCGGCCGCTATTACATGCACTTTTTTGCCGTGTACTTTGTCTCTGATAAAGGGGAGGGCGATGCCTCCAAAGTTGCTTCCACCCCCGGCGCATCCGATAACGATGTCCGGGTACTCTCCGATGGACTCAAGCTGTTTTTGCGCTTCAAGCCCGATGATGGTTTGATGCATCAGCACATGGTTCAGAACGCTGCCCAGAGCATATCTTGAATCTTTGGTGGTTACGGCGTCTTCAATCGCTTCGCTGATGGCTATGCCGAGGCTTCCCGGATGTTCGGGGTTCTGCTCAAGGAATTTTCTGCCTGCATTTGTATCAGGACTCGGACTCGGCACGCATTTGGCGCCCCAGGTTTCCATCATCAGCTTTCTGTAAGGCTTCTGATTGAAGCTGATCCTGACCATATAGACCTTTAGTTCAAGGCCGAACTGGTTGCATGCAAAGGCGAGCGCGCTTCCCCACTGGCCTGCGCCGGTTTCGGTTGCTATCCTCTTGATGCCGAATACCTTATTGTAGTATGCCTGTGGTATTGCGGTATTGGGTTTGTGGCTACCCGGAGGGCTTACTCCCTCATTCTTGAAATAAATGCGCGCAGGCGTTCCGAGAAACTTCTCCAGAAAGGTTGCCCTATACAAAGGCGTTGGCCTCCAGATCAGGTATTTTTCAAGCACTTCATCCGGGATATTGATCCACCTTTCAGTGCTCACTTCCTGCTCGATCAGATTCATCGGAAATACCGGCGCCAGCATGTCCGGTGTGATCGGCTGTCCCGTGCCCGGATTCAGCGGCGGCGGCAGGGGAGTCGGCATATCCGCCTGAATGTTATACCACTGCTTCGGTATGTCTTTTTCGTTTAAATCAATACGTCTGTTCACAATCGCCTCCTTTGTTTTTTGTTTTGAAAACAACAGGTGATATTTTACCCATAACGGAGAAATTTTTAAAGTACCCTATTTGCGGAAGTTTATATCGTTTGCTATATCTTGACATTCCATCGTATATTCGGTAGAGTATGACCATGCGGAAACCCTTTATGGCAGCCAACTGGAAGATGAACAAAACGCTTTCAGAGACTGCGGATTTCATATCTGAATTTATTCCAAAAGTAAGAGATGTGAGCGGCGTCGATATTGTGCTGGCCCCTCCTTTTACTTCGCTTATGCTTGCTGCTGAAAAGCTCAAGGGTACAAACGTCATGCTTGCCGCACAGGATGTTTTTTATGAAGAAAAAGGCGCTTATACCGGCGAGATATCTCCTTTGATGCTTGCCGACGCCGGCTGTACGAATGTAATTATCGGCCACTCGGAGAGAAGGCAGTATTTTCATGAAACCGACGATACCGTGAACAGGAAGATCAAGGCGGCAAAAAAAGCCGGGTTCGGAATAATTTTCTGCATAGGCGAATCCCTTGAAGAGAGAGAGGCGGGAAAAACCTTTGAGATACTTGAGAGAAAAATCCGGAAGGGGCTTGACGGTCTGACTCCCGACAAAATGGTTGTTGCCTATGAACCCATCTGGGCTATCGGAACAGGCAAGACGGCAACGCCTGAACAGGCGCAGGAAGCACATGCCTATATACGTGAAAAACTCGGAGTTCTTTATGGAAATAAAGCATCTGAATTGTGTATACTATACGGTGGCAGCGTAACTCCGGACAATATTGATACGCTGATGGCCTGCACGGATGTGGACGGCGCTCTTGTAGGCGGCGCAAGCCTGAAGGCCGACAGCTTTGCAAGGATAGTAAAGTTCCGTAAATAAGTGAGCTTTACATTTAAGCGCCTCATTACAAGCCGTAATGACAGAAAAAATAAAATTTAGTCATTTGACAAAGAATATTTGGAGGGTTTCATGACGATTTTTTTGATGATTGTTCATATTTTCGTATGTCTTTTCCTTATAGCCGTTGTCCTTCTCCAGAGCGGAAAAGGGGCGGAGATCGGCGCCGCCTTCGGCGGGTCAAGCCAGACGCTTTTTGGGAGCCGCGGCGCCGCAACCTTTCTGGGCAAGATGACGACAATTGTTGCGGTTGTTTTTATGGTTACATCCTTACTGCTGGCGATTATTGCTTCCAAGGGCGGATCCGTTGTGAAAAAGACCGCAATCCCCCAGCAGCAGACAATGCCTGCCGTTCCTGCAGGACCGGTGGGTATGCAGCCTGTTCAGCAGCCGCAAAACCAGCAGAAAGTTCCTCAAGCGCCTCAGCCTGCTCGGACGAAATAAAAAATCCTCTGCATCCCCTTCTTGTTCAGGAGGGGATGTTTCCCATGCTTCAATGAAGATTCCCATCCGATATTTTGTTAACTCGACTGCACTCTTATATTTTGCTATACTTTGTTCAGAGCGTCTTTGGTTTTCGATATATTTAAAAGGGATGAGTTATGGTTCTCTATAAAGACAGAAGGCTTTTTAAAAGATATGAACAGAAAACGGATTTCTACATCATTATTGAAGGTAATTACTATAAAGCCGCAACGGTTGATTTTTCATTAAGCGGCCTCTGTATTTTCATAGAAGGAAGACCGCCTGTTACATTGAATTCAGTCATCGACCTGAAGGTTGAAGATTTGGAGATGGCTGTGAGCGGCAGGGTGGTATGGTTAAAAGATACGGGCTCTAACTTGCTGGTCGGAATTGAAAAAATGGAGATCTCCGGTCTGTTAAAAATGTATCCTTTGTCCGATATCCTATTGGACCTGCAACGGAGTGATTTCTCCGGGATTATCGAAGTAGAAAACGATCCTATTCGTAAAAGCATATATATAAAAAACGGTGTAATGGTTTTTGCTTCTTCAAACCAGGAAGAAGACTGTCTTGGAGAAGTGCTGCTCAAGGCGGGTAAATTAACGGCAGACCGGCTTTATCAGGCCTTGGGTATAATGAAGTCAACCGGAAAGCGCCTGGGTACGATTCTCGTTGAACTCGGTTTTATAAAACCGGATGAGTTTGTCCGCTCATTAAAATTTCAGGTTGAAGAGATCATCCTTAGCCTTTTTACATGGGAAAATGGAAAAATAAAGGTTAAAGACGGACCGTTGCCCCAGGAAGTTATTCACATGAAACTCAGCGCTGCAAATCTTATCTTCCGCGGAATTAAACGAGTCAATAAACCTGAGTATTTCAAGAACGTCTGTCCTTCTTTTGATACGATACTCTTTTTTTCCAATGAGCCGATGAACTTATTCCAGGACATACAGCTTTCCGAAGAAGACAGGTATGTCCTGGCGCTTTTGGACAGCAAACTGACCTTTAAGGAAATTTGCGATATTTCAACTTTAGGCCAATTTAAGACAATGAAGATAATTTGCGCACTGGTTAGTATAAGGATGATAGAGATAAAAGGTGAAAGAATACTGGACGATCAAACTATTATCAGAATAGTAAAAGAACCACGTAAAGACATAGATTCGACTTTTATAAATAAGGTTGAAGACCTTTACAAGAGATATAAGTACATGGACTACTACGGCATCCTGGGCATTGAAAAAAGCTCTACAGAGGACCGGATAAAAAAGGCATATTATTTATTCGCAAAAGAATTCCATCCCGACAGACACTTTCAAACAGGTTCCGAGACATTGAAGAATCAGTTGAATGAAATCTTCGCCTGTTTAACCGAGGCTTACAAGATACTTTCCGATCCAAAGCTGAAGGTGCAGTATGATCAAACCTTGAAAGTTACCGTTGCTGCCGCCAGTATGAAAAGCGAGGCCCAAACCGCTCAGGCGAGGTTTAAACAAGGCATAGAGGCTTTTAAAAGAGGCGATTTTGCCGTGGCAGTTGAATTGCTTGGCCAGGCTGCTTATATCGATAGCAGAACAGGAGATTATCATTACTACCTGAGCCTTGCATATGTGAGACTGAAGAGATTTCGTGATGCACAGAAGGCGATAAGTAAAGCTCTGGAGCTTGAACCTGATAATGCAAATTATATTGCTGAAAGCGGCATTATTTATCTGGGACTCGGGTTTCATTTAAGGGCAAAATCAGTCCTTGAAAAGGCTTTAAAACTGGACCCCCATAACAGAAAAGCAAAAGAGGGTTTAAACAGAATCAAAACCGGCGAAGCAAAGGTAGACTGGGTCTGATTTTAAGAAGTTTTACGGATAGCTTAGTTGCAGCCTCTGGATGGCGGTAGCTTTGCCCGTCTCTTCATTAATCTCGACTACCACGGCGGAAAAAACCCCTTCGCCTTTTGCGGTCTCAAACCGCATTGGAATGTTTGTTAAAAATCTCTGTATGATCTGGTCTATCTCTATGCCTATAACCGAGTGCGCCGGTCCGGTCATGCCGACGTCGGTGATAAAGGCGGCGCCGCCCGGCAATATCTTTTCATCGGCGGTCTGAACATGCGTATGGGTCCCGATAATAGCGCTAACCCTTCCATCCATATAATAGCTGAAGGCGATTTTTTCCGAGGTAGCCTCCGCATGGAAATCTATGATGATTATGTTGGTATGTTCTGCGAGTTTTTCAACCTCTTTTTTACCCGTCCTGAAGGGGCAGTCTATATTCGACATGAAGACACGCCCGGAAAGGTTCATTATGGCAACTTTTTTGCCGTTGTTCATCGAATACAGAAGGCTTCCATATCCCGGGACTCCGGGAGGATAATTCAGAGGCCTGAGCACCCGGTCAATCTTTGATATCTGAGGGATGAACTCTTTCTTGTCCCAAACATGATTGCCGGTGGTAATAACATGAATACCATAGCCGAATAGTTCATCGGCTATCTTGTCCGTTATGCCGAAACCGCCCGCTGCATTCTCGCCGTTTGCGATGACAAGGTCGACTTTGTATTTATTAACAACGGACGGGAGCAATGCCTTTACGGCATTCCTCCCGGTTTTTCCTACGATATCACCAATGAAGAGAACTTTCATGTGTTGCTATTTTGCGTATTCTACAAATCTGGATTCCCTGATAACCGTCACTTTTATCTGGCCGGGATAGGTCATTTCCGCTTCTATTTTCTTGGCAAGTTCCCGTGAAATCATGGAGGATATTTCGTCGGTCACATCTTCCGGCTTCACGATTATCCTGATCTCTCTGCCTGCCTGAATGGCATAACATTTATCAACACCCTTATAGGAAAGGGCCATTTGTTCAAGTTTTTCAAGTCGTTTAAGGTAGTTCTCGATGCTCTCTTTTCTGACGCCGGGCCGCGCTGCGGATAGCGCATCGGATGATGCTACAAGCGCCGCTTCAACGGTTATAGGATCTCCCTCGCCATGATGCACCAGAATGGAATTGATCACCTTGTTGTTTTCACCGTACTTCTTTGCAATGTTGGCGCCGATTTCCTGGTGCGAGCCTTCAATTTCATGGTCGACGGCCTTGCCGATGTCGTGAAGGATGCCCGCTCTTTTGGCAAGCTTTACATCTACTCTGAGTTCTCCGGCCATCATCCCGGCAAGGTAGGCCACTTCCCTTGAATGCTGAAGAACGTTCTGGCCGTAAGACGTCCTGTATTTCAGTCTGCCTATGAGACGCACCAGTTCCGGGTGGATCCCTGAAAGTCCGAAATCGAAAACAGCCTTCTCCCCTTCTTCCCTGATGTGTGTTTCGACCTCTTTTTTAACTTTCTCGACGATTTCTTCGATCCTTGTCGGATGAATCCGTCCGTCCGTTATGAGTCGCTCAAGGGAAAGTCTGGCGATTTCACGCCTGACCGGGTCAAAAGCGGAAAGCGTAACGGTCTCGGGAGTATCGTCGACAATGAGGTCTACGCCTGTTGCGGCTTCAAGCGCCCTGATATTTCGTCCTTCTCTTCCGATGATTCTTCCCTTCATTTCATCGTTTGGCAGACTGACGGAGGTTACGGTTGAATCGCTTACATAGTCGCTGGAGTATCTCTGAATAGAGAACCCGATAATCTCTTTTGCCTTTTTCTCCGCATTTTCCCTCGCCTCGTCTTCTATCTTTTTGGCGAGCTTTGCGCCCTCAAACCTTGATTCCTCTTCAATCTTCTTCAGAAGCTCCTGCCTTGCCTCTTCCGAAGTGAATCCGGAGAGTTTCTCGAGCGTTTCAGTCTGGTCTTTCAGTAATTTAGTTACGGAGTTTTCTTTCTCCTGAATGGCGTGCTCTTTGTTGGTATATTCTCTCTCTCTCTTCGAAAGTTCCTGTTCCTTTTTTTCGATCTGGTCATACTTTTTATCAAGGACTTCTTCCTTCTGCCTCAACCGTTTGTCAAGATGGTTGAGTTCGGAACGCCTTTCCCGTATCTCCTTTTCTGCCTCCGCCTTGGCCTGATAGACGATATCTTTTGCTTCAACATGCGCCTCTTTTTTAACTCTCTCAGCTTCCTTCAAAGCCTCATCGATTACTTTTAACTTGTCTTTTTCAATGTCTATTTTCTGATTTTTCAGTTTTAATTGCAATACGAAAAACAGAACCAGGCCGGAGACAAGACCGGCAATTACTCCGATCAACACATAAACGAGATTCGAATCCATATATAATAAAACCCCCTTCCTAAAATTTCCCCATAAGATAAGGGATTGCCCGGTGAGCAAACTGCCCGGTTTTTTGGGATTATTTTAATGAGGCTGGGTTATGACTTAAATAAGAACAGAGGAGGCTATAAAAATTTTATTTTGGATACGGTTTTCCATTTATTCTCTACCATAAAATATCTATTTTTTATCCTCGATAATATAATAGTCATATCAACCAGCCTGATAATTAAAACCCACCCTGCCGTGTAAAGCGATATTAGATCCGCGTATAAAATAGGTGGGTGCCCTGAAAGAGCCTTCAGGCTTCCCTGCACTATGAATGCCGGGCATGCACACCGGTCCTTTACGCGGGCTCCCAAAAGATCTAATTTGCCGGATCAACACAATCACCTTAATCACCAACAGGGCAGGCAAGCAAATAACCCTGTAATCAGTTCCTCCTTAAAGGTATTTTTATAAGTTTAGAATATAATAAAACCTTGTATTATGGCAAGGAGAAAATGTTTTTGAGTTACTTTTGGGTTTAGTTTTTTGAAAGGGTTTTTGTTATTGTGTAGGTGCAGGAAATATCCCCGTCGACAATGCACTCTTCGCGGGCCAGCTCTTTCCCTATAAGTTCACGGAACATCTGCAGGTCATGACGGCAGACCTCTTTGAATTCCGAAGCCAGCTTAAAAATCGGGCAGTTGTAAAGTTTCAGGGTAAAATGGTTATTCATGTCGGTGAGTTCCGCAAAATAACCCTCCGCTTCCAGAATATCCTTGAGTCCGTACATCCTGTCCTGTAAGGTTTTTTTATTTGCTAGCGTTTCCCTGACTTCTTTGATAATCCTGTTTTTCCGCCATTTGAATATCTCATCGATTTTGTCCCTTCCCTCATTTTTTTCTATATCACGGAAGAGGTTCAGGATGAATTTGTCATATTCCTTAGGGAACAGTTCGTCCGCTTTTTCCGTGAGTTTGTAAAGGAAAGCCGGTCTCCCGATGCCCTGTCTTTTTGTAAGATATTCAATAAGACCCCTTCTTTCCAGAGAAAGCAGATGCTGCCGGATCCCCATGGATGTGATACCTAACTCTATGCTGAGATTATCAATGGCCATAGGTCCGCGCTTTTTGAGAAGGAGTATTATCTTTTCTCTCGTAGGATTTTCATTGAGGATAGCCAACATATTTTTTAATTTACCATAATTTCATAGTTTTGTAAATAAATTTAATAAAAAGTATCATATTATCATATGCTTGAATTTTGGATTGCCCACCGGCCGCAAAGCTTATCTGAGTTTTAGCCGATTTAAGAGCTGAATAATTTTTAAATTTGCTTAATTTTTAGCATTCGATTAAAAGAATATTTTGAGGTTGGGAAATTTTTATGAATGGTTATTGTGCAACGACAATCCTGTTGCGTCCTGAACTCTTGGCTTCATACATCGCGACGTCCGAGGCATCGACCAGTTTTTCGGCAGTATCAATGGATGGATCGGGAATGCCTGCAATGCCGATGCTTACGGTAATCTGTCTGTTGACCCCCGTAAATGTATATTCTGAAATTGTATTCAGGATCCTTTCAGCGGCAACATATGAATCTTCTTTCTTTGTTCTGGGAAGCAGCACTACAAATTCTTCTCCGCCCCAGCGGGCAACGGTATCCACTTTCCTGAGACAACTTTTTATAATATCCGATATTTCTTTAAGAACGATATCTCCGGTCCGGTGGCCGTATTCGTCGTTAACGCGCTTAAAATAATCGACGTCTATCATAAGGCAGGTAGCAGGGGACTTGTAACGTGCGGTACTGGCGAATTCGTTTTCGATGTGGTTCTCGAAATGCCTTCTATTGTATAGATGCGTCAAGGGGTCGGTGATCGCAAGGACTTCAACCTTTGAAAGCACTTCTTCAAGCTGGCGGTTTTTATCCCGCAACTCGTCCTGCAACGCCTTTGTCCTGAGACAGGCATATATTCGTGCGCCGAGCTCCGATTCGTTGAAAGGTTTTGAAAGGTGGTCATCCGCGCCGGCAGTGAGACTCGTGACTTTGTCATTTGTTGAACTTTTGGCGGTCAGCATGATAATGGGAAGGCCCCTGGTGTCCTGGTTTAGTTTAAGCCACCGGCAGACTTCATTCCCGTTAATATCAGGGAGAACAAGATCGAGGACAATGAGATCGATATCCTGCGTTTTAACCGCCTTTATTGCAGACTTTCCGTCCTCTGCCCATACAACCTTGAAGCCGGTAGATTCCAGATAGTCTTTGGTGGCTTTACCCTGTATTTTGTCGTCTTCTACAAGAAGTATTGTCGATTCAGCCATATATATAAACCTGTACAATAATTATATCAAAAAACTTTAATCTTGTTCTGGAAATCGTTATTATACCTGATATGCGATTTAAAGACCGGGAGGATTGTGATGACTAAGCGAAAACATTTATTGGAAAAAACATTATACCAACTGATCATTTCCAGACTCGAAGGTATCCGCATCGGTGAGGAACCATATCAGAAAAAGATATTCCGCCTGATACGGAAAGGCATCGGCGGGTTTATACTTTTCGGCGGGAAAAGGGATAAGGTGAAAGGTTTTATCCGCAGGATGCAGGCCGAAGCTGAAATGTCATTGTTCATAGCATCCGATATTGAACGGGGCGCAGGTCAGCAGATACGGGGATTTACAAATTCCCCCTGCCAAATGGCGGTTTCGGCAGCTATTGATAAAAGCAGTCGTGAAGATATCTCAATCCTTTACAATTCGATAAAATCTATTGCAGACGAGGCGGTTGAGGCGGGAATAAATATGCCTCTTATTCCGGTCCTCGACGTCAACCGGGACCCCGATAATCCTATTATCTGCACCAGGGCGTTCTCGGATAATACTGAAATAGTTTCGTGGTTCGGAGCGGAGTATATAAGGATACTTGAAGAATCAGGGCTTTTAAGCTGCGCAAAGCATTTCCCCGGTCATGGCGATACGTCCATAGATTCGCACATCCGGCTTCCCGTCATCAGAAAATCGTATAAAGACCTGATGAAGACGGACCTTGCTCCTTTTAAGAAGGCGATAAAAGCTGGTGTCGGCAGTATCATGATCGGGCACTTAGTCATACCTGCAATCGATGATAAGCCGGCAAGCCTGTCGGAAAAAGTGATAGGTGAATTGCTGAGGAAAAAGCTTGGTTTCAGGGGACTTGTGCTGACGGACGCGCTGAATATGCACGCCTTAAAAGGCATAACAAATTCCTCTGCCCAATGCCTGAAAGCAGGCGTCGACGTCCTGCTGCATCCTGCCGACGCTGATGCGACGGTACGGGAACTGTTCTCCGCCCTTGAATCAAAGGATATTTCAGAGGAACAGATAGAGGCGGCGGCAGGCAGGATTTCACATGCAAAGGAAAAGATACAAAAAAGGGAAACGGATACCATCGATTATAAAAAACATGAAATGCTTTCATCGCAGATTACCGGTAAATCCATAACCCTGGTCAAAGATACTAAAGGCATCCTGCCTCTTAGGGACGCCGGCAAGGTTTCAATTATACTTGCAGGAGACGAACAATATTTCGGATCTTCTCCCTTCAATAAAGCGGGAATTCATATTTCCCCCGCTTTGGCAAAGGAGGGTGAAAGGGGATTTTCAGATAATATCTCCGTCCTTGTAATCTTCACCAGCGTCTCCGCCTGGAAAGGCAGTTCCGGCATTTCAGAGTCTGAAAAAGATCGGATAAAAAGGCTCATAAAAGAAGCCAAGCATTCCATCGTCATCTCTTTCGGCAGTCCTTATATTCTGCGGCATTTCAATGATGCGGATATCCTTATCGCCGCCTATGAACCGACGGAACAGGCGCAAAAAGCGGTCATGGAACGTTTGGAAGGCAAAGCGGAATTCAAAGGGACGTTGCCGGTAAAACTTGATATGTAATGATATATGAAATTAGATATCGTACTCAATAAAGGCGATCATAATAAGCCTGCTGTTGTGTTCATTCACGGCCTTGGCATGGACAAAAACATTTGGGCGGACCCCGCCAGGTCCCGTATCCTCGGCGGAATGTTTCCGCTGAAAATCCTGCTGAACAAAATATCTTTTGATGAAACACCCGAAAATATCCGGACCCTTTTTCATGACCTTCAATCAAGAGGATATACTGTAATAACCTGGAGCCAGAAAAGGCCTGCAGGCCCCATGGATTTCGCCGTGTCGGAACTAAATGAGATCGTGGAGCTTGCAGGCGGATTAACAAAAAAGGGCGTTATCCTTATCGGTCACAGCAGAGGAGGACTGATCGCAAGAAAATACCTCATGACAAATACAAAGGACATGAGGGGATTGATTACAATCTCCTCACCTCACCATGGAAGCGCCATCGCAAAAATAGGGGAATATCTGTCGCCCCTTGGTTCTCTGATTGACCCGCTCATTCCCGCCGGCAAAAAAGGATTGCTTACCGGCGCAATCAAGAGGATCGCTGATTTCCTGAGAAGCGGCGCCTTTCTCGAACTTCTTCCTGAATCGGATTTCTTTAAGACATTAAACGACGGTCCGCTAACCGGTCTCTCTTATGCCTCCTTCGGCGGTACAAGCCCTACGCTATTTATCCTTAATAACCTTTCCTTCCCGGATGTCCTTGAAAAGATAATTCCCGCAAAGTTTTATCCCGAAGAACTGAAAAAAGGCAAGGGTGACGGCCTTGTCTCCGCCGAAAGTTCAAAGTTTCCATGGCCGCACGAACATAGAGATGTACACTGTAATCATGCGGAGATATTATTTGAAGAGGGCATGAGAGCCGGACTGGTTAAGATTATAGAAACTATTACGTAAGGCAGAGGGGTATGCTTTAATCCGTGATCCTGAAGGTTATGGGTATCTCGACGGGTTCGACCACATGCGGGAAAGGGGCGGCTTTAATTACTATATTCATTGCCGCCGAATCGAGGATTTCAAAGCCGGAGCTTTTCCTGATATTTATGTCCTGCGGATAACCTTTTGCATTGATCCTGAATGCCGCTATTACCGTTCCTTCTACCTTCTTCTTTCTCGCCAAAAACGGATAGGTCTTTGCCTTTTCAATAGCAGCGGTTATAAGGGCATAGTAGTCTTTTATTTGCCCTAGGTCGTCTTGCTTTGACGGCGGACTGCCGTAACCCAACAGTTCGGAGTTATGTAAAAAGGCCCCCTCCGAGGCCGCTTTGGGAAGGGCATTCAGAGGGGGAATGCTGGAATTAATTTTCCGTTCAGCGATATCCGCAGGCTTGATGTTTGATTCATCACTATGCTTATCGCTTTCCCGATGGGCAGGGTAATCTTCACCGTCAATCGGGTCTGCTATTTTTACTTTTTCCTGTATATGAGAAGTCATATCTCTCATCTCACTCAACAAAGACACCATCACGCAGTTTGAAGAGACCTCCGGATTGTGGCTGATCCTGCCTGCAAGAGAAAAAACGGGTATTATCAGCAATGTATGAAGCAGGAGCGACAGCGCCATGTTTTTCCTGATATCCATCAGAAACTGTAACTAATGCCTCCTGAAAACCGGACCGGGGGTATGGGATAATCTTTTGTGGTCTGATAATCCCTGTCCAGGATATTTTTGCCCGTTATGAATAGCTCGGTTGTACCCTTCGGGAGCTTTATCTTCCGGCTGATCTTTCCGTCGAGGAGAAAATAACATCCGGGGTCTCCTTTACGTACAATGTATCTCGATATATAACTTGCCTCGAATGAAACGGTTGTATCCTTTATCGGGTATACCGAAGCAGAGCCTTTTATCTGGTGTCGTGTGCTGAAGCGTATTTTGTCGTCCGCCGTCCTGTCCTCCGGGTCCATGAACGTGTAACTTAATCCCAGATCAAAGACGTCGAGATGGAGCTTCCCTTCAGTCTCAAAGCCCCTTATCCGTGCCTTTGCTACATTCACGGGAGACCATTTAAAGGGGCTGATCTCCTGCCACTGGATAAGGTCAGTCGATCTCTTCTCGAATCCGACAACTTTTATATGTCCCGTATTGCCGAAAAATTTTTGCACATTGATCTCATATTCGGTCGACTTTTCAGGCTTTAGGTCGGGATTGCCCACAGCCCAGTCGGTGTCAGGCCAGTAAAGGGCGTTCATTTCAGGCACTCGGAATCCCTGCCCGGAGGAGAGGGAAAGGTTTGTCTGCCAGGGGAGTTTTATCAGCAGCGAAGCCTTTGGACTGAATCTTTCCTCTGAAGCAATAGAATCATATCTAAGGCCGATTGTCAGTATTGCCTTTTCCGCCAGGGATGTTTCATTCTGAAGAAATATCCCCTTTCTCGTCCTGCCGTGTTTCCCGATGGAATTAGCGTTATTTATATTGTCGCTGCTGTTGATGTCTTCCTGGAGTATCTCGATCCCTCCTGTGAGCAGGTTGGAGGAACCGATTGAAAGGCTGTGCTGGAGATCAAGCCCGAGGATATGGTTCCTGTGGGTGTTGTCCTCGGATCCGGGGTTTACATAATCGATCCTTGCATTATGGCTGTAGAGTTTCAAAAGGGTATCTTTTATCTTTACATCAATGCCGGCAAGAAAATTTTCATCTTCTTGTGACGCCAAAGGCGTAAGCCATGTAACAGGGCCGGGAGAGCCGGCGTCCTTGTGGTTATAGTCAAGCGTTATATCCGCCCGGATATCCTTTGTAAAGGCATAGGTTAGTTTTGTGCTGACTGCGGCCGCATCATAATCCGAGTTTTTTCTGAACCCGTCCGAACTCTCTTTTGAAAGAGAGAGATAAAAACCTGCGTTATTAATTTTTCGTGATGTACTTAAACTAATGTCTTTTGTGACAAACCTGCCATAGGACGCGGAAAGGTTTGTAACCGGCTGATCGGGAATTTTTGTAATGATATTTATGACTCCGCCCATTGCATCGGCGCCGTACAGCGCGGATGAAGCGCCTCTCAAAACCTCTATCCTCTCGATGTTTTCGAGGGGGACGGAAACGGTGTTCAGATCGACCTGACCGTCGCCCGGTTTGTTCAGGCGCTTGCCGTCTATCATGACGAGCACCTGCCCGGCGGTGGAAGTCCGCATACTGACAGTTGCGGCGCCGCCGCGGTTGCCGTATTCGATAACATTCAGAGCGGCAACGTTTCTTATGATCTCCGATATGCTTTGGTAACTGCCGGATTCAATCTGTTTTTTTGTTATGACCGTAACGTCCTGCGCAACGTCTTGAATCGATTCTTCTATTCGTGTCGCGGTAACAACCACTTCATCGAGCTTGACCGGCTGTTCTGCGAAGGTTGATGAAAAAGTGGAAAGAGTTGACAATAAGGCAAGTGTAAAAGTGAATAATACTTGAAGTGAATTTTTTAAATTCATTTGTTCCTCCCTCGGGATTATTTGTTGTTAGTTTTGCGGTCTGGATAGGTCTTCCGGCTCAGGGCATCCTACTTGCCTGCCTTCCCATTATGGTATTACCCATAACAGTGACATTACCGTCCGGTGTTCGGTCGTCGGTTTTAGTAGCCGAACACTATACGCTTAACTCCGAACGGTTAAGGCTTTCGTTCCCTTCACGGCTGCGGGGCAGCGGGAGAATTACCTCGACGGCTCACTCCTCTTCCCTGGCATCCAGCCAATGAAACTTGAAAATTTTACTTTTCGAATACCAAGCGCATCACCTCCTTTGATTAACCCGAAAACTGCGGATGTCCAAAATAAATTTATTTAAACCGTTAAATTTTATATCATATTCTGCCGGTTATTTGCAATATTTATCCGGTATGCTTGTGAACTTATCGATGAGTTTACATTCGTATTCGGGAAAGTCTTCGAAGGTTAAGGGTTTCTTGCGGTTCATATTCAGTTTAAGGAGTTTAAAGTTCAGTTCTTTAATTCTCTTCAGTCTCTCTTTATCGTCGTCAATCGTATTCAGCAGTTCACCTAAATTGATTATTTCTTTCCTCATCTCCAGTTCGGGAGGGATGCAGCCGGCATTTTTCAGAAACCGGTAGGCCATTCTTAAATCTTCAGGAATCCACGTCTCATCTTCAAAATGCAGGGGTTTGCCCCTGTTTTCAAGGTCGTCAAACTCGCCGTTAAGCATCGCTTCCGCAATGCGTCGTTCAGCAATTTTCCAGAAAGCGTCCATACTTTGATTTTAACCCAAAAACTGCGGATGTCCAAAATAAATTTATGGTTCATTCGTAAGAAAGCTGAAATGCTCATCAGACTAATGGATTCCCGCTTAAGACCTGCGGGCCAACAGTAGGCGACTTAAGCGAATGACAAACAAAAACAACCATTTAACATTGTCATCCTCGGGCTTGACCCGGGGATCCATGTTATTTCAACTTGAATACGAAAGACCCAAATTTATTTAACTCGATGACATTTTAATTGTATTTTCCATGTTAACTTACTTCAAGCATTCTGTCGAGGGCTTTTTTTGCCGGGACCCTTATATGTTCGGGCACTTTTACGATACAAGTATTCTCCTTCAATGCCCTGTAAACACTGTGAAGGGTGGTCTTTTTCTCTCGAATATATCGCCATTATCGTTTTCTTGATTGCCATTGACTGGTGTCAGTTCCATCAAATGGGTCTATGAAATGCAGACCACCATCGAAAAATTTCTTACTAATGTCATTATCAACGATTCCTTCATCCCACAAAATGTCAAAAGATGGATACCACATACTGCTTGGCGAAGCGCTAAGCGCCTTGTTTGCAAAAGCACTCGATATCCCATGAGAAACCATTAACGTGTGTATTCTACGATTTTCAGAATCTACTGAATTCTCTAAGTAGTACAAAGAGCTACTTGAATGAAAACCAAGAAGAGGTTTGTTCTTTCTCATAAGTCTAATTTTCCCTGCCAAGAATGCTATCGTACATGCACTTGAGCATCCCGTCTCTGTTACGGTTTCCTCTATTTCTCTATTGGTTAAGACATCCAACAGATTTTCTCCTTCCCATACACGTCCCCCATCACTATTCAGTATTACAGTTTTTATTTGTGGATTAGCCGACAATATATCGTCCACATCTCTTGCCAACCCAAAAGAAATCACTCCTGATATCGTGAGTTGCTTCTTGTTTGGGTATATTCTACCTTTGCTCAGTTCGCGTTCATCTTCAGAAATCTTCAAATGATATCCGCCTAATGGATCTTTCCCCAATGCATTCCAAAAGACATCATTGTAATAGTTTTTTAAACCAACGATCTTGCCGTAAGAAACAAGGACTGTAATACATATTAAAATTTGAGCCAAAGTCGCAATGAATTTTCTGTTAGTTTGCTCTTTATGGTGTTCTGCAGAGCGCCAAATCCCAACTGTTTGCCATACAGACACTGCTATAACTAACATTTCAAGGATAATCGCAACAAAAAAATACATCCTTACATGCAACCTTGCAGTGTCCGAAAACAAGGTTGATGCTGAGTTATACAAACCGATAAAAACTTGCAAGGCAAATGTTAACAGAAAGCCGTTTATCCAATATGAAACTGCAAGGCTCTTGTCGCCACGCCAGCTACCGATAAAATAGTTGGCTTTATCTCTTGTAGCTTTACTCATAGTAACTCTTGCAGTTGTTGAGCCGTCAGATGGTATACTGGCTCTGGTTGGATTAGGAATAGAACCTGTTCTGTCCTCTGTAGGATTAAATCCTTCTTGTTTGCTGGATTTATTATTCCATATCACTACTGTCCGGTTGTTATTTAAATAAAATCAGTTGGTTAGCGGACCCATCATCTAATTCATGTTTCAAAGCATCGCTAACAGCTTGAAAAATGGACTTCTGCTCAAAAATGTTGACCTCCAAA
>JBAZZX010000035.1:0-33027 GCA_041658585.1 Thermodesulfovibrionales bacterium
GATCACTTTCTAACCGGTCCCCTTCGAGTCAAAAAAGTGATTAATGATAATACGTTATGCCTATCAAAGACAAGAACTATTTGCTTTATGCAATCCGAAAATGTTTTTGTGCTGTGTCAAGAAATAGGAAGTCCTGCTGAATGCGCCGATCTAATCGAGCCTGTCAGTTAGAAACAAAAATCCGCAATAGCTTCATCTCACGCACTGCGGACTTTCAAGTGTACATAGAAAATTCGGATGATGTGCCTGATCTGATATGTTTAGGGAGAAAGAGAGATAGGTCTTGAATGATACGAAACTTCTCTTCCTTAGTGGAGTCTTGAAATGATACTTAATATGACGTGTCTGTAAACTTAAATCTTATCTATTACATTTGTGAGGTTTAACTAATGACCTCATTGGTAAGTCCGGGTCGCGTTTTTATCGGCTTGTTTTGCTTTGACAAATTCATCCTGTAATTATTAAGGGAAATATCATCCGCCGGGATTATCCGTATTACGAAATTATTGCCCTCCCTGTTAACGCTGACATCTACCGCTTCTAAATTCTTTACGTCGGAATACCGGGCGCAGATTGAAGCAGCGATCCTGATACGCTCATCAGTTATTCCGCCTGTTATCAGAGTTGTCGGGCTGCCGCAGCCTTCGACCTTAAGCAGGCAGTCGCTCCCGGAAGCTAAAGACTGAATGAGTTCATTCTCGCTCTCGTCTCTGCCCACAACGATTTTGCAGGAAGGAGACAGACGGAAGTGTCTGCCGATTTTCAAAAGGTCAATATCTCTCATGGCAGGCGAGGGATTATTTGCCAGAAGATCCTTTAATTTAGCGGAAAATACCGGGTCGGTAAGACGGCAGCCCCCGGCCGGTAAAGGATAATCTTCAAGGCCGAATTCCTTTGCAAGCGCCATCTGGGGTTTTCTTGAACGGCCGTTGAAGGCATAGAGCAATTCTCTGTTTACGGCCCCTTTTTCTTCAGGGATTGTAATCCTCAGAAGTTTGGCGCAGAGCGGCCTCAACACGGAACCGACAACGCCGGCCTCTTTATCTATGTGATAGAGCATGTCTTTTTTCTGGCTCATAGGTCTCTGGCCAAGGACCTCGCCGGTCACTATGAATTCCGCCCCTGTCTTTTGCATCAGCTCTTTTGCTTCCTTCAGCATCAGTATCCTGCAGTCGATACAGGGGTTCATGTTTTTCCCGTAACCGTGTTTGGGATTT
Source organism: Thermodesulfovibrionales bacterium (assembly GCA_041658585.1). Lineage (GTDB taxonomy): Bacteria > Nitrospirota > Thermodesulfovibrionia > Thermodesulfovibrionales > SM23-35 > DYFC01. The sequence goes on from JBAZZX010000035.1 coordinate 1,218, forward strand.
ATTGCCATATCAAGAAATTTATCGCCTAAGCGGCGGACCTCGACATCAAAGCCGAATCTTCTCCCCAGGGGATGCGGGTCCTTTAAAGCCGAAGATATGTCGGACACTTCGATGTCAAAAGGCGTAACAAACTGGACGGCCTTCACCTCAATCCCCTGTTTGAGGACCGCAAGGATTGCAAGGCTGCTGTCGAGTCCGCCTGATAGAAGCGCTATGGTTTTTGTCATATTTATTGAGATGAATTAAAGGCAGGACGCCTTATTTGCAGGGGAATTCCCGTATTTTTAAACCGCCGTTTGCACTCAATGATTTATCTAACTGTTCCGGCGTAACAACCGCTGTTCCGACTTCACCGACAACGATGCCTCCGGCATGGTTCGCTATAACCGCCGCCTCTTCCATGCTTGCGCCTGCCGCATAAGCAAGGGTAAAGGTAGCAATGACGGTATCTCCGGCGCCGGTGACGTCATAAACATTTTTTGCAACAGTGGGAATGTGCACCACATTGTTTTTCCTGAAGAGGCTCATGCCGTGTTCCCCCCGGGTGATCAGGACCGCATCGCAGGATATCTTCCTTAACAGTGCCCGGCCCGCATTGATGAGAGATTTCTCATCCTTAATCTCTATGCCTGAAGCCTGGGACGCCTCATGAACGTTAGGTGTTATCAGTGAGACATTTTTGTAGCAATGAAAGCGCCCTACCTTTGGATCAACGGATACAAAGATATTTTCAGGCCTTGTGATTTTCAGGACTTCACGTACAAGTTCGGATGATATGACGCCTTTTTTGTAGTCGGAGATAATAACGGCGTCATGCTCTTGCACCTCAAAGCGCAAATAATTCAGAAGGCTTTTCAGCGCCTTGCCTTCAACCCTGTTCTTATCTTCCCGGTCGAACCGCACTACCTGCTGGCTGTGGGCTATAACTCGTGTCTTGACTGTCGTAGGCCGTGTGCTCCAGTACACTCCATCAAACCGGATGCCTCTTGCCTCAAACATCTTCCGGAGGATTTCTCCGCCCCTGTCATTTCCTCCTGCAGCACCCACTATGGTTGCCTGACCTCCAAGTGAAATGATATTGTTCGCCACATTCGAAGCGCCCCCGAGGTTGAAGATCTCGTCTGTAACTTCGACGATAGGAACGGGCGCCTCGGGAGATATCCTGGTTACCTTGCCCCAAATATAGCGGTCAAGTATCAGATCCCCGACAACCAGGACTTTCTTCTTTTTAAATGCCTTAAGCAATTTTCCGTAATTCATGGCGTTGAGAAAAAATAACAGATTTGATAATAATTGTCATTCTCGCGAAGGCGGGAATCCAGTGTTTTCAATGACTTCTGGATCCCCCGGTCAAGCCGGAGGATGACAACCTTATGTTCTTGCTGAAGTCTTCTTAGTTAAGTTTATCAAAAACAGTCTTTCAAACACAATCGCTATATTGGTTCTACTCCGATAGAATGCAGCCACTGGATGAGTTCTTTTTTGGCGGCCTTTGCATTATAGCCATGCCATCTTTTCCTGTCTTTCGGATAATCAAGGAGGACGTCTTTGAACTTTCTGAAGGCCCCTTTCCCTTCCAGTGAAGCAACAAGTAAATCCTTAAGATTGTGATCTTCTACCGTATCCATGAATTCAGTCATGGCCTGAAACGCTGCCGAAGACGCCCTTTCCGGTATCCTGACATATCTCTCAACGACGTCAAATAATATCTCCATCGCCATCTCGACCTCGTCTTCCATCCAATCAGGGATTTCCGGCTCCTCATCGAATTCAATATACTCAATGTCTTCGTCTATATCTTCGGAATCGCCGTCATAAAGCCTGGATTTAACTTCATTCAAAATCTCTTCGGAAAAGGTGATGACCTCGCCCGTGTCTGTATCGAAAAAATAGTCAAAGGAGTCCCTTGTAATATCCTCCATCGCCTTCTGTATTTCATCAAAATTGATTTTAAGTTGTTTCATGCAAAATTAACCTACTAAGGAGTTAATAAGTAAGGACACATTTAAACACCCTCCCCTTAATCCCCTCCCCTCAAGGGAGGGGCGATTCTAACGTCCCCTCTCCCTTGAGGGGAGAGGGCAAGGGTGAGGGTGTGTGGCTTGACTTACGAACTCATTATTAAATCCGGCAAAACAAGGTCTCTATCAGTCTTTCATTATATGCAACCGATGGGCTAATTCTTTGAATTGCGCATCTTTCTCACATGCCTTTAGCCAGTCGCAGCCTTTACAGTATTTTTTCGACCATATGCCGAATATCTCCGGGATCTTCTTTTTTAAATCCTGCCAATGAACTCTTTCGCCAGTTATTACCTTCAACAACCCGACTGCTGCCTGATCCATCTCCGTGATTTCCGTATCAGTAGCTACGGTATAAAGACATTTGCCGGCTTTGAGATATGGGCATAGCGTACAGATGTCGTCAGATCCGCAGGCAACTTCTATCCATTCACCTGCCTCCGCCCTGCATCGGATTCCACGGAGGTTCTCAACAAATTCAGGGCCGTATCCTTCTCCATTATAGAAGTGAAGGCAGACAAGATGATGACCTCTCAGCAGAATCAAGGGGTCACTCGCCGGTTGCAAAAACTTATTACAAACGGCAGGGCTGATGCGATGAAAAGGTCTTGTAGCGACACCTTAATATACTTTAATGCAGCGATCCAGCCTTTTTCTGAAAGACACAGCAGGTTAGATCTGCATTTATGTGTTCTGAATATAAGCCTTTGTCGCATTATAAGACTTTTCATCGCATCAGCCCTGCCGTTTATGCAACGTTTAGGGTCACTAAAGGGTCCTTTGTCCCTGCCTCATCAAAGCCCTTTGCCCTGATAATGCAACTGTCGCATTGTCCGCACGGAATCATTTCGCCGAACTCCGGACCCTGAACATATTTTGGCTGCGGGTCATAGCAGCTCCAGGTCAATGCATAATCAAGACCGAGTCTTGTGCCTTCCCGGATAATATCCGCTTTCTTCATTGAAACGAGGGGAGCTTTAATGGCGAATCGCAAGGCGCCTTCAACCGATATCTTTGTAGCAAGGTTTGCCATCTCTTCAAAAGCCTTTAGATACTCAGGTCTGCAGTCGGGATAGCCGCTGTAGTCTATTGCATTGGCACCGATAAATATATGTCCGGCCTCAAGCGCCTCCGCCCATGCAAGGCCAAAGGAAAGAAAAATCGTATTGCGGGCAGGAACGTATGTTACAGGGATGAGGGATGAATCCTTTGTCCTTTCTTTTGGCACTTCGATATCAGAGGTCAGGGCCGACCCGCCGATTTCTCTTAAATCAAAGGAAAGGACAAGATGTTTTTCCACTCCAAGGGCGGACGCAACCATCCTTGCAGATTCAAGCTCTCTTTTATGTCTCTGGTTGTAATCGAAACTTAGGGCATATATTTGAAAGCCTTCCGCTTTTGCGATTGCAAGGGTTGTAGCGGAATCGATCCCGCCGCTCAGGAGTACGACAGCCTTCATCTAATAAATATCATCTCCGGTCCCCTCTCTGCCGTCCGTTCCGGAACTCAACACGCTAAAGGAATGTCCGTCTTGTCTGTAGATATATGGGTTCCCCCAGGGATCATGTGTCACTTCAACCATATCAAGGGTTTCAGGAAACGAACCATGTTGAAACCGATAGGTTTCAATCTTGAACCTGAGATCATCAATGTCCCGCGACGCGCGGAATCCGTTGAATACCTGATTGGAGTCTATAAAAAAGGAAAGGAAGGAAAAAATAAAGGCAATCGTAACAACCAGAAGCGGGAGAAAACGCAGGGAAAAGCCGGGCTTTATCGTCTCGATACCGGGCGTTTCAGCTATAACAGGCAGGACCTCTTTTACCTCAATAACTTCTTTCTCAAGGAGTGAGACTAAAGTTCTTGAGACTAAAAAATCGTCCTTGCCCGAAATATCAATAATCGTGCTTACATCATTTTCTCCGTCGATAAGCAGGAGGAACTCCTGCTCTTCCTCATTCAGCTCGGCAGCGCTTCCGGCTTTTTTTATAAAGACAACATCCAGTGTGATCTTTCCCTCAATCGATGTCCACTCATCTACAATCCGCAGTCCTTCCATGAGAATGTGCTGTGTATCGATTGATATGGGAACATCCTTGTCCGCAGGTATAGCCTGAGGCGTGAAATCATAGGCCCCCTCTTTCCAGTTGAATATCTGAACGACTGTTTCTTTTATCTGGCCGATAAGTATTTCCTCAACCTCTTTCTTGTCTACAAGTCCTTTCCTGATAAGGAGGTTGCCGATTTTGACGTTAGTGCTTTTCTGTTCAGTGAGGACAGTCTGAAGAGTTTCTTCATTTAGAACGCCCTTTTTCACGAGCACCTTGCCGAGCCTGTTCGCTTCTATCCTTCTTTTAGACTCGGCTCCCGATATGTTTCCGTCAATAAAAAGCAGCCTTACCTTATCCAGCCTGCCCTCGATAGTAAGCACGCCGGTTTTTCGCTGGAAAAAGATAAGCTGAAGAATATCGGCAAACCCGAAATCCTTGAGAGATCCTTCTAAAGCCATCCCTTTGCAATCCTCCGTCTTGTAACGATATTAGACAGCGCATACATTATGAAAAGAAAAATCAGGGACAAGAGGTTAATCCAGAAATGCGAGAAACCCGACATCTCTATGGTAAATACGGTATTCATCACCGGAATGAAAAGGAACAAGAGAAAAGGCCACAGGAATATGAGACCTTGCAGGACATTCCCTGCATATATCTGGGCCAACCCCGGCAACAGGAACGAGTTAATCTTAATGACGGACCGTTTCTTCTTCCGGTGCTCATATACGGTAAGGAGCCGGGCAACCCTTTCCTTTGCATCCAGTTCGTCAATTTTCACAAGGGACCTGTAGCATTGCAAACACATATGGCCCCACAGGATATGTTTTTCGCACTTGCTGCACAGGATTTTCCCGCACCGTTTGCAACGGTAAGCCCAGCCTTTAAACCGCCTGTCTGAAATGAAAAAGAAAACGGCCATAAGAAATGCAATGACCGGTATTGCTAAAGGAGGTAAAACCGAAAGCCCAAAAGTAGATGAACGGACGGTTTTCCGCTGAATGTATTTCAACATTTCAAAAAAAGTCAGGGTTTCATCAATTACAAGTCTGTTCGGATTCCGTCCCGCAATTGCCCTGAATTGTGAAACCGCTTCCCGGTTGAGCGCCTGTGCAGATAGAAAGTATTCATCGCCTTTATCAAAAACGAATGTTTCTCTGTATGCCTGGCTGAGATTGTACAGCGCGGAAGGAAGCGGCTTTAATTCTTTAGATTTCATATATAGTTCTTTTGCCTTGTCAAGATTATTCAGGGCGAAATAACAATTGGCAAGGTTATTGTACGTTCGGGGTTCGGGGTTCATCCGGACCAGCTTGTTGTAGCTTTCTATCGCCGCATCGTATTTTCCTTCACGCTTCAAAGCGAGCGCATAGGAGAAGATCTCGGCAGGGTCTTTCCCGTCCCTTAAGAGAGAAAGCGCATAGGCATTACCTTTCGATTCATTCACACGGACAATTGCCTTAAATGCTCCCGAGGCCGATGTATCGAGAACCAGTGAAAAGACATTCAACACCCAGGGCAAAGCGAAAAGAAACAGAATATACAGATAGAAGACGGTCCTGTCCCATTTGCCTCTGTAGAAACTGATGAGCATGAGCAGGCAGCCCAATAGATAAAGCGGTCCCAGGAGGGCAAAGACAAAGGACAGGAGAAGCAATAACCGGTTCCTGGTTTCTTTGATATCATGAAAAAACAGCGGCATATCTCTGGGGACTCTAACAAGTATAAGTATGAGAATTGAGACAATAAAGGAGAGGATTATAGCGGTAAAGAGAGAAGCGGTAAGCATAAAGGACCACCAGAAATTCCGTTTATAAGCGTCTATTCCCTGCCTGATGTAATCGAAGGTCTCAAATAAACCCGGGGCTTTTAAGCTGAAGCTCGTCTTTGATAGTTCAAAATAAACGGGCGGGAAATCCGGGGAATACCGTTGGGCTTCTTTCAGAAGGCTTCCGGCCCGGACGCGGTCCGTCTTTGACTGCTGAATGAGCAGATATGAATAAGGCTCGGAATTTTTTATACCCCTGTTAAGCTGGTCTTCATACAGATCTTCCCCAAGCGAAAAAGAAGGGACGGACAGAAGATATAAGATAAAAAAGATACAGAGTTTTTTCATGCCCGTTGTCCTATTTTCCTCTCCGCACCTTTCAGGAGCCTCATGATATTGTCGCCATGCCGGATGATAATAAACACGGAGATGAAAGCCGCGATAAGCAGTTTTTCCTTGTTTTCGAAGTCGAAGAGATAAATATTTAACGGCAGGAGGGCGAACGATATAATGGCCCCGAGAGATGAATAGCGCGTAAAAATTGCGACAATGAGCCATATGGCAATAGTAAGAAGCGCCGGCGTCGGAGAATAGATGATAAGCACGCCAAGGCTTGTGGCAACACCTTTGCCGCCCCTGAATTTCAGGAATACGGAAAAATTATGCCCCAGGATTGCGGAGATACCCATTAGTCCCTGATACCATAAGCCCACGCCGAAATATCCGCCCAATGCCACAGTCGATGTGCCTTTCAAAATGTCCCCCAAAAGGGTCAGGGCGGCAGGGCCTTTGCCTATAGACCTCAAGACGTTTGTAGCCCCTATGTTTCCGCTGCCGACTTTCCTGAGATCAACGCCCTTTGCCTTTGCTATTATTATACCAAACGGGATTGATCCGACAATAAAAGAGACGATTAAAAGTGCAATAATTAATATCATATCCTTTTTCCGAAGGATATCGTATAGTTGACTCCCGACACAATAGACAAAACCAGGGCCAGCCAGATAAGAACGATCCCAATGTCATAAAGATTAATATTGAAAAGGCTCCTGTTCAGGATAAGACAGAGGACAGCGGCTATCTGTACCCCTGTTTTTATCTTTCCTCCCAGTTCCGCAGGGATGATAATATCCTTTGAAAGGGCGACAACCCTGAGCCCGGTCACAAGGAATTCCCTGACGATAATTATAATGGCTATCCATGCAGCAAGCCGTTCCATGTCAACAAGCACAATCAGGGCGGATATCACAAGGAACTTATCGGCTATAGGGTCGAGGATGATCCCGAACTTTGTGATATCGCCTGAACGCCTCGCAAAGTATCCGTCGAGGAAATCCGTTAACGAAGCAATACTAAAGACAAGGGCGCCGAAAATAGGATGAAGGTATACGGAAAAGACAAAAACAGGAATGAGAACGATCCTGCTGAGGGTAAGCAAAGTCGGCAGATTCAGTTTAAGAGTACTCATCGATAAGTTCCTTCAGAAGCCCCTTTGCCCTGAGAATAAAGTCACAAACTTCCCTGACCGCTCCTTTTCCGCCTTCTTTTTTTGTTATCATTTTCACACGGCGCTGAACGGCTTCATGGGCATCGGCAACGGTAACGGGAAGACCGCACATATTCAGCAATGACAGATCGACGATATCATCACCCACATAGGCTATTTCGCTATTGTTAAGGGCATATCTTTCCGCTACCTGCCTGTAAGCTTTTTTCTTGTCATAGCACTTCTGGAAAACATCTCTGATTCCGAGTTCCTTTGCCCTTCTCTCGACCACCCTCGAATATCTGCCGGTGATCAAAGCAACCGGAATCCCTTTTCTCATAAGCATTTTAATCCCGTGGCCGTCACGTACATGAAAAGTTTTCAGTTCATTGCCCTTATTGTCGAGTATTATCCCGCCATCGGTGAGAACACCGTCAACATCAAGTATGAGAAGTTTTATATTACGCGCAATCCCGATAAGCTCTTTCTGAGACGGTTTTTTTATCATTCGTATAAAAAAAGTATATCAAAGAAACCAAAAAAAGTCATTGTGAGATCATATAGAGTTTTCTGAGTTGCATTGAAAAAAGGTATAATGTAAATGTTTATTAATCATTTGGAGATATGCTATGCAAATGAATGAGGAAAGCAGCCACGGACAATCTCCGGGGCGGCAAGAAAATATCCGCACCGGGCTGAGTATGGAAGCGATCAGGCAATCCGTGCTTGACAAACTTTATTTCCAGCTCGCAAAGGTCCCGGATTCTGCAACGCGGAACGACTGGTATCTGGCTCTTTCGTATACAGTCAGGGACAGGATGATGCAGCGCTGGATCAAAACGCTCCGGAACTTTTCGGAAGACATAACAGTCGTCGCGTATTTATCTGCCGAGTTTCTCCTAGGCCCGCAATTAGGAAGCAACCTTATCAATCTCGGCATTTATGACCAGGTTTCCCGGGCCGTGAAAGGGTTAGGTTTAAATTTGCAGGAACTTATCGGGCAGGAGGAAGAGCCCGGGCTTGGCAACGGCGGCCGCGGGAGGCTCGCAGCCTGCTATTTGGATTCACTTGCAACGCTCGAAATACCTGCAATCGGATACGGGGTGCGCTATGAATTCGGCCCCTTTGGTCAGGGAATCCGGGACGGATACCAGATTGAGATGACTGATAAATGGCTTTGCGCCGGTAACCCCTGGGAGGTCCCGCGCCCCGAGATTACTTACGACGTAAAGCTCGGCGGCCGCACCGAGTCGTATTATGACGAGCAGGACAGTTTCCGGGTGCGCTGGCTTCCCAAATTTTCGATCAAAGGGACTGCTTATGATACGCCTGTCGCAGGCTATGGAGTTGCAGCAACAAACCTGCTGCGGCTATGGAAGTCCGAGGCTGTCGGGTCTTTTGATTTCGAGGCCTTCGGCAACGGCGAATATTTCAGCGCGCTCAATGAGAAGATCGCCTCGGAATCTATCAGCAAGATTCTCTATCCGGATGACGAGCCATACGCCGGCAAGCATTTACGTCTTGCGCAGCAGTACTTCTTTATCTCCTGCTCTCTGCAGGACATGCTCCGCCAGCACCTCCTGAGATGGAAAAGCATCCATACCTTCTCCGACTCTTTTGCGACGCAACTGAATGATACCGATAACGCAATAGCCGTGGCAGAGCTGATGAGGCTCCTCGTAGACGAACATCTGGTGAACTGGGACAAAGCATGGTATATCACTCAAAACACCTTTTCATATACTAACCATACGATTCTGCCTGAAGCCCTTGAGAAGTGGCCGTTGCCCCTGTTCGCAGGCATCCTCCCGAGGCACGTTGAGATTATCTATGAGATAAACCGGCGCTTTCTTGACGAGATATGTTTAAAGTATCCCGACAATAATGATAAGTTCTCCAGTCTATCTATTATCGATGAAAGTGATCAGAAGTATGTCCGGATGGCGCATCTTGCAAGCCTGGGAAGTCATATTATCAACGGAGTTTCGGAAATCCATTCGGAGCTGCTTAAGAAGACGATACTCCCGGACATTTACGAGTTGTATCCCGAGAGGTTCTTTAATGTAACCGACGGAGTGACGCCAAGGCGCTGGATCGTGCTCGGTAATCCGGGGCTCGCTGAACTCATCACGAATACTATCGGGGACCGCTGGATAGGTCAATTTGAGGCAATAAAACAGCTTGAATCCTTTGCCAATGAACCGGTCCTTATAAAAAAGTGGCGGCAGGTTAAGTTTGAAAACAAACAGGATCTCGCCGGGATCATTCATGACCGGACCGGGATTTCGGTTGATCCCGATACTCTTTTCGACATACAGATGAAGAGCTTTCAGGAATATAAGCGCCAGCATCTCAATGTCCTTCACATAATCACGCTCTATAACAGGATCAGGAAAAACCCGCGGATAGACATCACGCCGCGCACCTTTATCTTTGGAGGCAAGGCGTCTCCAGGATATTTCACGGCGAATCTCATCATCAAACTGATCAATTCCGTTGCCGAAGTTGTGAACAATGATCCGGATGTAGCGGGACGACTGAAGGTCGTTTTCTTCCCCGGCTTTAATGTAAAGAACGGTCAAAGGATTTATCCTGCCGCCGATCTCTCCGAACAGATCTCCACGGCAGGGAGAGAGGCATCCGGGACGGGAAGCATGAAATTCTCCATGAACGGCGCCTTAACGATAGGTACGTTAGACGGAGCGAACATTGAGATACGTAAAGAGGCCGGGGACGAAAACTTTTTCCTCTTCGGTTTGACTGCCGATGAGATTTACACCATGAAATCCCAAGGCTATAATCCCATGGTTTACTATAATGCTAATCCGGGCCTGAAAGAAACGATCGATCTCATAAGTTCAGGATTCTTTTCCCCAAAAGACATAACCCTGTTCAAGCCTTTGGTTGACTCACTGCTCCGTCGCGATGAGCACATGGTCCTTGCCGATTATCAATCCTATACCGACTGCCAGGACCGCGTAGGCACGGCTTTTAAAGACCGGAAAAAGTGGACGAAGATGTCGATCCTTACTGTTGCAAGGATGGGGAAGTTCTCATCAGACCGGTCCATCCGTGAGTACTGCGAAAAAATATGGCACGCCAAACCTATGAAAATCGACCTTGAGGATATATAAAATACGGCAGACGCGATGTCATCACATATCTGCAGACAATTAACGCTCAGTAAAAAACTCTTTATATGCCTTATAGAGTTCCGTTTTCTCGTAGTCAACTTGCCGCGCCGGTACATGGTCAAAGCTATATATAGTTGCTCCGGGGCATGAGAGAATTATCGGCGAATGGGTGGCTATGATGAACTGGGCATGGTCTGCCTTGCCCATATCCTGCAATAAGTCGATCAGTTCAATTTGTCTTTTTGGTGAAAGGGCGGTTTCAGGTTCGTCCAGGAAATAAAGCCCTTTGATTTTGAAGCGAGACCTGAAATAGGACATGAGAGACTGACCGTGGGACTGGGTCATCAGGGATTTTCCGCCGAAATAGTTGAGGATTTCAGGGCTGGCCGAGGCCCATTCGTCCAGAAACCGGGCAAAATCATGGAATATCGCGGAGGCAAAAAAGGAGCCCTGGACAATGCCGTTGGTCCATTCAATATCAATGAACCTGTAAAACTCCTCCTCGTAAGGGTTATGCTCGAAACGTCTTCTGTCGGTGTTCTGCCATATATGGATTGAACATCTACGGGCTATGGCTTCAAGCAGAGTGGATTTGCCTGTCCCGTTCTCTCCGGTAAAAAAGGTTACCGGAGAGAAAAATTCGAGACTTCTCGTCTTATGAAAGATATCGAGGCTGAAGGGATATCGGTCCCTGACCGGATATTGCTCCGGGAAAAGCAAAACTCTTTTCAGATGCACTACTTCGGATTCATCGCCTCTCTGAGGGCTTTGCCTACCTTGAAATGCAGAACCCTCTTCTCGGGAACCTCAACCTTATCGCCCGTCTTTGGATTACGGGCGCGGCGAGGTTTTCTGTGCTTCGGCTTGAAATTTCCGAACCCACGTATCTCGATCTTTTCTCCTTTGACAAGAGCGTCCTTTATACTGTCAAAAACGGTTTCAACGACAATCTCTGTCTGCTTTCTTGTGAGGCTTCCAACCCTTTCCGAAACCTTTTCAATGAGGTCCGATTTAGTCATACAACCTCCTTCTATGGTGCAAAAATATATTTTATTTTTACTGAGGGCGAGATATCCGTCAGTTCTTTGGGCATGCTGTTCCTGAGTAAATTTACAAAAGAAAACCGCTCTTTTTTACTGATCACTTCAGGTTCGCCCTTTATCCCTGCAAGTTGAGCCGCAGCCTTTATCGCGTCTTCAAGATTGCCGAGTTCATCTACAAGGCCTGCCTTGACCGCCTGCTCGCCGGTGAAAACTCTGCCGTCCGCAATCTTTCTGACATCCTCCGGCAGCATTTTTCTTCCGTCGGCAACGGCCTTGATAAACTGTTCATGCACATTATCAAGGGCCCCCTGGAGTATCTCTCTTTCTTCTTTGCCGATGCCCCTGAAAACCGAGGCCAGGTCTTTATGTCTTCCGCTCTTGATCACCTCGGTCTTAACGCCGATCTTGTTCATAAGACCCTGAAGATTGGGTATTTCCATAATAACGCCGATTGAACCGGTGAGAGTCCCGGGATTAGCAAATATCTTTGTAGCCGGAGCGGCAATATAGTATCCGCCTGATGCGGCAACGGACCCCATGGATACAACGATCTTCTTTTTAATGACCGCTTTTCTTACTTCCTCATATATTTCCTGTGAAGGCGCCACTGCGCCGCCGGGGCTATCTATACGAAGTACGATAGCCTTTATTGAGGCGTCCTTTACATGATTCTTGATTTCATCAATAGCGTCTTTTGAATCAAGGATGGGACCTTCAACGCGTATCAGGGCAACTCGCTCCCCCAAAGGAATGTTTTTCTGTACAAGAACAAAAAACAGACTGATGATAACAAGGACGAAGAGTACAAGAAAGACCAGTAAGACCTTCTTCATTCCCCGGACCTTTTTAGGTTTCTCATGCTTAGGCCTATCTTCCGTTCTTCGCAATCTACTTTAATAATCCTTATATTTATATCATCACCCGGGTTCAAAACATCTTCAATCCTGCCCGTAGCGGGCTTGACGATCTCTGAAGAATAGACAAGCCCTTCAACCCCGCCATCGAGTTCGACAAAAATGCCGAAATCCGTCAGAGTGAGTACTTTGCCTTTCATTTCAGAGCCGAGTTTAAACCTTTCGGGTATGTCCTGCACCCAGGGATCGGCTTCAATATGTTTAAGGCTTAATGCCATTTTTTCAGACTCGGGCTCCATATTCAATATTATCGCTTCAACCTTCTGCCCTTTCCTTAAAATCTCTGAAGGATGTTTAATGTGTTTGGTCCATGAAAGGTCCGAGATATGTATCAGGGCGTCAATCCCTTCAGGAAGGCCTACAAACACTCCGAAATCCGTAATGGTTTTAACTTTTCCTGATATTTTCTGACCGATTGCATAGCGCTGCGCTACAAGCTCCCACGGGCTCGGCTTGATCTGCTTAATGCTTAGTGAGAGCCGACGTTCATCTTTATCCACCTTGAGCACGACGGCTTCAACCGTTTCCCCGACCGATAAATATTTGGAGGGATGCTTGGGCCTTGGAAGCCAGTCTATCTCGGATATGTGGACAAGACCTTCAAGGCCTTCCTCAAGCTCGATGAATGCGCCGTAATCCGTAATGCTCACCACCTTGCCTGACACCCTATTGCCCACGGGATATTTTTCATCGACGACGAACCAGGGATCGGATTGTTTCTGTTTATATCCCAGGGTGACCTTGTCATGTTCTTTCTCATATTTTAAAACGATTACTTCAATCTCATCTCCGACAGCGAAGAACTCTGAAGGATGATTGATCCTTCCCCAGGAGATATCCGATATATGTAAAAGACCGTCTATTCCTCCAAGATCGACAAAGACGCCGTAGTCCGTAATATTCTTGACGGCGCCCTTCATGATCTGTCCTTCTTCAAGTCTCTTCAGGGTCTCGACTTTCTTTTTCTGAAGTTCTTCTTCAAGGATGGCCCTTCTTGAAACAATAACATTGGAGAGTTTATTGTTCAGCTTCAATACCTTGAAAACCATCTTCTTCCCCATAAGGCTGTCAACGTCCTTTATGGGTTTTACATCCACCTGTGAACCGGGCAAAAAAGCGCTCACCCTTGATATATCAACAGAGAAGCCTCCTTTTGTTTTGCCGACAATCTTTCCCTCCACCGGCTTCCCTTCTTTTAAAGCGGTTTCGAGGAAATCCCATATCTTGATCTTGGTAGCGCGCTCTTTTGACAGGGCCACGATACCCTCGGCATCCTCGATGTTTTCGACATAGACTTCTATTTCAGAGTCCGGCCGAAGGGTTGCTATCTCCTCTTCGGAAAATTCTTCAATCGGTACAAAGCCCTCCGATTTGTAGCCGATGTCGATGATAACGCCGTCCTGCCTTACGGCCAGGACCTTCCCTTTCAGAATTTTCCCTTCTTCGATGCTGTGAAAGGTTTCAGCATAAAGTTTTTCCATTTCATTGTTTTGATTGTTTTGAATTTCCACCAACCTGTCAACCTCCTATATCACTAATTCTTTTCTCTACTTCTTTTATAATCCATTCAGGGGTTGACGCCCCTGCGGTTATGCCGATACGTTTAGCATTGGCAACCCACTTCTTCCTGATCTCGGAGGCTGTTTCAATATGATAGGTCGGGACCGACAACGACTCGCAGAGTTTTGTTAGTTGAGTTGTGTTTGCGCTGTTTTTGCCGCCTGCTACAATCATAACGTCAACCTGCCTGGCCATCCTCGCAGTCTCTTTTAACCTCAGAGCAGTAGAATTACATATAGTATTATATACTTTTATCTCTTTTGCATGTCTTAAAACATCGGAAAGGACTTTTTTCAGGGATTCCAGCGGCTGCGTCGTCTGGACGACAAGCCCGATCCTGTTTTTCAGTCTCGGGAGCGGTGTTTCGGCATTAACAACAATTGCGTCGCTATCTGCATAGCTCATCAGGCTTTGAACCTCTGGATGGTTTTTTTCTCCCAGAATGACTATCTGGTAACCCTCTTCCTTAAGAAGTTTAGCATAATACTGCGCTTTTTTTACAAATGGACACGTTGCATCTATTATTTCGCAGCCGCTTGAAGCTATCTCTCCTGAAAGCTGAAGAGGTATCCCATGTGTCCTTATAATCAATGCCTTGACGTCGTTTTTTGTTTTATAGTCTTCAAGAGGAATAATCCCTTTCTTCTTAAGCGTCTCGACAACCTGGGGATTATGAATGATCGGGCCGAGGGTATAAACCCCTTTGCGTTTTTCAGAGGCCAGCTTAAAAGCCATATCAACAGCCCTCTTGACCCCGAAACAGAACCCCGCAGTCTTTGCTATGATTATTTCCATTTCAGCTTTTTACATAATCAAGTATTTTTTGTATAACCTGTTGTATCGACAGATTCGATGAATCTATTAAAAAGGCGTCGGACGCCACGGTAAGCGGGGCTATATCACGACCCGCATCCCTTTGGTCCCGGTCCATTATACTTTGCATGGCCTCATCCATGGCAATATCAATGCCCTTCTCTTTAAACTGCAGGAAACGTCTTCCGGCCCTCTCCTCAACGGAGGCATCCAGAAAGACTTTCTTGCCCGCCTTTGGAAATACCACCGTTGTCGTATCTCTTCCTTCCACGACGAGATTATTCAGCAAAGCGGCGTTCCTCTGGGCGTCAAGAAGAAAATCCCGCACTATCTTTCGCGCGGAGAAGACGGAGGAGTAGTGGTCGATCTCCTTTGATCGTATTTCATCCGAAACATCCCTGCCGTTTAAAAAGACCTTTCCATCAATAAAACGCACATCGGTACTGCCGAGAACTTCACCAAGTTTATCATCACTGTCGTCGGTTTCAGCGCCTTTATTTCTCAGGGAAACCGCAATGGCCCTGTATAGGGCGCCGGTGTCAAGATAATTGTAGCCAAGCTCCTTTGCAATAAGTTTGGCAACGGTTGTCTTGCCGGCGCCTGAAGTACCGTCTATTGCAACAACCTTTTTCATAAGGTAAGCCTCCTGATGATATCGAAAAAGCCCGGGAAGGATATATTAACGGAAGACATGCCGTTTATGGTTGTCTTGCCTTCCGCGATAAGCCCTGCAATAGATAGAGCCATAGCGATCCGGTGGTCGTCATAACTTTCGAGGACGCTGCCTTTCAATATGCTTTTGCCCTTTATGCTAAGTCCGTCCGGGTACTCTTCAACCTCTGCGCCCATTTTCCGGAGTTCCGTAACCATGCTTTTAATTCTGTCGGACTCCTTTACCCTCAATTCCTCCGCTCCTCTGATGGTTGTAATGCCTTCAGCCCGGGTTGCCGCCACACAGAGTATCGGGAACTCATCTATCAATGATGGGATATCTTCTTTGGTTAAGGTAATTGCCTTAAGATCCGGACCATTTGAGCAATGGAGGTCCGCTATAGTTTCACCCGATACCTCTCTCGTATTATGGACTTCAATACGGGCGCCCATTTTGTTAAGAGCCGTAAGAAGACCTGTGCGCGTGGGGTTTATTCCTACTCCTTTGGCCGTTATATCTGCGTCCCTGATTAATAAGGCCCCTACAATAAAGAATGCCGCCGAAGAAAAATCACCGGGCACGTAGATATCAGTCCCTTTTAATTCCGTTCCGCCTTTGATAGAAATATTAAGCCCGTCTATCTTTATATCCGCGCCGAATGAAGGAAGCATACTTTCCGTATGATCTCTTGATCTTGAAGGTTCGCTTATTGAGGTCTCTCCGTCTGCATAGAGACCTGCCAGAAGAATGGCGGATTTCAACTGAGCGCTTGCAACAGGCAAAGGGTATTGTATAGGCAGCAGTTTTTTCCCTTGTATTGCAATGGGCGGATATTTGTTGCCTGCCCTTGCAATAATCCCGGCGCCCATGCGGCTTAAGGGAACAATCACCCTTCCCATAGGCCTTGATCTTAATGATCCGTCTCCTGTGAGGACCGAGAAGAACGGATTTCCTGCAAGCACTCCGGAGAGCAGCCTGATAGTCGTCCCCGAATTGCCGCAATCAATTACGTCCCCCGGTTCGTTCAGGCCGTAAATGCCTTTGCCGTTGACGAGAATATCATCGCCCCTGTCATCAATATCAACGCCTAAAGACCTGAAAGCGTTTAACGTGCTCATAGGGTCTTCCGCCCTGAGAAAGTTTTTTATAACGCTTTTGCCTTTTGATAAAGACGAGAATATTATCGATCTGTGTGATATTGATTTATCAGGGGGAGGAGAAAATTCGCCTTGAAATCTCTTAGCCTTGATGAATTCAATTCTGTCCAATACCTTCCCTCAGTGTACGGGCTTTTCTGAAATCCCTTTCGATGGATTCAGCATCAGAGTCTCTGATATACTGACTTGCCCTATCGAGATTACGCTTAAAGAGCTCGAGAGATTCAAGGATAAAGTCTTTATTGAGAAGACAGATATCTCTCCACAATTCAGGCGCGCTTGAGGCTATCCTTGTAGTATCCTTAAACCCCTGCCCTGAAAATGCAAGATAGGAACCGTCCATATCCGCAACCGTATTCATTATTTCATACGCTATGAGATGCGGCAGATGGCTTACGGCCGCATAGATCCTGTCATGCTCATCAGGATCGATTATCTTTATAACGGAACCGAAGATTTCCCACAGAGCCGTAATCTTTGCAAGGGCTTCCCTGTCGGTTTTTTCCGTCGGAGTTATGATGCATTTAGCGCCTTTAAAGAGGTCCGCGCCTGCCGAGTCGATACCTGAGCGGTCGCTTCCCGCAATAGGGTGTACCCCGACAAAATGAACGCCTGCCGGCATTAATGCCTCCATATCGCGAACGAGTCTCCCTTTTACGCTTCCTGCATCCGATACAATGGCGTTCTTTTTTAATGCCCCTTTAATCTTTTTAAAAAGATCAACAAAGCTTCCAACGGGCACGGCAAATAAAACAAGGTCCGCGCCGTCGCAAGCCTTTGATGGGTCAAGATCAAAGGAGTCGATGATCCCTTCCTCTTTAGCCCTTAATAAATTGTCTTCTTTCCGGCCATGTCCTGCTATTTCATTACATAGTCCGTGCTTTCTCATGGCAAGGGCAAAAGAAGCGCCGATAAGGCCGACGCCAAGTATGGTTACTTTATGAAAATGCATATTCCCGTTTCCTTAATTTTGCATTTGTTTTTATATTTCTCTTCCCACCGCTTTTGCTATGGGTTTTAATTCTTTCATCAACTTTTTAAAATCATCCGGCTTCAAAGACTGTTCACCGTCCGACAGCGCTTCTTCAGGGTTTGTGTGGACCTCGATGAGAAGACCGTCTGCGCCTGCCGCTACGGCAGCCTTTGCCATAGGGGCGACAAGGTCCCACTTGCCGACGCCGTGGCTTGGATCAACAACAACCGGCAGATGGGTAAGCTTCTTCAGCACCGGGACTGCGCTGAGGTCAAGGGTGTTCCTTGTAGCTGTCTCGAATGTTCTGATGCCCCTTTCGCAGAGGATCACTTTATGATTCCCACGGGACATGATGTACTCTGCCGCCATGAGCCATTCTTTTATTGTTGAAGACAAACCTCTTTTTAAGAGTACGGGTTTCTTGCCTGTGCCGACTTCGAGGAGCAGCCTGAAATTTTGCATGTTCCTTGCCCCGATCTGGATAATGTCGGCGTATTTTGAAATTACCTCCATGTCCCTGGGGTCCATCAGTTCCGTCACAACCGGAAGTCCGGTTTTTTCTCTTGCGTCTGCAAGGTATTTGAGACCTTCTTCGCCAAGTCCCTGGAAGGAATAGGGAGAAGAACGGGGCTTGAAAGCGCCTCCCCTGATAAAAGAAGCGCCCGCAGCCTTAACCTTTTCAGCAATGCTCATTAACATGGTCTTGTTTTCAACTGCACAGGGACCCGCAATCACCTGTATCTTTTTACCTCCGATGAACTTGCCTTTAACATTGATTACGGTGTTGTCCGCCTTAAATTCCCTGCTCGCAAGCTTGTAGGGTTTAAGAATGCGCATCACATCTTCGACGCCCGGCATTATACTTATGCCGTTTTCTTCTTCCTCGGTTATTTTCGAGGTGTCCCCGATGACCCCGATTATGGTCCTCTCGGTGCCCTTTGAAATATTCGCCTGAAGACCCCTGTTTTCAAGCTTCTTTACTATATGTTTTAGTTGTGCTTCAGTTGCTCCCGGTTTTAATACTATTATATCCATGTATATCCTCCTGCAAAAACTTAGTCATTCAGTTATTAAGGACCTTTTTCAACGCTTCGATAAACCGCCTGTTTTCTTCGGGCAGCCCGATGGTCACCCTGATTTCAGAGGGTCCCATGGGCCGGACAATTATACCCTCTCTTAACAATTTATTGTAAAGTTCGCCGGCATTCTGTTCCAGCGGCATATAGATAAAATTTGCCTCGGTAGGAACATATTTTATGCCGAGTGTTTCAAGCTGCGCGTAAAGGAACCCTTTGCCCTGTGCATTGACCGCCCGTGAAGTCTGAACATGTTCGTCGTCCTGCAAAGCCTGTAAAGCGGCCTTTTGAGCAAGGGAATTCGTATTGAAAGGAGGCCTGAGTTTGTTCATCTCTGTAACAATATTCTTTTGCGCAAGGCCGTAACCGATCCTGAGACCGGCAAGGCCGTATATCTTGGAGAAGGTCCTGAGAATTAAAATATCCCTTCCATCCCTGAAATGTTTCATGCTGTCTGCATATCCCGGGTCCGTTACATATTCGATATACGCCTCATCCGCTACAACAAGCACGCCGTCCGGAATGCGCTTCATCATCCGGTCGAATTCCTCTTTTTTATTGATGGTGCCGGTAGGATTGTTCGGGTTTGAAATAAAAAGTATTTTTGTCTTAGTAGTAACCGCATCTGCCATAGCGTCAAGGTCATGGGTATAATCCTTTAAAGGTATCTGCACGGACTTGCCCCCCTGCGCCTGGACGGACATGGAATAGACGACAAAAGACGGATGGGCCATTACCGCTTCATCCCCGGGCTGAATGAATGTCCTGACGGCAATATCAAGCAGTTCATTCGAGCCGTTGCCGAGGATAACCTCATCTTCCTTTATAGAAAGTCTTTCAGCTAACGCCTCTTTGAGATAGTACCCGCTTCCGTCAGGGTATCTGTTCAAACCGGTTGATACATCAGGGACCATAATGCTCTGCAACAGAGCCTTCATGGCTTTCACCGAAGGCCCAAGGGGGTTCTCATTGGATGCAAGCTTTACAGAATTTTGAATGCCCAGATCGCGTTCGAGTTCTTCAACCGGCTTACCCGGGACATACGGTTTTATTGCGGAAACATAATCAGGCGGTTTTATCATGATAAATCACCTTGCGGATAGGAACCAAGCAATTTAAGATAAAGACAGTTGTCTTTCATCTCTTCTATCACCCCTTTCAATTTTTTGTCTTCCACATGTCCTTCCATGTCGACAAAGAATATATATTCCCACGCCTTCCGCTTTGAAGGTCTGGATTCTATTTTGGTCAGGTTTACCTTTGCCTTTTTAAACGGTTCAAGGATGTTATAAAGGGCGCCCGGTCTGTCTTTTATAGAGAACATAATAGAAGTTTTGTCCTTGCCGGTTTTATCAGGAAACTCTTTTGATATAACAAGAAATCTTGTAAAGTTATTTTTATTGTCTTCTATGCTTTTTTCGACAAATTCAAGGTGGTATAGCTCTGCCGCCAGTTCGCCGGCAATAGCCGCCGCATCATTATCATGTGAAGCGAGTTCCGCTGCATTTGCACTGCTTGTAGCTTCAACTATCGGTATGCCGGCCATATTCAGGGCAAGCCATCGTCTGCATTGAGCGGTCGGGGGAGAAAAAGAATAAATCTTCTTTATCTTTGCCTTGTCGCCGCTCTTTGACAAAAGGTTGTGAGTTATCCTGAGCATCACCTCGGCGGAGACCTTGAGATCATAGTCCATAAACAGGTCGATGGTATAACTGATAACGCCTTCGGTCGAATTCTCTATGGGGACAACCCCGAATTCAGCATTACCGGATTCGACTGCATCAAAAACATCCTTTATAGTCCCGACCGGAACGAATTCCGTAGAAGATCCGAAATGTCTTATCGCCGCCATATGGGCGTATGTTGCAAGGGGTCCCAAACAAGCCACTTTCAGCGGCTCTTCGAGAGACAAACAGGCCGAGAGGATTTCCCTGAATACTACTTTCAGGGCAGCGTTGGGGAAAGACCCTTTATTGAGAGTTGCAAGACGTTGAAGTATAGAACGTTCACGCTCGGGTGAATAGAATTTTGCATTTTTACTACGTTTGATATGGGCAATGTCAAGAACGATGCGGGTTCTTTTGTTCAGGAGTTCGAGTATCTGATCGTCAATCCCGTCCAACTCCCGTCTGAGTTTTTCAAGCTCCTTCATATAATCCTTTGATTAATAGAAAAACAAGATATGGAATCCCCTTCAGAGGGGAGATTAATAATACTAATTTTATACTTATTTTTACAACAAGTTACACTGCTTGCAGGGAAGAAAGAGATTCTTGCCCGCTACAGTATCATAATTATACTCCTTTTTCCCCTCAAACTCTTTATTATGCCGCAACTCGCACGAACCATCTAAAAGGACGGCGTGCAAGCCGGCCTGACGCCGTAATGATTATAGTGTGCATGAAAAGTTGAAAAACTGCAAAAAAAGAGTGGCAGAAGGGGGAAACTCCTGCCACTATAAAGGGGGGAGTTATAGAGGTTAACGCCTCTATAAAGCACATATTCTATTAAGCAAGTGCTTAATAGAATGCATCAAGAACCTTGGAAATTTCTAATTGATAATTTTTATAAGATTATAAGATAAAGCAATGAACGGTTTTTGGCGTGTTTTTAAAGCTTTTTAATGCATTGGCTGACTTTGTAATATTTGAGGTCGTCCTTTGGATTCTCAGGGGTAAAAACAATTGGTTCCTGCTTTTCATCCATGAGAATGATAAAGTTTTCTTTCATTACCAGTTTGCGAATTGAGATAACTTTGGAAGACCAGACAAAAACGGTGTCACCGCTCTTTACATCTTTGTTTGGCTCAACTAACAACAGATCGAAAGTTTCCAGACCGCCGCATGAGTGTATCCCTTTTGTTGTTATATAAAACGCGCTGGGGTCATCAGTGGTAGCGTATTCAAATGTCTTGGCAACTAAGGATGGATAATCCAGATCAATGCAGTCGCCCCATGACTCAATCTGGGCCTCATCCAGCACAGGCACTCTCCTTGATATGAACATCCTTTCAGCAACATCCGCTTCCAGGACCAACAAAATTTCAAGTGGAACTTCCAGGGACTTGGATAGTTTCAGCAGCGTTTCCCTGCCCGGATTTCTTATTCCCGTAATTAGCTGACTTACATAGGCGCAACTGACGCCCATTCTCTGGGCAAGTGTAATTGCCTTTATGCCCCTTGACTTCATTAGTTTTCTTAGTTTTTCACCAAATGTCATTTTCATGCTTAATTATAATATATTTAATAAATTAATTTAAATAACTTTTGCTAATAACGGAAAAATATACTATTAAGCAGATGATATTAAATATTTCTCCTGCACGCTTCGGTTATATGACCGTCCATTGCTGCGGCAGAAAAAGCTTTTCATATGTCATAAGGGCAAAGCGGTCGGTCATGCCTGCAATAAAGTCGCACACCAATTGGTGCCGCGATGCTTCAGCACCGCGCCTGTTTATATTGTCCTCTTTCGGTATGTCCATGCCTACCTCGCCGGTATGTTCAAGATAATATTCATATAACTCTCTCAGTATTTTCTTTGCCTTTTTGAATTCCCTGATTATCCGTTCGCCTTCATAAACGCGTTCATAAAGAAAATCTCTGAGCATATAAATGCCGGATGAGACTTCATCGCTCATACTAAGAGCGTCAAGGTCTGTCTTGAGAGATCGGTATACGACGTCTTTGACCATTGTGTCTATTCTGGCCGCATGAGTATCGCCAAGCGTCCTGATAATCTGCTTGGGGATTTCGGCTTTTTTTATAAAGCCGGCCCGCGTTGCATCATCAAGATCGTGGTTTACATAAGCAATAATATCGGAGACGCGGACAACCTGCCCTTCAAGGGTGTCGGCTTTTTCATCCTCTGTTTCCGGGAATATAAACCCTTTCCCTTTGGAATGCTTGACGATTCCGTTCCTGACCTCGTATGTCAGATTCAGTCCCTTCCCCCCCTTTTCGAGGAAATCAACAACTCTCAGGCTCTGGATGTAATGATGAAACCCCCCGGGGTGTATTTCCCGCAATATCTCTTCACCTGCATGTCCGAAGGGAGTGTGGCCAAGGTCATGGCCGAGCGCAATTGCTTCCGTCAGATCGTCGTTTAGTCTCAACGCCCTTGATATGGTCCTTGCTATCTGTGAAACCTCAAGGACATGGGTCAGGCGTGTACGGTAATGGTCTCCCTTAGGTGCAAGGAATACCTGTGTTTTGTGCTTTAATCTTCTGAAGGACTTTGAATGGATAATCCTGTCTCTGTCCCGCTGAAAGCACGTCCGGATATCGCCCTCTTTTTCAGGCCTTAATCGTCCTTTAGTGCGGAAACTCAGGCACGACCGAGGATGAAGGATTTTTTGTTCGATCTCTTCTGTCTGCTCACGAATAGTCAAAAGGAACCTCCAGCACTTTATTGATACTACATTTTTAGAGATAAGTAAAGAGGAATTTTATTTCACAGGTTGATAAAAGACTTCTAAAGAGGGTATATTATTAATTAAATTTTTTCGGAGGTGTATTATGTCTTTAAATCTTATAGATATAGCCCATGCGATGGCGCCGGGCCAGCAGGGAAGCGCCGGGCCGGGGGGCGCTACAGGGCTTTTAAGCAGCCTTGTTCCGCTTGTTCTTATTTTTGTAATCTTTTATTTTCTGCTGATTAGACCGCAGCAGAAAAAGGCCAAAGAACATAAAAATATGATCGATAATCTGAAAAAGGGCGACAAGATTATTACCTCCGGCGGCATATATGGCATTATCGAGGCCGTCGGTACAAACACCGTTACACTCAAGGTTGGAGAAAATACGAAGGTTAAACTCGGCAAGCCATATGTTGCAGCGCTCCGGGCTTCTTCTGATGAAGACTAATAAAAAAAATCTAAATATATAAAGACAAAATTCCAAATAAAATTCAAAACGTCTTATTGAAATAGATTAAAGAATTAAATTAAGATTATTTAGAGTCTGTGTATTAAGTACGATTCCGTAAAAAATTCGTCATTCTCGCGAAGGCGGGTCACCACAGCGACTCGCCGAGGCGAGAATCCAGTGTTTTCAATGCCTTCTGGATCCCCCGGTCAAGCCGGAGGATGACAAATACTGAGTTTATACACAGATACTATTTAGATTTTAGAAATTCAAATTTGGGATTTAACAGTTTATGGAGGTTTAATGAAGAAAAACATTCTCTGGAGATTGAGTTTAATCGGCATAACTATTGTTCTTGCAGTTATATTCTTCCTTCCCAACACCCCCGGTTTTCAGTATATGCCGGAATGGTGGAGACAAAACATGCCCAACAAAGGTATTGTTCTCGGGCTTGACCTCCAGGGAGGACTGCATCTCGTCTTTGAGGTAGAGGGCGACAAGGCTGTCGAGATAACGACTGAAAGATATGCATCAAGACTAAAGGAACTGTTAGCAAAGAAGAAGCTGACTGCCGATGCAACCGTAAGCGGTTTGAATATCACGGTAAGCCCGTCAAATCCCGATATAAAGAAGGCGATTGAAGACGGTTTCCCGACCCTTGCGCCTGTTGAAACCGGGAGCAAGCTTGTATATCGCCTCTCGGACAAAGAGGCTAAAAGAATAAAGGACACATCCGCAGATCAGGCCCTTGAAACAATCCGAAACAGGATCGACCAGTTCGGTGTTTCCGAACCTACAATACACAGACAGGGGGAAAACGAGATCGTTGTCCAGCTTCCCGGTGTAAAAGATCCGAAAAGGGCAATTGACCTGATCGGCAAAACCGCCCAGCTCGAATTCAAGATCGTTGATGACGAAGCAAAAATGGCGGCAGAGCTTCCACAGACGATATCGTCCGGAGAAGAAGAGAAAATTCTCGAACAGTTTGCCGGGAAGATACCGGAAAATACCGAAATCCTTTTCGAGAAAAAGATCAATACGGAGACGGGCGTAGTCAGGAAGATTCCGATAATGGTGAAAAAGCAGGCGGCCTTGACCGGAGATCTCTTAAGCGACGCAAAGGTAAATATCGACTCGCGTTTTAGTGAACCTTATGTTTCGATTTCATTCAACGACGCAGGCGCAAAAACCTTTGAAGATGTCACCGCCGCCAATGTAAAAAAGAGAATGGCGATCATACTCGACAATACCGTGTATTCGGCCCCTGTTATTCAGGAGCGGATAGCAGGCGGCAACGCCCAGATAACCGGAAGCTTTACCATGGAAGAAGCAAAGGACCTGAGCATTGTGTTAAGGGCCGGCGCACTTCCGGCGCCCATGAAGATGCTTCAGAATGTAACCGTAGGCCCGTCACTCGGACGTGATTCCATCGAGGCAGGCAAAATGGCCGGAATGATCGGTACCATTGCAGTTGTCATATTCATGATAATATATTACAGGCTTTCCGGTGTTATTGCCGATTTTGCCCTTTTTCTTAATATCGTCCTCCTACTCGGCGCAATGGCGTCCCTGAACGCAACGCTTACTATGCCCGGTATAGCGGGGATAATCCTCGCAATCGGTATGGCCGTTGACTCTAATGTCCTTATGTTCGAGCGGATGAGGGACGAACTGCGTGCAGGAAAGACACCGCGTGCAGCAGTAGATTCAGGCTATCACAAGGCGTTCTGGACAATCTTCGATTCCCATGTAACAACTTTGATTACGGCAGCCGTGCTGTTTCAGTTCGGCACCGGCCCGATAAAGGGTTTTGCCGTGACCTTAAGCCTGGGTGTTTCGATAAATCTTTTTACCGCGCTGATAGGCACAAAATCAGTCTTCGACATCATTAACAGCAAACGTGAATTAACGAAATTGAGCATATAGGAGAGTACATGATTGAGCTGATTAAAAACCCGCATATTGATTTTCTTGGAAAAAAATATATAGCTTTTATTGTTTCAGGGATTTTGTCCGTTATCGGCGTCATTGCCATAGTACAGATAGCAACAGGCCGTGCAAACCTCGGCATAGACTTTGCCGGAGGAACGGCAATCCAGTTCAAGTTTGAAAAACCGGTTGCACTGCATAATATCAGAGTCGCCATCGAGAGCGGCGGGTTAAAAGACTTTGACCTCCAGGACCTGCCGTCGGAGAATAAGATACTAATCAGGGTAAAGAAGGCCGATATAAAACTCGGCCGGATTTCAGAGACCATAGAAAATATACTGAAGGAAAAAATGCCGGATAATAAATATGTGGTTGATTCTACAACCGAGATCGGCCCCAAGGTCGGAGGGAGACTGAGGGCGGATGCGGCAAAGGCTGTAGGGGTTGCCATCCTCGGGATTCTCATCTATGTCGCCTTCAGATTTCAGTTTAAATTCGGCGTAGGCGCAACTATTGCCACTTTCCATGACGTCCTGGCCGTACTGGGCTTGTTCTTTATCATGGGGAGAGAAATCAATCTTATCCTTATCACGGCCCTTCTCACTGTCGCAGGTTATTCACTGACCGATACGGTTGTAGTCTTTGACCGGATACGTGAAAACCTGAAGACAAGGCAGAGAGAAAGCGTTGAAGCGGTAATGAACATGAGCATTAATGAAGTCTTGTCCCGTACAATTATTACCTCTATGACCGTTCTCCTTACCTCGCTTGCACTGTTTTTCTTCGGGGGTGAAGTGCTTCATGACTTTTCTCTTGCCATGATTATGGGAGTTATTATAGGCACTTATTCCTCTATTTTTGTCGCAAGCCCGGTGGTCCTCTTATGGGGCGGCAAGAGACCGTTTGCAAAGAAATAATTTATATTGAAAATGAAAATCGCAAGCAAGGGAAGACGTACTGAAAAACCCTTGTAATGCAACAAAATATTATTTGCGATACACATGAATGCAAATCTAACAGTTTGCGTATTGCAGCAGAAGGCTTGCTGACCGTTCTATATGTGTATTATGAATCGCCGCTGGCTTGTTAACAAAACCAATCCTGAATATATACAATACCTCTCGAAAACCGCTTCTATTTCTCCTCTTCTTGCGCAAATACTGATTAACAGAGGGTTTAAGACAGGCTCGGATATAAGCTCTTTTATGAGCCCAGGGATTTCACAATTGTCCGATCCTTTTGATATGCCGGGGATGAAAACAGCCGTTGATAGAATTATGGGTGCAAAGCGTAGCGGAGAGACGGTGCTTGTTCATGGTGATTACGACGCCGATGGTATAACGGCCACGGCTATCATGCTTTCAGCCCTAAAGTTGCTCAACATAAACTGCCGGTTTTTCATACCGAATAGAATGGAGCACGGCTATGGCTTTAAAACAACAGGGGTCAACATGGCCAAACATCTTGGCGCATCCCTTATAATCACTGTAGACTGCGGCATTACATCTTTCGAGGCAGCCGCCTTATGCAAAAAAGAGGGAATAGACGTCGTTATCACCGACCACCATGAACCCGCCTTGACTTCTCAGTTTCTTGACCTCCCGGCTTCCCGTTTTTTATTGCCTGATGCCGTTGCCGTTATCAATCCAAAAATCGACAATCGACAATCATCAATCACCGATCTTTCAGGGGCCGGCATTGCCTTCAAATTTGCCCAGGCATTGGCGCTGACCGTCAAGGCGGATTTCCCGTTGCACGATTTACTTGATCTCGCAGCCCTCGGCACAATGGCTGATGTTGTGCCGTTGACCGGTGAAAACAGGCTTATTGTAAAAGACGGCATGAAGATAATAGATAATGGCTTAAGACCGGGAATAAAAGCCCTAAAAAGTGTTTCAGGAATTACCGGAAAGGGACTCAGGACCGGAATGCTCCTTTTCACGGTAATACCAAGGATCAACGCAGCCGGGAGGATTGCAGAGGCAGACCCTGTAGTCAAACTCTTTCTAACCGATTCTGAAGATGAAGCCTTCTCCATAGCATCATGGCTAAAAGAACTCAATACTGAAAGACAGGAGATAGAGGAAAAGGTTTATCAGGAGGCCCTGCAGCAGTTAAACAAAAAAGGTATCAAACCGGTCATTGTCCTTGCATCAGAGGGGTGGCACAGAGGCGTGATCGGTATTGTGGCCTCAAGAATTACGGAGGCTTTTTACCGGCCAACATTTATTCTTTCCGTAGAAGGAAAGATTGCCAGAGGTTCGGCCAGAAGCATACCTTCTTTTGATATATGCAGGGCCCTTGCAGATTGTAAGGAAGTCCTCGCAGGGTTTGGAGGGCATAAACAGGCTGCAGGACTGGAATTAGAAACGGAATGCATATCCCTGTTTGAAGAATGCATCAACAGGATTGCAGACAAAACCCTTAATGAAAAAGATTTTATCTCCACCCTTGAGATTGACGCTCTGGCGGAACTACCTGATATCGGGTTAGACCTTATTAAAGAGATCGAGATGCTCGAACCCTTCGGTCGCGGTAATCCGGAGCCGCTCATCGGTTCAAGGGGTCTCGAAGTCCTTTATCCAAGGGTCCTCAAGGACGCCCATCTAAAGATGAAACTTAAACAGAAAAACCGGTCTCTTGATGCTATCGGTTTCAATATGTCGGCTTTACTGGAAAAAATGGATATTTCAGCAAAAGTAGACGCCGTCTATACCCCCTCAATCAACGAATGGGAGGGGCAAAAAAACGTCCAACTCCATTTAAAGGCCCTCCGGCCAAGCCGGTAAGTAAAGTTGTATAATATGGTATGCCGGATGAACAGATCACCATTGATCTCCTTATAAAAAAAGTCCTTTTGTATATCCCGGATGCGGATATTGAACTCCTGAAGCGCGCTTATCAGTTTTCCAGCGAAGCCCATGCGAGACAGAAAAGAGTAGAGGGCACCCCTTATATCGGGCATCCTTTGTCGGTTGCCTCCCTCCTTGCGGATATGAAGATGGATATCGCAACAATCTCTGCCGCATTGCTCCATGATACTGTTGAAGATACCGCTGCTACGGTTAAAGATATACAGGAAACGTTCGGCAAGGAGATTGCCTTTCTTGTGGAGTCGCTGACGAAACTCTCCCGAATGGAATTCCAGACAAGAGAAGAGGCCCAGGCAGAGAACTTCAGAAAAATGCTTTTGGCAATGTCGGAAGATATAAGAGTTATCCTGATAAAATTCGCGGATAAACTTCACAATATGCGCTCCCTGCAGCACCTTCCTGAAAACAGGCGGCAGAGGATCGCAGCGGAGACTTTGGAGATATATGCCCCCCTGGCAAACAGGCTCGGTATCGGATGGATGAGAACGGAGCTTGAAGACCTGAGTTTCCACGCTATGATGCCCGACCTCTATAATGATCTGGTCGGAAAGGTTGCAAAAAGAAAAGAAGAGCAGGAAGAGTATTTAAAATCCGTTACCGAAATTATTAGCGGCAAGCTGCAAGAGGAAAACATCCCGGGGGAAGTGTCCTGGAGGATAAAGCATTATTATGGCATCTATCAGAAGATGCTGAAACAGGAGATCCCTTTTGAACAGGTCCACGACGTCCTTGGCCTGAGAATCATAACGGATACGCAGGCGAACTGTTATGCGATTCTTGGTCTTATCCATTCCCTGTGGACCCCGGTCCCGGGCAGGTTTAAAGACTATATCGGGCAGCCGAAATCGAACATGTACCAGTCCCTGCATACGACTATCATAGGTCCCAAAGGTGAGCGGGTGGAATTCCAGATCAGGACCCGCGAAATGCATATGATCGCAGATCACGGGATTGCGTCTCACTGGAGATATAAAGAAAAAGGCAAGATAGACGAGCGGAGCAACAAGTATATTTCATGGCTCAGGGACCTGATGCAGGCGCAGAGAGACCTCGGTGATGCAAAAGACTTTCTTGAGGCGGTCAAGGGTGAGGTTATACCCGAAGTCATTTATGTTTTTACTCCCAAAGGACAAATTAAAGAGATGCCCATCGGTTCAACGCCGGTGGATTTCGCATATAGTATTCATACCGAGGTTGGAAGCAAATGTGTCGGCGCAAAAATTAATGGAAGAATAGTGACCCTTAAACATACTCTGAAAAATGGCGATACCCTTGAGATAATGACCTCTCCCACACAGAAGCCGAGCAGGGACTGGCTCAAATTTGTTGTGACCCAGAGGGCCAAAAGCAAAATAAGGCAATGGGTCAAAGCCGAGGAACGGAAGCAGAGCATAGAACTTGGCGTCAAATTGCTTGAACAGGAATTAAGAAGGCACGATCTGGGGCCTTCCATACTGAAATCCGAAGAAATGCAAAAGGCCCTGAAGTTTTTCAGTGTCCCGTCTCTTGAAGACATCTATGCGGACATTGGCCACGGAAAATTGTCCGCGCATCAGATCGTCAACAAGCTTATACCTGAGAAGCCTGTTGTTGAAGAGGCGCCGGCTCCAAAAATAATAAAACCGAAAGAACATAAAGGCATAACCATAAAAGGCGTCGATAACGTCCTCTATCATACTGCCAAGTGCTGCTTCCCTATCCCCGGGGACGGCCTTATCGGGTTTGTGACAAGGGGAAGGGGCGTTACCATCCACCGGAAAGACTGTCCTAATGTGGAGAACCTCGCCCTGGACAATGCGAGGCTTGTGGATGTGCAATGGAAACCTGAAGGAGAAACAACAACGCCGGTCAGGCTGCTCGTGGAAACGGTTGACAGACCGGGGATTCTGGCAAACCTCAGCGCGCTCATATCGTCCGTTAATGTAAACATCAGCAATCTAAAAGCAATCTCAACAGAGGACAAAAAGGGCCACATCACCTTAATCCTTGATGTAAAGGATAAAACCCAGCTTGGCAGTCTCACCCATAAGATCGCCCAGCTTGAAGGAGTCCTGAAAATTGCAAGGTAAACTAAAACATATATTCCCATTGTGATATAATAGTTGTAACGTGGCTGATTTAAGGATAGGATGCAGCGGGTTTCTCTATGATCACTGGAGGGGTATTTTCTATCCGGAAGACCTCTCGAAAAATTACTGGTTCGACTATTACTGCAAACGCTTCTCATCAGTAGAGTTAAATGTAACGTTCTATCGTCTCCCGGACAGGGAGACCTTTGCCAAATGGCATTCGGCAACTCCCGACAATTTCATCTTCGCCCTGAAAGGCAGCAGATTCATCACCCATGTAAAAAAGCTGAAGGATTGCGCGGAGCCGTTGGAAACCTTTTTTTCAAGGGCGTCGGTACTGAAAGAGAAACTGGGGGTCGTCCTGTGGCAACTGTCTCCGACGTTCAATATGGATATCGACCGTTTCAAAGCCTTCCTTGAAGAGCTAAAACCCTTTGGCACAAGGCATGCCTTTGAATTCAGGAACAAGACCTGGATAAATAAAAAAGTTTTCGCGCTGCTCGAACGTGAAAATGCGGCGGCGTGCATGGCGGATCATCCCGAGTTTCTTATCGACATCCCCGTAACTACCGACTTTGTTTACATCAGGAGACACGGAAAAGAGGGCAGTCATACAACATCATACGGCACTGAATTCCTTAAGGAAGACGCCAAATTTATAAAAGCTCAATTAAAGCAGAAAAAAGATGCATATATTTACTTCAACAACGACGCACAGGGCTATGCCCCTAATAATGCGGCGGAATTGCTCAGTCTGACAGGCTATAAAAAGAAATAACCTACTTTCCGGTTGTATAACCCATAATATTACTGCGAGGCGGATATACTGAAAAAGCCTTGTAGCAACACCTTATATTCGTTGGGATCGGTCAGCAAGCCTTTTGCTGACAAATAAAAACTATCAGATTTGCAGTCATGTGTATCGCAAATAATTTCTCGTTGCATTACAAGGCTTTTTCAGCATGTCTGCCTTGCGGTCAGGTTTACTTTCCCCAATCCATCTTATATCTCGTTCTTTTATATAAATACTTCTCTGCTGCAAGCGCTGCCAGACATCCTTGTGACGCGGCAACAACAACCTGTCTGACCTCCGTGCAGGTTACATCCCCTGCCGCAAAAACGCCCGGGACGGATGTTTCCATCATGGCATTAACCGGGATACACCCGTCTTCATTGGTTTCGATTGCGTTGTAAAGGAAATCCACTACAGGTTTATTGCCGTGGAGATAGACAAAAACGCCTGCCAATTCGAGTTCCGCCTCTTTTTTCTCCGGATCCGTCATTTTGATCTTTTCAACCAGTTCTTTGCCTTCAATTGAAGTAACCGTATAGCCGGCAAGCACCTTCACATTCGGTTCTTTGAAAACGGGATGATCATCTACGTGAAGTTTAGGGGTTGGAGAGATCAGATATACGGTTTTGGCAA
>JBAZZX010000036.1:0-32832 GCA_041658585.1 Thermodesulfovibrionales bacterium
CCTCTTTTACGGCTTCTTCGGAATTGCCGATGACGCAGACTTTAAAACCCCTGTAAAATGCCGCATCGCAAATAGCACAGTAGCTCACCCCTTTGCCAAGGAATTCACCTTCCCCTTTTATGCCCGGTTTCCTGCCCATAGAGCCTGTAGCAATGATCATGGTTTTACCGCTGATCGGCATATTCATAGTAATAGCTTCTTTCATTTCTCCGGAGAGATTAACACCCACAGTCTGAGCTTCTGCATACTCTGCTCCAAAACCTATAGCCTGCTCTCTCATGATATCGAGAAGTTCTTTGCCCGGCAATGGTTTTGTAAGTCCGGGATAGTTTTCAATCCTGCTCGAATAAGCAAGCGCTCCCGCAGTGGCTGATTTATCGAGTATTATTGTTTTTAACCTGGCTCTTGAAGCATACTGCCCGGCCGTAAGCCCGGCCGGCCCTCCCCCGATGATGACGACGTCATATACAGCCTCTTCCTGCATATATCCTCCTTTCATTCAAATCATTCAATAAAGATAATGCAGATGTTGTGAAAAAATTTATTTTTCGATACCCTCCCCTTTATCCCCTCCCCTCAAGGGAGGGGCGATTCTTAAGTCCCCTCTCCCTTGAGGGGAGAGGGCAAGGGTGAGGGTGTGTGGCTTTACTTATGAACTCATTAGTAAGTGTACTTTTAACTGATGTCTGCCGGTAAGTTTTAGTGATACCACGTTGAAATATCATTTAAATAAATTCATCGAGTTAAATGAATTTTTTCACAATATCTGCATTATCAAACCATCAGGATATCTAAAAGCCTCTCAAGTTCTTCCAATGAATAATACTCAATCTCAATCCGGCCTTTTTTACCTTTATGTGTTATCCGCACCTTTGTCCCAAGGCTCTTGATTAATTTTTCTTCCAGTGATGAAATCTGCAGGTCTTTGACCGGTTCCTGTTTCCGTGGTTTAGCTATTTTTTTCGTCAGCGCTTCAGCCTCTCTGACACTGAGACCTTTCCGGATAATCTTACCGGCCGCCTCTATCTGGGGCGTCCTGCCCTCTATCGCAAGGATAGCCTTGGCATGGCCCATGCTCAATGAACCGTTGTATAATAAGGCCTTCACCTCATCAGGAAGCTTTAATAGTCTGAGGTAATTGGATATTGTAGCCCTGTCCTTGCCGACCTTGTCGGAAAGCTCTTCCTGAGTCAGCTTATGCTCGGTTATGAGTCGGTTGAATGCCTCTGCAGCTTCAATAGGGTTGAGGTCTTCCCTCTGGATATTTTCTATCAGCGCTATTTCAAGAGAGTCCCTTGAGGCTACGTTTTTTATCAGTGCAGGTATTTTCTTTAAACCGGCAAGAGCGGCAGCCCGCCATCTGCGCTCCCCTGCAACAAGCCTGAATGCGCCATCGCCCGTGCGGGATACGATGATAGGCTGGATGACCCCTTTTTCCTTTATCGATACGGCAAGCTCTTTGAGAGAATCATCTTTGAAAATTTTCCTCGGCTGTTGCTCACCGGGAAAGATGCGGTCGATATCAAGCTGAATGACCTCTTCACCCTTGTCAGGGATTAAGGCTTCAAGACCTTTGCCCAACGCCGTTTTCATTCAGTATCTCCTTTGCAAGGGATAAGTAGCACTGCGCTCCTTTTGAGCGGATGTCATATAGAATAGCCGGTTTGCCGAAACTCGGCGCCTCTCCGAGGGTGACATTCCTCGGGATGACGGTATTATAAACTTTATCGCTGAAATGTTTCCTCACCTCGTTTACCACTTCCTGGGCAAGGTTGTTTCTCGAATCAAACATGGTAAGGACTATCCCCTCGATCTCAAGCTCGGGCTTGAAAGAACTCCTCACATGCCGCAGAGTATTTGTTAAAAGCCCGAGTCCTTCAAGCGCATAATACTCGCATTGCACGGGTATTATGACGGAATCAGCGGCGACAAGGGCGTTCAAAGTGAGCAGGCCGAGCGAGGGCGGACAGTCTATTAAAATATACCGGTAGTTTTCTCTGACGGCATTTAGCGCATTGGACAATATATATTCGCGCTCCTCTTTGCCGACCAGTTCCACCTCTACACCTAAAAGATCTATAGTAGACGGCAGGATATTGAGATGCTCCATTACGGTCGTCTGAACGGCGTCAATGATCCCGCATCTGCCTGTATAGATATCATACAGGCTTCTCTCCAGGTCCGCTCTTGCTATGCCGAGTCCGGAGGTGGAATTTCCTTGCGGGTCGGTATCGACAATTAGTATTTCTTTTTCAGCAAGGGCAAGAGACGCGGCAAGATTGATTGCGGTAGTGGTCTTACCCACCCCGCCCTTCTGATTGACTATAGCAATAATTTTTCCCATGGATTTTCAAGGACAGATAAAGATAATATTCCCCGGTTTTCGCAAAAGTTAAATTCGATTTTCTTAATTCTTAATGCATTACAAAATTCATTTTCAATGTAAAATTCATTTTATTTTCACAAATGATGAAAAAATCCCGGCCATTTTGCCTATTAATTGAAATAATTGTAGCGAACTTTTCCGCATTCCACAAGTTAATCTTAACACTTCTCCATAGAAATATGCACTGACAGCAACTTCATCCGCACGCTGAATATTTTCCACCGAGCGCGTAGTTCAGCCACAAAGTCTTGTTTTTCGATGTAGGCTCACGATTCACAATTACGGAATGAAGTGTTGACTCTGGAAAATTTTAGTTTCCCCCATACGAAACAAAAGAAGGACGGATTAACTACGTGTCTTTCAATTGGAAAGACACGTTGCTGAAAATATCCGCAGTGTTGAGTATAGGGTGAACAACCACCTGATAAAAAAGTGTGTTGCTTAGCACCCCAAAGGCTATCTTAACAAAACATCTCCCGGCCAAGAATGGTAATGAATAGCCAGTTAACAGTCCGCGAAAGGATCAATGAGTTTTTTTCATTCTCTTGATGGTGAATCGGGGGGCACATCCCTAACATCCCTAACCGAATATCTAATCGCATTGTAACCCTTAAGCCTTTTATTATACATGCGTGTGAGCATGGGGACATTGACATCCACATAATCGTAAATCCGGACGACGTTCTTGTTATCATGAAGTCGGTGGAGGCGTCCGGCGTACTGTTGAAGCGTTCCACGCCATGAAATCGGCATGGCCAAAAAGAGAGTGTCTAACCGAGCATCATCAAACCCCTCGCCTATATACCTGCCCGTAGCAATAAGCACCCTTTCTTCTCCATCGCGAATAGAAGCAATCTGTTCAGCCAAAGCCTTGCGTTGCCTTTTGCCTGTTCCACCTTTAAGCACAATGACATTCTTGGCAAAACCTTTGAGCCGCTCGGCAAACTCATCCACATGTTCTGTTCGTTCGGTAAGAAGAAGCGGAGAATAGCCCTCTTCAAGGGCGTTGAGAAGATCGTCAAATATGACGTTTCTTTGTTTATCCCTCATCAAAGCCGCATAGACCGGCTGTATGCCATCCTGGACTCCTTCATGCATCCTGAAACTTGTATACCGTGGGATAACCACATGCTCAAATGGCCTATCGTGGGCCTGTTTTCTGGCATCCACACGGGAACGGATCGGTCCGCATTGCATTATGATGATCGGGTGGTGGCCGTCTTTCCTAACAGGGGTAGCAGTAAGCCCTATAACATATTTGGCTTTCACCTGCCTTAGCACCTGTTCGAAACTGAAAGCCGAAACATGGTGGCATTCGTCAACTATGACCTGTCCGTATTCGGCCACGATGTCTTTAACCACACCCTTATGGTTCAGGCTTTGAATCATGCCCACATCTATAATGCCGGTCCTATCGCCGCGTCCGCCTCCTATCCTACCAATTAAATCTGTATTCAAAAACGTCTTCAGCCGCTCGTGCCACTGATCCAT
The DNA here is from genome assembly GCA_041658585.1 of Thermodesulfovibrionales bacterium. GTDB lineage: Bacteria > Nitrospirota > Thermodesulfovibrionia > Thermodesulfovibrionales > SM23-35 > DYFC01. Next base: position 3,878 of record JBAZZX010000036.1, read on the forward strand.
AAGAAGCCTTCTATGCACCAAAACAAGCGTGTTTACTTTGCGCTCTGCAATAAGATATGCTGCTATCGTTGTCTTCCCAAATGCAGTGGGTGCACTCAATACCCCGATATCATGATTCAAAATCTCAGAGGCAGCTTCTTTCTGAATAGAGCGAAGCTCACCGTTGAAATCTGTCTCAATCGGTATTCCCGAATACCGTTCATCCCTGATATCGGCCTTGATGCCGTGGGCCTTTAGAAGCTCAAGCGCCTCATCCAGAGAGCCGCGGGGGAGCCCTATATGTTTGTCAAAGTCTTCGGCGCACGATATAATCCTCGGCTTGCCATAAGTTGATAGGCGCATGGCCTGAGTCTTATAAAACTCGGGATTCTGAAAGGCCGCCAAGCGGATAAGTCTGTTGACCATCCCTGCAGGCAGACCCCCTTTTTCGATATAGACCATGTTTCCTACAACGATACTAACTTTTTCAGGGAAAGGCCCCTGAGTCGTCTTTCCATGTGGTCTTGTCAAAATCCACAGCTAAAAACCGGCAGGTCTCATCGGGAAGAAGCGGATAAACACCGATGGTATACTTTCCCGTAAGATGGTGTTGGATTACATCATTTGTTAAAGAAATAAGCTCGCGGTTTTCGCAATCTGAACACTTTATCCTTGGTTTGGCGCAAAGAGGTCGCTTCCATTCATTGGCACAGGCAGGAGAATAGCCGGATTTTCCGGTTCTCGCTTCCCATCTTGCAGGATAAACGTCTTCTCGCCCACGGAAGAGATCGCGAAAGAGAGCAATCTTGTCTTCCGGGGATAATCCTTCCGCCCCGGAAGCATTGGGCTTTTCTTCCGGGGTCCCAAGAAACGACCTGAGCCTTTTGTTTTCTTCTCTCAGGCGAGCGCACTCCTCAAGAGTCGCCTTCAGCTGTTTTGCGATGTCTTCAGATGCCATAATCCATTAATTTTCCGGTATTACTTCTATTGAGTTCATCAAGTCCTGATAAGCCTGATAACTGTTCACAAAAGCACGGTTTTGAATATCCTGCTTCTATAGGCGTAGCGGTTTTACAAAATCTATGACTATTAGCTGAGATGTTTATTGACTAATTTAGTCATCTCGAACATTGAGACTTGTTTCTTCCCGTCGAATACCGCCAAGAGGTTCTCATCAGCATTGATATTCCTCTTATTCTCTGCATCCTGGAGATTATGCTTCTTTATATATTCCCATAGCTTCTTGGTCATTTCCGACCTTGGAAGAGGTTCCTTCCCCACTATCTTAGACAGTGCCTCGCTGGGTTTCATAGCCTTCATAAATCCTGAGTTAGAGGTTCCTTCCTTTACAGCTTTTTTCTTCTTTTCTGCCATCATTCTTCTCCTTATGTTTACGGATATATAGTCTTAATTCCTGAGTCTCAGGATGCACGCTTCTAAAAGTATACACTAATTCGCCAAATCCACACATTCTTACATTAAGCGGGTGGGAGTTCTGCAGTCTGTTTGGTTCAGGAAGGAAGAGAGCGCAACAGTATCCAAAATTACTCTGCAACTTTCACCCGATAAGAGAGAGGGTATTTCTGTTGCCCACATACAAGTCTTAAAATTCTAAAGCTATCTTAATCAAGGATTAACGGTTGTAGTAAGTATATCGCTCATTTCCCTGTAAGCATTCTTCCGAGCCGATATCCACTCATCATCACACCTAACTGACCTTCACCAGGGAATGTCCAAGCTGAACTCAAATATAGATTCTTTATCGGTGTCTTCTGCTTCAATCTATATATAGGATTGCCTTGTCTGACGGTATTCGCCCAACCATAGATGGCACCATGGTAGTTGCCCGTGTAACGTTTGAATGTTAGTGGAGTAGCAACTTCCATGACTTCTATGTGTTTTGATATATTTGGAATAACCCTTTCAGCCCTTTCAATCAATATTTTTGCCATTCTTTTCTTTTCCTTGTTGTATATGTCTTTTCTCCCTGAAATATAGTCACTTTCAAATCGTTTCCAGTATTCGTATCCTTGAGTCATTGCCAATCCTAAGATAAATTTCTCGCCCTTGGCTAGACTCTTATCTATATTGGAATAAAGAGAAATTACGAAAGAAGCCTTCTCTACGTTGCCGTTTAAACTCCATGCATAGTCAACATCTTGATCATAGGTTTCTGAGAAGAAAATCTCATAGTCTTCCTTATTCTCAAGCCCTCTTCTGAAATTGTTGTTAAGACCAAGATAGACACTGAAGGCAGATATAGATGGAATCATTTTCTCCAGTTTTTTAATAAAACGCTTAGGAAGTTCCTCTCTTCCTACAAGGTTATAGAATGTTTCTCGTGCTGAGGCATTCGAGATTACATTCTTTCCAAAGTACTTTTCACCTTTCCTGGTCTTAACTCCAATTGCTTTTCCTCTTTGGGTAATAATTGAGGTAGCCTCTGAATTAAAAATAATTTCACCGTGATTCTCTTTGATTACATCAGAAAAAGCATTTGGAATAGCTTGAGTGCTCCCCTTTGGATAATAAGCACCTAAAATCCTGTACCCCATATTGGGAAATACGGAAAAAAAAGAGTTTAGTTTACTTGGTGGTAATCCAAAGAAAAACCAGTTCGCAAAAAGTAGAGCCTTTAACTTCTCGTCTTTAAGGTATTTATCGAGAATCTGTGAACCCGTTTTACTTAAAACATGAAAAAGAGCTTTATACCGGAAAGGGAAAACTGGCAGCTGTAGCCAAAAAGGGGTGTTAGAGAAAATGAATTTGATACAGTCGTTGTGGATCTTTGTCATCTCATTGAAGAGACATTTGATGCCCTCTTTCTCATGGGGAAATTTTTCTTCCAGAATAGAAATTATCTTAGCCAGATCTCCGCTGGGAAGTCGAATATCGTAGTCAGGAAAAACAAGTCTTCCAAATTCCTTAAGTTTTATAAACTCTATCTTATCTGCGATACCACACCATTCGAACCACCTATAGTGATGCTGCCCTTTTCCAACACCGGGAATCATATGGAGAGAGGCGTCAAAAGTAAAATCACCACGTATAAAATTAGTCGCATAGCCACCGGGTTTGCTGTGCTTTTCCAGGACCAGAACCTTCCAACCTTTCAGGGACAAACAGGCTGCACACGAAAGACCGCCGAGCCCTGAACCAATTATAATAGCGTCATATTCCATTTTTTCAGAAAATCAGGAAGAATCTATTAAACGAAACCAATATCACTTACTAATAGAAAGTATCCAGTATTTTATCATTTTAGCGTCTGAGGATTATGGGAACTAGTTAATCCTCATAAACTATGATTTTTTGCTTGTTTTTGCGGTAAATTCCGAGAGTTTTTTCTGCACATTATCACTTTTACATTGAGGACATTTGATTTTTGGTTTAGCTTCAAATTCTTTAATAGAGAGAAAGACAATAAACCCATGGTTACATTCTTTACAGACATATTCATAGGCAGGCATATAGACCTCCTTATTGTTTGATGATTTGCCGATGTAGTATATACAATTATAGTAATTTTTGGTTCCGTTTATTTCAACAAGGAAGGAGGGTTGCATTGCTTGCCTGTCTTGGAATACCGTGCGTCCTACGCCCTGGAAGAAACACGTCCTCTTTGTCAATGAAACCTACTAACACGCACATTTGACAATCTCTAAGCAGTGAGGATTACTGGTTGAAGATAATGACATTGAAAAATCATGATTTATTTTTAAATATTTTCAGATAAGCATAAAAAACCTGCTATACTTTTAAATAACGGTTATGAAATGGTTGAATATCAAAGACAGCAAGTCAACGACTACGGAGATAATAAGAAAAAGTGAGCAAAACCGATTTTTCTGAAATTAGACTTCAACATGTAGCCTGGAGGTCCAAGCTTAATGACTTTCTTGAAGGAAAGAACGGCATGAGCGAGAAAGAAGCAACTTCTCATGAAGCTTGTGATGTTGGTAGATGGATATACTCTGTAGGCATGAAAAAGTATGGTGAAATGCCGGAAATGCAAGAACTTGAAAAAATACATGTTGAACTTCATTCAACTGTCAAAAAAATTATAATGCTGAAACAATCCGGGAAAATTCCTGATCAGGAAGAAGAGTTAGTTAAGTTGGATAAAATCTTAAGAAAAATTATGTTGTTGCTGGTTGACATTGAAGAAAAGCTATTATAAGCTCTTTTACCTTCTACCTTCTTTATTTCCTTAGCTATATAAATACGAAGCGGACAATGACAAAGATATGAATGCTTAAAAGGCATTGAGAACCTACAATCTCGTGTTTTCCTTTCTAATAATTCAAGAAATGATTCCAGTAATCGGTCATGTATGTTAGAAGAGGAAGTTTGCAGTGTTCAAGAGTTTTAACTGGGATTAAAAAATTATGATTACCGTGAAATCTTGAACAACTCTACTAATAAGTCTAAGTATTAAATAGCCTTTTCAAAAAATGATGTTACTATTTTACTCTATAAGGAAAATAGAGAGCGAAAGTAGACCCTTTTCCGACAAGACTATCTGCTTTAATTAAACCACCATGACCTTCCACAATTTTTCTTGTTATAGGAAGCCCAAGCCATGCCTCTTGCTTAATTGTTTTTGTAGTAAAAAAAGGTTCATATATCATTGTTAATTTTTCTTCTGAAATGCCAACCCCTGTATCCATTACTTTTACAGCCACATGGTTTTTCCCGCTTAAATATTCTACATTTGCGATAACGGTTAGTGTTCCTCCATCAGGCATAGCGTCGATAGCATTTGATATAAGATTATTGATTGCAACTCTCACCTGGCTTTCATCAATGAATATCGGGGGAACATCTCCAAGGAGTTTTTTTATTTCTATAGAAGCATTTTTACATGTATCATCATATGCATGTAAAGAATCGTTTATTATTTTTCTAATATCGTGCAGTTCCCTCTTGAAAACTCCCTTATCGGAAAATACAAGAACATCCTTCAGAATTTCTTCAAGCTTTTTCGCTTCTGATGAAATCAGTTCTAAATATTCCTTTTCTTTAGCTTCATGGGCAAAACTTTTCTTAAGCCTTTCTGTTAACCCGCCGATAACGGTGATCGGATTTCTTATTTCATGTGCAACATTAGAAGTAAGTCTGCCGAGAGCAGATAATTTTTCATATTCAATAATTTTTTCATGTAATTTCTTTTCCGCCTTTCTGGATTCCTTTAATTGTTCATTTAGAACCAGAATAGTCGCTCTTATCGCATTAGCGTCCATATTTACTTTGAAGACTTCACAGTCAAAACATATTTCTATCTTCTCTAAGAAGGTTCCCTTTATTTTATCTCGACATTGAGTTCCCGATAACAGCCAACACTTTAAATTACTTGACTTGTATGCCGGGCATCCTTTTTTGTCACACTTGAAAACTTCCCAGCATTTAAGCATCTTCACTTACCTTAAATTGTTTTCACTTTTTAATTTTTTTTCACTACCGCAATATTTCATGAATAAATTTAAAAATATAATCTGCAAAGAAGAAATAGATGATGCCAAAGGCAATCAGTAAAATAATAAACTTGAGAAGTTTGCCTATATCAAAGCTCTTTTTTGATTCTTTAAATTTTTGAATTAAAACTTCCCTTTCCTGTGGAGTTTGAAGGATTTTATTGCACCGCCCACACCTCAATGCTCCTTTGAGCACTTGCTGACCACAGTATGGACAAATATCAAAATTCAATTGTATGACTCCAAATTGTTTGATGATTTACGGTAATATACACAATCATATCAAATTTTGATTCCGTTTGTTACAGGAAATAGCAACCGCAGCGCTGAAAACTTCCTGAATGCGGCGTACTATGTGAACAGCGCGAGCAGTTGGCTTCTCGTGATGATCAGTTATGCAAAGAAATAAACGGGATAATCTGATAGCTTAATGACGCCTTACCCAAATGGGGGAGACGATTTATAGAGGGATTTCCAGACAAGAATCAGTAATCACATCACTCAGAAATCGACATTTTCTTTTTTTCTGAAAACGGAGAATACTTGTTTTTTATATGTCTATATTCCGTGCCTCGAGCGCGTGGGTGGTGATAAACTCTTTTCGGGGTTCGACCTGGTCGCCCATTAGTATGGTGAATATGCTGTCCGCTTCTACGGAATCCTGAACGGTCACCTGAAGCAGGGTCCTCTTTTCATGGTCCATCGTCGTTTCCCAGAGCTGCTGGGGGTTCATTTCGCCGAGACCTTTGTACCGCTGGATGTTGAGGCCTTTTTTCGCTACGGCGAGTATCAACTCAAGGAGTTCCTTGCTTGCAGCTACTTCTCTTTCTCCGTCTTTTGTCTGGACTTTGTAGGGGGGCGTCCCAAGGTCTTTTATGATCGTATAAAAGTTTTCAAGCTCCCTGAATTCGGGGGAGGTAATGAAATTGGTATCAAGGTTCAGCTTATAGGTCTTTCTCCGTATCTCGACTCCGTATGTCTGGTGTTCTTCATCAAACCGGGTCTCGCCGATATGCATGGTAGGATCTTTTTCTCTCACCCTGTTCAGGAATTCTTCAAATCTGTTCTGGTCTTTCATTGTATCTTTGTCGATGCCGGAAGACAGGATATAAATAAGAAGGTCGGGGTCTTTCCTTCTCCGCTCAAACCATTCCTTTAAACGTTCAAACCGGTAAAGCCTCTTCATGTGCGGGATAAGGGCCTTGTTTTTGACGTTCTGTCCTTTGATAGACAGTTCAATGTCGTCCGAAGCAAGTTCAAAGATCATGTTCAGCATCTCTATTTCATTCTGAATATATTTTTCCGTTTTGCCTTTCTTGACCTTAAAAAGCGGCGGCTGGGCAATGTAAAGATATCCGTTTTCGATGACAAGCGGCATCTGCCTGTAAAAGAATGTCAGCAGCAGCGTCCTGATATGGGCGCCGTCAACATCGGCGTCCGTCATAAGGATGACTTTATGGTATCTTATTTTTGATATATCAAAATCCTCGGTCCCTATGCCCGTACCCAGCGCAGTGATAAGTATCCTTATCTCCTCGGAACCGAGCATTTTGTCGAACCTTGCCTTCTCAACGTTCAATATCTTTCCTCTTAGGGGCAGGATCGCCTGTGTCCGCCTGTCTCTCCCCTGCTTTGCCGATCCTCCTGCCGAGTCACCCTCGACTATAAAAATTTCGCTCAGGGCCGGGTCTTTTTCCGAGCAGTCGGCAAGTTTGCCCGGCAGTCCGGTGTCTTCAAGTGCGCCCTTTCTTCTCGTAAGCTCCTTTGCCTTCCGCGCAGCCTCCCGCGCCCTTGAAGCCTGGAGGGCCTTTTCAATGATCTTCCGAGCCACGGAAGGGTTTTCCTCAAAATAGGTGCCGAGGCCCTCATTCACTATGGATTCAATAATGCCTTTGACTTCGCTGTTTCCGAGCTTCATCTTGGTCTGGCCCTCAAACTGGGGGTTCATAAGCTTTATATTGATTATAGCCGTAAGTCCTTCCCGGATATCCTCGCCGCTGAGGCCCTCTTTTGCGTCTTTCATGATGCCTGAAGACGAGGCGTAGCTGTTGACCGTCCGGGTAAGGGCCGACTTGAATCCTATCAGGTGAGTGCCGCCTTCTTTGGTGTTGATGTTGTTTGCAAATGTATACATATTCTCCGAATAGCCGTCATTATACTGCAATGCTATCTCGGCAATGATGTCCTCTTTTTCACCGGATATATATATGGGTTTGGGATGTATAGTCGTCTTGTTCTTATTGAGGTGTTCGACAAAGGATACGATCCCGCCGCTATAAAGAAAGACCTGGTTTTTTTCCGTTCTTTCGTCGGTAAGGGAAATCTTGAGCCCCCTGTTCAGAAATGCCAGTTCCCTGAGCCGCTGTGACAGGATATCCCAACTGAAATCCAGGATCTCAAATACCTCCGGGTCGGCTTTAAAGGTTATCTTTGTGCCTCTTGCTTTTGTCTTGCCGACCAAAGCAAGAGGGGCTGCAGGAATGCCTCTTTCATAATGCTGCTGATAAACCTCGCCGTTTTGCTTTATTTCCACGTCGAGCCATTCCGACAGGGCATTCACAACGGATATACCGACTCCGTGCAGCCCGCCGGATATCCTGTAGACCTTTGACTCGAACTTGCCGCCGGAATGAAGTTCTGTAAGGACCACCTCTGTTGCCGAGCGCCCTTCTTCCGGGTGTATCTGGGTCGGTATGCCCCTGCCGTCGTCAATGACCGTGCAGCTTCCGTCAAGGTTTATAATTACGTCTATATTCTTGCAATAGCCGGCAAGGCTTTCATCAACACTATTATCAACAGTTTCATAGACAAGGTGGTGAAGCCCTTCTATCCCTGTTGAGCCGATATACATTGCCGGCCTCTTCCTGACTGCATCAAGGCCCTTTAGTACTTTTATATCCTCTGCCGAATATGTTTCCTGACTGTTTTTGTTTTCTTCCATCTTGCCTCTCTAAAACCGTTGTCTTTATGTTAACTTTATCTGTCTGATTATTTTATATGTCCCGAATTTTTCGGGCCGCCGCAGAAAAGCGGTAACCCCTCTCTGTTCAGATATTAGATTCTCATCGGCATAATCACACATTTATAATTGTCATTGCCTTCCTCTTTCACAAGGACCGGACTTAACGGGTCCTGGAAATTGAAAACAACCTTTTCAGAATTCATTGCTCCAAGGACGTCCAGAACATATTTTGCATTGAAACCGAGTGAGACTTTATCGCCTTTATATTCTATCGCCACATCCTCTTTTGCCTCGCCGAGCTCGGGGCTTGACGATAGAACAGTTAGTCTGTCTTCTTCAATATCAAACCGGACCGCGCCGGCCTTATCTTTGGACATTACCGAAACCCTGCGCAGCACTTTGACAAAGGTATCCCTGACAAGGGCGATATTCTTTTCATTCGTCAGGGGAATGACATTTTCATAATTGGGATATGAACCGTCTATGAGTCTTGTGAGAAATTGTATCTTTTCTATATTAAAAAGCAGGTGCTTTTCGCCGATCGTTATCTTCACCTTTTCAGGCTCCTTACCTTCTTCAGGAACCGGCAGAAAACGTCTCAGTTCCGAAACCGCTTTGCGGGGGACAATAATCTTCTTCTCTTCTTTAATTTCACTGTTTAAAGAAGCTTCGTCCATCTGTTTCAGGATGAGGGCAAGTCTGTGTCCGTCGGTGCCTACCACTGTAAGAGTTTTTTCCTCGGGTTTGACATGAAACAACAGGCCGTTCAGGGTATACCGGGTGTCGCTTTCACCGGCGGAATAGATCGTTTTTTCTATCATTTCGAGCAGAACATGCGCGTCAACGGTTATCTCTTCAACATCACCCATTGCCGGCCAGGCAGGGAAATCATTGTGGGAAAGGGCGGCAAGTCTGAATTCACTGGCGCCTGATTTCACCTTGAGCCACTGCTCATCCACGGTTTCAAACGAAAGGTCGCCGTCTAATTCCCTGACGATCTCAAAAAGCTTTTTTGCGGGTATACAGAGTTTCCCCTCTTTCTCTATGTTTAACTCAATGGGCTCTTTCAGCGCCGTCTCGATATCCGTTGCAATGATATAGGAATCTTTCTTTCCCGCATTGAGAAAAAAATGGCTTAATATCGGCATGGTATTTTTCTTCTCAACAATATTCTGGATATTGGCAAGCTTCTGCTGCATTTCGTTTTTTGTTACGCTGAACTTCATAATCACTCCCTCCTCTGTAAAACGCGACTTCTTTTAAACCTTGATTTTTCGTGAAAGGATCTCGATCATTCTGTTGAATACCTCATCCCTCGCCCTTTTATCTTCAACCTGCTTGTATGAATATATGACCGTTGCGTGGTCTTTTCCGCCAAAGTTTTTTCCTATATCACTCAGTGAGAGGCTCGTCAATTGCTTGCTTAGATACATGGCTATCTGGCGCGGAAGGGCTACTTCCTTTGTTCTCTTCTTTGCCTTCATGTCGCTTATTTTCAGTCCGAAATGCTCGCTTACCACTTTTTGAATCTGGTCCGTTGTAACAGGTTTTTCATCGTCTTCGATCAGGTCCTGAAGGATATTCTTTGCCATATCAATATTTATGGGCCGTCCGGTCAAAGAAGCCTGTGCGCCGAGTCGTATGAGGCAGCCCTCCAGTTCGCGTATATTCGATTTGACCTTTGCCGCCAGATAATGGGCAACTTCTTCAGGAATAATGATCTTTTCCATGTCGGACTTTTTCTGAAGTATCGCGATCTTGGTTTCGAACTCCGGAGGCTGTATGTCGGCGATAAGACCCATGGTAAACCTCGACCTGAGCCTGTCGGTAATGGCGCCTATTTCCTTCGGCGGTCTGTCGCTTGAAATAACTATCTGTTTCTGGCGTTCATAAATGGCATTGAACGTATGAAAGAATTCCTCCTGTGTCTGCGTTTTATTTGCAATAAAATGAATATCATCCAGCAGGAGCAGGTCGACGTTCCTGTACTTCTCCTTCAGTTCACTCATCTTCTCGTGCCGTATGGATGCTACAACCTCGTTGGTGAACTGTTCCGCGGATGCATATATCACGGACATCTCGGGGCTTTTGTCAATAACGGAGTTGCCGATTGCCGTCATAAGATGCGTCTTCCCAAGCCCGACGCCTCCATAGATAAACAGAGGGTTATATGCCCTCCCAGGCGCCTCTGCAACGGCCCTTGCCGCCGCCTGAGCAAACTGATTGCTTGGGCCTATCACAAAATTGTCGAAAGTATATTTAGGATTAAGGTATATGCCCCTGCTTGCAAGTTTCTGTCTCCTGTTCTCCAGGCGCATATCCTTTTTTCTGACGTCCGGGTCTACTTTTTCCACAATCCTGTAACGGACTGTAACCGGATACCCAAGAACGCCGGCCAGGGTCTCCGGCAAAAGATCCGGATAGTTATCCTCTATCCAGTCCTTAAAAAACTTATTAGGGATATCCAGGGTGACCTGTTGTTCTTTTAATTGAGAGAGTTTTATAGGCCTGAACCAGAGATCAATTGCATTATTGCCTACTCTCTCCTCTATCCTGGAAAGACTATTCTTCCATATATCGTCCAGCATCATAGTTATCTCAGTTATCTCTAAAACATTAACACTTTACTAACAAATGTTAGTAACTTTTTCAGGCAGGTGTATCATTATATCCGAATACTAACAGGTAACACAAGAATTTCTGTTATTAATTTGTTTAATAGATTGTTATATATGTTGCCGCCTGAAATTGTTCAGAAACGGGTGCAATTTTTATACATCTTCCTAACACTGTTATTTCCTTTGTTTCGTAAGGAAAATCATCCTTACCAACATATAAACACTCACTACTATAATTACTACTTTAATATTGCAATTAAAAGCATCTGTAGAGTCTTTAATAACACCCGTTTAAAAATCTCTCGAATCCTGTTCGACTCACAGACCGCTAATCGATTATTTCTTTTTTAAATATGCCTTAATAAAAATATCAATAGCGCCTTCAAGTACGGCGTCTACATTTCCTGTTTCAATATCCGTCCTGTGGTCCTTTATTATTCTGTAAGGCTGAAGGATATAAGACCTGATCTGGTTACCCCAGGCAATGCCTTTTTTATCGCCTACAAAGACCTCAAGCTTTTTTTCCTGTTCTTTCAATTTCATGTCATACACGCGTGATTTCAGTATCTTCATGGCAATGGCCCTGTTTTTATGCTGGGACCTTTCATTCTGACAACTGACTATAATGCCTGACGGAACATGGGTAAGTCTTACTGCGGAAGATGTCTTGTTTACATGTTGTCCTCCGGCGCCGGAGGCCCTGAAGGTGTCCATTTTTATATCTTCTTCTTTTATATCGACATCGATATTTTCCTCAACCTCCGGACAAACGAGGATGGCGGCAAAAGATGTATGTCTTCTTTTGCCGGCGTCAAAAGGCGATATCCTGACAAGCCTGTGTACTCCCATCTCTGATTTTAGATATCCATAAGCATGTTGGCCCGAAATTATTATTGTGGCGCTTTTTATTCCCGCCTCTTCTCCAACCTGCAATTCAACAACTTGTGCGGAGAACTTATGCTTTTCAGCCCATTTAAGATACATTCTCATGAGCATTAGGGCCCAGTCCTGGCTTTCCGTACCGCCGGCCCCCGGATGGATAATAAGGATGGCGTTGTTCTTGTCCATTTCTCCGGACAAAAGGTTCTTGATCTCGAGTAAGTCTATCTCTTCCTTTAAATCGCTAATCTCCTTCCGGAGTTCGGTTAAAAACAGACCCCCGCTTTCTTCTTCAAGGATGCCTATGGATTCTTCAAGGTAAAAGAGTTTTTCAGACAGAGACTCAAAGTTGGAAACAATATCCTCAAGTTTTGATTTTCTCTTTAAAAGCTTTGTTTTTTCCGGAGAAGACCATGCTTCATCAGACACAATTTCCTTTGAAATTTTCTTAATTTCTTCCTTCAGTGAAGGTAAATCAAAGATAACCTCTTAACGATTCGATCTTGTCCCTGAGATTTATTAAATTTTCTTTCAGTTCTTCCTGTATAAGCATTTACAACCCCCTTTAAATAATACTTTTTCTAATTTTACTGAAAATATTTGTAAGCAAAATAACGGAAAATACAATCCAGATATATGTAAAAAGATCACCGTACTTAGAATAAAAACTCCTCGTAGTATCCGTTTTTATCTCTCCCGTTAATGTCAATCTTTGAAAGAGTCCGGTTTTTGAAATAATCTTTCCGTTGCTGTCGATAAAACCGGAGACGCCGGTATTTGCAGCCCTGATGACCGGTTTTCTGTTTTCCACAGCCCTGAAAACCGCCATGCTGAAATGCTGATAGGGTCCTGTAGTTGTTCCAAACCAGGCGTCATTCGTAATATTGACCATGAAATCGCCGCCGTTTATATAGAACTTTCTCACAAGCCCCGGGAAAATCATTTCATAGCATATTAAGGAAGCAAAATCTCCCGACTGAGTATGAGCTCTTACATAACGATTACCGGGAGTATAATCCCCTATTCCGGAAACCAGCTTATTGATAAAAAACAGGATATTTCTTAAGGGGACATACTCGCCAAACGGCACCATATGTATTTTATCATAGGTAAAAGCGACCTTTCCAGTTTCATCAAGCAAAACCGCGCTGTTCGAAAGGAGATACGGGTTTTTCTTCTTTTCTTTTATGAGAACGCTCCCGAACAGCAAAGGCGAGCCGAGCTGACTTTGCAGATCTAAAAGATCGTTGGTATAAACACTGTCTTCGCCAAAAATAAAAGGGACGGCTGATTCAGGCCAGACGATAAGTGAAGGCGCTTCATAGGAGGCCCTGAGAGACAGGTCTTTATAAATATCGATGACCTCGTTCTGATAGGCCGGTTCCCATTTCTTGTCCTGTTCGATGTTGCCCTGAATAATACTTGCCTTAAACTGTTTTCCGGGTCTTTCCTCTCCGAGCCGTACCAACCCGTATATAACCGACAGCAGAATACATATTGCGAGAGCAGAGGCCCAGATAACCGTTTGTGACAGCGGAAATAACGGCATATCTTTAATACGCCTTTTTGTGAGGAAGTAATCGGATGCCGCGCCATTGACGGCTACAACAAGGAATGATATGCCATAGACGCCTGTTATATCGGCAATCTGTATCATGGCAAGAAATTTATATTGGGAATAACCAAGGCTTGACCAGGGAAATCCTGAAAAGACATAAGACCGCAGAAATTCGAGAACAACCCAGAAAGCAGGCGCAATCAGTAGGGCGGGAAGTTTCGTGTTCCTTATGGTAATAGAAAACAAAAATGCAAAGGCGCCGGTATACAAGCTGAGGTAAAGACACAGCAAAGCCACAAGTATTATACTGGTTAGAAAAGAGATGCCTCCATAGTGGTTTATTGAATGATATATCCAGTAAAGGGTCCCGAAGAAATAGGGAAGTCCCAGCGCTATGCCGGAATAAAATGACTGTCCCGGTTTTTTATCATACAAAGAAAGGAGAAACGGGATTAGCGCTATCCATGCAAGGGGAAAAAAGTCCGGGGTGGGGAAAGATAAAGCAAGAAGTATCCCTGATATGCAGGCAGGGCTATATAATTTTATAAAAGTTTTTAATTTTAATGAAACCATTGTGATTTCTCCGTCAGTTTAGTTTACACGCTTTATTCGTTTGATTTCTACATGTTATCTATTTCTTTATAACTCAATTAACACAAGAAACACAAGAAACCGTGATAACTTTTAAAATTGTCGGCTTGACAGTGTAAAAGTCAAAATAGTAAAGTTAAGGTTGTGGGCAGTTAGCTCAGTCGGTAGAGCAGAGGCCTGAAAAGCCTCGTGTCCGCAGTTCGATTCTGCGACTGCCCACCATATTTTTACGGCGCCTAATGCAAAAAGCCGGTTTTTTTTACCGTATGATAAAAGTTGACAGTTTTCTTTTTCCCCTGCCAGTTTAGAATTTTTTTATCGAAAAATCAAAGGCTTTGCAAAAGCAGTTCATGGCACAAAATATGCTTTCATTTGGTTAATATTTACTTTTTTCTTGACAAAATGGACTATTATAGGCTAAAAATTACAGGTATGAGTAGAATCAGGCTCTTTAGCTTAGTTTTCATTATATTATCGTTTATTTTACCTGTTTATGCATCAGAGAATCCGCAGGAAATTTCGGATGAACAGCCGGTTATATCAACGCTACTCGAGGAAAAATTACTGGAAGCGCCCAAAATAATAGAACGTTCCGGCTATAACAAAACTGCTAACGAAGCTGTAAAGAAAAATGTCACTTTGTTTAGCGATAAGATAAAGGAAAGGTTCTCTATCTGGCTCGAGCGGTCAGGGAAATACCTTGAATTAATGAAGGGGATTCTGAAAGAGCAGAATGTCCCTGAAGATATGGTCTTTCTTCCCCTCATTGAAAGCGGTTTCAATGCAAATGCCTATTCTACTGCGCGGGCGGTAGGATACTGGCAGTTTATAGCATCTACTGCAAAGAGTTACGGTCTTGAGATAAACTGGTGGAAGGATGAAAGAAAAGACCCGGTCAAATCAACCGTAGCGGCTGCGAATTACCTGAAAGACCTTTACAAGATGTTCGGCTCGTGGAATCTTGCCATGGCCGCCTATAATGCAGGCGAGGGCAAGATACTCAGGGCGCTCAATAAGTCAAAATCTGATGATTACTGGGCGCTTTTGGATACACGATACATCAGGAATGAAACAAAAGATTATGTGCCTAAATTTATAGCTGCCAGTATGATAGCAAACAGTCCGGAGAATTTCGGCTTTAACAATCTCGAGTATCACCCGCCGATGAATTATGATCTGGCGACCATAAAAACGCCTGTGGACCTCGATATCGCAGCCGAATGCGCGGAGACCTCCATAGAGATTATAAGGGAATTAAATCCCGAACTAAGAAGATGGTGCACGCCTCCCGATATGCCCGAGTATACCCTGAGAATTCCACAGGGTAAAAAAGACGTTTTCCTTGAAAACCTCTCACGGGTACCTGAAGAAAAACGGGTTACCGTCGATGCTTATATTGTTAAAAAAGGCGACACCTTTCAGACGGTTTCAAAGAAAACGGGCGTCCCCGTGCAAGTTATCCTTGACCTGAATGATATGGAAAAGATTATGCCTCTTAAAGCAGGCACAAAAATTGATCTTCCACCCAAAGAAAAATATGAATTAGACAGGGATGATAAAGCCCAGGTTAAAAAGGCGTCCTTTAATAAGAAGGCGTCCTTTAAACAGAAGAAGAAAGACATATCAAAAAGCAAAAAGACCAAGCCGATAAAAGCAAAAGCAGGGAAGACGAAATCAGTTAAAACAGCTTCACTGAAACAGAAAAAAGATAAGGCGTAACAACCTTTGATATAGCGTCACCCCGGTCAGACTAATGATTGCCGGATCCGGGAATAAACTACCCTTCCTTTTTTACTCCGAGTTTTGTTTTGATCTCTTCATTAAAAGGTGAATTCGGGAACTTCTTTGCAAGCTCTTCATATTTCAACTTTGCCTCATTAGGCTTGCCCTCTTTTTCGAGGATTTTTGCAGATTCCATCAGGGCAAAATCCTTTAAAATATCGCCTTTCAGATTGTAGAGGGTGGTGAGCGTCTTTTGGGCCTCTTGCAAGTCTCCCTTCATGATATATGCAGACGCCAATTTTTGGTAAGCAAGAGGGGCGTACATTGCATTGCCTGAATATCTGCCGGTAAAATCTTTAAGAGTTTTAATTGCTTCTTCATAATTGCCGAGTTCGGAGTAGCAGGCCGCTATATAAAACAGGGAAGACGGCGATTTCTTGGAGTCATAGGCTTTTTTGAACATGTCCAGAGCTTTTGTGTACTTGTCGCCTTTGTTTGCTCCCTGGGAAGGCGCATTGTAGTAAATCTTGTATGCCTCATATTCGAGGCCCCGGGCCTTTTGTTTAGATGTGTAGGAATAGATAGAGAAACCGGCAACTGCTACGATGATTATCAGAACAGCGGCGGCATATTTTATTGCCGTCTGCTGCCTTTCCTTTATGATATCCCTGAAACTGCTGAGTTTTTCTTTTACCCCTTCTTCCGTATCTGCGGATGTCTTCTTAGTGATTCTTTTTTTGATGACCTTTGGCATTAATTCCTCCTGAGAGCGTTTTCTATTATAACTTTTGAATTTTCGAATATCCGGTCCAGGCGGGTATTTTCTATGCCTGAACCCAGCAGAATTTTTGATGCAAACTCTTTGGTTATCAAATCCGAAGGGCTGTGAGAGTCCGTATTGATACAAAGCCTTACCCCGAGCCGCACTGCTTCCTTTGCCACATAGCCGTTTGACAGGGAATGCCCTTTACGCGAGGTTATCTCAAGAGTAACCCCTTTTTCCTTTGCAAAAAGAAGGTCTTCTTCTGAAATAAGTCCCGGATGCGCCAGTATGTCTGCGCCGGCTTCTATGGCTGCCCTGTTCGTGCCCGGCCTAACAGGTTCAACCAGTGTCTCGCCATGCACAACCACGATTTTTGCGCCGAGCTGCCGCGCCTCTTTCACAAGATCGGGAATGGTCTGCGGCGGGGCATGGGTTATCTCCGCGCCCGGTAAGGCTTCGATAGAAAGGTACTCCCTCATTTTCCTGATTGCCTGTACGATTTTTGGGACAATAAAATCTATATTTGAAGCGTCCACATGATCGGTGATAGCAATGGCCTTATAGCCGATAGCTTCCGCCCTCCTGATTAGCTCGGAGGGGATAAGCTCACCGTCACTGAAAAAGCTATGTGTATGTAAATCAATCATTGTATAAGGGTGTATTTAAAAGATGTTAGAGTATTTTATCAGATTTTATTTCAAAAAACATTAAATCTATCAATTGCATAAAATGAAAGGGAGACATAATAAAAAAGTTTTTAGGCGACTCCTTAATGCACTATTAACACTGTTCGATATGCATTTACTAAGGAATTTATCAGTAAAGCCACATTTAAACACCCTCCCCTCAAGGGAGGGGAAATAATTGTTCCCTCTCCCTTGAGGGAAAAGGGGAAGGGTGAGGGTGAATATGGATTATCTTTTGCGACGTTCATATAAACTAACGCGAAATCGGGCCGCCGTGTCTATAGACTGTCATTAGATGAGTCGAACAGGAAATGCAGGGGTCATAGGACCTGACGAGCATCTCAAGGGCAAGGGTTATCTCCTCTTCACTCCTGCCAAGTATCTCAGGGATTAGTTTCATCATGTCGTATTCGATGTTTCCGGTATTCTGGTTTGTGGGGATTACGCAATTGGCATTCAAGATTAAGCCGTTTTCATCGGTTTGATAATTGTGGAATAGAATGCCCCTCGGGACCTCGACAGCCCCGACCCCGTTACCTGCCCTTACAGGAATTCTGCGCTGTTCATTCAGACCCACGACTATTTCCTCGTCATAATTTAACGGGGTATTTTTCAGGTCCTCAATAATATCTATGGCATGTTCGAGGCAGTGCACGCATTCTATCAACTGGGCAACGGTATTCAAGTAAGGATTTATACACTTCGGCTTTAGTCCTGTGGCAGAAGCTACTTCTTTGGCCTTTGGATGGAGCTTTTCAGCATTGAGGTTAAACCTTGCAAGAGCGCCTACTGCATAAGATTCCCTGCCGAGTTTTGTATGCTTGGCGGAAGAGTGGGGCACAACAAACTCATTTGTAATATTCCTGTAATCCTTTTTGCTCATCCTCACCCCGTCTGTTGACCCGATATCTCCCATTAAAAGTGGATATTCACTGTCGTCACTCACAAGTGCAACATATTCGGAGTCCCTTTCAAATGAAGGGAATTTCAGGGTCAGGGCCAGCTCCACTGTTGCATCCATATCAGGCCTCATCCCTTTCAACATTTCGAGCATGGCGTCAAGGTCTTTGAATTTCGGAAGCTTGGTAAATCCACCTACAATTGCAGAAATCGGATGCACATGCCGTCCAACGAGGACATCACACACATCGTTGCATAACTTCTTCATCCTCAGAGCCCTTCGCACTACCTCATTGTGGCTGCCGATCAAAGGAACAAAACTCTTGACGCCGAGAAGGTCCGGAGCCGCGAGCAAATAAATATGCAGGATATGACTATCGAGCATCTCAAAGTCCAGGAGCAGCTTCCTCAATTTTATTGTCTGCCCTGTAGGAGTGATACCAAGGGCGTCTTCCGCTGCCTGGATCGATGCGAGGGTGTGACCGCAGGCGCAGATTCCGCAGATCCTGCTGGTGATATGCTGGGCTTCAAAGACCGAACGTCCCCTGAGCATACCCTCAAAGAAACGGGGTGACTCAACTATATCCAGACGGCAGGTTTCAAGCTTCCCGTCTTTCACATCGACAACAATATTTCCATGTCCTTCAACCCTTGTGAGGTACTCGACATTTATCTTTACATTCTTGTTCATATTATCCAAGCTCCCTGCATTTGTTATACATATTCATCTTGTTTAAAATAAGTTCCATGGGGATCTTATATTTCGCTATCACATCCTGTGCGCCTTTTTCGTTCGGGTTGGTGACCGTGCCCCGGCATCCGTAGCAGATATTGCCGTTATTAATGCACCATGAATTGCATCCCGCTTTCGTGACAGGACCGAGACAGGTAACTTTCCGATCATACATGCAGACATTCTCATTCAGCTTGCATTCTACACAGACCGGGTAATCAGGTACATAATAGGGAATTCCCTGCAAAGCTGCTTTCAATACGGTAACAAACTCCGGAATATACATAGGACAGCCGTGGACGAAGTAGTCAACTTTAACTACCTGGTGAACAGCTTTGGTCAATTCCGTCGGGAAAAACCGGTAGCTGTCTCCATAAACATATTTCCTGATATCATCAATGCCGAAATTGTTCTTCATACCGTTTACACCGCCTATTGTTGCACAGGAGCCGATGGTAATCAGAATATTTGCCTTTTTCCGTATCTTTTTTATCCTCTCGACACCATGGGGGGTTGTAATGCTCCCTTCTATAATGGCGATGTCGAGTTTCTTCCCCCACTTTTCTGACATGACCTCTCTCCACTCCAATACATCTATGGAACCGAGGACACCCAATACATCTTCTCCCATGTTTGCGATCTGCAACTGGCATCCTTCACAACAGTCAAAATCAAAAATGCCGACTTTTGGGTTTTTCATGCTACAATGCCTCACTTAGGTTTCTGATTCGTTCATAATTGAAGACCGGCCCGTCCTGACAAACGTATAGGTTCTGGATCTGGCAGCGGCCGCACTTTCCGTTGCCGCATTTCATATTGCGCTCAAAGGAAAGGAGTATCTGTTGCTTCGGGATTCCCTTGGCAAGAAGTTCTTTTATAACAAAGTTATACATGATCGGAGGGCCGACGACAGCGGCAAATGTCCGCATTGGATCGATGTCAACACCAGGGATAAGTGTTGTGATCACTCCGACATTGCCTGCCCAGTCAGGGTCTGCACGGTCTACAGTGCAGGCGTAATGGAGATCCGTGCGCTTATTCCAGTCATCAAGTTCGTCGCTGAAGAGCATCTCCTTCGGTTCTTTGCATCCGAACAGGATATGAACCTTTCCGAAATCACGGCGGTTGTCGAGGACATACGTAATCAGGGAACGTAACGGTGCTATGCCCAATCCGCCTGCGATGATCAATAAATCATTCCCTTCGAGTATTCGTATGGGGAAGCCTTTTCCATACGGTCCTCTTATATCTATATCATTTCCTGCCTTTAATTTATGGAGGCTCCGGGTAACTTTTCCGACAGCTCTTACACATAAATCAAAGGAACCACGTTTAACAGGGGATGAACAAATGGAGATGGGGACTTCTCCTATGCCTGTGAGTGAGACCATAATGAACTGTCCCGGTTCGTGATCAAGCGGAGTTCCGTCCCTGAGCGCTATCTCAAATAACTTTTCGTTTGCCGTAAGTTTTCTCGTCTGAAGGATCTTAGCTTTTCTTAATCTATAACTGGAATCTTTTAAAGCCACTTTTTCCATACTTTTTCCTCACTCTCTTTAATCAGTTCGTTGAGGGTCTCTTTAAGACTGATGCGGGCCATGCATGTGCGGGTACACCTTCCGCACCCTGTACAGAAGAAACGTGAAAATCTCTCAACAGAATACCTGAATTTGCGGTAATACCTATGCCTCTGCCGTGCCGAGCGTTCCTTTCTGAAATTTATCCCACCGGCTACTCTGGCGAACGGCTCAAGCTGACAGGAATCCCAGACCCGGTACCTGATCCCTTTCTTCAGGCTCAGGTCAAGCTCATCCCTTATATCGAAACAGTAACATGTGGGACAAACATTAGTGCAATTGCCGCATGCAAGGCATCGTTCATTCAGGTCTTTCCAAACCCCTGCCCTGAAAGACCTGTCGAACAATTCCGGTATATGTTTGCCTTCTATTGGGACTTCATTGTTGAATATAGTTCTTTTGTGATCACGTAATCTTTCAAGATCGTTCATATGCGACGCCTCGGCCTTTTCAAAAGTTCCGGTCGCATCGACGATTTCATCTCCGGTCTGTGTCTTTACATGGACAATGAAATAAGCTCCAAGGTCCGTGAAAAACAGGTCATATCCGCTGCCGGGAAAGCTTGCATTCACGAGATGACAGCTTGCGTATTCATCGCAATATTCATTGCACTCCAGGCCGATCAGGGTTATCATGTTTTTTCGTGTCAGGTAATTGTAATCTTTAGGGCGTTCTGAAAGCACCATATTGAGGCACTGTATTCCTGCAAGGTCGCAGGTATGCAGACCAAAGATCGTCATTGGTTCATATTCAACTACAGGCTCTGCATGGGAGCCCTTGCCGGTCTTGAACTCCAGAAGAGTTTCACGCTGCGGCATGAAGAACTTCTTTGCCGGTAAAATGGTGGGAATGTATTTGAGCGAAATCTGACTACCCGAGGTCACTTCCTCATAAGCGAAATTATTGTGACCTTTTGGAACGGGCCCGATAAGCTTCTGCATTTCCGCGAGTCTTAAAATAAAGTCATTAAATCTTTCCTTCTTCAGCACAAAATATTGCATAGCTTCCATATTGTCCTCTTTGGTTTCAGGCTTTTTAATTTATTTTATATTTTTATACTAAAAAAATATTGCAATATCATTAAGTAAACTCCATAATTATATCATTAAATCGATGAACTGATATTGAGAGTCCGCACAATACGGAGGTTATTTATGGCTAAATGGGTTATAGATCCGGACCATTCAGTTGCCGCATTTGTAATCAGACATATGATGGTTGCAAATGTTCGGGGGCAATTCAATAAACTCAGCGGCGCTATTTTACTTGATCCGGACGATATGGCCAAGTCATCCGTAGAAGTAGCAATAGATGTTTCGGGTATATATACCGGCATCAAGAAGCGGGATGACCACCTCCGCAGTCCGGATTTCTTCGATGTAGAAAAATGCCCCCAAATAACTTTTAAAAGCGATTCCGTTAACTCTGCCGGAACAAAGCAATTAATGGTATCCGGTGAACTAACCATTCATGGAATATCCAGTCCGTCATCCTTCAATGTAGAATATTGCGGTCCGATGAAGAGCCCGTTCGGTGAAATTAGCATGGGGTTTGCTGCTTCAACAGCCGTTAATCGTGAAGACTTCGGGCTGCTATGGAACATGGCTTTAGATGCCGGCGGGTTTATGATAGGAAAAGAAGTTCGGATTTATCTGGATATAGAGGCTGACCTGAGCGCTGAATAACATGGATTTAAAATAATGCGATTAACCTGTAATTGCCGCTACCTGAACTGTCAGACAACGTCAGTTTCCTACCTACCCGACGTTCCGCCTTTATCCTCTTTGGTCGCAATGTCGATATCAAGTACCATCTGCCTTACGTGCTGCTTGAAAAACTTCTTGACTGCCTCCCATCGTACGGTCTTACCCTCCAGATATTGGGGTTCAGGCTCTGACTCGGCATCTGAAAAATAAACGAGTGACTTGCCGATATTTACCGGGTTAATCCTCTCCTTTCCAAAACGCTTTACCATGTGGCCGGCAATCTTATGGAAAGGTAATTCCTGCAAAATACAATACAGGTCGATAAAGTCTCGTCTCGTCCCTCGCTGGTTAATGGCTATGATTTTCATCGCAGCTATGTCCAGTAGTCCTGCGATCCTTGCATTTTCAAAAATCAACGGCTTCTGCAGAAAAGGATACTCATACCGAAAAAGAGAGACCTTTACACCATCCACATCTGCAGTAAGATGGTCTTCGCTTTCCGAAAGAATCCGGAAGGAGTTTGCCGTTTTTCTTATATCGGAGATGATGGCTTCTACTCTAAAGGGCTTAGTGGTAAAGAAATCGAGATCAACGGATATACGATGGCCTATCTGGAGAGCGAGTGCCGTCCCACCAGCCAGTACCGCACTGCACTTATTGAAGATTCCCGCAAGATCATGGAGAATCTTCCATCCTTTTTCTGTAAAGCAATCCCTATGCATCTTTCACCCCAAACCATAACTTCCAGAAATTTCCGGATTTCACCGTGATTACCTTGCTTACAGTTAGGACATCGATTATTGTTTGCACCGGGTAAACCCTCTGCAGCCATGATACAGCGTCCAGCCAGCCCAATTCAAGCACCCTTTCGATAACGTACCTTGCATGCCGTCTTAAGTGAATCTGCCTCCAGTTCGTATCCCAGAATAACGAACTGAGGTCCTCAGGCACGCCGGATGCCATGTTCTTTTCGGCGATGATGCGGGCAACAGCCGGGGAATCAGTCCGCCCCAGATACTTATGGACCACACGTAATCCCTCACGCGAGGAAAGATAAACGTATTCATGCCCCCTTATTTTCTTCCTCACGATATTCATGCCATATTATCACACAAAGTAGTCTAATTGTTCAAGTGTCAACATCTTTCATGAAAGAACAACTCGTTTACCCAAATTATGCAATTAACTACAGAGTACGCAAAAATAAAAATGCTCCTAAAATTTATAACTCCTTGATAAATAAAATAAATTGTTTAAATTTACGGATAATATTATCCCACCCTTACTGTTTCACGGCCGGGCATTTAATCCCTTCAAAGGCATAGGCAATCCTTTTTTCTCTTTCAAGCTTTTCCGGTGGAAATGGAATCTTTATAAAATCCTTTATTTTATCCAGGGCTTCCTGTCGGTTGAAAAGTTCGTGAACAGAAGTCCCAATAACAGAACCTGAAATCATGTCGAATATTTTTGCATTCTCTCCATCGGTAACCATTGCATAAGGGATTTGATAATTCCGAACAACTCTTGCAAAGGCTTTTATGTATCTTTCCCATGATTCAATAGCCGCTGAAGAGCACTTAACTACCATAAAGCTTATTGAATTAAGATTGATAACATAATCAATACTGACCATGGCTTCGCAATCGCTCAATTTCAAGCTGAACTGTGGGTCGATCTTTATCTCTTCCGGACGGAATTTCTTTTCTGTAATAAGAAGATCCCAGACCCACTCCTTTACTCCTTCTAATTGTTCCTGAGCAATCATATCTTCTTCCTTAACTTTTTCCATTACTATTTTTTCTCTTTCTTTTCTTTGCGCTTCATTGCTTTCGTTTATCATATTAATGCTCCTTTTAATGTTCTACTATTGTTAAAAATCAAACAGTTATAAAAAAATATGTATTCTCTTTCTCTGTGTGCTCAAATTCTTACAGGCTTATAGCATCTTTATCCTTCGACAAGCTCAGGATGACAAATGTCATGGTGAGCTTGTCGAACCATCCACGAAGCTATCTGAAAGATTCCCCGAAAGCTTTCGGGACCGAATCCCCCGGTCAAGCCGGAGGATGACAAAACACGACTTTATGGACAGACTCAAAATAGACTCTATCTATTGTAAAGGATATTTTCCCGGACATCAACTGTATGTATCCTTGAGTGTTCCACGTGGAACATTTATCCGGCAAGTCTTTACTTATCAGTTGCAAAAAACTTTTAAAAATGGCAGGGCTGATGCGATGAAAAGGTCTTGTAGTTCTCCTCGCCCCGAACACTTTCGGGACTGAGTGCGGACGACACATTAATGTACTTTCATAATAAGAACCGGCCTTTTTCTGAAAACCACCACAGGTTAGCTCTGCATTTATCTGATTGCAATATAATCCTTTGTCGCATTATTCCCGAAAGCTTTCGGGATTCATCGTGTCTGCACTGCTGTTTATGCAACGTTTAGGTTTATTAGTAACGGGAAAGTTCCACGTGGAACACATCGAGGCATTTTAGTGTTAAAATATTGTGATGTCCAATAAAGAACTTATCATTGAAGGCGCTCGGCAGAATAACCTAAAGAATATAAGCCTTTGCCTGCCTCATAATAAGGTAATAGCAATAACAGGGGTGTCGGGTTCCGGCAAATCTTCGCTCGCCTTTGACACTATATTTGCTGAAGGCCAATGGAGATTTATTGAATCTCTCTCTACATATGCCAGGCTTTTTCTTGAAAAGATGGACAGACCCGATGTTGAAGCAATCCGTAATATCAGACCGGCTATTGCCCTTGAGCAAAAGAATCCTGTGCGTGGTTCCCGTTCTACCGTGGGAACTCTCACGGAGATTTATGACCTTTTCAGGCTCCTCTACTCAAAAATATCTACTCCTTATTGCCCAAACTGTAGGAAGGAAATACGGATGTGGGATAGCTCACAGGTTGTTGCGGAGCTTATAGAAAAATATTCCGGCGAAAAGGCTATTGTAACTTTTAAGATTGACACTTCACGTGATGAATTAAAGAAAAAGGGTTTTTACAGGATATGGCATGACGGGGAAATTGTGGATATTCAAGAAATTCATCAAAGAGAAAATCCCCCCTTGCCCCCCTTTTCCAAAGTGGGGATAGAAAAATTTGAAATCGTCCTTGACAGGCTTATCATCAAAGATGAACCAAGGCTTTCAGACTCTATCGAACTGGCATGGAGAGAAGGAAACGGCAGGATTGGAATCGTGCTTATAACCGCTGAAGGTCCCAAGTCCCTTGATTTTTCCTCGGAGAATGCCTGTGAGGAGTGCAATATTCAAGTGCAAAAGCCGTATCCGCTTCTATTCTCTTTCAACCATCCTGTCGGCGCGTGCCCGGACTGTAAGGGCTTTGGAAATATTCTCCGGTATGACGAAGAGCTGATTATCCCTGATAAAACCCTCTCCATATCAAATGGGGCTATAGATCCATGGGATAAACCTTCTTATGATTGGTGGAAACAGCAGTTTCTCAAAAATGCCTCAAAAGAAGGTCTTAATCTTAATAAACCGTACCTGGAATTTACTGAACGGGAGAAAGAGATATTATTCAAAGGAACTTCAAAGCTCTATGGAATTAATGCTTTCTTTGAGGCGATGGAGGGAAAAAGGTATAAACTCCATATAAGGGTCTTTTTAAGCCGGTACAGAAGACCTGTTACCTGTCCGCGATGCAAGGGCAAGCGGCTGAGTGAAGATGCTCTGGCATATAGAATCGACGGTCTCGATATAGCAGACCTTTGCGCACTGCCTATTGCAGATACAAAACGGATATTTGAACATCTTGGCGTCTCACCGTTTCAAAGGGACATGGCCAAGGAGATACTGAGACAGATAAAGGTGAAACTCGATTTCCTGAAGCGTGTTGGTCTGGATTATCTAAGTCTGAGCAGGGAGGGAAGAACACTTTCAGGGGGTGAATACCAGAGGGTGAACCTTGCAAATCAGATCGCCTCACTCCTGACCGGAACGCTTTATGTGCTTGACGAACCGACAGTAGGTCTTCATGCCAGGGATACGGAAATAGTCGCCGGGATTATGATGGATCTGTCGAAACTCGGGAATACGGTCATTGTTGTTGAACATGACAAACAGATTATAGAATCTGCAGACTGGGTTGTTGAACTTGGTCCGGGAGGCGGACATATGGGAGGTGAGGTTGTCTTCTCAGGGACGAAAGAAGACTTCCTTAAAACGGATACGCGGACGGCACGCTATATAACGGGCATGGATGTTATAGAACCTCCTTTTAAAAGCGGGAAAACAGTATCCGTATCCGGGAGTAATAATGTTGCCCTTTACGGCGCAGCCGGCAATAATCTTAAATCCGTCGACATAAAGATTCCCCTCCATACTTTGACGACGGTCACCGGGGTATCCGGATCGGGTAAAAGCAGTCTGATCGTAAAGACTCTTTACTATGCAATTGCGAGAGAAATGAAGGAAGAATTTGAATTGCCCCTGCCATATAAAAATATAGACGGTCTGCAATACCTGAAAGGCGTCAAGCTTATTTCTCAGGCCCCGATCGGTCGCAGCCCAAGATCAAACCCTGTAACCTATTTAAAGGTTTTTGATCATATACGAAAGCTTTTTTCAGAACAGCTTGAGGCAATGGCATACGGATACGAACCGGGGTTTTTTTCCTTTAATGTAGACGGTGGCCGGTGTGAGATATGCAAAGGCGCAGGTTATCAAAAAATGGAAATGTATTTTTTTGAAGACCTGTATATTAAATGCGAGGACTGCCATGGTAAAAGATATAAACCGGAAGCTTTGCGTATACAATATCGGGGCAAGAATATTGATGATGTATTAAATTTAACCGTTGACGAGGCAATTAATTTTTTTCAGAAAGAACCGAAAATTATCAGCAAGCTTTTCCTCCTGCAGGATATAGGACTTGGCTATCTGAGACTCGGCCAGCCTGCAACGACCCTTTCGGGGGGTGAAGCTCAAAGGCTCAAGATATGCGCAGAGTTTATCACAGGGGACAAGGACAGGGAAGACATATTGTATATTCTTGATGAACCTACGATCGGCTTGCATTTCAGGGATGTTGAGGCGCTGCTTCAGGTGCTGCAGAGACTTGTAGATGCCGGTAATACCGTCGTCATCATTGAACACAACCTCGATGTAATTCAGGCTTCGGACTGGATTATCGATCTGGGGCCGGAGGGCGGTGACAAAGGAGGCAGGATCATCTTTGAAGGAACACCGGAAAAGATAATCAACGTGAAAGAATCATATACGGGCAAGTATCTCAAGGAACATATCTATACACATTCTCCATAGAAATCATAGTCCTTATATTTCCTGATCTTAACATTTACAACCTTCCCCATCTTTGCTTCATAGCCTGTTACATAAACGATGCCGTCGACTTCAGGCGCCTGGCTGTAGATTCTTCCCGTCCAGACTGCGCCGTATTCATCAACAGGCAGTTCCATCAGGCAGGGAAATATTTTGTCTTTTAATGCCTTATTGTTCTCGCTAACAATGCTTTTCTGAATTTCCATCAGAATTTTTTTCCTTTTCTTCCGTATCGTAACAGGCACTGAAGGTCTTAAGAAAAAAGCCTTAGTGTCTTCTTCAGGAGAATATTCAAAAACGCCGAGGTGATCAAACCGCGTCTGTCGGACAAAGTCCGTCAGCTCCTGGAAATCCTCCTCACTTTCCGTGGGGAACCCAACGATCAGAGACGTCCTGAGAACAACAGAAGGGATTTTTTCTCTTAACAAGGCTATCTTCTTAGTAAGATCGTCCTTAGTGTAGGTCCTGTTCATGAGTTTCAAAATGCGGCTGTTAGCATGTTGAACAGGGATATCCAGGTACTTGACTATACGGGGGTCAGATTTAACAATCCTTATAAGCTCATAAGTAATTCTAATGGGATAGAGGTAAAGAAGCCTGATACGAAAATCCCTCTTAATGGATAATATACCCTTGAGGAGTAAGGGCAGGGAGGGCTTTCCGTATAAATCGATTCCGTATGCCGTTATATCCTGTGCTATGAGATTGATTTCATACACGCCATTGTCAAGAGCGACGTTTATCTGACGAACTATATCTTCGGCAGGAAAGCTTTTCAAAGGTCCTCTTATCAAAGGTATGACGCAGTAAGAGCAGCGGTTCCTGCACCCGTCGGCAATCTTTATATAAGTATATGAAGGTGGGGTAAAAAGGACCTGTTTCTGTAAGCCGGACTTATGGTCCCGCTTCAGCGGGAAGAGTTTTTTTATTTTCTTCACAACCTCCTGATAAGGAAGGACCGGCAGGAAAAGGTCTGCCTCGGGTATAAGCTCTTTCAATTCATTCAGATACCGCTGTACAAGACATCCATATACTGCAAGCCCCGAGCCTTCAGGCTTTTCCTGAAGAACGGAAAGAATAGTATCTATAGACTCCTGTTTCGCTTCTTTTATAAATCCGCAGGTATTAATGAATATAAAAGAAGCGTCTTCAATTCTGTCGGTGATGCGGTAACCGGCTTTTGTAAGTAATCCGGCAATCTTCTCGCTGTCTACAAGATTTTTAGCGCATCCGAGGCTGATAAGATAGAAGTTCATGAAATATTCTGTTAGCCCGGATTATTTATAAATTTTTCTGAGTTTATCTCTGAGGTTGATGAAGGAGTCATGCATTTTTTCATCTCTTTGATCTTCTTATTCATACAGCAACTCCTGCTTCTTCATCTGCAAGAATAGAAGCATAGCTGAAGCATGCCCTTATATCTTCGTCCGTGATATTTGGGTAAGCTTTCTTAATTCCTTCAAAATTTTCTCCTGCAGCAAG
>JBAZZX010000037.1:0-30119 GCA_041658585.1 Thermodesulfovibrionales bacterium
ATGGAAGATTCCGGGAAGACCTGTATTACAGGCTTACCCCTCTCACTATAATATTGCCGCCTCTCCGTGAAAGAAAAGACGACATTTCTTTGCTTTGCAGACACTTTCTCGAAAAATTCAGTAAAAAAACAGGCAAACAGATCTTCGGGATATCAAGACCCGCTCAGACAGCACTTTTTAATTATGACTGGCCCGGAAATGTGAGGACGCTTGAAAATGTCCTTGAACGGGCAACTATGTTGACATCCGAATCCTTTATCAGACTGGAAGATCTTCCGGCTTATATTTCAGAAACAAACAATAAAAAAACCCCCTTGCAAGCTTCTCTTGATGATATTATGAAGAAGCATATCATAGAGGTTCTCCATGCATGCAGTGGGAACAGAAGCAAGGCAGCAGAGAAATTAAAAATCAGCAGAAGGGCACTTTTAAGAAAAATCGAAAAATACTCTCTCAGCTAACTGCTTATACCGCACACCTGTCCAAAACCGCACACCTCATAATTATTAACTCTCTCAATACAATTTTGCCGCCTTATTATCTAAAATCAGCCAATTAGCCGCTTTTCTACTATTCTGACCGTATTTTGCTCTTAAACCAAGAACGCACACCAATATTGTACCCTTTTTAATTTATACTTTTTATCCTTATTTATCAATATGTTATGCGTCTTCTTTTTCTGGCATGGCTTTCGCTCTATTAGGGCAGGGGGAAAAGAAAATGAAAAACATAGCAGACGTAGTCTTAGCCGGACGAAACATTATAAGGGTCATTTCCCTTATAATTATGGTAACAACCTTTTTGGTTTTAGGTACTATCGGGACTATATGGGCGTCAATAGAAGAATCACCTCACAATCCGTCTCCGGACAATTGCCATATATGCCACATGCAGCGTTCAGAGCAGGGCCAAGCTCCTTCATGGCTTAAAGAATCCAAGACCGTAACCTTCTCAGCTTACAATAGAGACAAAGAGCAGGAACCACGGACAATTACACCAAATATGGCTTATAATTCCCCAACTCATGATATGGGTAACACTAAGAGTCTCAATACACAGTCTTATTTTTGTTTAGCATGTCACAACGGTGTGCACAGTAAACTGGTTAAGGTTGGATATTCATTTCTTCCAGATTCTGAATTGTCCGAGATTTCAGACTATGAAATTGATCTTACGGGTGACCATCCTGTCGGATTTGCCTACAATCCTTATAAGGATTCAGATGACAATCATTTTCCTGTTGCTGTAGAAGATCCGCAACACCCGGGATCCAAGATAATATACGGTAAAATCACTGGCGCTAAGTATCCACTTTATGGGATGAATGGCAATAATTTCGAGTGTACAACATGCCACATTGCACACTATAGCGAGCAAGATAATAAATCAGATTATCAGGTAAAGCTCCTAAGAGCCGATAATTCACGTTCATCCATGTGCAGAGACTGCCACACAAACAAGTAATCGGATATGAACTTTAAAAAGGGGCGTGCATTTCAACCGCACCTTTTTTGATATGTTCATTTAAAATTTATTATTATGTTGTCTGGACAGAGGCAGCTCCAGACTGTTCTCTTCAAGCAGTTTTTCATCCATGAGTATCTCTTCAGAAGGCCCGTCTGCGACCACCCTCCCCTCCCTTATAATGATGCACCTTTTGCAAACGTCGAGTATCAGATCAAGGTCATGGGAGGCGATAATCTTTGTATGCACAAACCCTTTAAGGAGGTTTATCAGATGCCTTCTTGATTTCGGATCAAGGTTGGAAGCAGGTTCGTCCATGATAAGAATATCGGGGTCCATCGCCATGACCGTCGCTATGGCAACAGCCCTTTTCTGACCCTCTGAAAGCCGGTGAGGCGGCCTGTTACTCAGATGCAGGCAGCCGACCATTTCAAGGGCGCTTTTTACCCGTTCGGCAACCTTCTCCTCTGTTAGCCCGAGATTGATAGGACCGAATGCAACATCTTCATAAACCGTCGGCATGAACAACTGATCATCAGTCCTCTGGAAGACGAACCCGACTTTTCTCCTGATCTCCTGTCTTGTTCTTTTTGCAAGGGTCACTTCGCCGATTGAAACCTCGCCGGATGTCGGGAGAAGATGAGCGCCAAGGTTCAGCAGCAGCGTAGTCTTGCCCATACCGTTGGCGCCTGCTATACCGACGGATTCACCGTGGAGTATTTTAAATGTAATGCCCTGGATAGCCTCTGTTCCGTCGGGATAACGGAACCGTACATCCTTTAGTTCGACAATATGATGGCTCATCTGAATGACCTGCCGACGGTTTCACCGATTATATTTACTATGTGAAAGCTCCTGAAAAGATAAAACATCGTGACCGAAATAATTAGAAATAGAATATCATAAGCATTGATTGTGTGTCTTCTTAAGACCTTTATCTCGCCCCTGAAGCCTCTTGAAAGCATGGCGCAGAAGATCCTTTCCGCGCGTTCGACGCTTCTGATCAGGAGTACTGAAATAAGCCTGATGAATGTCTTCATTTCCTTGCCTCTTTTCCCGAATGACCGGGCGTCACGCGCCCGTATCATTCTGAGAGATTCCTCAAGCAGGACGAAGAGATAACGATACAGAAAGAGCAGCTGGATGACAAATACCTTAGGAAGCTTCAGCCTCTCAAGTGCTTCGCAAATACCGGGGAATGAGGTTACTGCAATCAGGAGAAGCGCCGTACTTACAGTCAGGACGAATTTCATAATGATGGATATAAACGACAGCCAGCCTCCTGAAACCGGGATGCCGAAAGGAGAGAGGATAACGCCCGTGTCAAGCAGCGGGTTGAATATCCC
The DNA here is from genome assembly GCA_041658585.1 of Thermodesulfovibrionales bacterium. Lineage (GTDB taxonomy): Bacteria > Nitrospirota > Thermodesulfovibrionia > Thermodesulfovibrionales > SM23-35 > DYFC01. The sequence goes on from JBAZZX010000037.1 coordinate 2,811, forward strand.
GATAAAAACTGCAAAGGGAGAGACAAAAACTATTTTCTTGGCAATCGCTTTCAGCGGGATGTTCCCTGCAGTCAGAAGGAATACCGGATACAGGAAGAAAGGCATAAGCGCCGAAACCTCATATTTCTGGAAAGAGACGACAAAGAGGATAAAGATAAACGAGACGATTATCTTTATCCTCGGATCGATCCTGTGTACAAAGGTATCTTTATAGGAAAGCGTATCGAGATATCCTATATTAAAAAACTCTAAATCAAAACTCATGCCCTGTCTCTCATTTTCCTCATTGCCTTGATCCCGAACCCGAAAACGATCACCAGCCCCAGCACCATTAATCCCCCTATAATACCTGAAATCGATGTGCCCGGCTCAACCGCAGGCCAGGAGGGAGCGGTTTCTTCGGCTTTTCCCCCATCCTTTGAAGGCAGGGAGTAGTCGGGAAGGATGGCTGTTTTTTCCTGCAGTTTAGCCAGATTTTCACTGACCGGATTAAGCTTTCTATGTATTTCGGGTTTCCCGTATATCTTTTCGATCGACCATTCAAGCCCGTCGGGATGGTTGGATGCAAACCAGGAAAAAGCCCCGCCCGTAATAAGAGCGAGTATACCCATTGTTATGAGCACCTTCTTCAGGGAGACGCCTGAAGCAACGGATTTCACTCCTTCGATATCATCGACGATATCCGGTCTCAGCGTTCTCACATAAAGAATAATGCCTGCGGTGGCAAAACCCTCGATCAGACCGACGGCAAGATGTATCGGCTGCATAAGTAAAAGAAATGTACCGAGAGGTAATTCCGTTATCCCGGACATCCTTGTCTCAAGAACAACCGAGAGTGCGCCGAGTTGAAGTCCAATCGCCACACTCAGGACCGTTGCAAATGTTATTAACTTAGGTGAATTATTCTTCCTGACAATAGCTCTGTAAATCAGCGGATATCCGATGAAACATGGATAGATACCCAGGTTCCAGATATTCGCTCCGAGTGCAAGCAATCCGCCGTCTGCAAAGAAAAATGCCTGAACGGTAAGCACCGATGCTATCACAAGGAATGCTGCATAGGGGCCGAGGAGAATAGCAAGGAGCATTCCGCCGCCGATATGACCGCTTGAGCCTGTTCCCGGAATGGTGAAGTTTATCATCTGTCCTGCGAAGATGAATGCCCCGAGGACCCCCATGAGCGGTATCATCTTTTCGTCCATTTTATCCCTGAGTTTTTTGGCGCAATAAATGATCGTACCAAGCGACCCCGCCCACATTGCGCCGCCTACTGCGGGCGAAAGTAATGCGTCTGCCATATGCATAATAGCCTCCTAAAAATCAACGATGATCCCGGCAAGGACCGTATAATCGGCTTCCGCTTTGTTCAGTCCTGTTTTTAACCCGAGATCAACGCTGAAATTTTCATTAATCTTATATAACATGCCTCCGAGCAGGAAAAGCGGATGCACGTTCGATTCCCTGTCCGGGTTTGTTTCCCCGCCGATATTAGCTACAAGGCTAAGGGGCTTTGACACTGCATACTCTGCCGCCAGAGAATAATGCCAGATGTCTCTTAACTCTTCTCCGTTCCTGATATAACCAAGGTCAAGGTGAAGGGTTACCGGTTCGAGTTCTTTTGATGTGAGGAAGTGCAGACTATACGCCGTTTTCCCGTCACCGAGTCCTTTACCTTCATCCCCTGTAGGAAGGATGATACCCGGCTTTAAGGCAAAACTGAGGCCGTCTTTTTCATAGAATCTCCATTTTAATTCAAGAGTAATGTCAGAGAGCCCGTCTTCCTTTAAAGTCCCGGCGCCCTCGTCAATCCTTGTGAAAACATAGGGCACACTGGCAACGAGATCGATATTCTCCCTTATCCCGGCTGAAAGTGTTGCGGCAATCTGAGTCTCCGAATCGCCGTTGTCATTTGCATATTCGGCATTCAGTTCAAGATTGAATTTTCCCGTGCCGGTTGTTCCTGCATCATCGGAAATAAGCGGATGCATGGCATGGGCATTTGAAAAAAAACAGAGAGTAAAGAGCAGAAAACAGAGAGTAAAAACATTCCTGATAGGCTTGTAAGCCCTTGAAACAAAACACTTTAAAATCATTTTTTTACCTTCCCCGCGGCAAAAAAAAGCCGCGAAAGCTTTTTGACCTACTGGTCATTGTTTCAGCCTTCGTGGCGTGATTCCACTTTTAAATTACCATTCTACTGCATTGTATGTCAAGATATTTTCGAATTGCTTCCGAATCGGTCCCGGGAATAAACTGTATATAGATAAGATTTGAGTTTACAAACATGTCAGATTAAGTATCAGTTGAGGACTTCACATATTAAAGAAATGACGCGGTTATCAGACTTTCGGTGCGACATTCTCACAGATGTCCACACTACTTAGCATCCAGTTTATTCTGTGGAGTACAAGCAAAAATCAAGAAGGCGTTCAAATATCAATAAGCAAGTCTAATCCCATTCCCTCCATTATAAGATTCGCTTCCAATGCTTGAACGCCCTAATATCATCTGATGACAAATCAAACCATTCGCCTTCACCTCGTTTATCTTTAAATCTATTATGCCAGTACTTGTCCACTCTGAGCCTGTAACAATCTGAATTCGTCCCTTTGATTTTTTTGATTGCTTTTCCTCTGGGAAAAGGCTTGTCCCTGAGTGCCTGTAATGCTCGAACAAACTTTCCGCAAACACCGTTCGCCGCTCTATAAATAGAGTCTGTGAAATGTCAGAGGTTGTCATCCTCCGGCTTGACCGGTCTATGACTCATAGAGGGGATCTATAACCCGTTGAAAAGACTGGATTCCCCGATCCCTCCAAAAAGACGGCGGGCAAGCGAGTCGGAGAATGACGGACTGCTTGAATCGCAGTTTATATACAGACTATAAATATACGGCGTCGGAAAAAACGGTGCGGTTTAAAGGTAAACGGGACGGGTTAGTGGGCCGGTCCGGAGGAGAGCAGTTTGTCGATTTCCTTTCTGATTACCGTACCCGGGATGCCGCCATGTATTTTCAGGATGCCGTTTATCAGCACGACGGGGGTGCTCAGAGCGCCCATTCTTAAAAGCTCCTTTATGTCGTCAAATTCCTCTTCACCGTCCATAAACAGATCGATATACTCGACATAAACAACGGAAGGGTAGAAATAATTCATCTCTTTTGACAGTTCATCCGTGAGTATTTTATTGGTCCCCCCAACCTCGGTTGAATGATCATCAAACAGAATGCCCTCCGCCGGGTTATCGAGCACCTGTATATGGACTCTTTGAAACATTTAAGAACTACCTCTCTTTCCTAAGTGTAAGAAGCACATTATCTATGAGCCTGGTATCTCCTATCCTCAAAGCCACTGCGAGCAAAATCTCTTCTTTAAGTTCCGTGGGTTCATCGAGGGTTAGGGGGTCGTATATTCCTGCGTACTCAATGGCCGCTATCGCAGGCTCTTTTAAAAGTTGTCCCTGCATAAACGCTTTTATGTCTTCAGGCTTTATTATACCAGTTATACCTGATTTTATGAAATCCGAGGTCTCTTTAAGGCAACGGTATATAACGGTTGCGGCCTCTCTTTGACCTCTGTCGAGGTACGCATTTCTGGAACTCATGGCAAGCCCGTCCTTCTCGCGGATAGTTCGGCAGACTACGATATCGATATCCATGTTGAGGTCGCCTGCCATCCGCTTTATAATAACGGTCTGCTGATAATCCTTTTGGCCGAAATATGCCCTAACAGGCTTGACGATATTGAGAAGCTTTGCCACAACCGTTGCAACCCCCCTGAAATGACCGGGTCTGAAGGCGCCGCACAGCCTGTCGGATAGCTTATCCACCTCGATATGGGTCAAATAATCTTCCGGGTATATATGCGCTTTGTCCGGAAGGAAAAGGATATCCACCCCTTCCTTCTTAAGCTTCTCCAAATCGCCATCGATATCCCTTGGATATTGATTAAAATCCTCCTCAGGCCCAAACTGTATGGGATTCACGAAAATGCTTACTGCCGTTATATCGTTCTCTTCTATCGACCTCTTTACAAGGCTGAGATGGCCTTCATGGAGCGCACCCATCGTCGGGACAAATCCTATGGTTTTCCCCCTGATAATATAATTTTGGGATACGTCCTGCATAAAACGCGGTATCCTGATGATTTCCATAATAACCTCCCTTGCTTTTGTTGCGGGTGCGGTTTTTGACGATATAAGGTATCGAAAGAGGCGGTATTTTGTCAAACCCGCACGAGGGATACGGGAAGAAACTGAGGACTTTTCAAGACCTTATATGGTAAAATTCAGCACTGTGGAAGAGGTCGGCTTTGTCAAAAGTATAGAGGGCGCCTTTGCCACTGTTGCAGTGCCGAAGAAAAGCGCCTGTGAAGGGTGTTCCCTGAAAATATGCAAACCTGAACAACAGTTTATGGAGATTCAGGCGCTGAACAGCGTCCATGCGAGGGTCGGGCAAAAAGTAAAAGTAGTCCTGAAATCATATACATATTTAAAAAGCTCGATGGTTGTATACGGAATCCCGGCGCTTGCCCTTGTAGGAGGGGCCGTCATAGGAAAAGAATTGTTCGGCCCATTTTTTGCAGGCTCCGATCCTGATATGGTTTCCGCCGTTTCCGGATTCGGCGCTTTTGTGCTGTCTTTTTTATTGATAAAGCTCTGGAGTTTCAGGGCAGGGAAGAAAACCGAAGCAAAACCGGTTATTGAAGAAATCATAGAATAGACAAATACTAAAAATAATGATTTTACAGAGGAGCTTCTTGCAAAAGTCGGCCTTTCTTAGATTGCCACGTCGCTTCACTCCTCGCAATGACAGCAAAGACGCCATTTGTCATTGCGAGCAAAGCGAAGCAATCTCGCTTTGCTAAGACATTTGCAAGAACCTCAGAGCTTAGGATTTCGAATTTAGAGTTTAGAATTTCAATAAATCACGAGGGGGTTTTATGGCAAACATTGACGTCGATAAAATTCGGAATGTTGCCGTCATCGCACACGGCGGCGCGGGCAAAACGGCTTTGGTTGAGGCAATGCTTTTCAATTCCGGGTCGATAGACAGACTCGGTAATGTTGAAGACGGGACTACAACAACTGACTACGAACCGGAAGAGATCGAGAGGAAAATAACCATTACTTCTTCCCTTGCCTTCTGCACCTGGAACGGCTTCACGATCAATCTTATTGACACTCCCGGATTTATTAATTTCCTCGAGGATACGCGCGGCTGCTTAAGGGCGGTGGACGGAGCTTTAGTCATTGTCAGCGCCATATCCGGAGTCAAGGCCGAAACACAAAAGATATGGAAGTATGCCTCCGAGTATGAACTGCCGAGAATGGTATTTGTTAATAAAATGGACAAGGATATGGCGAATTTTTCGAGGGCGCTGGGAGATATAGAAAAGACATTCGGAAGCGAAGGCCTGCCGTTGCAGATACCCATAGGCGCGGGAGAAAGTTTTCAGGGTGTTGTTGACCTTATAAAAATGAGGGCCTTCAAAACCGTTGGAGGAAAGTCCGAGGAATCGGATATCCCTGCCGAGCTTCTTCCGGAGGCCGAGGAATACAGAAAAAAACTCGTCGAAAAAATCGCCGAGGCCGACGACAATCTGCTTGAGAAATATCTTGAGGGAGGGACCCTCACTGATGAAGAAATAATAAAAGGGGTCAAGGAAGGCTCTCTTACCAGAAGGTTCATTCCCGTGGCCTGCGGCTCTGCCGTCGCTAACATTGCAGTACCGCAATTGCTCGAAACCATCATTCTTTGCCTGCCGTCGCCTGTCGAGATGGCGCGGATTTCACCCATTAAAGGCACAAATCCTAAAAACAATACTCAGGTTGAAAGAAAACCTTCCGCTACGGAGCCTTTTTCAGCATATGTGTTTAAAACTATCGCCGACCCCTTTGCAGGCAGACTCTCGATGTTCAGGGTTTATTCCGGCTCGCTTAAGGCCGACTCCAATATACTGAATGCGTCAACCGGGGCAAAAGAAAGGATAGGCCAGGTCTTTCACATTCAGGGTAAAAAGCAGGTATCGGCGTCGTCATTAGGCCCCGGGGAGATCGGCGTTGTTGCAAAACTTAAAGAAACTTATACGGGAGATACCATCTGCGACGAGGGACATCCCGTTGTTTTTGAAAAGGCAAAGTTTGCCGACCCGTTGATTGCCTATGCGATAGCGCCAAAGAGCAAGGGCGATGAAGAAAAAGTCGGTACAGGCATTCACAGGATTCTTGAAGAGGACCCGACCCTCAGGTTCCAGAGGGACGAAGAGACAAAGGAAATGCTTCTCTCCGGAATGGGGCAGGTACACCTTGAAGTTACCCTTGAAAGGCTTAAAAGGAAATTCGGGGTCGAGGTCCTGATGAAAACCCCGAAAGTGCCCTACAGAGAGACAATTAAAGTTGCGACAAAGGTGCAGGGCAGATACAAGAAACAGTCAGGAGGCCGCGGACAATACGGCGATTGCTGGCTTGAAGTCGAGCCTATGCTGAGGGGCGGAGGTTATGAATTTGCAGACAGGATCGTCGGCGGCGTCATCCCCCAGCAATACAGGCCTGCCGTTGAAAAAGGTGTTATTGAAACCATGAAAGAAGGAGTCGTAGCCGGGTTTCCTGTTGTCGATATAAAAGTATCCTTAACCGACGGTTCATACCATTCGGTGGATTCTTCGGAAATGGCCTTCAAGATAGCGGGTTCCATGGCCCTGAAAAAAGCCATTCAGGAGGCAAAACCTATCTTGCTCGAACCGGTTATGAAGGTCGAAGTCATAATCCCGGATGACACTCTTGGGGCCATCATTGGAGATCTGAATTCTAAAAGAGGAAAAGTGCAGGGCGTCGAGCCTCAGGCAGGCGGGAACCAGAAAATATCCGCGCTTGTGCCGATGTCCGAGATGCTGACGTATGCGAACCAGTTGCACAGTCTTACCTCGGGACGCGGACTCTATTCAATGGAATTCGCTCTCTATGAGGAATTACCCAGCCATTTGACACAGAAGATCATCGCGGAACGGGAAGCGCAGAAGAAGGAAAAGGCTGAGGAAAAATAATAGAGATTCATCAGTTACATTAAATTAAGATCTTGTTTTGCACCATTTATTTAAACTCATGACAAAAGACTATAAAGATACCTTGAATCTTCCGCAGACGGATTTCCCCATGAAGGCGAACCTTGCGCAGAAAGAACCTTTCATGCTGGACTTCTGGGAAGAGAACAAGGTTTATGAAAAGCTGCAGGAAAAGAGAAAAGGCGGCGCACACTACATCCTCCATGACGGCCCTCCCTATGCAAACGGCCACATACATATCGGCCACGCCCTGAATAAAATACTCAAGGATATTATCGTCAAATATAAGTCGATGAAGGGCTTTTATTCACCCTATGTACCCGGATGGGACTGCCACGGCCTGCCGATTGAACTGCAGGTGGATAAAGACCTCGGGGATAAAAAGGACAAGCTTTCGGTCCTCGAAAAGAGGGAATTTTGCAGGGAATATGCCGCAAAATTCGTAGACATCCAGAGAGAAGAATTCAGGAGGCTCGGCGTTTTCGGAGACTGGCAGAAGCCTTATCTCACCATGACAAATGCTTACGAGGCAACCATAGTGAGGGAATTCTGCAAATTTATAGAAACAGGTTCTGTATATAAAGGCAAGAAGCCGGTGCACTGGTGTCCTTCATGTGTTACCGCCCTTGCAGAGGCCGAAGTCGAATACAACGATAAGGAATCACCCTCGGTATTCGTAAAGTTTGAGGTTGACGACGAGAATATCAATAAATTCTTGCCTGATCTGAAGGGGAAAACCGTCTTTGTAATCATTTGGACAACGACTCCATGGACTCTGCCTGCCAATCTGGCAATAGCTTTTCATCCGGATTTTGATTACGTTGCAGTTGAGCAGGGAGATGAAGTTTACATTGTTGCAGAGGGCAGGGTTGAAGCTCTCGGGGAGAAGATCGGCCTTCAGGGCAGCATCATTGCAAGAACTTTGGGTAAAACCCTTGAAGGTATGGAGGCCGGACATCCTTTTATACGGAGAAGATCAAAGGCAGTTCTTGGCGAATTCATATCCCTTAAAGAAGGCACCGGGATTGTCCATATAGCTCCCGGCCACGGAGAGGACGACTATGAACTCGGGCTCAAATACGGGCTTGATATCTATGCGCCTGTTGATGACCACGGCAAGTTTAAATTCTCCGGAACTGAGAAAGATTCGCCCCTGCAGGGTAAATTTGTTTTCAAGGCTAATACCGAGATCATAGAGATACTCCAACGCAATAATAAACTGATAAAAGAGGAGAAGATAAAACATTCATATCCCCATTGCTGGCGGTGCAAGAAACCTGTCATTTTCCGCGCAACAGAGCAGTGGTTTATCTCCATGCAAAAGAACGAATTAAGAGAAAAAGCCCTTTCCGAAATAGACAGGGTAATATGGATCCCGAAATGGGGACGTGAGAGGATACATGGAATGGTCACAAACAGACCCGACTGGTGTTTGTCCCGGCAGCGGTCATGGGGAGTGCCAATCACCATTCTTAAGTGCACCGAGTGTGAAGAGTTTGTAACGGACCATGAAGTGCTCTCGAAGATCGTTGAGCTTGTTGAAGGCAATAGCGCGGACGTCTGGTTCATGAAAGATGCCGAGGAGTTTCTGCCCGCAGGCTTTAAATGCAGGAGATGCGGCGGCACATCATTCTCCAAAGAAATGGATATCCTCGACGTCTGGTTTGACTCAGGCGTAAGCCATGCCGCAGTCCTTGAGAAAGACGACAGGCTTTCATGGCCTGCCGATATGTATCTTGAAGGAAGCGACCAGCACAGGGGATGGTTTCAGAGTTCGCTTCTTGCATCAATAGGGACAAGGGGTAAAGCGCCATACAGAACGGTCCTTACGCACGGGTTTACCGTTGACGGCCAAGGCAAAAAGATGTCCAAATCCCTCGGCAATGTCGTCGCCCCGCAGGAAGTGATAAAAAGCAACGGCGCCGAAATACTGAGGTTATGGGTTTCGGCGGAAGATTACAAAGACGACGTAAGAATCTCAAAGGTGATCCTTGAAAGATTAACGGAGGCATACAGAAAAATAAGGAATACGTGCAGATTTCTCCTCGGAAACGTATATGACTTCGACGGAAACGATTACGGCAAAGACCTGCTTGAGATCGACAGATGGGCGATGAGCAGGCTGCAGACCTTTACAAAAAAGGTTTCGGCAGCCTATGAGAGTTTTGACTTCCATGAGGTCTTCCACAGCATCTACAATTTCTGTATAGTTGATATGAGCTCCTTTTATCTTGACGTCTTAAAGGACAGGCTTTACACCTTCAGGTCCGATTCGACTGAAAGGCGCGCCGCCCAATGGGTGCTCCGGCAGATATTATGCTCCATGACTCAATTAATGGCCCCGGTCCTTTCATTTACCTCGGAGGAAGTTTGGAGCCATATAAAACGGAAAATGCAGGACATTGAAGAATCTGTTTTCCTGTCCGAATTCCCTGTGGCTGATGAAAAATACCTTGACCTGCAGCTTGAGAAAAAATGGGGAGACCTTTTTATCCTGAGGAATGAGGTAAACAAGGCCCTTGAGATAAAGAGAGCTGAAAAGTTCATCGGCAATTCCCTTGAAGCAAAGATCACTCTCTTACTGCCTGAACAGTATAATACCCTTACATCTAAAGACAGGGATTTTTTCCCCACCTTCTTCATTGTCTCGGCGGCAGAGGTTACAGACAAGAATATCGAAGATTCTTATAAGAGTACTGAAATAGAGGGGCTTGAAATAAAAATTGAAAAAGCCCCTGGCTCAAAATGCCAGAGGTGCTGGAACCGGAGCGAAAGCGTAGGCTCATTCACGGAAGCGCCTGAAGTATGCGACAGATGTTATAAGGTCATCGCCGATAAATAAATTAATTGGATAAAGCAAGGGCAGATATGCTGAAAAAGCCTTGTAGCAACACCTTATACTCATAAGAACCGGTCGGCAAGCCTTCTGCTAAAAAAATAAACCAAGATTTGCAGTCATGTGTATCGCAAATGATCTCTTGTTGCATTACAAGGGTTTTTCAGCATGTCTGCCCTTGTTATTAAAAGAAAGGTTTACAACACTTAGGTAATGAAAAGAATAATTTATGTCCTGTTGATCGTCGCAACCGTTATCGCGCTCGATCAGATCACAAAATATATGATCGTCACCTCATTTAATACCCATGATTCCATCGAGATATTCCCATTCCTTAATATAGTAAACGTCAGGAACACCGGCGCCGCCTTCGGCATGTTCAGGAGTCTCGGCAGCGGCTTTTTCATCATCATCTCACTGGCGGCAATAATCTTCGTAGTAAACCTTATCATGAGAAATGCCTATAATTTTATCGGCCTGTCTCTCATACTCGGCGGCGCCGTCGGCAATCTAATCGACAGGTTATTTTATGGCAAAGTCGTGGACTTCATAGATTTCTCCATAGGCAATTTCCATTGGCCGGCCTTTAATGTTGCGGATTCATCCCTCACCATCGGCATCGGAATTATCCTGATAACCTCGCTTCTAAAGAAATAATCCTTTCGCTGAAAATTCATGAAAAATTATATACTACGATAAAAGTGTTTATGAAAAAATATCTTTTTCTGATAATTCTTATCGCGGTTTTTGTGTCCTTTTTCAGGCTCGGTTCCGTTACGCTCTTTGACGTCGATGAGGCTGTTTTTGCCCAAGCCACAAAAGAGATGCTCGAGAGCGCCGACTGGATAACGCCGACTTATAACGGTGAAAACCGCTATGACAAGCCTATATTATTCTACTGGCTGATGGCGGCCTCTTATAAGGTTTTCGGCATTAACGAATTTGCCGCGCGGTTTCCTTCCGCCCTCTCGGGAGTGCTGCTGGTTCTGTCCGTCTTTTTATTTGTCAGACATTTCCGTGACGATAAAGAGGCTTTTTATGCCTCCATCCCATTGGCGCTATCAATCTACTTCTTCATGTATTCCCATGCGGCGGTCACCGATATGGCGCTTTCATTGTTTATAACCCTGTCACTGTTCTCATTTTTTCTCTCAATAAAAAAGAACAGAAATTATATTTACGGCTTTTACATATGCTCGGCCCTTGCCTTTCTGACAAAGGGGTTGATAGGCATAGTATTTCCTTTCGGCATAGCCTTAATATATTTGTTGGCTGCGGAAAGACTGCAAGGGCTTAAAAAGATATTTCATTTCAAGGCGGCGCTTCTTTTTCTGGTCCTTGCATTGCCATGGTATACGGCTGAATATATGGCCAACGGGCAGGAGTTTATTCGGCAGTTTTTCATAAAGCATCACTTCGCAAGGTACGCCGGCGTTATATCGGGACATAAAGGTCCGGTCTATTACTATATTCCGGTGATTATTGCGGGGCTTTTCCCATGGATCGCATTTTTGCCTGCCGGTATCGCAACTGCTGTTAAAGAAATCAAGTCCCTAAAGAGCGATAAAAACCTTCTTGCCGTTCACGACAATCCGGGGTTGTTTCTATTGATATGGTTCGGGTTTATATTTTTATTTTTTTCATTCTCGACAACAAAACTTCCTAATTACATCCTTTCTGCAATACCTGCAGCTTCAATATTGATTTCGTACGGCATGTATCCCGATAGAGGGTATTCGTCCATTGGCATATCAGGAAGCCGGAACGGCTTTGTAAACGTTTTCATTGTAATTGTATCCATATTGATAGGCATTGCTTTTATCTTCTCCAGGGCATATCTCGTAAAAATGGAGGTCTATGATGTTGCCTGGACGTATTATTCCGCTTTGCTTATGTTTGCACTGGCGTCAGGCAGCTTCTATGCGATGGTTATAAAGCGAAAATATTACGGATATATATCGGCAGTTATGGCCGTATTTCTGTGTCTGATGTCGATAAAGGCGCTGCCTGCCGCAAACCGGTATCTTCAAGGCGCGCTTTATCAATACAGTCTATATGCACGGGCGAGACTCGGCAATGATGATAAAATAATCGCTTACGGGATGAATAATCCCAGCATCGTATTTTACTCCGGACATAAAATAATAAGCGTCAGGGGCAAGGAAAAATTAATGCCTTATATGAGCAACGCAGGGACATTGATAGCCATAACAAAGGCAAAGGATATTGAAACCTTAAAGGATTCAGGGTTCAACATATTGGATACGAATGGAAGATATGCCTTACTTGAAAGAAAATAAAAAAATTATTTATGCGGCGTGTTTGATTCCCTTATTGCTATTTTACGTTGACAGGACGGCGGCTTTATGGTTTGACCATACTTATGATAACCTGAAGCTTCACAAGGCGCTTAAATATATCGACCCTGTTATGAATATTATCGGGAACGGCTTAACACTCATAATCATCGGTTTTCTGCTTTATATGATCGGCAAATATTACAACCGGAGACTGCATCTCATAGGCAAATCATTATTCATAGGGCTATTGACTACGGGAGCGGTCGTCCAGATACTGAAGCATTTTATCGGCAGAGCAAGGCCGAAGTTGACTTACGACCCTGTTTTCATAGGACCGTCATTCAAAAGCGGATATGATTCTTTTCCTTCAGGCCATTCCGCCATGGTATTCTTTTTTGCATATACACTCTCCCGGTATTTCCCGAAGTACAGGGTATTATTTTACCTGTTTGCCCTTACAGTAAGCATTGACAGGGTCGAGGAACTTGCCCATTTTCCCTCGGATATTCTGGCAGGGGCGATCGTCGGCCTTATTGTGGGAAAAGTATTTTCCGATAAAATTTCTTCTCTTAAAGTTCCGGCGCCTCAATAAGCGTCCTGTGTTATTATAAAAAGATATGCATCCAATCCTGATAAGAATCGGCCCGTTAACGATACACACCTATGGATTTCTGATAGCCGTCGGCTTTCTCATCGCTCTCTATCTTGCGGTCCGACAGGCAAAAAAAGAGGGCATCCCTTCGGACAGGATCATTGACCTCGGGTTTTATATCCTGCTTGCCGCGATTGTCGGTTCCCGGCTCTTGTTCATACTCATTAACAGCGGTTATTATTTAAATAATCCTATGGCTGTTTTTAAAATATGGGAAGGCGGACTCGTTTTTTACGGGGGAGTATTGCTTGCAGTGCCGACCGTCATCTGGTATGTGAAAAAAAATAATCTTGACCTCTGGACAACGACCGATATCTTTGCGCCTTCTATCGCCATCGGTCATGCCTTCGGCAGGCTCGGATGCTTTTTTGCCGGATGCTGTTTTGGAAAAACCGCCGAGACGCTGCCATGGGGAATTATATTCACGGACCCGGAATGCCTTGCTCCGCTTAACACCCGCCTACATCCCGTACAACTATATGAATCCGCGGGCGAACTCATAAATTTTCTTATCTTGATAACGCTGGCGAAACACAAATCCTTCAAAGGCCAGGTATCTTTGACTTACCTGCTCCTCTACGCAACCCTGCGGTTCATCGTGGAATTATTCAGAGGGGATGCCGCAAGAGGCTTTCTCCTGTCCCATATATCGGTTTCGCAGGGAATAAGTATCCTGATGTTTATTGCCGCAATTGCGGGGATGATTATTTTAAAACAGAGAAAAAAATAAGCAGCACAATATCAATCCTAAAAATTCAATTATTAACCGTCTCATAATAGAATGGACATTAAATAGTTGTCCTTATCCGGCTTATTTTAGGATACTTTTTATATTTTTTGAGGCGCTACAGGGCAATCTCTCTTCCCTGCCTGTGTGATTCCATGGCCGCTTCCACAATTTTTACCGCATCCGCGCCATCCTGGGCAACGGCCTTAGGTATTGAGCGGGTCTCTGCACACTTAATGAAATCCTTCAGTTCGAGGAGGAGGGGTTCGGCCGGCAAAATCTCCTGATGTATGACCTCTCCGCTGACCGTCTTCCAGGTATTATTGTCCAAAACATGACGGTTGCGGTATATCTTGATTTTGTCCTGTGATGAGGCGAAATCACAGACAAGGGTTGCCTTCTCGCCGATGACCGTAATCAGACGTTTTTTCTCGGGAGAAAAATAGTTGGCTTCAACCAAAGCGTTAGTTTCACCGTAGTTCATCCAGATCCATGACATGTCGTCCATTCCTCTTCCAAGAATATCATTGCACCTTGCCGAAATTTTTTGAGGCAGCCGTCCCATCAGGCAGTTAAAGAAGTCGATAAAATGTATCGCGTCCGAAATCACGACTCCTCCATCCGTACGGGGACGCTTGAAGCCGCAGAATGAACCCCAGAGGGACTGGATGCCTCCCATATGGCCCTCGCCGATATATCCCCTGATGAAATCCACGGCAGGGTCATACCTGAAGATATGTCCGGGCTGCAGGAGCAATGCATTTCTGGACGCCATGTCCGACAGTTCCTGTGCTTCCGCTGCCGTCTCTGCAATAGGCTTTTCCATGAAGATATCCTTGCCTTTACCGAGGATTTCCTGACCGAGCCTGAAATGGGTAGAGGCAGGGGTTACCACGTCAACTGCTGCAACCTTGTCGAGAAAAACGCGGTAGTCGTCCGTTATATGGTCCTCGGGTATGCCTTCTTCAATACATTTTTTTCTTGCCGCTTCCGAGACCTCGGCAACATAGAGGTCTACCTTGAGATTATTCCAAACACGGAGATGGTTCGACCCCCATCGTCCGGTGCCAATCTGCATAATTTTCATATATTTTCCTTTCCGAATAAGATAAGTCTATTAATTAGTGTCTGTATATAAACTGTTAAAGAAACTGCGGATGTCTAAAATATATTTATTTTTCGATACCATAGTGTACTTATATAGATGTATTACCAAATATTTTTATGCAATTACCATAAACTATCTTTTTAAATAAAATCATCGAGTTAAATTAATTATTAATGTTCTTACGTCTTATCTCTTGTTAATTTTTGCGATAATTCTCTGGCCAGAGGAGACCGCCGGAAATAAATCTTTATGACAATGATAAGCACGATCAGGGACAACGAAGCCAAAGATATTCTCAAGGCAAAATCCTCCCGTACACTGCTTCCAAATAGTGCAAAGATTGCGGCTTCAGGTATAAGGCCAAGTAACGAGCCAAATATAAAGGCGGTAGAGTTTATAGACGAAAGGCCTATCAGGACATTGACAAGTATGCTTGGCAACGGGAGTTGTCTCAGGATCAGGACCACGAGGAATCCGTTGTTCTCAAGACGCCCTTCGATTGCCTTAAGACGGTGGCCGATCTTCTGGTGAAAGAGGGGATGGCCAAGGAAACGGGTAAGCCAAATGATGACAACGGAACCTGCAAAAGCGGCTGCGATCGCCAGGAAAGTCCCTGTGAGGAAACCGAAAACTATTCCTCCCAAGACACTAAATATAGTGCGCGGCACACCCATAGCAATAAGCAGCGCTCCGCCTGCAAAGAATACGAAAGGCGCCATTGAACGGAATCCCGCAAGCTTGTCCTGAAGCAGAGATATATGGGACGGATCAAGGTAATACCATATCGGGGAAAACCGCAGCACGGTCAAAGAACCCGTGAGAAGTATTACGAGCAGAAGGGTTTTGATAATATCCCTCGTGTTTTCTCTCTTTCCGGAGTCCGGCTCTGAAAAAGGCTCCTGCAGCTCAGTGGTCTTCAAAATCAGTTCTTCCTGTCTTCATTATGCACACGGTCAGCCTGTACGCATCTCCTTCTCCACCATCTTATTGCAAAACAATCAATCAGGCCCCTGAACATGCGGTTCCCTATTCCGTATTTGGACTTCCCGCGCGTCCTCGGGCGATGGTTGACAAGGATTTCCACTACCTTGTATCCCTGAAGCCTTAAGAGTGTGGGAAGAAAACGGTGCATCCCGTTGAAGACCGGTATTTCCCTGAGAGACGCCGACCTCAATGCTCTGAACGTGCAACCGGCGTCCGATATTTTATCTCCGGTCACCCGGTTCCGAAACCCGTTGGCTACACGGGAGGATATCCGTTTTACCCAGTCGTCTTCGCGTTTTCTACGGACGCCGCATACGGCGTCGGCACTCTCAAGGGTTTTAAGCAGCGCCGGTATATCGGCGGGATCATTCTGCTGATCGCCGTCTATGGTAATTATCACCCTGCCTTCGGCGTGGGCAAAACCGGTTGCGCCTGCCGCGCTCTCTCCCGAGTTTATTGTGTGGCGGATTATTCTGAGTTCGGGAAATTTTTTCCTTTGTCCGTTCAGTACGGACAGACTTTTGTCGGAGCTGGCGTCATCGACGCACAAAACCTCAAAAGTTTTTCCCGTGTTCCTGAGAATAGGAAAGAGTTCCTCAAGCAGAGGCCCTATATTGTCCTCTTCGTTATATATGGGAATAACGACTGAAAGCTCTATTTCAGGTTTAGTCATATCAGATTGCTTACCTGCCGGTCTCAAAAAACCGGGCGATAGCCTTTGCGACTGCCTCAACTTCCTCAGTCTTCATAAAAGGAAACATAGGGAGTGAGAGGACTTCCCTGCAGGCATCTTCAGCCCCCGGGAATGAGCCTTCTCCCAGCCCTAGATATTCATAAGCCGGCTGACGGTGCAGGGGGAGAGGATAATGCAGTCCGGTCTTGATCCCCTGGGTATTCAGGAATGCCTGTAACTCGGCCCTTTTGCTGCAACGTATTACATAAAGATGCCATACGGCCTCGCATCCATCCGGGACCTGAGGACGAATGATTTCCTCGTATGGTTTCAACAGTTCATTATAAAGGGCCGCGGCTTTTCGTCTGCTCTCGTTCCATTCGTCAAGATGGTCAAGGCAGATGGAGAGCTGGGCTGCCTTCAACGTATCAAGCCGGCTATTGGTGCCGACTATCATATGGCTGAATTTATCAAGCCTTCCATGGTCCGAAAGCATTTTTACCTTCTTTATCAGTTCGATGTCGCCTGAAGACACGGCGCCGCCGTCACCGAATGTCCCCAAATTTTTGGAGGGGAAAAAGCTGAAGCAGCCTGCAACGCCCATAGTGCCAACCCTTTTGCCTTTATATCGGGCGCCCATTGCCTGGGCCACATCTTCGATAATTACGAGATTATAGCGTTTTGCCAGACTCAGGAAGGAATCCATGTCGGCAGGGATACCATAGAGGTGGACGGGGATAATCGCCTTTGTCCTGGGTGTAATGGCGCGTTCCGCTGCCGCAGGATCCAGATTGTAGTACCCCGACGCTATATCCGCAAATACCACCTCGGCGCCGGCAAGACTGATTGCCTCGGCAGTCGGGAAAGCCGTATTGGGTACGGTAATGACCTCATCTCCCGCGCCGATGCCAAGGGCCTTTAGAACAAGGTAAATGGCATGGGTGCCGTTGGAGACGCCGCAAACCCCGGGAAGGCCGATCCAGTCCGCCATATGTTTTTCAAATTGTTTGACTTCCGGTCCGTTAATAAAGGCGTTCCGCTCAATAATATCCGTCATGGCTGCCTGTATTGCAGGCATCAACGGCTTGAATTGACGGCTTAAATCTACAAAAGGAACATTCATCCAGGTTTCTCCTTATTTAATTTTTAACCTACAACTATAAATTATAATTTGTATTTTCTTTTCAGGGCAAGGTAAAAACAACCGAGCATTTAAACTCTCCACCGGGGCTATTCATCTGTACAGTCTTCTTGCCGGAACCGTAAACCCTCAAGATCTCGCCGACAGAATTCGGAGTGGTAACAATCGCCTTTATACCTTTCTCAACCTCTATAATATCATTTTTCTGCCTTGGGAGACTGTTATAGTAAAAACCGAGCATCCTCTTAACGTCCCGATCGGTCCTGTAGAGGAGGACTTCATCCGACTGGATATGATTCTCCTTTAACAGGGTATAGAGCCGCAGATTGTGAGATACCTGCGTATTGTAAGTAGTCCTTATTATGTCCAGGCCAAGGAGACCCAGCATACAGAGTATGCAGACAAAGACCGCCGCGTCTTTTGATCTCCTCCAGACAAAAAACAGAGAGAAGATCCCGGCGATAGCAAGGACAAGAGCGCTCGCTATTTGTCCGCCGTGTAACAAGATCCAGGTTGCCGGTGTCAAACAGACAAGGACCGATAGTATTCCTGCAGGGACCTTCCAGTATTTTCCAGGATTGCGGCTCAGGACACCTGTGCTGAACATACGTTCCGTTCCCCATGCCGCAATAATAGCTACCGGAGGAAACACCGGAAGCAGATATCGGAAAGTTTTAGCGACGGTTAAATGGAGGACCACAAAATACACGGCAAACCAGATAAGGCAGAAGATAAGCCAGGGCCTTTCTTTGACCGCATTCTTCCATCGCCTGATGAACAAGAGAGTAATAACCATAAAAACGGAACCGGGGAATAAATTTATCATGAAGGACGGGAGATAATAGTAAAACACTTCCTTTCTTGTTATGATCGTTGAAGTTTTCAGAAGACCCAGATATTTGTCAAAATCCGGGTGCGAGTAAAGAAGTATGGGCCAGGGAATAATCGTCACGATAAGTGCAAGAGCTGTCGAAGCAAAAATACTGAAACGAAGCCGCTCCCAGTCTCTCCGTATAAGCAGATATATCAGGACAATAAGAAGCGGAATAAAGGCAACCGGCCCCTTTACCAGGAAGGCCATGCCCATAAAAAGCCAGAAAAGCAAATAGAAGATAATCGCGCTCTTGCGTTTTACCGACTCATACCCCATATAAAACGAAATAAGGGAGAGGGAAAAAAGGACTGAATATTCCATATCCAGACGCACCGTTCTCGCATAGTATGCATAGCCGTAATTTGAGACAAGAAAGAGAGCGGCATAGATTCCCGTCTTCGGATTTTCTCTATCGACTGAAAAACAAAAAAACAGGACGCCGAGAAATCCGATTAAAGCAAAGAGGGCCGATGGGAAACGTGCGGCAAAAGTGTCAACACCGAACAGTTCATAGGACAGCGCGGTATTCCAGAAATGCAAAGGCGGCTTGTCTATATAAATATTTCCGCCCAGATGCATCATCACCCAGTCTCCGGTCTCGAGTATTTCTCTTCCAACTTCGGCAAAGCGCATATTGTCCTGATTCTCGAGAGTCCTGCCTCCAAGATTAAAAAAAAGGAAGAACAGGGCGAAGAAGAGAATGAACCCAACAAGAACTAAGGTCTTGCGGTCTTGTCTAAAATTGTCTATTGCCATACCTTGTCGATCAGCATGATGATTTTTTAGTATATAATATTATTCTGTGATATGTCAGAGCATCGATCAACAATGAAAAGTTATGCATTAAGGGACAGCGTCCTGCTGGTTCTGATCGGCGTATTCATTTATCTGCCTTTTCTGGGAGTCCCGGCATGGGACGGGAATGAGCCTATACGTGTAATCGTTGCCAAAGAGATGATGAAGACCGGAGACTGGCTTATGCCGGTCTTGCATGGGCAGCCATATTTTGCAAAGCCGCCGCTGATGAACTGGCTCATCGCCGCAAGCGGAAGCTTATTCGGCATTGTGAATGAATGGACAAGCCGCTTCCCGTCTGTACTAATGATGATATTGACCGTCCTGTCCGTTTATTTCATGACCGCAAAGTGGCTGGGGAGAAACGGAAGGTTTTTTGCCGCTCTTATGACCCTGTGCATGGTCGGTCTGCTGAAAAAGGGTAGGGAAGCGGAAATAGAGAGTCTTCATTTCTTTCTGATTGCTGTGATCCTTCTGGTTTGGATAAATGGGTATGTAAGACAGTGGAAGCCTTTGGTCCTCTGGGGAACCACTCTGACCTTAGTGGGAATCGGGTTTCTCTCAAAAGGCCCGCAGGTGGTCTTTTTCTTTTACATGACGGTAGTTCCGTACCTTTTCGTTAGAAAAAGGATGTCCCTTTTTTTCTCCAGGGGACACGTATCGGGTTTGCTCCTTTTGCTTCTTGTGCTCTCTCTTTATATGCTGTCTGTTCTGCAGTGGACAACCGTCGACACATACGTTCAGAAATGGATAAGCGAAGGCATTCAAAGGACCGAGAGCAGACATACTTTCACGTTCCTTCAGCATTTTCTTACATACCCTTTCGAGGTCACAGCTTCTTTCATGCCGTGCGTATTGTTTCTCATCCCCGTCTTAATATATAAAGAACTGCGGCAGCAAATAAAAACCTTATTCAATAACGAAATTCTTATGTTTTCCTTTATCGTTGTCGCTGCCAATTTTCCCTTGTACTGGCTTCTGCCGAATATGCGGACCAGATATTTCCTCCCTGTAGGCCCGTTCGCCGCCGTTGCTGTCGCGGTATTTTTTGAATTTTACCTCGGAAAACTGCGGGACACACCTGCACTAAAAAACTTCTTCGGGAAATTCCTGAGAGTATTTGCTTTTTCCACAATTTTTGTCTCTGTTGCCTTAATCCCTTTATTCATGTTTCTTCATCTAAAAATCTCTTTTCTCGTGCTCTTTATTTTAGGGTGCGCCTTCCTGTCCGCCATTTTCGTCTTGTATAAGAGCCGAACTTTTCAGGCGGTGCACATCCCTCTTTATGTGACTCTCACAATAGCGCTTTTTTTTCTCGTCTATACAAATCTCGATATACAGATGGATGAAAAACAGGAGTATTCTCCCCGAAAGATTGCCCGGGAAATTAATCTTATATTGCCCGAGAATGCGGATACGGTATATGAAATGGGCTACAGACGATTTTTACCTGTAACCTGTTACCTTAAAAGTGACGTCCGTCAACTCGATACGTTTGCCGAACTGAACTCACGGGACAGGAAAAATGGGAAAATTTATTTTATCTTTGATACCGGGTTTCTAAAGGGTTTGAGTGACGAAGATAAAAACGTCTTTCTGCACGAACTCCGATGGGAAAAGCTCTATTCAAAAAAATACAGGAACAGAAGGGGAGAGATTATCGTCGGGGCATTGTCCTGATCCGCATATAGCAAAGGCAGACATACTGATTGAACCGAGGATAGAGTATTTTCGCTCATTCTCGGTCGTTCCTCCCTCCGAGGCTTTTGCCTCTTTATTTTTAAAAATTGTATTTGACTATCGGCAAAAAAAACCGCTCAAATACTCTATCCTCGGTTGTTGTTGCCAATTTTATGAATAGATTCTCCCTTCAGTTTGTGCCCGATTGCCTCTTTTCTGAATCCGTCGATGAAGTGAAACAGCGCTAAAATCGGGTGGCGGAATATTATTCGCGGGCCAGCGTATTGCATCACGGCCCTGATTTTTTCTTTCATGGCAGGCTTATAACAGTGTATTAAGCATTTGCCGCACGTTGTCTTGCCTTCCTGAAAAGGACATTTTTCAAGCCGCTTATTTGCATAATCGAGAACTTCTCCGCATTCGGCACAGAGTTCGCCGCGAGTTCCGTGCTTCCCATGTCAATAAATATTTATCATGGCCCCGATGGTCTTTTGTTCCCTTTTTAAACGTCTGTTTTTATGATTCATCTTATTAGCCCGAAAAATGCAAATGAATTACCCCGTAGTCCCGAAAGCTTTCGGGATGAGGTATCTTAAATCTCCCCTCCCCCCTCAAGGGGGAGGGAATAACTGGAAACCCGGAAGCATAGCTTCGAGGAATTCTTTTGATTATAAATACGGGTTAGAGCGCCAGATACGCCTTCGGGTTTAGATCAAAACCGGCAATTTGTCCTGCCTTGAGATGATGGTATCCGGCAGCCGCGATCATAGCGGCATTGTCGGTGCAAAGCGATATTGAAGGCATAAAAATCTCCGCATTTTTTTCCTCCCCCATCTCTTTCATCCTTTTCCTTAATTCACTGTTTGCCGCAACACCGCCCGACATGACAACCCGTTTGATCCATGTTTTCTTTACGGCCCATTCGGTTTTTCTCACAAGGACATCGACAACGGCTGCCTGAAAAGACGCGGCTATATCGGACAAGGAGGAAGGTGGAAGGTGGAAGGATGAATCAGATGAGACCCCGGCTTTAAATGATGACCGCCTTACATAATTCAGCACCGCAGTTTTTAATCCGCTGAAACTGAAATCAAGGGTTTCCGGCAGATAGGCCCTCGGAAAATCAATCGCCCCCGGGTTTCCATCCTTTGCAAGTTTATCTATCACCGGGCCTCCCGGATATCCGAGACCGAGAAGTTTTGAAACCTTATCGTATGCTTCGCCTGCGGCGTCATCCCGCGTTCTGCCTAATTCCCTGTACTTTCCAAAACCCTCAACTTTGTATAATGAAGTATGCCCTCCTGAAACAATAAGCGCAATAAAAGGAAACCCCGGGCTCGGTTCTTCAAGGAAAGATGCAAAGACATGTCCCTCAAGATGGTTTACCGCAACAAGAGGAATACTGTTTGCATAGCAGATAGCCTTTGCAAATGAGCAACCCACGAGCAGAGAGCCGATCAGTCCGGGACCGTAGCATACTGCAATCCCGCATAGATCTTTAAGTTGGACGCCCGCAGTTTTCAATGCCTCATCAACAACAGGCCATAGCATTTCAATATGCCTGCGGGATGCAAGCTCCGGGACAATACCTCCATATTTCTTATGTATCTCAGTCTGGCTTGATATGATGTTGGAAATTATCGTTGCGCCGTTTTCAACAACAGAAGCGGAAGTATCGTCGCATGACGTGTCTATGCCGAGGATCAACACAAAAGGCTCTCAGGGATTATGCTCTACGATTGCCGTACCCTTAGGCAATGAAGGCGTAAAAAAGACGTCTTCAATGCCGGTATTGATTTTCACTTCCTTAAGGGCTATGGTAATTTTATTGGAAGCAGAATCATATATCGTGAGTGATTTAATAGGGAATACGCCGTCGGATGTTTCGACTTCAAGGGACAGTATCGTCCCCATCGGCTTTTTGGGTTTAAGGAACAGCCTCCCGTTCTTTTCCGTTACAGAGAATTCTTCCTGTATCTTGCCCAGCCCGCTCAAAAGGACTATCGGCGTTTGTCCGTAGGTATTGCTATCAAAGGCGCTCTTGAATGCCTGTTTCTCTTTTTTCTGATATATCACAACCGAGTCATTATTAATAAAAATCTCTGCGGAATTTTCTCCTTTATAAATGACCTTCATCTTCTGCGGCTTTTTTATAAACAACTGACCATTATAGGTATCGGTGCGCTTAAGATCTTTCAGAAAACTCTGCTGGGAAAAACTGCCGCTCAGGTCCTTGATGTTCTCATAGGCTTTCTGAATTCTGGCAACCTCCTCCCCGGCAGACAGAGCATATGAGGTCCCGGCAAGAGGAAAAATGCAGAAGAGAAAAGATAACAAACTAATCACGGCTAAAAATAAGAAATGCTTATCATTACTTTCCGTTTTTATCATGCTTTTTGACTCCTTCTTTTCCATTTAATAAAAAGTTCGTGCTTTTTGAGCGAAAATCGCAATATCAGAGAGTTTATTCTTAACAGTAACAATATTATGCCAGTTTATTTTCAGATTCATTATTCTAAGCCAGAATATACCTTATTAATAAGCATAACACACGGTTTTTCTATTGACAATACACATTGACATTACACGCTTGTCCTCAACAAACCACGGACGCCAAACAGGAGAGATTAAAATCCGTTCCGTTCCCTTTGAAGAACACAAAGCAGGGGAAGATCGCGAGCGTTTCTTTCCGTTCCAATTGGGCATCGTAAATACTAAGGAGATCATAAGTAAAGCCACATTCACCAGGGAATCTCCCCATCCCCTCTTTGCCAAAGAGGGGTATATTGCCTCCCTTTGGCAAAGGGAGGTTAGGAGGGATTTTATAGATAAAGTGGCTTTACGTATGAATTCCTTAGTAACTTCCGGGGCGTTGAATGCGAGGAGAAATGCTCGTTCCTCAGCGGATATGGCGAGATAGATCAGTAACGTGATGTCCGCTTTTTTGTTGCGCCTACAAATACTCAGAATTGGGATGCGGTTAGAATTGCTGATTACCAATCATACTTCTTCGGTTGTCCCAATCTTTCAAGGAGCGCATTTACTTCCTTTTTAAGCTCAATCATACGATGTTCTCTATCTATAAAAAGTCTATTTATCCTTTCAATTTCCTTCAGTTTCAGCCTTATTTCCTCTCCCGCTCAAGTCCTCACAGCCGTCGCTGGCATTGCAAGAAATAAGACCTGCCCACGATTGCTGTCAATATTAATTAAGTCAATCAAAGAACGCTATTATGGAAAAAATATTCTTTTGTTATTTGGGTTTTTCGCATATTAGTCTTGCCTTGATGGCATTGGTTAGTTCCTCTGCAATTTCGTAAGGCAATTTAGAGCTTTCAGAATTGTTGTTTTCTATGTTGAATTTGAGGAGGCTTTCACCAGTTTGGCAATTAATAATTTGCCCTCGACTAAAGACATTGAATGAACGTCTTTTGTGGCTCAAGCTGTAAATTTTGCCATCAATTCTTATAGCACGGTCTACACAATCTGAAGATTGAATTACTTTACTGAACATGTGACTATCTTCTATCTGGTCTTTCAACTGTTCGGTAGTTGCAACAGCAATCTGATGCGGAAGGAGCCTGTATTGTTCTTCTTCGACAAAGGCTGCGTCGCCATTAAATGGTGAGATCACAAGTGTGTCAAAAGCTGACAGCGGTTGACATGTAGATGTGGGCTTTAGGTAATACGTATTACGGCAACCGATGCTAAGAAACAGCACAACCATGATGCAGATCACGAGATTCTTATTCATGTTTCCTCCGTTTTCTTTTCAGTCGTTGAGCGGTATGCCCGACTCGAACTGATGGTTGGCGTCGGGTTCCATCACAGTCAACCAGTTGGTAGACGAAAACCGCCCCGATAATATCGGATTTTGTATGTTAGTCAGATAAAGCTCGACTTTCCCCATAGTTGATTACCGATAATAAGTTACACTATTTTCAATTTTTTGAAAAGCGCGGAAGGAGTTGTTATTTTGAAGCTACAGTATTTATTTTTCAACCTTTGCCCCGAACTACGCATAGCCTTTTCGTTTCTAACACCTACGTACAAACAGCCTAAGCAAGTCTCAATATTCGAGAATTATCAAGAGAAATGTGTATTGGTTAGGAGTTGTCTTTTTCTGGCCAAAGAACATCAACAGGAAGATCTATGTAGCCTTTTGCATCGCGTTTCCATGCAAGCTGAATCTCTTTTAGTTCTTCTTTAACATAATCTTGGTCACTGGCGGCCATAGGCCCTACGTATCCATTGTATGCTCTAAACGTTTCCCACCTGAATTTAACATCATAAAGTTCTTCAGCACCAGTTTTTTTTGAAACATAGACATAGCCATCATATGAACCCCGTACTTGATTGGATACTCTGTCGTCAGCTTCACAAAAAAGCTCTGAACACTTCTGCTGATTCAAATCTTTGATTGAAAAACGCGGATAATGATATTTGAAAAGACCTCGATAATCTTCATATAGAAACAAAGTGGAATAAGCTTCATTTTGGAGATCAACAGGATAAGAGTCGCTCAACGCAACAAGAATAACTTTTATCTTATGTCTAAGCTTTTTTAAAGTTGGGATGAAGTCACGATCTGCTGAGACAAGAACAACTGCATCAGCATCAGATGCAAATTCTTCGAGCTTACCTGAAATTGTCATATCAACACCTTTTTCGGACGGACCAGGTATATCTATGATATCAACATAAACACCAGTTTCCGCCCTAAGCCTATCAATCAACAAAGCGTGTTGGGTCTCATTAAAACGTTTTTTTTCAGGGCCGAAACGTTTTTTTGAACAGATAAATTCAACCGACTCGCAACAGCCAGTAATATGCGGGAATTCAATGATCCTCTCATTGACAACTTCCATCAAACCCGCGAGACTCAATTGCCGTGCAATATGCATGGAATCAATGCCAAGCTCCATAACTCTGTTCACATAATTGGGACCATCTACAAGTATCGGGATATTTGTCATGTAATTATTCTCCTAATACGAGCGTTAGCCAGAGCTGGCTTTTTCGGCGATTGGCTGCATGCGCTTGTT
Source organism: Thermodesulfovibrionales bacterium (assembly GCA_041658585.1). GTDB lineage: Bacteria > Nitrospirota > Thermodesulfovibrionia > Thermodesulfovibrionales > SM23-35 > DYFC01. Next base: position 28,684 of record JBAZZX010000037.1, read on the forward strand.
CTAAAGCCTTTGTAATATTCCATTCTTACTAACCTTGACCCAGGTCGGTGCTTGGAGGGTCGCCCCTCCAAGCCCTAACGCACCTCGCCACATGGTGTGCCTTGGTTTCTTGCATGCAGAAACGGTCGGGAGGCCATGTGCCTGGGAGTTGCAGTTGAACATCTTTGGTCATAATGAGGCGACATATTCCGTGAGTCCGCCATCGCATATGCGTAGATTGTGACTTCCAAAGAATCTTTGAAACTTGGCTTTGGCGGCATCATCTTTGTATATCACGACGTCGATTTTCCGCCTCATCCCCTTGTGTTTCAATCGAAGTTCGGCGCTTTTTATTAAGTGTTTAAGCTCAAAGTCTGCCTCGGGCAAGGAATAACCGACAAATATCCACTTATTAGAATTCCCCAAGATGTTTTCGACCTCGGACCAGATAGCGGGGTAGGCGGCTGTTCTAAAGGACTTTCTATAGCTGAATGTAGCAATGTGTGATGCGATGGCATTGTTACAGATCTTGCATTTCCTGTCTTCGGGACTGATACCCAGTGCGTTGTCAAAGTGCTTGTCAGTGAACTTTTCATCAAACAATCGGAAATCTGATTTTACGAGCCCGACTTTCTTGTGGAGGGATAGCTTGTTGTCAAGAAGATAGAAGAGGGTTTTGCAGTTCTCACAATAGACCCAATTGCTTGAGCCGTGTATCTTACAGATTTTAATCCCATCCTCGGGATTTCCTCTATTGTGGTCCTTCCAGTCGTACGATGGCGTTATATAGTTAATCCTTTGATCATGGTTAATACTCAATAGATGTTTCTCCAACACAATGTCCCAGTTCATAACGATGAAGGAGCAACTCTCGGTCTGGTAATGTCTCAAGAGCGCCTCTATATCAGGAGAATATCTGTAGCGATAGTCTATGATTTGAAAAGTTCTGTAGATCAGCATTCTCCGCAAAGCTCTTAACAGCTTCGGTGAGTATTTAATACCCAGATGGTGCCCGCTACCAGCTGACAGGTCGATGAATGTAAAGATATCTTCCAAGCTTGGAATCTCGTTACTGTCCTTCCAGCCAAAAACATCTTTCAAGAACTGTTTGATTGCTTGTGTGATAACATTGTCAATGGGGGTGCTGAATTCATCCGATGTGAGAAGTAATGAGAACTCAGCCTGTACAGGTAGGTCAGCACACTTGGAAAATCCCGCTCCCAAGATAAAGGCCACCCTTTTCGTCTCCCTATTGTGTATCAAGCGCTTTTTTATCACGAAGTCTCCTCTTTTCTGAATATAGCACGAATAGAAAAGTAATGGGAAGCGATTGACCTCGGATGTCAATAGTGGACACCAAACCTTTCATGCTGCAAGTTGTCCTGCATAGAAATATCTTTCATATACCACAGGGGAAAGATAGCCCAATCTTGCCTGTCGGCGCTGCCTGTTATAGA
>JBAZZX010000038.1:0-29908 GCA_041658585.1 Thermodesulfovibrionales bacterium
CTGCCGCATTATGATTATGTCCTTTCCTGCCATCCTGCCTCCTCCTTAAAAGGAGCAGTTTAGCATTGTGCAAATAGGACATTTTCATTTTGCTCTAATAGGACATTATCACGTTGCTGTTACAGAGTGTAGACCTGACCCTATGAACTATGCACTATGAACTATGCAACGCCGGGACCGGTGTTGCTATACCAATTCAACGGTGTAATTTTGATGTATTGCAGTCTTCAGGCAATTCATCTTTACGTTTTAACTGAATACGCCAGAAAACGTTTCTTCTTGTGGTTATCTTGCGCATTGTTTTAGCATAATCAATGGTTCAAACGACAAAAATTTATTTCCCTATTTCCTTACAATCGGCACTTAAGGAAGCGCAGATAAATGAGCATATATTTATAAAACGTATTGATGATGAAGATTGTCAGTACGTTTTAGGCATCAAAAATGTCCAATTTGAATTTGACAATAATGGCTGCATGACGAAGACTTCTTATTATCCCGACCACGAAATGTGGTTCAAGTTATTTATGCCCGATTTCCACGACCCGAATTTGAGGAATTTAATGAGATTAAATTTCGTGTTGATTGCAGATTCTCGCGAGGATGCGATTGCATTTCAGCAAGCCTTAAAATTATTAAACCATGAAATATTCACGGGGGTGAATCTTGGATTTTCAAGAAAATCTGACGGCCATACAAAATATTATATTCATCCGAAATTATACAGTGGAAGAATACACTTTAAACTTACAGATACCTCACTTGAACGGCTCCGCCATTTAATACAAGCGATAACGAATCTGAGACAGGATGACAAGTTGTCAATCATTTTGGGAAAATATCTATATGCATTGTCTTCCGATGGTTTGTCAACGGCTCATCGTTTTTTAGACTTGGCTATCATCATGGAGATGTTATTATTGCCGAAAAGTACCCAGGAACTTAGTTATAAATTCAGGCTACGATTTGCCAATTTATTCAAGAAAGCGGCTACAATTTATTCTAATAATGATATTCATGATTTGTACAGCATAGGGAAAACAATATACACCACGAGGTCCAAGATTGTTCATAATGGCACCGCAGACGGATTAAGAGATAATCTTGAACAATTAAAGAATTTTACGCAACAAGCTATTCTGCTATACATTAACGATAGGAACTTTTTTCACGAAGACAATTTAGATAAGTTGTGCTTATAATTCTACTTTGCGCAGCTAAATCAAGTGGATACACTCGTTGCGCTTACCGCTTCAGGTTCATTTCCGGTCTCACGTTCAACGCTCTCGGTTTTCGTTGCGTCAGGACTATTCCACTTTGATCTTTTACCCTTATTTTTTACCTCAGGAATCATCAGGGTCAACCTCACTTTTCTTTGTTTGGAGGGGTAACAAATATTTCCAAGTTTTTATGTTTCATCCCGTAATCGAAAGCCGCGGGCCTGTAAAGAAAAACACGAGTAGTGGCTGAAGGCAGTGTTTATTGATCATGGTGGAGGGCCTTTTTTTAATCAAGAAAGATAAGGCACCGGAACACGGCAACTAATCGATGTTTGTCCCCGTAATCAACTGCGTCCATGAAATATCCGCAATGAGGGTTATCAGGTAAATGTGATATCACACTTGAAAAAATCAGGCGGAGTCCCCAACATATAGATAGTGTATTGACCTGTAAATCTGACCATTAATGATTTTTCGCAAAAAGGAATAGAAATTAGATATGGTGGATAGCTGCATACTAATCTTTGTTAAGCTTCCTGAAAAAGGAAGCGTGAAAACCCGTCTTGCAAAGGACCTGGACCATGGTCTTGTACAGACGCTATATAGAAATTTTGTTCTTGACATGCTGGAGACGCTCGCCAAAGCTAACCTTCCAATAATCGTATATTTCTATCCGCCGGAATCGGCGAATGCGATTTCAAAATGGCTCGGTAAGAATTATACTTATGCCCCCCAGAAAGGCGTTGACCTGGGTGACAGAATGAAGAACGCTTTTAGAGAGACTTTTGCAAAAGGATTTACAAAAGCGGTCATCCTCGGCAGCGACCTGCCGGATTTACAAAAAAATATATTGGACATGGCTTTCAAGGCTTTGCATGTAAACGATGTCGTTATCGGTCCTTCCGCAGACGGAGGGTACTATCTGATAGGATTCAGGCATAACTCTTTTCTTCCGGAAGCATTTAAAGGAATATCATGGGGCACGGATACTGTGTTAAAAGACACCCTGAAAATATTGAGGGAGAAAAATTACAGAGCACATTTTCTTCCCGAACTGCGTGATGTTGATACGATTGAAGATTTAAAGGCATTATATGAAAGAAATAAAGATACAGCGTTTGCAAATTCAAGGACAATGAAATTTATATCGAACAACCTGAAAAAATGAAATCTTCTTTTTCCATCATCATCCCTGTACTGCATGAATCCTCAATAATTAATCGGACCATAGAACATATCCGCCGAATCGGTTCCGGTTTTGAATTTGAGATAATCGTTGTGGATGGGGATAAAAAAGGCGGCACTATCAATTTCATAAAGCATAATGATGTCATAAAAATTGTTTCTCCCAGGGGCCGTGGAATCCAGATGAATAAAGGGGCTTCTGCCGCAAAAGGAGAGATTTTGCTTTTTCTGCATACCGATACCGAACTTCCTGAAGAAGCTTTCGACGGCATCTCTTCGGTAATAAGCAATAGAGAATACACGGGAGGCGCTTTTGATTTGGGGATAGAATCCGGACGATGGATATTCAGGCTGATAGAAAAACTTGTCTTTGTTCGTACCCGCGCCACCCGAATACCATACGGCGACCAGGCCATATTCATAAGAAGAGAATGCTTTGAAACGCTTAAGGGGTTTAAAGATATTCCTATAATGGAAGATGTGGAATTTATGCGGCGGCTGAAGAAATCAGGGTATAAAATTTCCATCATCCCGCAGAAGGTAAAAACATCTTCGCGCAGATGGGAAAGAGAGGGAATTCTCTACTGCACCTTGAGGAATTGGGCATTGATCAGCCTTTATTCCATAGGAGTGAAACCTGAAAAACTCGTGAAGTTCTATTATCGTGATTGGGAATGAGGGAATATCTTCCCGGGGTTCAGGATATTCTTCGGGTCGAAGACCTTTTTGATGGCCTCCATAATCTCAAGCTCTTTTTTGGAAAGCTCCATGCCGATGTACCCTGCCTTTGTGAGGCCGACACCGTGCTCTCCGGAGATCGTGCCGCCGAGAGAAAGCGTCTCCTGAAATATCTTTTCAACAAGGTTTAAACCTTTCTCATACTCTTCCCTGTCCGCTTTATCAACCATAATGTTGACATGGATATTGCCGTCGCCGGCATGGCCGAAATTGACTATCTTTATGCCGCTTTGCTCTGAAATATTTCTGAGACGTCTCAGCATCTCGGTGACCCTGTTCCTCGGCACAACGATATCCTCGTTGATCTTGGTCGGTTTTATCTGATATAAGGCGGGAGATATAGCCCGCCTCGAGGCCCACAGGTTGTTTCTTGCATATTCATCCTCTGCTATCTTTATTTCGGCGCCGAGCTTTTGGCAGATATCCACTATCTTTTCAGCCTCTTTTGTTATGACTGACGGATAACCGTCCAGTTCAATAAGGAGAACCGCCTCGGCTTCTGCAGGGAGTCCGACAGGCTTGTACTGTTCTACCGCCATTATGGCCTCATGATCCATAAATTCGAGAGTCCTGGGAATTATCTTTGAGGCTATGATTTTTGATACGGCATCTCCGGAGGCTTCGAGGTCATGAAAAACGGCAAGCAGGGTAACGACGTCTTCCGGCAAAGGGAGGATCCTTAGCCTTATCTTTGTAAATACCGCTAACGTTCCCTCCGACCCTACAAGAAGTCTTGCCAGATCATAGCCGACAACCCCTTTTGCGGTTTTAACCCCTGCGGTTATTATATCTCCGTTCGGAAGGACGGCCTCGATCTCCATTATATAGTCCCGGGTAACGCCATATTTTATGGCCCTCGGTCCGCCCGCATTCTCTGCAACATTGCCGCCGATGGTGCAAAAGTTTAAGCTTGCAGGGTCAGGCGGATAAAAAAAGCCCATCCATTCCAGTTCCCGTTGAAGCCTTCCGTTGATCACCCCGGGTTCGCATATGACGGACAGGTTTTCGCGGTCTATATCGAGGATCTTTTTCATCTTCTCAAGGCTGAGTATTATCGCTCCCTTTGAAGGGACGGCTCCGGCAGTCATGCCCGTGCCGGCGCCTCGGGGAACAACCGGGATGCCTTTTTCATAGGCATATTTCATTACCTTCACAACATCTTGCGTATTCTCGGGCCAGACAATTGCAGAAGGCGCAATTTCGATTCCGGAAGCGTCAAAGCCATAGCATATAAGGTCTTCAGGGGCGGTGGAGATTTTGATATTACCTAATTTGTTTATTATCTGATTCATTTGCGAAGTTTACACGGTTTACACAGTCTATCCCGGATTGTTCATAAATTTTTCTGATTGAACTGAGGACAGAGTATTTGCGCTCATTCTCGGTCGTTCCTCCCTGCGAGGCTTTTGCCTCTCTATTTTCATATACCGTATTTGACTATCGGCAAAAAAAACCGCTCAAATACTCTATCCTCAGTTGCTGTTGCAAATTTTATGAATAATATGGGCTAAACCTTAAAATGCAATTAAACTGTCATAGAAACTGCGGATGTCCAAAATAAATTTATTTTTCGATACCATAGTGTACTTATTATAGATGTGTTACCAAAATATTTTTATGCAATTACCATGAACTATCTTTTAAAAATTTATCGAGTTAAATAAATTTATTTTGGACATCCGTAGTTTTTGCAAACTCAACCAATAGCCTGGGCTTCTACAAGCTGCATGGAGATGACTTTGGAAATACCCGCTTCTTCCATGGTTATGCCGTATATATAATCAGCCACATTCATGGTATTTCTGTTATGGGTCACAACGATAAACTGTGTATCTTTTGAGAAATCCCTTACCATATTCGAAAATTTTTCCGTATTGGCTTCATCCAGGGCGGAATCCGCCTCATCGAGGATGCAGAGCGGAGTCGGCTTAAGCAGGAAACTTGCAAAGAGCAGGGACAATGCGGTAAGGGTCTTCTCGCCGCCTGACAGCAAAGCTATATTCTGAAGCCTTTTCCCCGGAGGCTGGGCGATAATATCTATCCCCGTCTCAAGGATATTGCTTTCATCGGTCATGACAAGTTCCGCCCTTCCTCCGTCGAATAATGATATAAAAACCTCGGAGAATTTTGTCTTGAGAGCTTCAAAGGCTTCCCTTAATTTTTTCCGGGTGGTAACGTTTATCTTTGTAATCGCTTCTTCAAGCTCGGCAATAGACCTGTTGAGATCATCCTGTTGTGTTTTCATGAATTCATAGCGTGTGTGCAACTCCTCATATTCTTCTATAGTGCCGAGGTTTACCGGTCCCAGTTCCTGAATCTTTGCCCTGAGGTCAAGAAGCTGTTGCTCGTCGTCTTCCGTTAAAACTTCGACTTCTACAATATCAATCGCCAGACCGTAGTTTTGCCTTATGTGTTCATAAAGGTTTTCCATCTTAATTTTATGTTCCGCCCTCTGAATATCAAGTTCCGCAGTCCTTTGGGACAGGGAATCTATCCGGCCCCTAAGTTGTTTAAGCCCGTGCTCCGTTGTCAGAAGCTCATGGTTTTCTGTATCTATAACGTCCTTTCTTTCGGAAATATCCTTACGGTATTCATCGGCAACGGTCACCATGGCCAGTATCTTTTCTTCGCTCTCTTCCATCTCCGTTTTGCGCTGCGCAATGCGCGCTTGTATCGAGGCGGTTTCTTCTTCTAAAAGCTCCTGCCTCTGTTTCGTATCGATTATTTCCTTTATCAGGGCTTCTCTTTCCTTGATGACGGCGTCTATTTTCTCTTTCAGTGATGTTATCAACAGCCTTACATCGGTTACCTCTGAACGATGCTCTTCAAGACGCGACCTTCTCAGGGAGATTTCCTCCTGCAGGGAAGCGCTCTGCCGTTCGGCCTCTTCCCTTTTTATGTCCGCCTGTCTGATCTCGTCTTCCTTGTCCATTAGCTGCCGCTCTATGGATTCTTTTTCTTTTCCCAACTGTTCGATTTCCAAGGTAATGTAGGCAAGCTTTCTGTTTCTCCGTTCCCTGTCCTCTTTGTAGTTTTCAGCAGTCAGTTTCAACAAAGAGACCTCTTTTTCTTTCTCCACGATTGCCGCTTCAATAGCTTTGATGTCAGCCTCTTTTATTTCGGTCAGCTGCTGGACCGTATTCAGATCATTCTGCATACGGTCGATAGAAAACCGTTTAGCCTCAATTTCCGCTTCGAGTTCCCTGATCTCCCTCTTTCTCTTGAAAACGCCTTTTATCTCTCCGGCAATGACCGCGCCTGACGGTTCGATAACATCGCCGTCAAGGGTGACAAAAAAGAGATGATGTCCCGAAGCGATGAAATCAAGGGCCGTCTTCAGGTCTTTTACGATAAAAATATTTTCAAGCAGGCTTTTTGCGATGCCCGAGAACTCATCACCTGCTTTAATAACATCCAGGGCCCTGCCGATAATGCCTTCCGGGGCATTGACCGCTTCCTCCTTAACGTGGGGATGAGCAGGGATAAAGGCGGTCCTTCCAAGCCCTTTGGCCTTTAATGCGGCGACGGCTGACTGAATATCATTGAAAGTAGGCAGGATAAAAGAATTGACCTTTTCTGAAAGGACGCTTTCAATGGCCTTTTCATAGGCGTCTTCTACTTCAATAACATCGGAGATCGAAGCGATCTGATGAAAATTCGAACCTTCCGAGAGAAGCTCCTTTGTTGAATCGTCGAACAGCAGCTCCTTCAGAGATTCAATCCTTGATGTATATGATGCAAATTCTTCTTTAAGCCGTGACAATGTTTCCCTGAGAGTTTCGGTCCTGCTTTTACCTGAAGCCAGTTCGTTATAGAGATTCCCCTTTTTGTCATTCAGCATCAGGAGGTTATTGTTCTTATCGAGGATTCCCGACTCAATGTCTTTTAAAGAGACGTCAACATCCGACAATGTCCTGTTCAGGCTTTCAGACTCTCTCATGGACGTCTCTTCCCGGTGTTTAAGGCTTTCCAGGGATGACTGCAATCGGCTTTGGTTGTTTCTCAGGCTGCCGAGTTCGTCCGATATTCTGAAAAGCTCTCTCCTTTTGCTTTCAAGCAGGTCTTCATGCTCGGAGAGTTCTTCCTCCAGAGACCTTGAGAAATCAGCCTTTTCGCTGAGTTGTCCCTTCCTGTTCTCCAGTTCGGAAAAAAGGTCAGCCTCGGTTTTTTCGAGTTCCTGACGCTTTGCGATAGCTTCGGTTTCTTTTGTGCTATATTCTTCTTTCTGTTGAAAAAGCCGGGAGAGATATTCCTGCTGGTTTTCTATCTCGGTTTTTGCAACAGCTATGTTCTTTTCGATTTCGGCGATTTCTCTTTCAAGACTCTGGAACTTTATCTGGACCTGTTCCAGTAGTTTTTCCTTTTCAAGAAGTTCGATACGCTTTGTTTCCGTCTCGGTCTCTATTTTTGAAAGCTCCGCCTTTTGAACAGACTCCTCTTCTTTCAGCATGTTGTATTCAGCTAATATTGACGTATAAGACTCTTTGAGAGTCTCATAGTCTTTTTTTGCTATTTTCAATTCAATGGCATTGACTTCCGATGTGAGCTTTTTATATCTCTCGGCTTTTTTTGCAAGTCTGTCAAGAAAATTGATCTGTTTCCTGACTTCGATGATAATGTCGTTTATCCTCTGAAGATTTCCCCTTGAGGATTCAAGTTTGGAAAGCGCCTCTTTTTTCCTCACGTTATACTTCATAACGCCCGCCACTTCTTCGATGAGGAACCGTCTTTCAATGGGTTTTGCGTTCAGGATTTCCGTAATCCTTGCCTGCTCAAGGATTGAATAGCTTTTCACTTCAAGCCCGGTGTCAAGGAAAAGGTCTCGTATGTCTTTCAGTCTGCACTGACTCTTATTCAGCATATATTCGCTGTCACCGGAGCGGTAAAGTCTTCTTGTGACCGATACGGAATCGGTAGAGGGGTCTCCGTTTTCTTCCAGGGCAGGCTGTCCGGCGCCGTTTATTCCCGAAAGGTAAAGGGTAACTTCGGCCATCCCCCTGGGTTTTTTGGAGGTCGAGCCGTCGAAGATAACCTCCTCCATTTTTTCACCCCTCAAGCTCTTGGCGCTCTGCTCGCCCAGGACCCAGCGGAAAGCGTCAACAATGTTGCTCTTTCCGCAACCGTTGGGACCGACAATGCAGGTTATTCCGGGATGAAAAGCAAAGGCGGTTTTTTCTCCGAATGATTTAAATCCTATAATCTCAAGTTTGTCGATGCGCATTTTTTACATGATACTATACCCTGAACGAACATACTTAATACAATCAGGGAAATTTTGTTTTTACCCAAAAAGAGGGGCTGCTTACTCCTGTTTTTTAGTGTTTTAGTATACCTTTAGTCAAAGGTTTTTGAAAAGAGCCCGGATTATTCATAAAATTGTCACGGCAACCGAGGATAGAGTATTTGAGCGGTTTTTTTTGCCGATAGTCAAATACAATATTTATAATAAAGAGGCAAAAGCCTCGGAGGGAGGAACGACCGAGAATGAGCGCAAATACTCTATCCTTGGTTCAAAAAGAAAATTTGTGAATAATCCGGGATAGACATCCGCAGTCTCTATGACAGGTTAATTGCATTTTTCGAGTTATTGTCCGCTTCTTCATCCCTTTCATTCTTGTCCCCTTCATTTAGTGCAGCGCCGTCGGGTTCCGTTTTCTCTTGAGGGGCCGTCTCCTCAGCCTGGGGCTGGGGGATAGGGCTTTCGATGACCGGTTCTTCAGGTTCGGAAGGGAATTCCTTGGCATAGTAATAACTCAGGATAATGGCGATAATCACAAGGCCGAGATAGGTCTGGAAGATATAAGAGAACAACTGATAGGGGAATGAAAGGATCGTTCCGATTATCGGTATCAGGGTAAAGGGATAACTGAACAGACCCATTAAAAAAACGGCAAGCAAATATCCCGTGAAAAGTACGGTATAAAGCCAGAAGCCGTTGGGGTATTTCATAAGAAACCGGAAGGCCTCTTTAATGGATTTAAAAGAGCCGGCACCGATAAAAAAGAGGGCGGCAAATCCATAGACCGTTATCGAAAGTATGCCGATGATAAGGATCAGGGCAAGGATTATCAAAATCAGGGAAAAGAACGTTCCAAAAAAAAGGGCAAGGGTCGAATCCTGACTCTGCGCAAATGATATAATAGCCACTATGCCGCCGCCGAGAAGCCCGAGGGAAAAGGCGGCGGCTATAAAAATCAGTCCTATTACAGAGGTAAAACCGAGAAGACGGAGGAAAAGCCTTTTGGCTTCATCCATAAATATGCGTATGGAAAATTTCAGGCCCTTCTCTTTAATCGACCTTCCTATGACGCCTATGGAACCTCCGAACATGTAGATCCCGAATACCGTGGCAACAAGAATATACAAAATAATACTTACAAGAATGAGGAGTAAAAAACCGATGTATTTCGACAGGATTTCGGAGGGTCCCCTGAGCGTACTGAAGATATCGCTTATGTTGGTCAGCCCCGTAAGGTCAATGCCGAATATGATGAAGGCTATGGCGAGCGGTATGCCGACAATAATGAAAAACAGGACGATGCTTAAAAAAAACATGCCGGCCTGTATCAGTACAAGCTGCCAGTTTCTGTTAATGAGTTCAAATCCGTCCTTGACGGCCTTAATATATTTCATTGCTGTCCTCTACAACGATCTCCTCATAGACATTATCAGGCAATTCTTTGATAAACCGTGAAGGTCTTAAAAAACCAAGCCCCTGCCATTCCTCGGAAGTTACCGGGTAACAGAGATAAAGTTCATCCCCGGCCCTTGTTACCGCGACATAGAAGAGCCGCCGCTCCTCTTCTTCAGAGTCAGTCTTCAATGCCCTTGCCGAAGGGAATCGGCCGTCATTTAAACCGATGATAAAGACCGTTTTCCACTCAAGTCCCTTTGCCTGATGCACTGTTGAAAGTATAACATATTCCCGGTCTTCGGCTGCGCCTTCCGCCTCTTCGCCGGCTGCATTTTGAAGGCTCATGTCGCTGATAAAGACCTCGGGAGAGGTATATTTCAGCGAGAACTGCGACATTTGTTCGATGTCCTCTATCCTTTCTTCTGCATTCGGATAATGGCTGTAGAGATAATCTTCATACCCGTGCCTGAGTATATGGTCGATGGCTGCAGAAGGCTGCAAAGGCGCATTGCTTTCCCCGCCTTCCTTTAATGCCCTGACAAGAGAGAGAAATAGAAGGAACCCGTCGAGCGCCTTTTTAGGAATTATCCTTCCCGTGTCGAAAACGGCTTCGAGAGGGTCCTCGGACCTCTTTATGGAATCCCATATCCTCCCGGCGGTAATGTTGCCTATGCCCGGCGTCAGTTTCAATATTCTTTTCCAGCTAAGTTCGTCAAAAGGGTTTACCGTTACACGCATAAAAGAAAGGACGTCTTTGATATGCGCCTGCTCAAAAAATTTCAGGCCCGATCTTACCTCAAAGGGAATGTTCCTTCTCTGAAGCTCCATCTGAAGCTCCATAGACTGGTAGTGTGAGCGGTAAAGCACGGCTATGTCGTTTAAAGACATTCCGTCGGCCTGAAAGTCCAATATTCTCTGGCTGACAAAATCAGCCTGCTGAAATATGTCCCTGAGCGGCACAAGAAAAGGCATGTTTCCGGAAACTTTTACGGAATAAAGCTCTTTATGAAATTGCCTGCTATTACGAACAAGGCTTTTATTTGCCAGATGGAGAATCTCCGGAGTGGACCTGTAATTGGTGGTCAAGTTGAATATCGTCGCATCAGGATACCGTTCGGGGAATTTCAGTATATTCTCAAAATCCGCTCCCCTGAAAGAATAGATGGACTGGGCGTCGTCTCCTACCGCCACGATATTTCCGTTCGCCTTTGCCAGGAGGTCGACAATCTCCGCCTGGAGCTTATTGGTGTCCTGATATTCATCGACGAGTATATGCGTGAGCTTTGCGGCATAATATTCCCTGATATCATCATGTTCAAGCAGTAGTCTTTTCCAGTTTACGAGAAGGTCGTCAAAATCCATCAGGTTAAGCGCGGTCTTCTTTTGCTCATAGAGGGCAAAGACATGTCCGATTTCCTCCATAACCTTTACAAAATGCGGATACCGTAACGGAATAATGTCATCAATGCCGCTTTCCCTGTTTTTCACTAAACTATGTATGCCGGCTAAAATCGCCCCTTTCGGAAGAAGGGAATCTCTCTTGTTTATTTCCGCAAGGCATGTGTCAAGGAGATCTTTTGAGTCCTCCCGGTCGAGGATCGAAAAACCGGCCTTGTATCCGATGAGAAGGCAATGGCGTCTCAAAATCATATTTCCTATGTGATGGAATGTGCCGCCATGAAGCCCCTGAATATTTCTGCCGATCAGGAACTCGACCCTCCGCATCATCTCGTTTGCAGCCTTATTGGTAAACGTCAAAAGCAGAATGTTTTCAGGCCGCACGCCTGTTTCAAGCAGCCGTGCAACCCGATATGTTACGGTCCTTGTTTTGCCTGTACCTGCGCCGGCAAGGACAAGCATAGGCCCGCCGGGATGCATGACAACGGCATACTGATCGGGATTAAGGTCCTTCTTATAGTCAAGCTTCAGACCGGAAGATTCTTTATGGAGAAAGTATTTTTTCATTTTAACCTCTCTGCAATCTCCCACGCAAAGTCCGCAAGGGTTTCGTCCCTGGCCCCAAAAATAATATAAGTATCCCATTCGCCAGGACGGTTGAAGAGCAGCGACCTTTCAGACAAAACCTCAACCGATTTCCCCGCCGTTTTTATGCCGTCCATCAGGTCTTCGCTCGAAATGTCTTTCAGCGCCGTACCTCCGGCATAATATATCGGCAGAAGGACAAGATGGTCTGAGGCCCGAAGATGCTTTGCAAAGGTCTCTATATACCCTTGCTTCATGAGCTTTGTCGGTCCATATCCGTGCGGCTGGAAGACATAGCAAACCCGCTCGCTTATTCCTTTTACGGCTTCCATCAGACATTCTATCTTATGCGGATTATGGGCATAATCGTCTATAACAAGACGCCCCTTGTCATTCAGGTGAATATCAAACCGGCGTTCAATCCCCGAGAAATCCGGTAAGATTTCCGCAATATCTTTAAGCGATATGCCCGTTTCGGAAAGCAGGGCAATGCATGACAGTGCATTGTAGAGATTATATTTACCGGGCATGGAAAGCCTGAAATGAATATCATGCAGATGAAAGGTTGTATGAAACGGGTGATAATTGATGTCTTTCGCCTGGAAAGCTGAAGCCGTATCAATAGAAAACCTTAAAGGGTCATTAAAATTACACCGGCCCAGGTTCCGGTCGTCGCCGTTGATTATTACCGCCTTTGTCGTGTTTCTGCCGAGAGTTTCAAACATTCCGGCAGTTTGTTCAACGGGATTATGGTCGAGACTCAGGTTGGCAATGATCGAATAAAACGGATAATAGTTAATAATGGTCCCATCCGATTCACAGGCCTCTATAACTAAAAGGTCCGAGCTGCCGGTAAGCCAATTGCCGATATTAAGGCCGCTCTTAAACTGTTTTACCCTGCCCCCTCCTATATAGTTCGGCTCCATCCCCAGTTTATTCATTAAAAAGGCCAGCATTCCGGCAGTGGTCGACTTTCCGCTCGTCCCGGCGACGGCTATTGACCTGAAAGCCGATACAATCTCGCTGAGATATTCAGGCCGGGTTTTCACCGTTATGCCCAATTCTTTTGCTTTTATAAATTCCGGCTGATCATGTTCGACCGCAGTGCTAAAAACAGCCGTCCCGATAGAGGTATTAATGCCTGAACCGTCTTGAGGGAAAATGGCTATGTCTTTGGACTTAAGCGTTCTGCAGACCGGGTGCTCGGGATTGTTATCAAAAGAGCGGTCCGAGCCGGCAACCATGTAACCACGGTCCGCCATAAAACCCGCAATGGCCGAAACACCGCTGCCGCCGATCCCTGAAAAAAATATTTTTAACATCCGAATTTTATTGTATGATAAATAAAAACCAAAGAGCAAAGGGTTGCAGACAAAAGCCTGTAGAATAGCGCTCAGGGGACAATCGGTTTTCAACACTCCGTTAACAGCTTTTCAACGGCAACTCTTTAATAACATACAATTATTTTTTTGACATTGATCGAGGTCATACGTTATCATTATTAGTTATCTTTTATATCGTTGATATAACAACATGATCTATAAAACATAAAGGAGGATGAAGATTGACACCCAAGAAAATTTTCTTTACGAAAGGAGTTGGTGTTCATAAAGACAAGCTTTCGTCCTTCGAATTAGCATTAAGAAGTGCAGGCATAGAGAAGTGCAATCTTGTATATGTATCGAGCATCTTTCCGCCTAATTGTAAAATCATTACACGACCTGCCGGATTAAGACTGTTATCTCCGGGAGAGATTACCTTTTGCGTGATGGCCCGCAATGAGACCAATGAGCCGAACCGGCTTATCTCTGCAGCGATCGGTGTTGCCATGCCGACGGACTCTTCAAACTATGGATATCTCTCAGAACACCATGCCTTTGGTGAGAAGGCAATAATCTCTGGGGAATACGCAGAAGACCTTGCGGCTACAATGCTTGCAACGACGCTTGGTATACCATTTGACCCGAACCAGGCCTGGGATGAACGTAAGCAGGTGTATACGGCAAGCGATCATATATTCAAAACAAGGCATATCTGCCAGTCCGCCGAGGGAAATAAAGACGGGCTCTGGGCCACTGTTTTAGCGGCTGCAGTCTTCATCATGGGCTGAGATGTCAAAAGCACCTGCCAATTTCTGCGGATTGTCAGGTGCACTCACCGCCTACTCTCAGGCAAGCGCAGTTATCCTCCCTGTTCCCTTTGACAAATCCAGCACATGGCTTAAAGGCGCCGATAAAGGTCCTGCAGCAATAATCGAGGCATCAAAATATCTTGAGTTCTACGATATAGAGACCGACAGCGAGGTTTACAAGGAGGGTATTTTTACTGCCAACCCGATCCATGCCGCCTCCTCTGCTGTTTTGCTAAGAAAAACTGATGCAACAGTATCCCGTTATCTCAAAGACAATAAGCTTGTGGTAACACTTGGGGGTGACCACTCCGTTTCCATTGGCGTTATCAAGTCCTATGCAACGCACTGTGAGAATCTGAGCATATTGCACCTTGATGCCCATGCCGACTCTCGCGATTCATATGAGGGGAACCCTTATAATCATGCCTGTGTTATGACGCGTGTCCGTGAATTCACGAAAAACATCGTCTCTGTCGGAATACGGAGTATGGATTCCTCAGAGCGTGCCTATGTCGATAGAAAAAAGATGTTTTTTGCCCATGATATACACGCTTCTGACAAATGGATAAATAACGCAGTACGCCTGCTGAATGATAGTGTCTATATCACCATTGATCTTGATGTCTTTGATCCTGGCATCATGCCGTCAACAGGCACACCTGAGCCGGGCGGGTTAGGCTGGTATCAGGTTATGAAGCTCCTCGCGTCTGTCTCGAAGTCAAAACGAATTGTCGGCTTTGATGTTGTTGAGTTATGTCCATCCAAACACAAAGCCCCTGATTTTCTTGCTGCAAAATTGATCTACACGCTTTTAAGTTATATCCATGTAAATGAACCACCTCGTTGACCCATTTGTGGCTCACCATTCACTTTTTACTATTCACATGTCCCACCGTAATTGCATTTCTCGGGTTAATCACGATAGCCTGGCCCTGTAATCCTTATAGCCGAACTTCTTTACCACCTCTATCTTTCCTCCCTCCCTTATCACCGCAATGTCCGGGAGATTTATTCCGTTGAAGGTCGTATTTTTCACAATACTGTAAAGGGCCATATCCGTAAAGATCAGCTTATCACCTCTTCTTAGCGGCTTGTCAAAAGAATAATCACCGATGATGTCCCCTGCAAGGCAGCTCGGTCCTGCGAGTCTATACCGGCATTTTTTTTCATTCTTCATGCCTGACCCAAGTATGTGGGGTCTGTAAGGCATAAGCAGAACATCCGGCATATGTGTTTCTGCGGATGTGTCCATTATCGCGATCTCAGCCCTGTTCTTCACAATATCCAGGACCGCCGATATCAGCACCCCTGCATTGTAGACACTCGCCTCCCCTGGTTCAAGATACACCTGTACCCCGTATTTTTTCTGAAAAGCGCTGATGAGCCTGACCAGAAGCTCTACGTCATAATCTCCTCTTGTTATGTGATGGCCACCTCCGAAATTCACCCATTTCAGGCCCTTAATATATTTCCCATAAAGCTTCTCGAATGACCTCAGCACCCTTTCAAGTACGTCTGAATTCTGCTCGCACATCACATGAAAGTGCAGGCCGTCCACAATACTCTTTTGTTTGGGGAATTCCTGTCTGAAGATGGAGTGGATTATCCCCAGCCTTGAATATGGGGAACAGGGGTTGTACATGTCTGTATCAACCTCAGAGTGTCCGGGATTTATTCTCAGGCCGACCTCAACGCCATTTTTCTTTGCAGCTTTTCCATATTGCTGAAGCTGGTAAAACGAATTGAATGTGATTGAGTCAGAATACTTCAGGATAGCTTTTATCTCTTTTTCCCGGTATGCTGCGCTGAAGGTATGCACCTCTTTCTTGAATTCTTCATAGCCAAGCCTCGCTTCATTGAGACCGCTTGCACTCACGCCGTCAAGATACCTGGACATCATCGGGAAAGTTGCAAAAGAGGCATAGGCCTTTAATGCATGGAAGACCTTGCAGCCTGTGCGCTCTTTCACATGCAGCAGGACCTTCATGTTTTTTTCAATAAGGGGTTCGTCTAAGAGATATACAGGGGTTTCAATTGCCCCTTTTGCGATCCTCAGGAATTTATTTATTTCCTTTGTGTGTATTGGCATTTTTAAATCTTATCAGGAAGCGCAGCATGTTCTGTAACCTGCCAGGGAAGGCCGTATCTATTTAGCGCTTCCATAAAATTATCAGGGTCCAACTGTTCGATATTAAATACCCCTGTCCCCTGCCAAATCCCTGTGAGCACCATCATCGCGCCGATCATCGCAGGCACGCCGGTCGTGAATGCAATTGCCTGGGTTCCGGTCTCCTTAAACGCCTCTTCATGGTCGCAGACATTGTAGATGTATCTGGTAATAATCTTCCCATCCTTCATCCCGGTCATTATGTTGCCGATAACTGTCTTCCCTGTATATTTTGTTCCAAGAGATGCAGGTTCGGGAAGTAGGGCCTTAAGGAACTTCACTGGCACAATCTTATGGCCTTCATACCCCACCTCGTCAATTCTTGTCATTCCAACATTCTGCAGCACCCTGAGGTGGTTAAGGTAGTTTTCGGAAAACGTCATCCAGAACCTGGCCCTTTTCAGACCTTTTATATTTTTAACAAGCGACTCAAGTTCTTCATGATAGAGCATATAGCTTTCTTTTGGACCTGCAACCGGGTAGTCAAAGCTGAAATGTATGCTGTTGTCTTCGATAATGGCCGGGGTTTCGATCCATTTCGAGCTCTCCCAGTGCCGCACCACCTGTGTCACCTCGCGGATGTTTATCTCAGGATTAAAGTTAGTTGCAAAGGCATGCCCATGACTTCCTGCATTGCAGTCCAATATGTCGAGATAATGTATTTCATCAAAGAGATGCTTCTGCGCATAGGCTGCATACACATTCGTTACTCCAGGATCGAATCCTGAACCAAGGACTGCCATAATTCCCCGCTGCCTGAATTTTTCCTGGTAGGCCCATTGCCAGCTGTATTCAAAGTGGGCTTCATCCAGTGGTTCATAATTGGCGGTGTCTATGTAGTGCACTCCTGTCTCCAGGCAGGCATCCATTATATGTAGGTCCTGATATGGAAGGGCAAGGTTAAGCACAACGTCCGGTTGAAATTGCTTTATCAGCCCGACGAGCTCAGGCACTTTGTCGGCATCCACCTGAGCTGTTTGAATCTCCCTGCCGTATCGCTGTTTGATATCCTCTCTGATCGCCTCACACTTCGAAACTGTCCTGCTTGCGACCATTATCTCTCTAAAGACTTCAGGGACCTGAGCGCACTTATGAGCCGCAACTGTCGCGACACCTCCAGCCCCGATTATCATTATTCTTCCACGACCCTTTGTTTCATTCATAAACACTCTCCCTGACAACAAATTGAAGTTGTCTTATTAGGTATTAGTTGTAAAATTGATAGTTGAAGTCACTGATATTTTATGGTTAAATCAGAAAAAAAACAAACTCGCTGATATATAGCCAGCAGGAGGCTGCCGTGGGATAGTTTTGCTTTTTATTTCACATGGTTTTCATCAGCCATTAATGCTTCAATCGCAGCGACAAATCCCGAGTCAAAGTCCCCATAGTAAATTTTCTTTAGAATCAGCCATCTACGCTTATTCTCTTCGACAGTTAATATCCGGTTTAAGAAAGTCGAGTGACTCTTCATTTCTTTGACCATCTTAGTGAAATCACCATCATACTTCTCATAATAAAAATGCTGGAATGAGTCCAGCAACATCGATAGGTATGCGATGTTTCGTGCCTCTTCTATGGGCACATCCCGGCTTAGCCCGTGGACTGAATAGAGAAGTTCCGGATTTGCGATCGTGCTCTCACTTGCCACATCGAATGATCCAAATAACTTAAGGAGCTGAGCCTGGCGCAATGAACGCTTTGCCGCCAGTGCTTGGATGTAAGCGAAAACTGCTGCTGCAAGTGCTATCAGAGCGCCAATTATTGCGATAATGTCTGTCATAGTGCCTCCTTCCGCGAGCAACCAATGATTATATAGCTCCACGCCGAATTGTTGGCGGTGCAGGGATTTGAACCCCGAGCCGCATGCCCTGACCAACTGAGCTACCATATCGCTCTTGTCGTAAGACTTGATTATATCAAAGTGTCGTTTTTCATAGCAACATGCGGGAGGAGCCCCTGCCTTTTCTCCTGCAAAGACACTCAGGCAGCGGAGACCGCTTCATCGCAGCAGCCAAAAACGTTTTCTTGACAACCAATGCTATTTTGCCGTAGTTTAGTTATTGTAATGGAGTGATTTGCTCTCTGAGATTTTGTTGAAGGGGAGGTAGAGAATTGAATGCGTTGGGAACTCATCTTTTGGTGGAATTGAGGGAGTGCAACCCTGCAATACTGAAAAGTCTGAAAGAAGTCAGAAACGCTATGGTCTCAGCAGCAAAAGAAGCTAAGGCCAAAATTATAAATATTAGCTTCCATGAATTTAATCCCTTTGGTATTAGTGGAGTAGTAATCATAGCAGAATCCCATCTCACGATTCACACATGGCCGGAATACGGCTATGCTGCTTTTGATATTTTCTGCACCGGCGATGTGATCAACCCCCAAGTTGCCGCGGCATATATCATCGAACGATTTGAGTGCAAGAATCCGTCCATCGTAGAGATGAAGAGGGGCATCCTTTCTCATGAAAATGAGAAGTTACCCCATAAGGTTTCTTCATCTTCTGCCGGCAATACCGAGTTATATCAGATAGTAAACGGTTAATAATAGCGGTTACTGCTAATCATCCCGATTGGTCAGGGCTGCAATTCCGGGGAGTTCTTTCCCTTCAAGGAGCTGAAGGGAGGCCCCGCCGCCTGTTGATATGAAAGATATTACATCGGATACCCCCGCCCTGTGAACTGCGAGGTCGGTGTCTCCGCCGCCGACGATAGTAAGAGCATAGGCGTCTCCGACAAGCTTGGCCATATCGAAGGTGCCCCTTGTAAAGGCGTCCACTTCGAACATGCCCATAGGGCCGTTCCATAAAATGGTCTTTGCGTCCTGCAGGACCTCGGCGAAGAGCCTTACGGAAGCAGGCCCGATGTCATAGCCTTTCCAACCTTTTGGTATCTCCTGCGTCGGCACTATTTTTATTACCGCGCTCGGGTCCGCATTCTGGGCTATCACACAATCTACCGGCAGATAAAACTTAATGCCGTTTTCCTTCAGCTTAATCCTTGTCCGCTCGGCGGTTTCAAGTATGGAATCTTCTACAAGGGAATCCCCTATTTCGTATCCCATTGCCTTGATAAACGTAAAAGCCATGCCGCCGCCTACGATAACCTTATCGACCTTGCCGACGAGATTTTCGAGCACGCCTATCTTACCGGAAACCTTTGCCCCGCCTAAAATAGCGACGAAAGGTTTGAC
This sequence comes from Thermodesulfovibrionales bacterium, assembly GCA_041658585.1. Taxonomy (GTDB): domain Bacteria; phylum Nitrospirota; class Thermodesulfovibrionia; order Thermodesulfovibrionales; family SM23-35; genus DYFC01. The sequence continues at coordinate 19,251 of JBAZZX010000038.1, forward strand.
GGGATTATCTATGGCGCCTTTAAGATATTCAATCTCTTTCTTTAAAAGAAAACCTGCCGCGGAAGGCAGAAATTTTGTCATACCCACGGTTGAGGCGTGCGCACGGTGGGCTGCGCCAAAGGCGTCGTTCACATAGACATCGGCAAGTTTTGCGAGGGACCGCGCAAACTCCTCATCGTTTTTCTCTTCCTCCGGATGAAACCTCAGGTTCTCAAGAAGAAGCACATCCCCCTCTTTCATCTTTGATACAATGTTTTCTACCCGGCTCCCGATGCAGTCAGGGGCAAAGGTGACTTCCTTATTCAACAACCTCTGAAGCCTTTTGGCAACAGGGGCAAGACTGGACTTCGGGTCTATTTTTCCCTGCGGTCTCCCAAGGTGGGATGAAAGGATGACTTTTGCTCCCTCGTCAATTGCATAATTGATTGTAGGAAGGGTTGATCGGATCCTCCTGTCATCCGTAATCATCAGATTGTCATCAAGCGGCACATTAAAATCCGCCCGGATAAAAACCCTTTTGCCCTTGATGTCGACTTCTTCTATCGTGAGTTTGTGAAAGATATCTTTAACGGGCATTGGATCAATAAGGTCTTTCTTTTTCATGCTTACATCCTCTTTATGATATAAAGTATCAGGTCTCTCAGGCGCGAACTGTAACCCCATTCATTGTCATACCAGGCAAGGACCTTTACCAGCTTGTTTTCGAGCGCCATGGTCAGGGTCGCATCTACGATAGATGAATGTTCATTGCCGTTGAAGTCGCTTGAGACGAGAGGTTCTTCAGTGTACTGAAGGATGCCTTTCATCGGTCCCTCGGCTGCCCTCTTCAATGCGGCATTGATCTCTTCAGAGGTAGCCTCTTTGCCGAGCTCCGCAACGAGGTCAACAACGGAAACATTCGGGGTAGGGACCCTTATGGACATGCCGTTCAGCTTGCCTTTTAGTTCGGGCAACACAATGCCGACAGCCTTTGCAGCGCCCGTTGTCGTCGGAATCATATTCAAGGCTGCTGCCCGGGCCCTTCTAAGGTCCTTGTGCGGCAGGTCCAGTATCCTCTGGTCGTTCGTATAGGAATGGATGGTTGTCATAAGTCCCCTGACAATGCCGAACTCGGCATGTAAGACCTTTGCAACAGGCGCAAGGCAGTTTGTCGTGCAGGACGCATTCGAGATGACCTTGTGTTTGGTGGGGTCAAGGGTTTCCTCATTCACGCCCATACAGACCGTTGCATCCGGCTCTTTTGCAGGGGCGGAAATAATGACCCACTGCGCTCCCGCATCGATATGCCGCGCGGCATTCGGCCTGTCGACAAACCTGCCTGTCGATTCGATAACGATATCGATGTTAAGGTCTTTCCAGGGAAGCTTCTCCGGTTCGGTAACGGCAAAAACCTTTATCTCTTTGCCGTCAACCGTTATGCTTCCATTGCCGGATGTTACCTCGGCGCCGAAAATGCCGTGCACGGAGTCATACTTGAGAATATGCGCAAGTGTTTTTGCGTCCGTGAGATCGTTCAGGGCAACAATCTCAAATTCCTTATACCCCCGGCTCGTCCTGAGAAAATTCCTCCCGATCCTTCCAAAGCCGTTTATTGCAACACGTATAGCCATTTGATTCTCCTTTCTTTTTTCAATCTCAATTATACCGTAAAAAAAGAAAAATACGGTAAAATGTAACTCTTCAGTTACGGGTTTAATCCCCTCCTTTGCAAGGAGGGGAAGGGGTGGTTTTAATTATTTTTCAAAAACCCCTCCAACCTCCCCTTGTAAAGGGGAGGATTTCTCAACCCGTAAATGAAGGATTACTGTAAAATTGAATTTCACATTCTTTCCGTGATAAACTATAAATTCTTAATAAGCTGCGGGACTGAAACTAATAATAATGGCAAAAGTAAGACCCTTCAGAGGAATCATCTACAATGTCTCAAGAGTGTCTGCGGAAGACGTACTGGCGCCTCCATACGATATAATTACGCCTGAATTCAGGGAAGCGTTATACATGCAAAGTCCATATAATATCGTAAGGATAGACTTCGGCAGAGACGAGACCGGAGACAACGAAACAGAGAACAAATATGTCAGGGCAAGAAGATACCTCGAGGCATGGATGAAAGAAGCGGTTTTCATTCAAAGCGATAAGCCCTCATTCTATGCCTATGAGATGTCTTACGGTTTAGGCGGCAAGCGGAAATCTCTTATCGGGTTTCTCGGCCTTGTAAAGCTGGAAGAACTGGGCACGGGAAGCATCTATCCCCATGAATGCACCCATGCCAAACCAAAACAGGACCGGCTGGACCTTATGAAATCCTGCGAGGCAAATACGAGTCCGATCTTTTCTCTTTACAAGAGCGCTGAAAAGCGAACGGCAAATCTCCTCAGGAAGACCGCCTCGACAACACCCTATCTCGAAGCTGCGGATGTTGCCGGAGACGTCCACAGACTCTGGCAGATCGATCAGGAAGAAGATATAGAGGTCATAACAAAAGAACTTGCGGACAAGGCCGTTTTTATCGCCGACGGGCACCACAGATATGAAACGGCATTTGAATATTACAGGGAGACGGCCGGGCAAAATCCGTCAGGCAGCGAGCCTTTTGATCATGTCCTCATGTTTCTTGCCAATATGCTCGACGAAGGCGTAACTATATTGCCGACCCACCGGCTCCTGAAAACCGTTCCCGTAGACATGGACCGTTTACTTTCGGAATATTTTCATATTGAACCCGTAGAAAATGATTTTAATATCGGGAAAAGGCTCTCAGGCCGTAAAGATGTTTTTGGTTTTTATAAAAAGGGCGATAGAGTATGGTATATGCTTACCTGCAAAGGAGGCGGCAACCTTTCGGATATCCCTGATAACCTTCAGGATATTGACGTCATGATACTTCATGAACTTATATTCAAGGAGATGCTGCATACGACCGATATCGGCTATGAAATGGATATCGGCAGGGCACTTGACAAGATTCGGAACGGGCAGTTTGAGGCGGGCTTTTTCCTTAATCCTACCAGGGTTGAGGACGTCGAGAAATCGGCGCGCTCCTCAGTCAGAATGCCTCCGAAATCCACCTATTTTTACCCAAAGCTTTTAACCGGGCTTGTTATCAACAAGTTTTAACTCACCGGTTAATTGCACTTGGTTTCCCATTCCATAAGGGTCTTGCAGACAGGGCATCTGACCATAACTGCAGGAATTCCATAGGCGTCCTCCGTCATCTCGGTCACATTAGTCCATAATCTGTTCGTACCGAGTTCCATCTTGCAATTGCCGCAGGTCTGTTTATCAACTAAAGGAAATGTTATTATAGGTATTGTCATTGTCTCGCATCCCCTTTCTTTATTTATATTATATACTATTTATATTATATTTTTATTGTATTTGTCAATTGTATTTTTTATCGCCCGAACTGCCGGGCAAAATAATCTGTTAAACTATAAAGATGTCCGATTCAAAGCAGCGGGAAATCCTTGATCTCTTCAGAGCATATCCGGCGGGTCAGATTTATACTATAGCGCCTAAACAATTTATTGTAAGAGGGTTCGAGTATTACGCAAACGCCGGCCTCCGTTCATTGGAGTGGAATGAAGACTTCTCGGTACTGACTGCAAAAGTCAGGGGGACTAAGCTGTATTCCGTTGGACTGTCTTTAAACGGCGGCGGATTCAAACACACCTGCAACTGTCCGGCGTGGTCTCCCTATTCAAACTGCAAGCATGTCATCTGCAGCCTTGTAACAATAAAGAACCTGCTCCAGCCCGAAATCTTCAGGGGCTACACCCGGGACGAAGAGCATAGAAATTATCTCCTGAAATGCCTGAACAACGAACCCGTTCCATTGCCTGAAAAAGAGAAAACCACGGGGTATTCCATTTTAATAGAAAAGAGGAACGGCATCCCGTCTATTTCTCTTCAGCTGGACGGCAAGACCTTATCGGAATTTTCGCCTCATATCCCCTACGAACTCAGGCGCCTGATCGGAAGGGATTATTCTACGGCATATGGAAAACTGATGGATCTTTCACAATACCTCCGCAAATACGGCAATAAGCATCCGGTCATTTTCAGAACAAATGAAGGGGAATCGTCATATGCTTTTGATACGAAAAGCGTCTATTCCTGCAAGACTGAACTTGACGCATCAGGCAATTCCGTAAAAGTCGGCAAGTTCTGTTTCCGTAATGACGAATTGATACGGAATCCGGTAATTGCGGATGATTTCGCATTTGACGCCGATGCGAAACGCTTCGGTATCATCAGGAGCAAAATCGGGTGGATGTTCTGGAATGATTTCTTTGATCTTAATTATAAGGACCCCCTTAATGATGAACAGGATAATGAACCGCCTGATTTTAACTGTTCGTCTTTTTATATGCCTCTGAAAACCTTTCGGAAAAAGGTCATTTCATATCCCTCTTCAGAAGGAGATAAACCGGAACATCTGATGCTCAAGATAGAAGGTAAAGAAGCAACGCCTTACAGACCGGGCACAAGTTATCGTTTGATCATTATACCTTCAGGTGACGAGCAATTTATCTTAAAGGCGGAATGCCTGTACGATATCGGGGCTTTAAATTCATCCGCCGCCTATCTCTTCAGGTTTTTTCCCATAACCAATCAGGGGTTGAATCCCTCTCTGAGGGCAACTAAAAGAAAGGCATTATTATACAAAGCTTTCTTTGATATGCTTTCGGCGGAAAACAAAGCACAGGCAGAGGATGTCATAAAACGGACCCTTGCCTGTGGTGATTTTCAGACATATAAACTTAAACACGACGCCCGTACCGTCCTGAAAAACCGGCTTTCTGTTTTTTTGAGAGACGAAAATGATCTGCTGCTGCATGATGGAAAATGGATTTCAGTGAACGTTGACAAAAAGAAACAACTATTGCTCTATAAAATTCCCTGTGAGCTTTTCGGCTGGACGATATTTCAGGATACACCGGGATACAAGCAAATGGTTGTTCGGTCTAAAGACCTCTACGAGAAACTGCCGCTTCTTTATGAACGATTAAAGGAAAAAAATATTGAGCTGCTTTTCGATAACATCCCGGTCAAAACATCTCAATGGGAATTTTCCTTTGATGCGAGCAGGCAGGCAGGAATCGACTGGTTTGAGATAAGACCTGAAATACGGTGTAACGGAGAACTTATCGACGATGCGGCATTTCTTGAGATGCTTTACCGGAAAGGCGCGGTAGAAAAAAACGGCTGCATCAGAATGATGGATTCAAATTCACGGAAAATAATGGATATCATTTCAACGATATACAAAACAGGCGGCATGTCCCGGGACCGAAATAAAGAGATCGCCAATGTGCCGAGGCTTCAGATACTCGACTGGGTAACTCTCCGCAACAGCGGGGTAAGGGTGAAACTTCCGCCGGAAGATGAAAAGATTATTGAAGGACTGACTTCATTTGAGAGAATAGAGCTTAGGCCTTTACCGTCAAACCTGAAGGCTAAGCTGCGGCCATACCAGAAAGACGGTTATTACTGGCTTGCGTTCCTTTATGAAAGCAGGTTCGGAGCATGTCTTGCAGACGATATGGGGCTCGGCAAGACCGTTCAGGCGATAAGCCTCCTCGGAGGGATTAAGGAAGGCAAGGTCGCATATCCGGTAAAACAGAGCGGTTTGCCTCACCTGATAGTAATGCCGCCAAGCCTTTTATTCAACTGGGAGAACGAGATAAAAAGGTTTTACCCCGAGCTTAAGATCTCCTTTTATACAGGCAGGGAACGCTCCGCCTCATTCGACGGTTTTGACGCCATTCTGACAACATATGGTCTTGTGAGAAGAGATGCGGACAAACTCAGGGAGATACGCTTTGATGTGATTATCTTTGACGAGGCCCAGGCAATAAAAAATATCTATGCAGATACAACCGGGGCCGTAAGACGGCTTAAGGCAAACTTCAAGCTTGCCATGACCGGCACTCCCCTTGAAAACCATATCGGCGAATATTATTCAATTATCGACCTCTCCCTTCCCGGACTTCTCGGCGACTATGAGCATTTTAAACCTCTGATGAAGCAGGACGCCTCACCGTCTCTCGACATGATTATAAGGCGGACAAAGCCCTTTGTGCTGAGGAGGACAAAGGACAAGATATTAAAGGAACTCCCTCCCAAGGTCGAGACCGATATCTATCTTGACCTTACGGACAGACAGAAAGCTCTTTATAAAAAGACCGTCGAACAGATTAGGACCGCCATAGACAACGCCTACCTCACAAAAACACAGGCCCAGGCACAGATCATAGCGCTTACCGCTATCCTGAAGCTAAGGCAGCTCTGCGTCTCGCCCCGGTTGATAGCGCCTGAAACAAAAGATCCTTCGCCAAAGATAGATTTCCTGATAGGAAACCTTCAGGAGCTTTTAAAAGAAAACCACAGCGCTCTGGTGTTTTCACAATTCACCTCTTTTCTCGATATACTTCAGGAAGATATGGAAAAACATGAAATCGCTTTTCTGAGGTTAGACGGTTCAACACAGGTAAAAAAGAGGAAGCATCTTATAGAGAAATTCCAGAACGGTCACGGACCATCCATCTTCCTCTTAAGCCTTAAGGCGGGTGGGCAGGGACTTAACCTGACAAAGGCGTCGTATGTATTTCACCTCGACCCCTGGTGGAATCCGGCGGTAGAAAACCAGGCCTCGGACAGGGCGCACAGGATCGGCCAGAAAAACAAGGTGACGATCACAAGGATACTAATGCGCCATACTATAGAAGAAAAAATGATGGTGCTGAAGAAAAAGAAACTGGAACTGTACAAGGCGGTAATGGAGGATATGTCGGGCAGCAGAAAGGGCCTGTCAATAACCAAAGCCGACTTCAATTTCCTGCTGGGTTAACCCGACGGCTTGATATTGTATTCCTTGTCCAGGCTGTAGGCCATGATGACTGCTTTATCTATGTCTTCATAGGGGAAGTCCGGGACGTCCAGGACAAGGTGGGGGGCTTTGTCGTCGAACTTCAAACCGAATTCGTTGCTCTTTTCATAAAGGACCGTGCCGGGGAGGACGTGGAGGATGCTGAAGACAACGTTTGTCGGTTTCATGTCCATGATAGTTTTTGCCGATTTTACAAATTTAAAGAAGTTGTCGCCGGGCAGGCCTATGATCAGATCGCTCGTTACTTCAATGCCGTTGTCTTCAAGCAGTCTTACTCCATGTTTAAATTTATCCGCCTTATAAAAACGGTTTACCTTTTGCAGCGTATCTTCATTGACCGTCTGCGGTCCCGTTTCCACACTTATTACACGCGCTTTTTTGAACGAAGCAACCGTTTCCTCGTCAACAAATTCCGCAATGATTTCCACTGTGCGTAATTCCGCGCCATATCTGTTAGCAGCGGATATCATTGAAGCTATCCTTTCGAGACGGTCCTTTTTGAAATTAAAAACCGTGTCTACAAAATGGAAGCTCTTTATTTCCGGCCGGTTCAACACCAGTTCTATTTCTTTTTTAACCCGGTCCTCAGGGAAAAACCGTAATTTAGGTATGTTCTTCCCTTCAAAGCAGTAATGGCACTTGAACATGCAGCCGCGATATGTCTCTATATATGTCACCCTGTCTCTCGGCGTCAGGATGCCTTCGAGATAGGGCGAGGGGATTTCGCTCAGGTCTTCAATCGGCGGTCTGTCAAGGTTCTCAATAATCCGGTCGTCGGTCCTGTAACTGACGCCGGTTATTTCTTCTAACCGCCCTTCTCCCAGATAAACCTTTAGCAGTTCTGCAAAGGTTATCTCGCCTTCTCCTTTGATAACCGCGTCAATAAACCGATGCTCCTTCAAATATTTACGTCCGACAGGTCCTACCTCGGGCCCGCCGAGAATAATTTTTAACTCCGGGGAGATCGTCTTCATTATCCTTGCGGTATCCAGGACCTTTTCTATATTCCAGCAATAACAGGAGAAACCGATGATGTCCGGTTTGCTCTGAATAAGATAATAAACAACCTGCTGGACATTCAGCGTCTCGGTATCAAAGTCAATAATCTCTAACGCTGCATTATCACGAATAAAGCCGTCTTTCAAGGCATAGACCTTTAAATATCCAAGGGCCAAAGAGAAATGACCGGCCCAGTTAAAGGAGACAAGAATTACCTTCTTTTTATTCATATAATGCCTTTATGTCCCGTGAATATTTATTAGCCGGCACGGAAGAGAATTCTTTATCTCCATGTTTTTCGAGATAATCGCTTTCCACCCCCGGACAAAGTTCTTTATAAACGCATTTAAAACAGTGCCCGTGTTGTTTAAAGGTCTTTTCATAGAGCGAGTCCCAACCCTGATAAATCTCGTTCATATGTTGTTCCAGTCCTTGCATGATACAGAATGGAAGCCCTTCCGTCAGGACCCAGATGCGGTTAAAGATGCTTATGTTTATCGCATTTCTGATATGTGAGAAAACAGTGTGAAAGACTAATTGATGGTCCTGCATGGAAAGGATTATCCGGTTAACGCCGAAATTCAGTGCAGTTGCCACGGTATTTTCCACATCGGCATAATTCTCTTTACATACCGGGATGCGCACGCAGACAAATTTGTCGTAGGGAAGGTTGGCCAGATTTTCCAGTCCGCTGATAGTTTCCTCAAAAGAATTCGGCGATTGGGTAAGATAATCATGGAGTGAAGGATTAGACCCCCATAGCTTTATTTCAAACAGATAACATCCGGCGTTTATTGTCTGATACAGAAAATTGATATCAGAGAAGGCCCGGCCGTTGGTCAAGAGCTTAATTCTCCTGTAACCGTTTTCTTTGGCTGCATTAATAATCTGAAACAGATCATTCCGCAATGCAGGTTCACCGCCGTAAAAGAGCACATTCTCTTCTTTTTTCTGATTTAACGAATGAAGGATGGTATTGATTTCAGTGCTTGATGGATCTTTCTGCCTGTATGAACAATGCAGACATCGATTGTTGCAGCTGTTGCCGAGGAATATTTTTTTATATTTCAGCATGTTTTATATCCTTTTTACCGGATATCCTTGATTTCCCGAACGGTACTCATAGTAGCTGAGTGGTTCCTATTTTTCATAGGCTTATTTTATCATGCAAGGCACTTTTTTACTCCAGGTATATTTAATCGTGCCTATCACGTCATGGCCTGTTTTTGTCGTTTCGTGCTCTTTATGTCAATCTTCTGTCTTTTTCGGAATCAACATTCTCACACCCCTTGGATAATTCTCGTTTCATACAGAGTATGTCTGTAATTGTTGAATCTGATATTTTTGGAATTTGGTTTCTTGGTCTTGACGCCCGTGCTGCAGCTAAGGTAACAACAGCCTTATACAGGATTGAACAGGAAAATATTTCGAATGTAAGCTGTAGTCAGCTCTTCTCATAAATTGGAAAAACTGAATTTTTCATCTGTAAATCAAGACAATCGATTTGACATTTAGATTTTTTATTGTTATGTTTTAAACATAAGTATTCTTTTGTTAACAATCAAGAGAAGGAGTCTATAGGCTGCGTGAGTTCGTTAATGATAAGTTTGAGGAGTTAAACGACAAACCGCGCATTATCATGGTTTCGAGAGATGATCGAGCAGGGAGTTCAGGTTGTATACAAACCGTCTGCCGAAGACGAGAAGCGCTGCTATGAGTTCGGGAGAGAATTTGCCCATAAGGTCAAAGAATATCACAAGAACTTTGTATAAAATGAGGAGGTGGATGCAATGTCAAAATTGCCGGATCAGTATATGAGTATCAAGAAGAGGTTCAGTAAATTTTTTACAGCAGCAAAGAATCTCGGGAAAGTGGCGAGTACCGCCGGCCCTATTAACGCAAAAACAGCTCATTTGATTAAGCTCGCTGCTGCGGCCGCAATCAGGTCTGAGGGATCCGTTCATTCTCATGCAAAAAGAGCACTTGAGGCAGGTGCCAAACCGGATGAAATATATCATGCCTTAATCCTGACTACAAGCATCATCGGGTTTCCTACCGTATCAGCAGCCTTGAGCTGGGCTGATGATGTTATGAAGAAAGAGTGAGATATAATAAAAAACTTAAGTTAGTGTCCGTGTATAAATTGACGTTAAAATAGTCAGTCATTCCCCGACTTGCTTGCCCGCCGTTCTTTTGGAGGGCTCGGGGAATCCAGTGTTTTCAATCCCGAAAGCTTTCGGGACTGGATTGTCCGGTCAAGCCGGACTTGGAACAAGCGTTAAAGAACCAAAAGGCTACAATCAAGAAGCAGTACAAATTATCAGCAAGTATTGGTGTTGCCTATCATGATCCTGAAAATCCACAAGCCCTTGATAAACTGCTAACTGATGCAGATAAAATGATGTACAAACTGAAACAGTCAAAGTGACGGAGGGAAAAACAAATAGAATGTAAACAGCTGTTACGGTGTATGTCGGACAAGTAGCCTTACTTTCTGTTCCTTCCTCTTCTAAGGAAGATTAATCTGTGATATAATTGTCCGGATTATAAATAGTAATCGGCAGCTTGCAAATTATTCGTATACGTGCTCAGTGAATGATTACGAACATTACGCAATATGCGTCCATTATGATGATCATACTATTAACCCGGCAACTAAACAGATCAATACTATGTTAAAATACATGCATGGAAAAGATCGATGCACGGACACTAAGTCAGGATGCGCAGTATCAGATTCGTAGGCAGGTAGTGAAACTGCGTCAGC
>JBAZZX010000039.1:0-27989 GCA_041658585.1 Thermodesulfovibrionales bacterium
GCTGACGCAGTTTCACTACCTGCCTACGAATCTGATACTGCGCATCCTGACTTAGTGTCCGTGCATCGATCTTTTCCATGCATGTATTTTAACATAGTATTGATCTGTTTAGTTGCCGGGTTAATAGAAGAATTTGTTAGGGATTATTTCCCTCCTTCTTCAGTTGTTCCTTGAGCAGTTTGTTTTCCTTCTGCAATTTAAGCCATTTAATCGCCCTGTCTATGGTGAAAAGAATCTGGTCTATCCGGAAGGGTTTGGTGATAAAATCAAACCCGCCTTTCTCCATGGCCTCGGAAGCGGATTCGATGGTCCCATAAGCCGTCATCAGAATAACGGGGGTATCGGGGTTAAGACGTTTAACGGCGTCGAGCAGCTCAATTCCGTCAAGCCCCGGCATTTTCAGATCACTGATAATAAGGTCAAATCCCCCTCCTTTGACGAGTTCAAGGGCTTCAACAGGGTTATTTGTAGTAGTGACCTGATAGGGAGCTTTTCTCTGAATGGTCATGCTCAGGAGTTTCAGCATATCGGGCTCGTCATCAACTATCAGTATTTTTTCAGCCATGTCTTTCTCCTCCTTTTAAAATCATATTTAAAAAATCAACTACATTCATCCTTCTTCCTTTATCCTTTTGCTTTACGCCTTCCGTGGTTTTATATTTCCCCGTTTTTCGCAATGGGTAGTGTTATGATAAAAGTCGTCCCGGTCTCTTCCGATTCCTCTTTTGTCTTTGTCTCAAAGGTAACATTCCCTCTGTGCTTTGTTATGATACCATAAGAGACCGAGAGGCCGAGGCCCGTGCCTTTGCCGACCTCTTTTGTCGTAAAGAGCGGATCGAAAATCCTTTTGCGATTCTCTTGTTTGATACCTTCACCCGAATCTTTTATCCGTATCTCGACCGTATCGTTTAAGGACATGGTGCTAAGCGTTAATGTCCCGCTGCCGTTTTGTGCCATAGCGTAAATAGCATTGTTTATTATATTGAAGAAAACCTGCTGCAGTTCGCCTGCATCGGCGGTGACCGGCGGAAGGTCGGATTGCAGTTGTTTGACCGCCTTTACTTTGTTGAGGAGCAGCGTGTTGCCCATAATTGACAGGACGTTCTCGATATTTTTATTGACGTCAACGGCTTCCTCTTTATGTTCTTTATGTCGGGCGAAATTTAAAAGGTTTTCGATAACCCTTTTTGCGTTGAGACCCTGATTTTCAATCGTCTTCAGAAGGTCATATTCCTCCGAATCGGTCGGAAATTTTTCGAGCAGCAACTCCGTGAAGCCGAGTATGACTCCAAGCGGGTTATTTATTTCATGGGCTACGCCGGCAGCCAGAGTGCCCATGGACGCCAGTTTTTCCGTATAGAAACTGTGTTCCTCCATCTGCTTTCTTTCGGTAATGTCTCTTGAAATCCCCAAAACCGCATATATATTGCCGGCTTCGTCCCAGAGTCTCCTGAAATTAGTGTTGAACCAGTGCTGGCGTTCTCCGATAATAACCATGTGGGTTATCTGCTTGCTCTCTTTTGAATCAAATACATTCTGTATCATCAATATAAGGACCTCCGAACTCGGCCATGTGAAGAATTCCGACGCGTTGTGGCCTATGACGTCTTCTTCGATTTTGTTGAAAAAATTAGCGCCGTACTTGTTTATGGAAATGAAATTCCCGTTGTAATCTACGGTAAAGATTATATCCTCGGCATTTTCAATAAGGGACCTGTAGCGCTGTTCGGATTTTTTAAGTTCGATGGTCTTCTTCGTAACTTCTTTTTCCAGTGTGTTTGACCAGCTCAGTATCATAAAATTGACGAACAACCCGCCGAACAGGATGACGAAGAAAATGATTGTCTGGAGTGAAAACTGCCGGATCTGGATCGCATGGATCGCCCCCTCTACCTCGCTGACGGGCGCCACCACGGCAACGGACCAGATACGGCTTTTACTATCATCCAATCGTATAGGGGTATAGGCGATCAGCTTCTTTATTTCCCCTTCTATCCCCCTGTGCCAGCCTGAAACATACCAGCTTGTTCCTTCTTCGCCTTTCAGCATTTTGTCTTTCTGGATTTGATTGATTCTGGCAAAAGATATCGTCGGTTTTTTCCCTTTTCGAGCCTCGAAAGCATTCTGTCCGATAAAAGTCTTTTCCTGGTGGTACAGGAATGTCCCGTTATCATCTATGATCCATGCATAACCTGTTTTGCCCGACCGTATCTCTTTTGTCACGTTTCCCATTAATATGCTCAGGTCAATAGTAAATAATAAGACCCCGGAAAATTTATTTAATGCCAAGGGATGAGACTGATCTACGGAAACCTGCCATACGGGGATTGCTATTTCCATGATAGGCCTTAGAGATCGGTCCTCCTGGGGGATTGAAGAAACGCTTGTTAATAATATGTGCCCCTTGTTTGTTTCTTTTTTTGCCCATTCAAGATGCTCGAGTTCTTTTTTGGTTGGAATTCCGGGATTGCAGTCGTGTTCACCCAACACATGAAAGGTCTTTTGAATTCCGTCCTTAACAAACCTTATCTCAATCGTGCCTTCTTCTCTTATGCTTGAAAAGGCGATCTCCATCCTGTTGCACATCCAGGCAGACTCGGCATATTGTATCGAGGGAGACAAACTGAGGAGGAACAATTCTCTTTTAAGCGCTTCAAGTCTGTTTTCGATCTGACTGGCTGCATGACGTGCGATAACTAATTGCTGCTGGTTGAAGTCTTCCGTAACGGTCTCTTTGACCTTTACTGAAGAAAGCCATCCAAGAATAAGTACGGTCCCCATAAGCAGGGTCATCATGACGCCGACAAGCGCCTTGAAATACCTGATATTGAAAGGGTGGTATTTCTGTATGAGGGCGATGAGCGCCTGTTTAAGGTTTGCGAAAGAAAAAAGGTCTTTTCCCAAGTATACTCCTGTAACCGTTTATGATAACCTCTTTTAAAATAACAGATTGCCGCTTAAATGTTAAGCGATAAATACTTTCCGGGCAATTAATACTTGCATTCTATTCTTTAGATATGCTATAACTTCTACGTTCATAAATCGGTCAAAAAATCGAACAAAACTCATAGGGGGTTGTATGGGTACAAAAAAGTTCATATCAGTTTTTTTATTTATCTCCTTTATGATTTTGCCTGTATATGTCAGCGCATCTAAAGGCGTATCCGCGGAAGACAATAAATTGTGTCTCGCATGCCATTCGGACAAAACCTTGAACAAAAAGCTCATGAACAAGGAAATCCTCTCCCTGTCCGTAAACGGCGCCGAATTTTCGTCTTCCGTCCACGGGAAGGTAAGCTGCACGGGCTGTCACCCTGATATTGCCATGGACAACCATCCGCAGTCCAAAATAATCAGGAGCAGGAAAGACTTTGCCTTCAGCGTCTCAAGGCACTGCTCGAACTGTCATACGGCTTCACAACTCGACAAAAGACAGCCTATTCACAAAGCTCTGGCGGCAAAGGGCCCCTGCATTGAGTGCCACGGTTCTCACTATATCAAGAGCGTGGCAATAGGGAAGGTCGACGTTAAAGAAAATACTTACTGCCTGATATGCCACAGGAATAAAATTAATATGTCAATGAAGAACGGAGAGGCGCTTTCCGTCTTTATAGATGAGGCGGCAGTCGCAAATTCCGCACATGCCAAACTCCAGTGTACACAGTGCCACAGCGAATTCTCAAAGACACAGCACCCTGTTAGGTCATTCGGCAGCAGAAGGGCCTATTCCATAGCCGCAGCCGAGCTCTGCCTGACATGCCACAAGGAGGCCGCAAAGCTCTATGCATCCAGCGTCCACATCGAACAGCTTAAAGGCGGAAATACCAAAGCGCCTGCCTGTACGGACTGCCATGGAGACCATGCAATTGCAAGCGTCAAAAAAGATAAGGCTATCGGCGTTGTTTCCTGTAATAAATGCCATAGCGATATGAACGCCTCTTATGAGGCAAGCATGCACGGTAAGGCAAGGCTAAAAGGTAATGAAAAAGCTCCTTCCTGCGCTTCCTGCCATAATGCGCATAATGTTGAATCAGCAAAGATGACGACAAAAATAAAGGACGGTTGCCTTAGATGTCACAAGGATGCCGCAAAAGTACATAGCAAATGGCTTTATAATCCTCCGATAAAATTGTCTTCCTTTGCAAAAGCCCACTTCGATGCGGTTTCCTGCGCAGCCTGCCATTCCCCGGGCGCTGAACGCGCAATTTATCTCAGTCTTTACGACCGCAGGACCGGAAAGCCCCTGACGGAAGAAGAGATCCTGAAGACTTTAGGCGGTCCAGAGACCGAGGGACTCATGGCCAGGATTGATCAGAATGCAAACGGCAGCATAGACCCGAAAGAAATGTGGGGCCTGTTCGCGCAGCTTATCAAAAAAGGCGTAATCACGACTTTTACAGGCAACATGGACGTTCAGAAGGCGACCGAAGCCCATATGATTGGGAGTAAGGCAGAGGGTGTAAAAGATTGCGACAAATGCCATAAGCCCGATGCGGAACTCTTTCAGAACGTGTTTGTCGTAGTAAAAAAGGCCGACGGAAAACCGACGGTACTCAAGGCCGACAAGGGCGTGCTTAATTCTATATACACCATACTGCCTGTCAGCAAATTCTATGCCCTTGGAAGTTCGAGCGTGGAGCTTTTAGATATACTCTTTATCGTTGCGCTCCTCGGCGGCATAGCCGTTCCGATCGGGCATCTATCATTGAGAGTCATAACCTCGCCTCTCAGAGCGCTGAGAAGAATGGGGAAGGGAGGTAAAAAATAATGAAAAGAATATACATGCATCCGTTACCGATAAGGATATGGCACTGGGTTAACGCCTTTGCTTTCATACTCCTGATACTCACCGGAGCCCAGATAAAGCTCGGCAATGTGCTGCACTTTTTCTCTTTTCAAACTGCCGTAACGATTCATAGCTGGTTGGGGTGGGTCCTTGTGTTTAATTATTTCATCTGGCTCGTCTACTACCTTGTTACCGGCAATATCAAAATCTATATACCACCGTTAAACCATCCTGTTGAGTTCGGTAAAAAAGCCCTGAATCAGGCCAAATTTTACGGCTGGGGAATTATGGTCGGGGATGAGAATCCGCACCACTCCACATTTTACAATAAGTTCAACCCGATGCAGCAGGTGTCTTATCTGATGATCATGGTGGCCCTTATCCCTCTCCAACTCATTACGGGACTTTTTCTGTGGGACCCGCACCTTTTCGGGCCTGTCGTCAACCTGATTGGCGGAATACAGATAGCTGACCTGATTCACATTCTCCTCTGGATATTCTTCAGCGCCTTCATAATCGTCCATTTCTATCTTGCAACCCTCGGACATACGACCTGGGCTCATATAATTGCTATGTTTTCAGGGTATGAAGACGAGCATGACGATCACGGCCATGAAGAAGGTCATAGCCATGGCGAAAAAAGTACTGGACACTAAGATATAAAACAGTACGATAAATTGAAAATACAAGGCGAAACCGGGTGCGATAAAGCCCGGTTTCGCCTTTTTGTTATTTTGGTGATGACAACATCGCAAAAAGTCCTTTTATGGCTGTCATTCCCGAAGTTTTTAATCGGGAATCCATTCTTTTCAAGAAGTTGCGCGCACTTGGATTCCCGCCTTCGCCAACAGTAGGTGCATTAAGCACGGGAATGACGACTTTTTACGAGTTCATCAATGATATATCGATAAAAATATATCTTCCTCTAAATGCTTTAATGTTACCGATCCTGAGATTTCCCTGATGACGAATTCCAGTATCTCTTCAGGTTTAACATAAAACAATTCTACGTTTCTTTGAGGGACATAATAGGTCAACAGGTTTACGTGGAGCGCTCTACGGCAGCGGGGGAAAAGATTTTTCAGGATGGTCTTCATCGAATCCTCGATTCCGGCGATCCGGAGATTGAAAACTCCGCAGACAAAGACAATATCAAATGTCCGGTTGAAGGCAGTTTCATCAATATCCAGGGCAATAAACTCGTCCTCCGGATATTTGCTTTTTGCCGTTGAAATCAGGGCATCATTAATGTCAATCCCGCAATAATCCGAGGAAACGCCCTTTTCTTTTAAAAACCCGCAGAAGTCTCCCTTTCCGCAGCCGAAATCAAGGACGGTTTTGCCGGAAATGTCACCTGCTATCGCAAGGAGGGTTTCGAATCTCCGGCGTTGTCCTTCGGGAGTCCATCTGACAGCCTGCGGACTGTCACCGAAATCCTTCAGATGTCTATTATAGCATTCGATCAGCTCTTTTTTGCCCAGAGGGTCCATAATTTTTTCAGTATAACACATGGATTAAACCCCTTTATATGTGTTAAATTTTATAGTCATCACTAACCTAAAGGAGATATTATGGAAGGTTTTCAATACAAGGAATATACTGAAGAGGAAAGCAGGATTTATAATGAGGCAATGGACAATATCATGGCGGCATTGCAGAAGGGGTCGAGCTTCGATGAAGCTTGCGCCTCCGTGGATATTGCGGACGGCGAGCTGAAAGGATTTATTGTGGATGACGCCCTTAAGGTGCTGATAGCGGATATCTATTATGCAAAGAAGCTACCCCTGCAGCATGTAGCAGATACCTTCAAGGTCTCTATGGATATTATAAACAAGGCGAACATGGAGATGATGCAGGATGTGGAGATTGCAGCTTCAGAGGTTTACATGACTAAACATCCTGACGGTCATATCGGTAACGCATAGGAGGATATATGGGAGAGCGGAAAAAGAAGGTCAGGCTTTATTCCCTTAGCACCTGTCCGACCTGCAAGAGGGTAAGAAAATTTCTGGACGAGCACGGTATACAATATGAATTTACTGAAGTGGATTTGCTTGACAGCGGCGAGCAGTGGCTTATGTCAAAGGAGGTAAAGAAGTACAATCAGGCCGCTACCTATCCAACCCTTGTTGTCGAAGAAGTCATCCTTGGACTTGACGAGGAGGCTATTAAGGAGGCGCTGGAAATAGAGTGACTGCCGAAAGGTTATATGAGATCCTCGACAAATATGCCGAATCGCAGGGGATCCGGCTTAATAAGGACAGGGAGTATGTCTTAGATATCCTGTCGGGACTCCTTACCAATGAATCGCGCTTTGGTTACCGTTCATGCCCGTGCCGTCTTGCCGCGGGCGTTAAGGAAAACGATAAAGATATCATATGCCCCTGTGTATACAGAGACCCCGATATCCGGGGATACGGGAGCTGCTATTGCGGCCTATACGTGTCCGGGGAATGGAACGAAGGAAAGATCAAACATGCGAGGGTCCCTGAAAGAAGGCCGCAGGATAAACCCGGAGGAGATGTTAGATGATATTCGACGAGCAGGGTACATTAAAAGACCTTCTCTATTTAATGGGGGGCAGATTATATATCTTCAACCCGTATTCTTCCTTAAGCATTGGAAAATGTCTGTCAAGCGTGAGGATTCTCACTTCGCCCGATTTTGCCAATATGCCTATATAACAATCAGAAAGACCAATTGCTTTGCCTTTTCGCTGCATGGCATAAGATAATTCTCCTGCATTTTGCCATGCCTTTACTGAATCCGGTAAAAATTCAAAGACATGCAGAAAATCCTTCAGTGTATTCAATTCTTTCTCTGATTTAGCGCCTTGCAGAAGTTCAGCCAAAACGATACCGATGCAGCATATCTTGTCGTTATCCAACAGTTCCATAACTATACTGTAATATGGGTCCTTTTTTCTGAAGAATTCAATCCAGGCAGAAGTGTCAATCAATACCTTATCCAAGTCTTTCGTCCTTGTGTCTGAGTTCTTCAGCAGATTTTGTGAATTCCATTTTCCCTGCCATCATCTTAATTTTCTCTTTCTTCTTTAACCGGATTTCATCCCTGATGGCTTTTATTACTGCCTCGGTCTTGCTTTTTGCCTTTACCTCAGACATAAGTTCGTCTATCAGGGACTGCGGAATTGTTATGGTTGTTCTTGACATGAAAATCCTCCATATAAAATATACATAAAAAGATTATCATTTTCTATGTAATAAATTCAAGGCAAATAAAGTTTTATTCCCTTAGATTATTCGTCCTCTTGCATATATCCCCAACTACTACGGTTCTGTCGTTGATCCATTCCAAAAGCATGATTAGTCCCTTCAGGAATGTCCCGATTGCGAAAAATAGACAGGGCAAACATTATATCAAGTATCAACGAGGGCTTATAGGCGTCCTCTTCAATCTCGGACATATTAGTTATAAGTTTAGCAGGCGTCCTCTTGTCAAGCAATACCCTCTAAGGTTATAATTTCGGACGATCCTTCACACAACCACATTTGTCCGGAAAGAGGTATACATATATGACTCAGAACGACTATTCAACATTATTGCTCGAAATTGGGACGGAGGACTTGCCTGCCAGGTTTATAAGGCCTGCTTTGCAGCAGTTGAAGGAAAATACCGGGAAGATTTTGAAAGAGAATTATATCGCCTGCGGCGAGGCAAAGGTTTTCGGGACTCCCCGGAGACTTGCCATTATAGTGGACGGTATCCCCCGGATGCAGGAAGACAGGACAAGGGAAGTATTCGGGCCTTCAAAAAAGGCCGCCTTTGACGCTGAAGGCAATCCCACAAAAGCCGCTACGGGTTTTGCCCAGTCACAGGGTGTGAGTGTTGATAGCCTGATTGTAAAACGGAAAGATAAGGGAGAATATCTTGTCGCCGTTATAGAAGAAAAAGGCGCACAGGTCCGCGAGGTTTTGCCACGGCTGCTGGAAAAGATCGTGCTCTCGATATACCTCCCGAAAGCAATGAGGTGGGGAAACAAGGACGTAAAATTTGTCAGGCCGCTACGCTGGTTTCTGTCTTTGTTAGATAATGAAGTCGTCACCTTTGATATTGAAGGGATACAGAGCGGCAACCTTACAAGGGGGCACCGCTTTCTGTCTCCTGCCGCTTTCCAGATAAAGGAAATCCCAAGCTATAAAAAACTGCTTGGCAACAATTATGTAATCGTTGATATAGAAGAACGCAAAAAGACGATAAGAGAAAAGACGGCCAAACTCCTTTCGTC
Organism: Thermodesulfovibrionales bacterium; assembly: GCA_041658585.1. Lineage (GTDB taxonomy): Bacteria > Nitrospirota > Thermodesulfovibrionia > Thermodesulfovibrionales > SM23-35 > DYFC01. The sequence goes on from JBAZZX010000039.1 coordinate 9,036, forward strand.
CACAGGTGAAAGCCCGCTCATGGACGAAGAACTTCTTGACACCGTCGTAAACCTTGTTGAATATCCCGTCCCGGTCATTGCCGCTTTTTCGGAGGAATACCTGAAACTGCCGAAAGAATTACTTGTTACGGTCATGAAAGACCATCAGAAATATTTTGCAGTCCAAACTCCCGATGGGCGGATAACAAATCGTTTTATTGTCGTCAGCAATACCGTCGAAGAAAACGCGGACACCGTCAGGATCGGCGCCGAACGTGTAATCAGAGCGCGGTTTGAAGATGCACGGTTTTATTATGAGGAAGATATAAGAAGGCCCCTTGCCGATAGAATCGAAGACCTGAAGAAGGTCACATTCCAGGAAGATCTCGGCAGCATATATGCGAAAATTGAAAGGATGGCTTCAATTTCAGGATTCCTTGCAGACAGTCTTCTTCCGGCAGGAAAAGATAAGCTCATGCGCGCGGCATGGCTTGCCAAGACGGACCTTATAACAGGCGTGGTCAGGGAGTTCCCCGAACTGCAGGGTATTATGGGAAACTATTATGCAGTGCATGACGGCGAGGCGACGGAAGTTGCAGAGGCGATTGAAGAACATTATCTGCCGGCGCATTCAGGCGGTGCGCTTCCAAAAACCGATATAGGGGCGCTGCTTAGCCTTACCGACAAGATAGATAACATAACCGCTTTCTTTTCGATAGGGCTTGTCCCTACAGGCTCCGAGGACCCCTTTGCTCTAAGGAGGCAGGCCCTGGGCATTATAGCGGTCCTGTTTAGCAAAGGGTATGAGATTACACTGAAAGAACTTGTACGGAAGGCATTGGACAATCTGCGGGATGCAAAAACACCGGACGAAACAATAGCGAAGGTCTTACAGTTTTTTGAAGCGCGGATAGAAAACATCCTTTTAGAACGCGGTTATGCCCCGGACATTATACAGTCCGTTATCTCATTTTCAACGGGTATCCGGTTAAAGGATATGCAGGCGCGTCTTGAAGCGGTTAAGGAATTCAAAGAGACAAAGGAATGCAATGATTTCCTTGCAGCCATTAAACGGGTCAACAATATCACACAGAAAGCGGCTGTTTCCGTATTCAGGGAAGAACTATTAGAAGAGGGACCTGAAAAGAAGCTTTACGAAACGCTTATGTCTGTCAGGGCTGATAGTGAAAAACTTCTCACAGCGGCAAATTATCGGGAAGCCATCGGTCTTTTCACAACCCTTACAGTACCGATCAATAATTTTTTCGACAATATACTTGTCATGGATAAAAGGGAAGAGATAAAACAAAACCGGCTCTCTTTATTGAACGATATATGGAAGATGGCGTCTTCAGTTGCGGACTTTTCAAGGATTTCCGTAAATTGATAAACCCAAAAACTGCTGATGTCTATAATACTAATAAGTTCATAAGTAAAGACACATTTAAACACCCTCCCCTTAATCCCCTCCCCTCAAGGGAGGGGCGATTCTTAAGTCCCCTCTCCCTTGAGGGGAGAGGGTAAGGGTGAGGGTGTGCGGCTTTTCTTATAAACTCCTTAGTAAATTCATTTAACTCGATCGGGAATCATGCATTAGTTTGTCTGCCGGCTTCTTTATTAAGGATATCGCGCACTGTTTCGAGAAGCTTCCGGGGAGTGGCCGGCTTTAAAATAAAATTCTGCGAATCTTTTAATATCCCCTTTTTTTGGATGATGTCCGCCGTATAACCGCTTGTGAAAAGCACCTTGACGCCCGGATGTTCTTTCTTCAGGTCTTCATATACCTCTTTGCCGTTTTTTTTGGGCATAATAACGTCAAGGATAACAAGGTCAATAATGTTTTTGTAATCATTGAAGACCCTTACGGCGTCCCTGCCGTCCACGGCCTCTATTACCCTGTATCCCACGCGTTCAAGCACCTTTTTTGTCAGCACCCTTACCTGTGCATCATCTTCAATGACAAGGATCGTCTCCGTGCCGCCTTTGACGTCGGCGCGCTCAACCTGTTTCAACTGTTCTACTTTGGATGTGATCAGCGGCAAATATATTTTAAAGGTTGTTCCTTTGCCGGGCTCGCTGTATACGTTGATAAACCCTTCATGCTGTTTTACGATACCGTATACCATCGCAAGTCCAAGACCGGTGCCTTTGCCCACCTCTTTTGTCGTAAAGAAGGGTTCAAAAATTCTTTCTCTTGTAACATCATCCATGCCCTGACCCGTGTCTGCAAAGGATATCATTGCATAATTGCCCTGTCTGCCGAACCCGTATGTATTGACGAAATCATCGTCAAGGCTGACCGAGTCCGAACTGATAATGAGACTCCCTCCGTCCGGCATGGCGTCCCGTGCATTTGTTGCAAGGTTCATCAGCGCCTGCTCTATCTGGGTCGTGTCCGCCATTACAACCAAATCTTTATGGGTAAGATGCGCGGAAAGCTCTATGTCTTCACCTATCAGTCTGGTCAGAAGCTTTTCAAGGACGAGGATAATCTCGTTCACATCGACGGGCTTTGTATCGATAATCTGGGTCCTGCTGAAGGCAAGCAGCGCATGGGTAAGATTGGCGGCCCTTTGCGCCGAATTCAGGATATAGGTTACATAACCGTGCAACGTTTCATTGAAGTCCATCTCCATCTGCAACAGGTGGCTGTAACCGATTATAGCGGTAAGGATATTATTGAAATCATGGGCTATGCCTCCGGCAAGCTGCCCTATCGCTTCCATCTTCTGCGCCTGCATCAGCTGCTGCTCGAGTTTTTTGCTTTCCGTGACGTCTCTTGATATGATAAGCGCTCCGGCAGGATTGCTTTCCTTGTCCATCAAAGCCACATTGGCAGTGCAGTGGAAATAAACCGCTTTGCCGTCTTTTGAGAGCAACTGTGTGTCGCGCTCGTATACTTTTCCGTCTTCCAACGCCTTGAGCATAAAACAGGGGTAAGGTTCGCAGGGTCCCGTCCTGTTATAATATGCCGCATAACATTTTTTCCCGACAGGATTATATCCCAGGAAATTTACTTCAACATCATTGACCCAGACAATAGTAAGATCTTTATCTATCATTGAAATATGATCAGTGATGGACTGAAGCATGGCGTTGAGTTTCTCTTCGCTTTCTCTTAAAGCCCGTTCAGCCTTTTTCCGTTTTGTTATATCTCTGAAGTCCTCAACAATCCCGACCAATTCACCGTCCGGGCTTCGAAAAGGCGTTGCCGTTACAATGCACGGTATCTTGTCTCCCTTTCGGTTTTCCCTCAAGGCCTCAAACTCGATGTGTTCTTCACCACTCAATACCCTCTGCAAAGAACACTTTGCAGTATGACATTGAGGGCCGGGAAAGACTTCATAGCACTTTTTGCCTTTAGCTTCTTCTTTCGGCACCCCCGACATTTGCGCAAAGGTCTCGTTTACCCTGAGTATGTTGGAAGAGCTGTCGATTAAGCGGATGCCGTCCGCCGCGGTATGAAATACCTGTCTGAGTTCGGCATATGCAAGCTTCGTAATCTCTTCAGCCTGTTTGCGCTCGTTGATTTGAAGGAGCAGCGGGTTGAACACGAAACAATAAAGCACAGGGGAAAGAATTATTACTAATAAAGCCGCATCGAGGAATACCCACGTTTGTATGGAGATATGAGGGTAGAACGAAAGGACCGCCATGATTAAGGATTCCGCGATGAATACGGAAAAGATTATTATAAACAGCAGTCTTACCGGCGACTGGTAAATGCTTCTGTCGGACTTATTCCCCGGTCTGTATAAGCTGTTTTCCTCCACTTTATCTCCTGCCCCCGTTCTGCTTATCATAATATAAAGCATATGCTATTTAATATCCAGTAAAATTTCAAGGAAAAGTCAACCCTTCAGTGAAGTGCGGTTTTTCGAATCCTCCCCTTTGCTCCTCTCACGTTATTACAAGCATTTGACAGGCGGGTTTCAGTAAAATAAAAGAATGACTATTCCCAGGAGTTTTTCCGCATTCGGGTTTAGAGACTATAAGCTTTTTTGGTTCGGGCAGCTTATTTCCCTGTCAGGGACGTGGATGCAGTCTGTTGCGCAGGGGTGGCTTGTGTACAGTCTGACAAAATCACCTTTTTATCTCGGCATGGTTGCGGCTGCCGGTTCTTTGCCGATACTGCTCTTTACGCTTGGCGGAGGCATAGCAGCCGACAGGTTCCGTAAGAGGAACCTTCTTCTTTTGACCCAGGCATTGTCAATCCTGCCTGCCCTCCTGCTCGGTATTTTGATAGACATTAACATGGCAGCCGTATGGCAGGTTGCCCTGATTGCAGCGTTTCTCGGAACAGTGAATGCCTTTGACATACCTGCGAGGCAGTCTTTTATGGCTGAGCTGGTAGGGAAAGAGAACTTAACAAATGCCGTAGCATTAAACTCTGCCGCATTTCACGGGGCAAGGATGATAGGTCCCGTTATCGCAGGCATTGCCATAGCTAATGTCGGGCTTTCCGCATGTTTTTATCTGAACGCCGTCAGTTTCCTGGCGGTCATTGTTGCCCTCTCAAAGATCAGGACTGTCGGAGAAGCAAAAATTTCCTCTCAGGGTATTCTGAAAGATCTTATTGAAGGGATACAATTCATGAGGAACAAGCCGGAGATCTACAGGATTATTATCATGATCGCCATCTTCGGCCTACTCGCAATGCCCTTTGTAACGCTCCTTCCGGCCTTTGCAGTAGAAGTCTTCAAAACCGGTTCTGCGGGATTCGGTTTCCTTGTCGGCGCTACCGGGGCAGGCGCTTTGTCGGCGGCATTGTTCCTTGCCCTGAAAGGTGATATTGAGAACAAAAACAGGTTTATGGCAGTCGCAGCCTTCTGTGTCTCCGTGCCCCTTCTCTTTTTTTCGTTATCAGGACATTTTTATTTTTCTCTGACAATCCTCTTTGTTATCGGCTGGGGGCTTGTCAGTTTCCTTGCAACGGCAAACAGCTTCATACAGCTTTCCGTCCCCGACAACCTGAGGGGCAGGGCCATGAGTGTTTATACGTTTGTATTTCTGGGCACGGCCCCTATCGGCAACTCACTGATGGGAACCGTTGCGGATTTTATCGGCGCCGCACATGCCGTAAGTATCTCCGCCCTCGTCTGTATTTTGGTTTCCGCAGCCTTTTGTGTGAAAATATGCAAAAGTTAGTGGTATAGTAGGCATTTATGAAAATCCTTGCGATCGAAACATCTACTATGCTTGGCGGTGTAGCTATTGCCGATGATTCAGCGGGACTGATAGCCGAAGTCAGGCTCAACGTCAAATCCACGCATTCGGAAAGACTGATGACGGAGATTGATCACGTCCTGAAACAGTCTTTTTTGAAAATGTCCGATATAGACGTCTTTGCAATAGCTATCGGTCCGGGCTCTTTCACGGGCCTGAGAATAGGGTTGAGCACGGCGAAAGGATTATCCTATGCAACGGGAAAGCCGATAGTGTCTGTTCCTACTCTTGAAGCCTTTGCCTGGAATTTTCTTTATTGCCGTTATCCGGTCTGCACCCTCCTTGATGCAAGAAAAAAAGAAGTATATGCGGCGGTTTTCAGATGGCAAGACGCGGGGTTTATCAAGTTGATAGACGAGGTTTCGATAAGCGTAGATTCATTGTTGAGGAAAGAGGGATTCCCCGATGAAAAAACAATCTTTGCCGGAGAAGGGGCGATACTCTATAAAAATGAGATAACCGAACTTATGGGTGACGGGGCTCTCTTTGCATCACCCGAAAAGATGTCGCTTTCACCTGCCAATGTTGCCTCACTCGGTCTTAAAAAGGCTTCGCAGGAAGATTTCTCGGAACCGGTAAGCCTTGTGCCGTTTTATATCAGAAGCTCGGAGGCGGAGGTTAAATTAAAAAGGTAACGTCTATTCATCAGTTGCAAAAAACTATTACAAACAGCAGGGCTGATGCGATGAAAACGTCTTGTAGCGACACATTAATGTACTTTCATAATAAGAACCGGCCTTTTTCTGAAAGTCACTACAGGTTAGGTCTGCATTTATGTGATTGCAATATAATTCTTTGTCGCATTATAAGACTTTTCATCGTGTCTGCCCTGCTGTTTGTACAACTTTAAGGTCTATATAAATAGCATGGATGAGCTGATAATCCGGGAGATGAAACATGAAGACGTTCCCCGCGTTTTGGAGATCGAGCGTCTTTTATTCGGTACACCATGGTCTGAAGACTCTTTTCTGAATGAAATATATAAAAAATATGCTATTTCAAGAGTTGCCGTAAGCGATGAAAATATTGTCGGATACATCTGCGCAAACTATATACCGCATGAAGCTCATATGCTGAACCTTGCCGTTCATCAGGATTTTCAAAGACGGGGCATTGCAACCCTGCTGATGAATGAAGCGCTTAAGGAATTGAAAAAGAAAGACTGTGTTTTCATATATCTTGAGGTCAGGGCTTCAAATACCGGCGCAAAGAAATTTTATGAGCTTTTCGGGTTTGAGGTGATAGATGTCAGGAAAAAATACTATATCAATCCAAAAGAGGATGCGCTTGTAATGATGGGCAGACTCTAACCCGGATTATTAACGAATTTTTCTGATTGAACCGGGGACAGAGTATTTGAGCGGTTTTTTTTGCCGATAGTCAAATACAATTTGTAAAAATAAAGAGGCAAAAGCCTCGCAGGGAGGAACGACCGAGAATGAGCGAAAATACTCTGTCCCCGGTTGCTTTTACCAATTTTATAAATAATCCGGGCTAATGCGAATGTGAGGGGGTAATTACTTCCAGACGCCCTTTATATCATATCCGCATTTCGGACATTTACCATCTTTTATCGTGTTCTCGCCGATGCTGAAGCCGAACCGACGGATAAGCAATTCTTTACAATCAGGGCAATAGGTGTTCTCTCCTCCTTCCCCGGGGACATTCCCTTCATATACATATTTCAGCCCTGCTTCAAAACCGATTTCTCTTGCCCGTCTGAGGGTTTTTACCGGTGTTCTCGGTTTGTCAAGAATTCTACAGGTCGGATAAAACTGCGTAACATGCCAGGGCATCGAGGGATCTACTGATGCTATAAATTCCGCTATGTCCCTCATATCTTTTTCGGAATCATTATGGTCCGGAATAATTAAAGTAGTGACCTCCACCCATACGCCGAGCGCTTTCATGAGTCGAATGGTTTCTTTGACAGGTTCAAGTCTGGCTCCGCAGATTTTCTTATAGAACTCGTCACCTCCCTTGAGGTCGATATTATTCCCATCCAGATAGGGAGCGATAGCTTTGGCGGCTTCAGGTCCGGTGTAGCCGTTGCTTACGAAGACGTTCCTGATCCCTTTTTGATGAGCAAGTTTTGCGCAGTCATAAGCGAATTCAAAATATATGGTCGGCTCGGTATAGGTATAGGAAATACTCTCGCAGCCGTTTCGGACAGCCGCTTCAACAACGGCTTCCGGTGTTGCAGGCTGCCCCATAATCTCCCCCCCGTGTTCTTTCGGATATTGGGATATCTCGTTGTTCTGGCAGTGTTCACAACGGAAATTGCAGCCTACCGTAGCGATTGAAAAAGACGTCGAGCCGGGCAGAAAATGGAAGAGGGGCTTTTTCTCAATAGGGTCTATGTTCATGGATATCAACTTGCCGTACACAAGGCTGTATAAGGTCCCGTCCCTGTTTTCACGGACCGAACAAATGCCCCTTTTCCCCTCTTTGATTACACAATGATGAGCGCACAGAAAACATCTGACCTTCTTCTCATCAAGCCTCTCGTAAAACATCGCCTCTTTCATAATGCTATTTCATTTGTTTCATGCCGCCGGGCATTCCCTGCATCATGGGGAGTTGCGGCATCTGCATCTTTTGATAGCCTGCTGGGAGTTCAAAGAGGCTGTTGGACTGGGAGCCCATCTTTATATTTTTAAGTTCCTGGCTCCATGAGCCGTCAACGGCCGCAGTCTTAACCGGCATTTTAATATCGGAGGCGAGCCATTGGTAGACCTGATGTTTATCGTTATCGACCTTGTAGGTAATCAGATATTTTATTGTGGGATGACCGTCTATGGTTTCCCTTCCAACCTCTTTCCTTTCGATCTCTCCTTCATATTTTTCGTCTATTTTCGGCTTGTTTTTCATGTCGAAAGGGATTTCCATATACATTTTCGTTTCGGGCATTAAATTCCAGGCGACTTTCTTGTCCAACCTTGTAATTATGACCATGGACATATCGTTATGGGGCTTCATTTCCATTCTGAACCTGTCTATTTTGAAGAAAAGCTTGCCTTTTAGCTGCTTATCTCCCTGGAATGTCGAAATAGTGTCGGCAGAGAATTCGACAGCGAAGGCTGAAGATGCGGCAAAAAGAACGGCAAAGAGAACGGCAAAAAAAATTTTCAGCATTTAACTCCTCCATCTTTAAGTTTATTTATTATACAACTTTTGCAATAGTCAAGAGGGTGAGGTAATTGGTACAATAAACGTTGTAAAATCATTAACAATAGAAATCACAGTGCAGTTGAGGAGCAGGATATATGTATGAGACTAAGAAATGCGAGTACTGCGGCAAAAATATTAATATAAAATATAATCTCTGTCCTCTATGCGGAGGGCAGACGGAGAATGGCATCGAGTCCTTGCCTCCCGTCTGTCCCCGGTGCAAAACCCCTCTTGAAATAAGGATATGCAATAATGAGGAATATGATGTTTGTAAGCGATGCGGCGGGATGTGGCTCGATAAAACGGAATTTCGAAACGCAGCGAGGCCGTCCCTCGTTTATAGAGAAGAGACTAAAAAGGCGTACAGGAAGACGCCGAAAGACGAACCTCTTGAATATATCCCATGTGTCAGATGCGGAAAACTGATGAACCGAAGGAACTTCGGGCGCATCTCCGGCGTGATCATCGATGAATGCGGCAGACACGGTATCTGGCTTGATACGGGAGAACTTGAAAAGATACAGCATTTCATCGCTGCCGGCGGACTTGAAAGGTCGCAGGACCGTGAAATAGAAAAAACTCAAATTGAACTGAGAGACCTTGCAACCAAAGTCGAACAGACGGAGTTTACACAGAAGGTGCTGCATTTCTGGAATTTCAAGAGATGGCTTTTCGGCGGCTGATGACGTCAATTTATTATTAGGGAGCTGATGCCTTGGAGAATGATGCCGGGGAAAGAGTAAGCCGAAAGAAACGTAAGAGGCTTATCCTTTTTACACTTGCCGTGGTCGTCTTGGGTTTTCTTGTCTTCTTTTTGAGGGGCCGCTATGTATCCGATACTCTGAAAGGGATCATAATTCCCGAACTGGAGACCGCGACCGGGCAGAAAGTCGAAGCGCCGCATATATCCGTCAATATCCTGCCTTTATTCATCGAAGCAAAAAACATGAAGGTGTCCGATTCGTCCGGAAATGCCATCGTTAATACAAAAAAGGTCAAAGGTTATATATCGCTTTCCGGGATTTTCAACCGGCAGCTTACACTGCAGAGGCTTGTCATTGAAGAGCCGTCTCTTGTATCGAACAACCGGCAGTTTGATGAGATCATCCGGCATGTCCGGGCATATCTTGAGCAGGAGAGGGACCTTCCTTTCAAGGTCAAAATAAAGGTTGTCGAAGTGGTTCAGGGGTCCGTTTATCTTAAGGATGAGGAGTTAAAGGCCCGGGCGGGGATAAAGGGTCTTTCAGGCGAGTATATTATCGGAGATAACCCGAGGCTTAAGGCGTCCGTCAAAGAGCTTACTATAGACAAGCAAGATTGGCCGAAGATTAACTGTGACATAAACACCTCGGTTGTTTTTAAAAAAGACAGGATTGAAATAAAGCAGCTTGAGCTCGGGGCCTATGGGTCCAGATTCACCGGAGAAGGCTATTACGCCGGGGGGAAAGGGACTTTTAAAGCCGGCATAGACCTGATCGTTGATTCTATAAAACGTATGTTTCACCTCGTACAGAAGGGCGACGGCAGGATTTCCGCAAAAGGCGAAATATGGCTCGGCAAGGATGAAGCCGGGCCTCCTTCAATAAAAACCCCGCAGGAAGGCGTCCATCTGAAAGGACTGAAAGACGTGTCCCTGAATTTAAAAATCGGAGGCGATTTCTATCTCCAGACCTTAATGGAATTATTGACGGTCAAAGAGAAACTTGAGGGCCTTATCGACTTCCAGGGGACAATAACGGGAAGGCTTAATGATATTTCCGGAAAAGGAAAGGCGCGCATGCAGAAAGGAAACCTCTATGGCGTCGATATAGACGAGGTGATCTGCGACATTATTTATAAAGACGGCGTGATGGATTTCAAAAACGGCTTAGGCCGCTTGTATAACGGCACAGCCGAAGCCGACGCCTCAATAAAGCTACCGGTTGTCGATTTCTTTGCCCTGAATGTGAAGTTTCATTCGGCTGACAGCGGGCCTGTTTTGAATCTGATAGGATGGGACCCCGGAATACCTCCCGGCAAAGTGGATGGAGAGCTTTCATCTTCCGGCAGCGCGTTCGGACCTGACGGCCGGTTTGTGTATAAGGCACTCGGTCCCGAACAGAGGGCAGGGATAAAAGGATACCGGACGCCTGTCGATGACGTCCTCAACAGGATCAAAGATATAAAAGGCAATTTCTCTATGCGGGGGGATATACTTTCCCTGACGAATTTGCAGCTCGGCACCGCGCTGTCAAAGGCCGATGCAAACGGAACTCTCGACCTCGCGGGGAAAACCCTCAATCTGAAAAGCAGGATTCATACGGAAAACGTCTCGGACTTTGCCTTGCCCTATTACAGGGAACTCAAAGGACGCGGAGATTTTACCGGGGACGTAAAAGGGACCTTTGAAGACCCGAGGATTGACGGCAGATTTACGCTGGCAAGCGGCGTTATCGAAGGATACAAATCGGACAGCGTAATAACAGACATGTCATACCGGAAAAATCTTCTCGAAGTCCGTGAAGCGGTCTTCAGGTTATCAGGGGAAGAGCATATGATCAAAGGCAGGATAGCGTTCCCTGAAGCCGCTTATCTTTTTGATCTTTCTAACCCCGTATACGATTTGAGGGCGTCCGTCAGGAATGCCGAATTCGGTCAGGCAGTAAGAATATTCTATAAGGACTTTGTTGCAACAGGAAGGCTGAATGGCGATTTCCGGATCGAAGGCAGGGACCTTGATCCCGAGGTTACGGGTAAAGTCTCCGTGGGAAAAGCCTCGGTTTATAAAATTCCCTTTGATTCGGGAACAACGGCGCTTACCTATTCTGGCCGGGCGCTGTCTTTAAATAAGATAAAGATCGTTAAAGGCAAATCCGTTGTGGATGGAGAAGCGCGATTTCTTTCCGACGGCAAGTTTACCTATACGGCGGCATCTGAAAGGTTTATGTTAAAGGACTTCGGCCTTGGACGATTGCCGGAGGATATATTTTTATCCCTTGAATCATCAGGGCAGGGGACAGTTGACAATCCCTCCATAGCGCTTACTGCAAAAGTTGCGGAGGGAAACTTCAAAGGGCAGAATATGGGCGGAGGCACGATAAGCGCTTCGATAAAGAACAGAGACATAGCGTTAAATGCGTTGTTGTTTAATGAAAGGATGAAGATCAAAGGAAACGGACGTTTTGATGAAACATTGCCCTGGAGCGCCGAAATATCAATGCAACAGGGCAGATATGATTTCCTTGCAAGCTCAATCCTGAAGGATGTTCCCGAAGACCTTCAGCTTAATCTTGAAGGAGGCGTCTCTTTAAAAGGAGACAGGAACAACATTTCAGCTTCACTGGATATAGGCCATGTAACGCTTTCCCTGTTCGGACAGACCTTTGCGAATGATTCACGGTTACAGGTACGGATGGATAACAGGAAAGTCTCAATAAAGACCTTTACCGTAAAAAGCGGGTCAACCTCTTTCAGACTCCATGGCGGTATGGAAATCGGCAAAGAATATGATATCTTCCTTGACGGCAGTTCGTCTTTGTCGCCGCTGAAAGGGCTTTCAAGAAAAATAGGGTACTTAAAAGGCGACGCCGATTTTGTGTTCTCCGTTACCGGGAAATGGGACAAGCCGAATATAAACGGCGGGATGAATTTAAACAATGCTTCTTTGGGTCTCAAGGATTTCCCGTCATATATCAGTTCAATAAACGGATATATGCATATCGATGAGGACAGGGTGGTCCTTGAGAAGCTTTCAGGAAAGATAGGAGGCGGCGACGTAAATATATCCGGCATCGTCTATCTCCAGACCTTCACTATTAAGCGGTTCTATCTCCAGGCAAACTTTGATAATATAACGACGACTTTTTCAAAGGACTTTGCCGTGAATTTTGACGGGAATCTTCTTTACAGAGGTACGGCGGAAGCGATGAGCATCACCGGCGACCTTAAGATAAACAGGGCCCGGTATAAGGAGATGGTTGAATGGAGAAGCTGGCTCCTTGCCTCAAAACCGAAAGAGCTTCCCAAATCGGAGGCGTCCGTTTTTGAGAAAGCGCAGATGAATATAAGGGTCTCCGGAGGTGAAAATATCCTCATTGACAATAATATGGCGAGAACGCCTGTGCGGATAAGCGGCGATATGATACTGAGAGGGACAGTGACCAGCCCTATACTTTTCGGCAGGCTTGAGTCAAACGAGGGTTACGTCTATTTCAGGAACAATGAGTTTAAGATCATTTTTGCCAGTGTTGATTTTGCAGACCCCAACAGAATCAAACCCGTCGTCAATCTGACGGCTGAAACTATGGTAAAGGGATATAATATACGACTGAGCCTGGAGGGACAGATGGACCACTTTAACCTTGCCCTTTCCTCTGATCCGCATCTTGACGAAGTGGACATTCTTGCGCTGCTCACTGTCGGACAGATCGGCAAACAGTTGAAAGGCCTTGAGGGAGGCATTGGCGCGGGAGAAGCGACGTCATTTATTACCGGGAAGGTGCAGGATGTTATTGAGGAAAGGATGAGGAGCATAACAGGGCTGGACAGGTTTCAGGTGGAACCCTATGTCTCGAACAAGACGGGTACGGTTGGACCTCAGGTGACCGTATCAAAACGGCTTATCGGCGACAGGTTATTTGTAACGTACTCGAATTCAATAGGTTCTACCGAAGAACAGGTCATTAAACTTGAATACCTCCTCGATAAAAATATCTCGCTTATCGGGATAAGAGATGAAAAGGGGAGCCTCGGAGGCGACATAAAATTCAGGTTCGAGTTTAAATGAGGCTGCCGGTTGCGCAAAATGAAAGGGAGACATGATAGAAAACCTTTTAAAAGCGACAAAAATTGATCCATATTCACCTGACGGCGCTTTTAACCTGATGTGTCTTTCAGATAAATGCAAATCGAACAGTGTTAATAGTGCATTATCGAGTCGCTTAAAAGCTTTTTTATCATATCTCCCTTTCATTATTGGGTGCTTGATTTGCAATGGTTAGGTAAATAATGAAAGAAAATAATAATTGGTCCCGGGAAATAGAATGAAGAGATTTTTTGTCTTTTGCCCTATTTTTTTTCTGCTCATGATATTTTTATGGTCTTCCGAGTCTTCCGCTTCATTAGTAAGCGAAGTGGAGATCCACGGCCTCTCATCTCTTGATAAGGAAGAATTACTGTACCTTCTTGATATACGGCCGGGGGAAAGAATAGACGCGGACACCGTGCGGACGGGGATCAAACGGGCTTTTCTGAAAGGGATATTCGAGGACATTTCAGTCGAGGCGGGAGATGGGGAGGAAACAAAGGTCGTCATTCATGTGAAAGAAAAGGATTCAGTAAGGAAAATATCCATAGAGGGTGATTATGCAGTCTCCAGGAAAAAAATAAAGGACTTGTTCCACATAAAAGAAGGTATGCTGCTGACCTGCGGTCTTCTTGAGAAAGCCTCGGAGGATCTCAAGCGGAATTTAGAATTCCTGGGATTCCCGCGCGTTGAAATTCATACAAAAATAAAGAGACTGAAAAAAACGCCGTACCTGGTGGATATCCTGATCGGGATCAACACCGGCGAGCCTGAAAGAATAAAAAAGATCGAGATTGAAGGAGCTGCTGAAGAAGCAAAATCGGTAATGAAACTGACGGATGGCGATGTATATAACCGGGAAATTCTAAAGCAGGATATCGAGAAGATAAGGGCCTATTTAAAGAAAAAGGGATACTATAAGCCTGTTATAAGCCGCTATACCTTTAAAGATGGCGTTCTTGCCTTTTCGGTCAATCCGGGGAAACGTCTTCAAATTTCCGTACATGGCAACGACACGGTATCTACGAAAGACCTTATGAAGGAGATCCCCTTTTTTGAAGCCGAGGATTTCAGTGATGATATCGTACAGGAGGCTGTGAACAGACTGCTGTCAATATATCATGTTAAGGGATATCCCTTTGCTCAGGTCGCTCCCGTCGTAACGGTGGAAGCCGAGCTTATTACGGCTGCTTTTTTCATCTTTGAGGGAACAAAGGTTGACGTCAATGAAATATCTTTCCATGGCAATAGCCTCAAGGAGGACAGACTGAAGGAGATCATGTCTCTCAGGAAGAAAAAAAAGTATAATCCCGACCTGCTTGACTCTGACAGGGAGGCGCTCGAAAATTTCTATAATGCCCTCGGATACCTGTCCGTGAAAATTGACGATATCCAGGCAGTCTATGAGGAAGGCCGGGACAGTGTAAATATTATTGTCGGTATACATGAAGGCGCAAAAACCGAGATAGGCAGCGTAGATATAACCGGTGCAAACCTTGTTTCGGAAACGGAGTTATGGAAAGTCGTCAATCTGCATCCGGGAGATCCCTATAACGAGGTTGACCTTTCCGATGCCCGCTACAGGATCATCGAATTTTACAGTAAAAAGGGCTTCCCCAATGTGGCTGTTGAAGTAAAAAGGGCAATAGAGGAACGGAAAGCCGGCGTAACATTCCAGATAAAAGAAGGGTCCGTGGTATTGTTCGGCAAAGCGATCGTCACAGGGAACCGGAAGACAAAGTACGAAGTGGTCCGTAGAGAGCTGAAACAGCAGGAGAATATGCCCTTTGATTACACTCTGCTCTCTAAGGAAAGACAGCAGCTTTATAAATCGGGTCTTTTTACCGCTATTGATATGGAAGCGCTCGACGCATATGAAGATAAAAAGGACGTCCTTATTAAACTGCGCGAAGGTAATGCCGGCGCCGTCGAACTCAGCCTTGGATATGCCGAATATGAGCTTTACCGGGGGATTCTCGATCTAAGCTACAGAAATGTCATGGGCATGAACAGGCAGACGTCGTTGAGATTAGAGGTCAGTTCTCTTGAGCGGCGGTATGTGCTTCAGTATTATGAACCGTGGTTTCTATCTACGGAGCTGCCCTTCAGAATCTTAATCCTCGGAGAGGACAGGAAAGAGATAAATATCGATACCCGTGAAACACGGTACCGCCTGACAAGGAATTCTATAACTGCCGGGTTTGAGAAGAAAATGAGCGATATTTTAAGAGGAGAATTGTTTTATGAATTTTCTCTTGTTAATACCTTTCAGGTGAAACCGGATGTAGTGTTGAGCAAAGAAGACACGGGGACCCTTGTTATCAGCGGGTTGCGGCTCGGCCTCATTTATGATACAAGGGACAACCAGTTTTATCCCAAAAAAGGGATATTCTCCGGTGCGTCGCTCAAAATTACCTCGCCGGTTTTTTTATCGGAATCGAATTTCATTAAGCTTACTCTATACGGTAATGTCTATCATGAAGTTGCAAAAGGTTTCGTTCTCGCTGCGTCGCTCAGGGGCGGCCTGGCTCAGGGTTATGTCAAGACGAGCGATCTCCCGATTGTTGAAAGGTTTTTCCTTGGCGGAAGGACCACGGTAAGAGGCTATAATCAGGACACCCTTGGTCCGTTAGGCGCTGACGGCAACCCGATCGGCGGGAATGTTTTTCTGATGGAAAACCTTGAATTAAGGACTTCATTAGGGAAGAACTTCGGACTTGTTACTTTCCTCGACGGCGGAAACGTATGGTTAAATACGAGCGACGTCAAGCTTGGAGACGTGAAATTTACCGCAGGGCTTGGTTTAAGATACAACACGCCGGTCGGTCCGATTCGCATAGACTATGGACAAAAGCTGCAGAAAGAAAAAGGAGAAAGCGCAGGTGAATTACATTTCAGCATTGGACATGCGTTTTAGAAATTCAACCCGTCAGTTAATATTTGTGACGCTTGCTATTTGGATGCTCTTTGCCCAATACAGTGCCTTCGGCGCCGAGATACGGGACCGGGTTGTTGCCTTTGTGGACGCGCAGGCAATAACGTTAAGCGAACTGGAGATGAAATTTACCGAATCCCGAAAGGTCAAGGCGGACATAACAAAGGAAGAGGTTTTGAATACCATGATCAACAGGGTGCTGCTCCTCAGGGAGGCCAAAAAGATCCGGCTGGAGGCGCCTTCAGAGGAAGAACTGCTCAAGGAATACATTGATATGAAGATCAGGGCATTAATAAGGGTCAAAGAAGAAGAGATACACGATTTTTACGGTAAGCACATAGACAACTTCGAGGGGAAAGAACTTGAAGACGTGCGGGACAATATTGAAAACTATCTGATAGAGCATGACCTGAACGAGCGCCTGAAATCACATATCAATGAACTTAAGGAAAAGACCTGCGTGCGGATACAATTGAATCCTGAATAGATGAATAAATCTAAATTATGAAAAGACTTGCTATCACCATAGGGGATCCCGGAGGGGTCGGTCCCGAAGTTGTCGTTAAGGCGCTGGACTCCCCGGCGATTAGAAACATTTGTATGCCGATAGTCATAGGCGACCCATCGATAATAGAAGAAACCTTAAGCTTGCTTGAAGTTACCTTGAAAGCAAGGGTTATCGAATCTCCCGAAGAATATAAACATATAAAAGGAGCGATTAACATTATCGGGACTGATGAGAAGGCTGAATTCATAAAAAATAAACCGACTGCCCATGGCGGAAAGGCCTGCGCCGGTTATATAAAAAAAGCGGTTGAACTTGCGTTGAACGGACAGGTTGACGGCATCGTCACCGCGCCGATATCTAAAGAGGCATTGAAGATGGCGGATATTCAGTGGCCGGGGCATACCGAAATGCTTGCCTATCTCACAAAAACAAAAGATTATGCAATGATGCTTGCCGGAGGACCTTTGCGGGTGATTCTTGTTACAATTCATACGGCATTAAAAAATGTGCCTGATCTTATCACAAAACAAAAGATATTAAAGACCATCCGCCTTGCAAAGCATGCCTGTGAAATACTGAATATCAGAAAGCCGTTGATTGCGGTTGCAGGGCTGAATCCTCATGCAGGAGAGGCCGGAATGTTCGGGGACGAGGAGATCAATAAAATAGCTCCTGCAATTAAAGAGGCTATCAGGGAAGGCATTCCGGTTTCAGGACCTTATCCGCCGGATACTATATTCCATAAGGCATATAAAGGTGAAGTCGATATGGTCGTCTGCATGTATCATGACCAGGGGCTGATCCCGTTGAAAATGGTTGCCTTCGACAAAGGGGTAAATGTCACAGTCGGGCTGCCCTTTGTGAGGACGTCCCCGGACCACGGGACAGCCTATGACATTGCATGGCAGGGAAAAGCAAACCCGGCAAGTATGATAGAGGCGATCAAATTGGCGGTAAAGCTGAAACAGTGAGCCTCAACAAAAAGCACCTCATAAGCTGGGCGTTCTTTGATTTTGCAAATTCGAGTTATTCCGCCGTTATCGCCGCCGTCGTATTCCCCGTATATTATGCCAACGTTATTGTCGGCAATCATGCCGGACTCGGAGACTTGTGGTGGGGCAGGGCAATATCCGTCAGCATGGCTTTAGTGGCCCTAAGTTCCCCTTTACTTGGAGGCATTGCGGATTACGGAGGCTACAGGAAAAAATTTCTTTTCCTTTATACCGCCTTAAGCGTTGCCGCCGTAGCAGGTTTTTCATTTCTTGAGAAAGGTATGATTATAGAGGGATTTGTCCTTGCTTCCATAGCAAACCTCGGCATGGAAGGCGGTCTTGTCTTTTATAACTCTTTTCTGCCCCGGATAGCGCCTAAAGAATATCAGGGAAGAGTTTCAGCGTGGGGTTTCATGGTCGGTTACGCAGGGTCAATTCTCTCCCTGTTAATCGCTCTTCCATTAGTAAAGAACGGTCATTATGGCGCTACGTGGCTTATGGTTGCGGCATTCTTCGCTGTTTTCTCTATGCCGGCTTTTATTTTTCTTCCGGCTGATGTTAAAGGTGATTCCATGATGCGTTCAGGGATAAAAGGCTTGCGGTATTCGATGGCTGCCTTAAAAGAAATATGGAAGAGAGAAGAACCAAGAAAATTTCTTTTTTCATATCTGATATACGAAGACGGCGTAAATACCGTAATAGTCTTCTCAAGCATCTTTGCCGCCGTAACACTCGGGTTTGCGCCGCAGGAACTTATTCTCCTTTATCTGGTTGTCCAGACAACCGCTCTTCTCGGCTCTCTGGCTATGGCAAAGCCTATTGATCTTTGGGGCCCTAAAAGGATTGTTATATTGTCGCTGCTTATATGGACCTCTGTTGCAATAATAGCCTTCTTTATCCAGACCAAATCTCATTTCTGGTTTTTGGCCGTAATTGCAGGGCTTGGACTCGGCACGGTCCAGGCTGCTTCACGCGCTTTTTACACGCAGTTTATACCTCAAGGGTCCGAGGCTGAATACTTCGGGGTTTATTCTCTCGTAGGAAAATCGTCGGCAGTTCTGGGACCGCTTATCTTCGGCTATGTGTCCACCACCTTTGGAAGCCAGAGACCTGCTATACTTTCAGTAGCGGCATTTTTTCTTGTCGGGCTGGGTATACTCTCGTTTGTCAAAGGCGGCGGCCCTAATATGAAATCTGAAAGGAAGAAATTATACTAAGAAGTTCATAAGTAAGGACACATTTAAACACCCTCCCCTTTATCCCCTCCCCTCAAGGGAGGGGCGATTCTTAAGTCCCCTCTCCCTTTTCTCCCCGGCGAATCCGCCTGAGTGCGGAGAGGGGAGAGGGCAAGGGTGAGGGT
>JBAZZX010000040.1:0-27533 GCA_041658585.1 Thermodesulfovibrionales bacterium
ATTTGGGATAAAAGAAAGAGATAGCAAAGCGTTTAATAGGGTCCGATTTGTCATAGCAACTAATAAATTTGAGGAAATAAAACTTATTGCTGAAAATATATTCAAAAACCTGACAGATAAGGATGATAAAATTCATCTCCATTTGATAAGTAAAAATGAATTCACTCAGTTCTAAAGCAAAAGTGCCTCCACCAAATAGGCAGAGGCACTCCGATTCCTGCCGAGATTAATGACACTTTCCTTGACAGCTACAGGCTATACCTTTGGCTTTTTGAAATGATTCACGCCCTTCCTTAAAAGAGAACCCAGCAATCAAGACAGCTCCTACAGAGTCGAGACCTCCGATCCCTGTCAGTTCATACCCTGTACTCGATAAAAGAAGAATAACAGAGAGATAGAGACATGCCTTTGTGCAATTGGCATCGGCTATGATTGCCTGAGAACCAAGTTGAGTGCCTATTTTGACTTTATAATGTATCAAGCTCCACATGGTAAAAATAGACACCAAAGAGATAACTATTCCCCAAAAGGTTGTTACGGGCTTATGCCCCTGATAAATATTAATCAAAGCTGTCACTATAAGACCTACTGAAAGAATATAGAAGGCTGTTCCCGTAATTTTCAGCGCTTGTCTTTCAAAATTATCTGAATTTGCACCAACATTTTTTCGTATTCGGTTAATCATATGCCATATCCCGATACCTGAGATAACTTCAACAAAAGAATCCAAGCCAAATCCGAACAGTGCTAAGGTTTCATCTGCCACACCGAAACAGACAGATACTAATCCTTCCATAATGTTGTAAAAAATGGTAATCAGGGCAAGAACATTTGCCCATTTATAGAGTAATGCTTTTTCCTTGCAGAGTCCGATTGATAATAATTCCATAGATATATGTTAACAGAGGATTCTTCTTTATTCAGGAATAACAAGAGGGAAGAGACTTGTAATATTGGTCGGGACTAAGAAAGCCGTAGCAATAGCAATAAAAAATAACAAACCACAGAAAAGGTATACTTTTTTGAAAGACAGGTTAATGAGCGATACCTTATAATGGAGAAAAAGGAGACTGTCAGTAATGAGCAAATTTGGCAGAAATGACCCTTGCCCCTGTGGGAGTGGGAAGAAATACAAAAAGTGCTGCCTTTCCGAAACATACATCACAATCGTCAAAGAAGATTCAATCAGAGAACGTCTTGTCCAAGAACTAATGGTATTCTTTGAGAAGAATTATAAGCACACTTTGGAACATACCCATTTCATGTTCTGGGATGAATTTATTCCAGAAGAACATCTTGAAGGTATATCCCTTGATATTGCATACCAAAACTTCATGGAATGGGTTGTCTTTGATTATCTTATTGATGAGGATAATGACAAGACCCTTATAGACCTATATATGGACAACAACAAGAGGCTGTCACTGGATGAACATAAGGTATTAACCATGATGAAAAACTCCGTAATAAGCCTTTACGAGGTGCAAGAGGTATTTCCTGAGAAAGGGCTATTATTGAAAGACCTTCTGATGGGTGGAGAATATGACGTGAGAGAAAAGTCTGCTACCAGAAGCGTAAAGAAATGGGATATTTTTGCTTCAAGACTGCTGCTTGTTGACGGGCAGTATATAATGAGCGGGTCAGTTTATTCCTTTCATTTGAAACAAAAGGAAAGAATACTCGTTAACATCCATGCAGAGTTTGAGGATTACAAGATGGATTATCCTGATGCTTCAATGGATGATTTCTTAAAATATAACAGCGAAATCTTTAACTTTTATTGGTATGACTTAATCCAGAATCCTACCCCAATAAACCTATATACAACAAGCGGGGAGCCTATGCTGATTTCCAAAGCGATGTTTGAAATCAAGGACAAAGGGGCTGTCATAAACGGGTTGCCAAGAATTAAGGGCTTTGAGCAGAGCAAAGATTACTATACATGGTACGACAAGCGTAATAAAGAGGGGAGTGCTACAATTTTTGGCAGGGCTGAAATAAAGGATAACAAACTGATACTGGAGAGCAATTCCAAGGAAAGACTTGAAAAGGGAAAGAAGCTTATCCTTGAGGCTTTGTCAGATGCCGTTGTTCATAAGATGGACACGTTCCAGGACCCAATGGAAGCAATGAAATCCCACAAAGAGAGTTCCAATGGGAAACCCATGAATGAATTGCCGATGGAAATTCAACAGCAATTCTATACCGAATTTATGCAAAAACATTCTGAAAAATGGTTAGGAGAGAAAATCCCTGCCCTCTACGGTGAAACCCCCATGCAAGCTGTGAAGACAGAGGAAGGCAGAAAGAAGGTTATTGAGCTGCTGAAGTCCATTGAAAACTCGGAGGAACATAACAAAAAAGAGGGGAGACCCTTTTATGATATTTCATGGATGTGGCAGCGGATGGGACTTGAAAGGGAATGATTATATAATGAGGAGGGCGGATTATGGAAATAAAAGTAGAAAAACCAACACAACAATATCTCCAAGACCGTAAAGTTAGTTCATGGGGGATTTGGGAAAAAGAAGTATCAAGGTTTGATTGGCATTATGAGGCTATTGAAGAATGCTACCTACTAAAGGGTAAAGTTGTTGTGGAGACCAAAGACGGTAAAGTTGAGTTCGGAGCTGGGGATTTTGTGACATTCCCCAAAGGGCTGTCCTGCGTATGGGATATAAAGGAACCTGTCAGGAAGCACTACAATTTTCGGTAGTCTGATGTAATTAAAGGGAGTATAGCTGACCATACCCCCTATGGATATTTCAAAAACTATTTTACTGCATCCTTGAATGTCTTCCCTGCTGAGAACTTAGGAACTTTCCTTGCAGCGATTTTAATGGTAGCACCTGTCTGAGGATTACGCCCTATCCTTGCCTTCCTTTTCGATACTGAGAAAGTTCCGAAACCCACAAGTGCTACTTTGTTACCTTTTTTCAGCGTCTTGGTAACTGCATCAACAAAAGATTTGAGACATTTTTCTGCTGCTGCCTTTGAGATGTCTGAGTCACTTGCCATTTTTTCTACGAGTTCAGTTTTTGTCATAGATACCCTCCTGAAAAATTGATTAAGAGAAAGTATACAGGAAGCAATAAAAGAAGGGAAGAAGGGGGCACGTGGAATTTTTCACGAATGCTTTTTCAAGTTTTTGAGTACTTATGCAGCCTTCAACGTGTTTGGTTGCAGGTGCACTGCAAATTATACTGGCATTTGGATGTCACAAAAGTTCAAAATAAAGTTTAAGATACCGTAAAGTAACGTATTTAAAAATAATATGACATGGAGGAACTCACATGAAGATCGAACTTGAGGGGTCGTTACTCAAGATGATACCTGAGAACAACAGGGAAAAAGAAGAGCTAAACCAGCTATGGACTGTTATCATCGACTGTGTTGCGTATAATAAAAAACTGGTGCCAGTAGGCAAATATCTCCCGGGCATTCATGAGGTTGCAACCTTCAATATCGAGTAGGGTTTTTATGGTACGGTTGGTACGGGGTCAGACTTGACTATTGACTTTTGAAGATCCGGAAAGAGACTGAACTTTTTTTTAATGAATAATTCTACATCCTCAAGCTCGTTCAAATTCAACATTTACAAGAGTACTCAATACAAAACGAAAATTATCCGAAGTGTTTGTTAGATGAAGGATTCGGTAAAACTTCAGAACACCTGAAAACGTTTGTAAGGAGGTGAAGTCCATAAACAACGGGTGTTTGTTATGGGTGCTAATCTATTCCTTCGTTGGAAGGGCGATTCATTTGACAGAATAAGGTCTTAAAAAATACATACCCTGAAAATATCTTTTCGGGGCAATTCAAATTATCCCCTATAAACCAATCAGGGAAAGGTAATAGTAACAGTTCTTCCGCTCCAGCGCTCGTCGGAATTTCTTCCCCCCACTGAAGCCGAAGTAGCGGTTTGATTCGGCGCTATATATTGTTTTCTTGCTTCAATATGTGATAGTCTTTATAACCGTTTATTTTAGACAGGTTTAAATATGAATGTTGAACAGATATCCATATTTCTTGAGAACAAGTCGGGCAGACTTGCCGAGGTAATGGGTGTCCTGTATGAAGCAGGCATAAATATAAGGGCCCTTTATCTTGCCGATACGGCTGATTTCGGTATATTGAGACTTATCGTCAATGATACGGAAAAGGCGCGTAAGGCTTTAAAAGAGAATGGGTTTACCGTTGAGAAAACAAAGGTTATAGCCATTGAAGTGCCTGATAAACCGGGCGGACTGTCAAGCATCCTCAACACGATAAAAGATGAAGGAATAAACGTGGAATATATGTATGCCTTTGTAGAAAAAAGCGGAGAGAACGCCATTGTTATCTTTCGTTTTGATGAACTTGAAAGGTCGATTGAGGTATTGATGAAAGCAGGTGTAAAGATAATGGAAGGGGAAGAACTGTCCGCGCTGTAATAATATCTTAATTAAGGGAGGAGATTATGAAAAAAGCAACGAGAAAGTTTTTTGTAGTATTTCTTGCCGTATTGTCCGTTTTTCTTCTGGTAGTGAATGCTTATGCAAAAGAACCGTATAAGATAGGAGCGCTTTTCGCGGTAACAGGACCGGCTTCTTTTTTGGGGGAACCTGAAAAAAATACTGCCCTTATGCTCCAGGAGCAGATTAATAAAGCGGGCGGTATAAACGGACATCCCCTGGAAATTATTATTGAGGACACAAAAAGTGACGAGACACAGGCCGTTCTCTCCGCTAAAAAACTTCTTGAAAATGATAAGGTGCTTGCCATTGTCGGGCCGTCCACTACCGGCGAATCAATGGCCCTTGTTCCTATACTGAATACTGCCGCTACACCATTGCTTTCCTGTGCGGCCGGAGCTCCGATAACTCTGCCGGTCAAAGATCGTGCCTGGATTTTCAAAACACCTCAGTATGACATCAGTGCAGTAGAAGCTATTTATGGCTATATGAAAAAGCAGGATATAAGCAAGGTCGGAATTATCACCATATCCACCGGCTTTGGCGACGCCGGGAAAAAGGCGCTCATGGAAATGGCCCCAAAATATGGAATCACTATTGTTGCGGAGGAGAAATACGGGCCTAAAGATTCGGACATGACGACACAGCTTACCAAGATCAAGGCGGCAGGCGCCCAGGCAGTGATCAACTGGTCGGTAGGGCCGGGTCAGGTAATCGTAACGAAAAACTGGCAGGCGCTCAAAATGGGGATACCCCTCTATCAAAGCCACGGATGGGGAAGCAAAAAAAACATTGAGTTGGCCGGAAAGGCGGCGGAAGGCGTCATAGCTCCGCTCGGAAGATTGGTTGTCTGGGACAAAATTTCGGATAAGCACCCGCAAAAAGCTTTATTGAAAAAGTATTCAAAGGATTACGAGGCAAGGTATAAGGGCGAGCCGGGTACGTTCGGCGGACATGCGTACGATTCAATCATGATGATAACGGAAGCTTTGAAAAAAGTCGGTCCTGATAAAAAGAAGATCAAAGATTATATCGAGACTAAAATCACGAAATGGCCCGGCACGGGCGGTATCTTTAATATGTCACCGGATGACCACTGCGGATTAGATAAAAGCGCTTTTGAGATGGTTGTGGTAAAAAACGGTGACTGGGAAATTTTGAAATAATAGAGTGAATGATTGAGGGGATAACATCCCCTCAATTCTCTTCAGGAAATATCACAATTTGCTTACGGTCTTCTTGCAATTCCTTTTCTCAGGTCTTACCGTCGGGGCTGTTTATGCCTTGGTCGGCATAGGTTTTAATATCACGTACAATGCCACATCCATCATAAATCTTGCCCAGGGTGAATTCGTAGTGATCGGCGGTCTGATGATGTGGTTTTTTTCCGAATCACTGAAACTCCCTTTTTTCGTATCCGTAGTGCTTACTATTATTACCGCAGGAATCGTCGGACTCTTGATGGAGAGACTGACGATAAAGCCTTTAAAAAAACCCGATCTTTTATTGATGATCATGATTACCATAGCGGTTTCAATCGTGTTGCGCGGGATTCTAATGTTTTTTTTCGGCAAAGATCCCTATGTATACCATTCTTTTACGGAGGGAGAACCATTGAGCATTTACGGGGCGATTATCCAGCAGCAGACGTTATGGGTCATAGGTATCACCGGTTTCTGCATAATTTTATTATTTTTCTTCTTTAAAAAAACTATCATTGGGA
Organism: Thermodesulfovibrionales bacterium; assembly: GCA_041658585.1. Classification (GTDB taxonomy): domain Bacteria; phylum Nitrospirota; class Thermodesulfovibrionia; order Thermodesulfovibrionales; family SM23-35; genus DYFC01. The sequence goes on from JBAZZX010000040.1 coordinate 6,178, forward strand.
AAGCCATGCTTGCCTGCGCGGTAAATCCTACCGCGGCTAAATTGGTCGGGATCAATGTGTCGAGGATGGTAATGCTGTCTTTTGTGTTGAGCGCCATAGTCGGCGCAATCGGAGGCATGGCGATAACTCCTATTTCCCTTATGGAATATGATAAAGGTCCCATGCTTGCGGTAAAGGGGTTTTGCGCCGCGATCATGGGAGGTCTTGGCAGCAACAGGGGCGCGGTCCTCGGCGGATTTATCATCGGTATTCTCGAATCCATGACCGCGGGATACATACATTCAGGGTTAAAGGACGCGGTAGCTTTAATCATCCTGCTTCTGATTCTTTTTTATAAACCGGCCGGCCTATTTGTCAGCAAAGCTATGCTCCAGCTGCGGAAATTTTAGCGTATGAAAAAAGAAGATTTATCCGCTTTTATTGTTTTTATCTTTCTCATTATACTGTTCCCTGTTTTATCAGGGGGCGCCTATACTCTGACCGTAGGCATATTTTCGGGGATAAATGCTCTGGTAGCGATAGGATTATGCATACTTATGGGATACGCAGGCCAGGTCTCTTTAGGACAGGCAGGGTTCTACGGGATCGGCGCTTATGTCTCGTCCGTTTTAAGCCTGCATTCAGGTCTTCCGATAGTTGTAAGCGTAATCCTCGCAATGGTTGCTGCCGCCGTTGCCGCAATGATACTGGCAGTCCCTGCCCTGAGATTAAAAGGGCACTACTTAGCTGTAGCCACCCTTGGTTTTGGCGAGATTATTAATGTAATCCTGAATGAATGGGGCCCGGGCGGTCCGTCGGGTTTTGGGGATATCCCTCATTTCGGCCTGCCGGGGTATACAATAGATTCGACAAGAGGCTATTTTTACTTAGTCTGGGGTCTTGTTGCCTCGGTAATGTTCTTCTCCATAAACCTCATTAACTCACGTACCGGAAGGGCATTAAGGGCCGTCCATGACAGCGAGGCGGCATGTAATGCAATGGGGCTGAATGTCGCCGCGCTCAAAATAAGAGTATTCATTCTCAGCGCGGCATACGCGGCTCTTGCCGGCAGCCTTTACGCGCATTATGTGACATTCATCAGTCCGGGCAGTTTTTCATTGTTTTATTCCATTCTGGTCCTCACAATGGTAATCGTCGGCGGCATTACTAATTTGTGGGGCGCGATCATCGGAGCCGTGGTTATTACCGTGTTGCCGGAGTTGTTAAGAAGGTTTGAAGAGCTGGATGTGCTTGTGTATGGTTTAATCCTGACATCGTCCCTTATGTTTTTCAGAAAAGGTCTGGTCCCTATCCTGATCGAAAAAATAAATAAATTAAAAGGCTTCGCTTTTGTTAAGCATTAAAGAGATATGGAAAAGTTTCGGTGGGCTTACGGCCTTGCGGAATATCAGTTTCGACGTAAAACAGGGAGACATTAAGGCCCTCATAGGTCCGAACGGCGCGGGTAAAACAACCCTTCTCAATATTGTGAGCGGTATATATCAACCCGATAAGGGCGAAGTCAATTTCTTAGGCGAAAGGATAGTTCACCTGTCTCCGGCAAAGATCGCCCAAAAGGGCGTATCAAGAACTTTTCAGCATGTAGAGCTGTTCGGAAATATGACCGTTGTTGAGAATGTCATGGTCGGCAGGTATGCAAAAACCAAAGCCGGATTCTTCTCCTCGGGATTTAGACTTCCCTCTATCATGAAAGAAGAGAGAGAAGTGCAACGTAAAAGCGAAGAGATCCTTGAGTATGTAAACCTTGTTCACAGAAAAGATGAAATCGCCTCCAATCTTCCCATAGGCGAGCAAAGGATTTTGGAAATTGCACGGGCCCTGGCTACTGGACCGCAACTCGTCCTTCTGGATGAACCTGCCGCAGGGTTAAATATAAAGGAAACGCGCGAGCTTGGAGAGATCATCAGGAAGATAAGAGGGGAGCTGAAGATAACGATAGTCCTTGTCGAGCACGATATGGACCTTGTCATGAAGATAAGCGATTCGATAACCGTTCTGAACTTCGGGGAGGTAATAGCCGAGGGTACTCCTCTTGAAGTGCAGAAAAACCCGGAAGTAATTGTTGCATATCTTGGAGAGGAAGAAGAGCTTCAGACGGGATATAATGCTGATACTTAAGAATGTAGACGTCTATTATGGCAAGATACACGCTATAAAGCGGGTGTCTCTTCATGTAAACAAAGGGGAGATTGTTGCGCTTATCGGGGGTAACGGCGCCGGTAAAACAACTCTCTTGCGCACTATTTCAGGACTTATCCGGTCGAGCAACGGGAATTTGACGTTCAATGACCGTGATATCTCCAAAGAAAGCCCGGATTCAATAGTGAAAAGCGGTATATCTCATGTCCCGGAGGGGCGCCTTGTTTTTCAGCCTTTAAGCGTTGAAGACAATTTGTTGCTCGGCTCTTTTAACCGGTATTCCCTGAAGAATCGCGCAAAAATCAGGGATGATATGGAGATGATTTACTCTATCTTCCCTGTTTTAAAGAAGCGGAGAAAGCAGCTTGCAGGGACCCTTTCAGGCGGAGAGCAGCAAATGCTTGTTCTCGGTCGCGCTTTAATGGCAAGGCCGAAGCTGCTTTTACTTGACGAACCAAGTATGGGTCTTGCGCCGATTATAATCAAAGAGATTTTCAGATATGTAGTCGAGTTGAGGGACGCCTACGGTCTCACAGTGCTTCTGGTTGAACAGAACGCGAGGAGCGCCCTGAAGATAGCAAATACCGGGTACGTTCTTGAAACAGGGAGAATCTTACTCCAGGGTCCTTCGGAAGACCTCCTTTTAAACAGAGACGTCCAAAGGGCCTATTTAGGCAGAGATGTTGACTATAAGGTATGATTTTTTAATTAAAATGGAGGAAGTTTATGTACTGGGAAGCTGAAAAAGAATGCATCGGCAGAGAGTCTCTCAGGCAGTTGCAGCTCGAGAGACTTCAATCCACGGTAGTAAGAGTTTACATGAATGTTCCTTTCTACAGAAAGAAATTCGATGAATTAGGAATTGACCCCGACTCTTTCCGCTCGCTTGAAGACGTTAATAAACTTCCTTTTACTTCAAAAGACGATTTAAGGATGAGCTATCCCTACGGCATGTTTGCGGTCCCCCTGCGCGAGGTGGTCAGGGTCCAAACCTCTTCCGGCACAACCGGAATGCCGACGGCAGTCGGCTATACACGAAATGACATTAAAATTTGGTCGAATCTTGCGGCAAGAATTCTTGCGGCAGGGGGTGTTACTCAGAATGATATTGTCCAGATTGCCTTTGATTACGGGCTGTTTACCGGCGCATTGGGTCTGCATTACGGCGCCGAACGACTGGGGGCTTCGGTAATACCTATCTCGAGCGTTAATGCCAGACGGCAGGTAAAAATAATGCAGGATTTTAAGACGACCGCCCTTATGTGCACTCCGGGTTATGCTCTTTTGATAGCTGATGCAATCATGGAAATGGGTATTAATTTGAACTCCATGTCTTTAAAATACGGGCTTTTTGGAGCGGAACCGTGGTCCGAGGCGATGCGGCATGAATTGCAGGAAAAGCTCAAGATTATTGCAACCGACAACTATGGGTTGAGCGAAGTGATGAGTCCCGGAGTAGCGGGAGAGTGTCCGGAGCGAAACGGTCTCCACATTAATGAAGACCACTTCCTTGTCGAGGTTGTCGATCCGGAAACCCTCGAGCCTTTGCCCGAGGGGAAAACGGGTGAACTGGTTATTACAACGCTTACTAAAGAAGCATTTCCCGTTATACGGTTCAGGACCAGGGACCTGACAAGTCTCATAACCGGACCCTGTCCATGCGGCAGGACATTCATCAGAATGAACAAGGTCATGGGCCGGACTGATGATATGATAAAAATAAGGGGAATTACCGTTTTCCCGTCTCAAATTGAATCGGTGCTTTTTGAGCTTGAGGGAATGGAGCCGCATTATCAGATAATCATCGACAGGAAAGCCGCTGTTGACGAATTAACAGTTCTCTTTGAGGTGTCCGAATCCGTTTTTTTCGACCAGGTCAGGAAACAGAAAGATTTCATTGAGCGGATCAAAGCGAGACTTGCCTCGGAGCTCGGTATATCCGTAGAAGTTAAGCCCGTAGAGAAACAAACTCTCGGGAGGTTAGATGGAAAGGCAAAACGGGTCATAGACAAAAGAATATTATAACCGGAGGAAGTTTGAATATTAATGTTTAAAAAAAAGTTGCGATTATGGTATGCTTTCAAATCTTTACAAAATAAAGGGAGGGGGAAATTAATGAAAAAGTTGTTAGCTTTTACTTTAGTAGTTTTGTTAGGATCTGTTTTCTTCATTTCAACGGCTTCTGCAGAATCCGCATTCACGTATGGCGCTTCGGAAAGGATCAGACAGGAGATCTGGGATAATGTGATCGATCTGAAGACACTGCCTCACACTAATGGTCTTTACGATAGAAATTTCTTCCGTTTCAAGACATCTCTCTGGGGCAACGTAAACATTAGTAAGGATGTAAGCGCATATCTTAAGCTTACCAGTGAAGTGTACTATAACTTGGGTCCCTATAAATACCCAAGAGACAAAAATGGCCATTTCACAGGACTGGATGAGAATGAGATGGTTGTTGATAATTTGTATATAAAGGCGAACAATGTTTTTGGACTTCCGGTTGACCTGAAAATAGGCAGACAGGATTTTCTGGGACCGGACATGTATGGCGAGGGCTTTTTACTCTCTGATGGAAACCCGAATGACGGTTCCAGGTGCTTCTACTTTAATGCCGCAAAGGCAAAATGGAGAATCAACGAGAATCACAACGTTGATTTTGTCTATATCACAAACCAGGACCAGGACACATATCTTCCGACATGGCACACAGCTATTGAGAACAGCCCCACATATTACAAAAATAAGAGAATACTTAATGCGTCTGACGAACAGGCCTTTATGGTGTATGGCAGAGATAAAATCAATCAAAACCTGACGGTAGAACCATATTATATCTACAAACAAGAGGAAGAGATTTCAAAACCTCCATTTCCGATTGCTACTCCTGAACTTGATTTGAATACCATCGGAGCACGGGCGGTTTATAAAGCAGATCCATGGACATTCGGAGGCGAATTCGCGTACCAGTTTGGGGAATATGACGGACATACGAGTGCCGGAGGATACGCAGGGCAAGATAGAAAAGGATACGGGGGATACATCTTTGGAAAGCGTAAATTTGCGGATATGAAATTCAAACCCGAGTTCGAGCTTCGTTATGTGCATTTGTCAGGAGATGATCCCGGGACCGACAAAAACGAAAATTTTGACCCCTTATTTTCGAGGGCTCCTTACTGGAACGAGCTTCTCATCTATACTCAGATATATGAGGTAATGAGAGATTCCGGAGCAATTCCCGGTTACTGGACAAATACCCAATTGTTCATGGCAAAAGTTGGCATGGAGTTAACTCCGGACACGAAATTAGCGCTCTCGTATCAGTACTGGAGGGCAAACGAGGATGCACAGTCTTCAAAGACTGCAATGTTCGGCGATGGCCATGAGAGAGGGCATCTCCCGACACTATTCCTCACCCACAAATTCAATAAAAATATAGATGCCTTTTTCCAGTATGAGTACTTTATCCCGGGTGATTTTTATGCCGACAAGGCAAAAAACGCGCAGTTCTTAAGATGGCAGCTACAGTTCAAGATTTAAACGATTAGTTTAAATTAACCGGATATAAGGAGGGATGTTGATAGCTCCCGGATTCTTAAAAGGGCTATTACATCCCTCCTTATTTTTCGGGAAGTAATCCTTCAGTTGCGGGTTTAATCCCCTCCTTTGCAAGGAGGGGAAGGGGTGGTTTTAATTATTTTTCAAAAACCCTCCAACCTCCCCTTGCAAAGGGGAGGATTTCTCAAACCCTATCTGAAGGATTACTTCGGGAACGTGTAATTTATTGACATTCATTTATCGAATCTGTTAAAAATATACATGAATTTTTTCTATTTCTCATACGGGTTCTTTTACTTTTGGTACGGCTTTTACTTTAGGCCGTCTACCTAAGGTAATGGTCGATTGTGAGATATAGAAAGAACTAACACAAAAGATCAACCAGGAGCCGAGGGTAGACGGAAAGCGACCCCGGCTTTTTTATTTTAATTAAATAAAGGTCAAGGCCGGGGAAAGCTCCGGCCTTTTTGGTTTCCGGGAAGGAAAGGAGAGGTCAGGATGATAATCGTAATGCAGGCCGGCGCAACAAAACGTGAGAGGGATGACGTTATTAAGAAAATCAAGGAATTCGGATACAAGCCTCATGTTATTCACGGGACGACAAGAGATGTGATAGGCGCAGTCGGAGACGAGAGGGGAAAGGTGGTTCTACAGTCGATCGAATTTATGCAGGGGGTGGAAAGCGTAGTCCCTATACTTAAGCCTTACAAACTTGCATCAAGGGAAGTCAAGAAAGAGACGAGCATCATAAAAATCAGTGAAAATGTCAGTATAGGCGCCAAAGATATCATTGTTCTGGCAGGACCATGTGCAGTTGAAAGCGAGGAGCAGATTATAGATGTGGCAAAAGCAGTGAAAAAAGCAGGCGCGAAGGTATTACGGGGCGGGGCTTATAAGCCGAGGACGTCTCCCTATGCTTTTCAGGGCATGAAAGAGGACGGCTTAAAATTGCTTGCAAAAGCCAGGGAAGTAACGGGCTTACCGATCATTACCGAGGTTGTAAATCCTGAAACCGCCGAGCTTGTTGCAGAATATGCTGATATACTCCAGATAGGAACAAGAAATGCCCAAAACTTTGAGCTGTTGAAAAAACTTGGCCAGCTTAAAAAACCCGTTATGCTAAAGCGTGGAATGTCCATGACTATTCAGGAACTGCTCATGAGCGCCGAATATATACTAAGTGAAGGAAACCAATCGGTAATCCTCTGCGAACGCGGGATACGTACCTTTGAGACCGCAACCCGCAATACACTTGATCTCTCAGCCATACCGGTATTAAAGCAGAAAACCCATCTGCCGGTTGTAGTAGACCCATCGCATGCCACGGGAAATTATCAGTATGTGGCTCCAATGTCTTTTGCCGCGATAGCCGCCGGAGCTGACGGGCTTATGGTCGAGGTGCATCCCGACCCGGAACATGCCTCTTCCGATGGTCCGCAATCTCTTACGCCGAAGAATTTTGCCTCAATGATGGAGAAGGCGAGATTATTTGCGGAAGTAACTGACAGATGCCTTTAATTATGGAGACGGTTAATTGAAACCCGCAAAAGCCGCCCCGTTTCACTATGCGTGGGCCGTCCTTGCAGCCGGGACGCTTGTTGTCTTCGGCAGTTTGGGATTGGCGCGGTTCGGGTACACAATGGTTCTGCCCGCCATGCAGTCCGGGCTGGGACTCACCAACACCCATGCCGGCGGCCTTGCCACAGCCAATCTAATCGGATATCTGGCCTTTTCCGTTCTTGGAGGTGCACTCGCGGCGCGTTATGGACCGAGGGTCGTAATAACCGTGGGGCTTACTGTTGCGGCTACAGGCATGCTGCTGACAGGCTTCGCAAATAGTTTTGCCGCTGCAGCTGCGTGGAGAGCGCTTACCGGTATCGGCAGCGGCGCCAGCAATGTTCCGGTCATAGGACTGCTTGCCGCATGGTTCGTTCAGCATCGCCGCGGTATGGCCGCAGGTATCGGCGTGACAGGCTCTTCGTTAGCGTTGATTGTACTGGGACTTCTTGTGCCCCATGTGCTCGCCGCGTACGGCCCGAACGGTTGGCGCGTTTGCTGGTTTATTTTCGCAGGCATAACCATGGGGTTGGCGGTCCTTGCTCTCGCTATTCTGCGCAATTGTCCTTCGGACCTCAAACTTCTTCCCATAGGCGCTCCAAGAGGCAGCGCGATTGTCACTGTCAAGGGGAGAGAATTAAACTGGGGAAGAGTCTATCAGTCCGGCGTCGTATGGCATCTGGGTATAATCTACGTTGCTTTCGGATTCTCATACATCATCTACATGACCTTCTTTACCAAGTACCTGATAACCGAGGGTGGATATACACAGGAGTCAGCCGGCAGGTTGTTCATGCTCATGGGATGGTTAAGCCTGCTATGCGGTTTGATCTGGGGTTCGTTCTCAGACACATTTGGCCGCAAAACAGCCCTCGTGATAGTCTATATTATCCAGGCGGTTGCATTTGGTTTGTTCGCGCTATGGCCTTCGCCGCCCGGTTTCGTCTTTTCCGCTGTCCTGTTCGGCCTCACGGCATGGAGTATTCCCGCGATTATGGCTGCAACGTGCGGAGATCTGCTTGGCCCAAGGCTTGCACCTGCGGGGCTTGGTTTTATCACGCTCTTCTTTGGCATCGGCCAGGCTGCCGGGCCCGGTGTCGCCGGCGTTATCGCAGACGCCACATATTCCTTATCCCCGGCGCTGTTGCTTGCCGCAGGGGTGGCCCTGTTGGGAGCAGTCGGTTCCCTGTTCCTCCGCAGCTCCTGCCCTGAAGATAGCGTTAATTCAGATTAGCGGAGAAAATTTATTAAAGGCTGTCAATAAGCCTCTCTCCCGGGCTTAGAGACATTGCAGACAATCTTCTTTCCAGAGGCAATTAATCTGATCGCATACTCCTGCTGAAGCAGCGCCGAAACAGTCGAAGTTACCCTCGGTCTTCTGGATCGTGCGTATAATATTAGCTTTTTTCATGTTGCCGACTTTTATTCCTTTTGTCTTCGCGATATCTTTTACTTGTTTCAGAGTCATAAAAACCTCCTTAAAGCTTTTGTATAAAACCCACTATATCAAATCATGCAACTATTTTCAAGGATATATCGGCTGCGGGGGCCGAGTGTGTAAGAGCGCCTGCGGATATAAAGTCTACACCGGTCTCTGCAATGTCTTTGATATTCTCAAGCGTTACATTTCCTGAAGCCTCAATGAGAACTCTGCCTTTTACAAGCGTTACGGCTTCTTTCATCTCATGAACAGGCATATTATCCAGCATAACAACATCCGCACAGGCTTCTATTGCCTCCCTGAGCTGATCAAGTGTTTCCACTTCCACCTCGATCTTGAGAAGGTGATGACCTTTTTTTGCACGGTTTACGGACTCTTTTATACTGCCCACCGCTTTTATATGATTGTCCTTGATAAGGATGCCGTCGAAAAGCCCGAATCTGTGGTTGCCGCCGCCGCCTGTTCTTACCGCATATTTTTCCATGAATCTCAGGCAGGGGGTGGTTTTTCTTGTATCAACGAGCTTCGCTTTTGTGCCCTGAATTTTATCGTTATACATAGAAGTGAGTGTTGCTATGCCGGATAGCCTTTGGAGAATATTGAGGCTTACACGCTCCCCTGAAAGGATCGTTCGGGTTTTGCCCCATACTTCGGCGATTACATCACCTTTTTTAATCCGGTCGCCGTCGCGAAAAAAGGTTTTAAAAGATAAGGATGGATCAAGAATGCGGAACACCTCCCGGACAAAAGGTAGACCTGCAAGCACAAAGCCGCCTTTTGCTATGATATGCGCCTTTGATATGTTTTCTTCCGGCAGGAGAAGAGAAGCGGTAATGTCGCCGCAGCCGATGTCCTCTTCAAGGGCGCGCCGGAGCAATGCAGAGACGCCTTGCGGAATATCCAATTTATTTCCTTTTTGCCAGGAGGGAGAAGAAGCCCCAGATGCCTCCAAGAACTCCGCCTAAAGCGAGAGCGGATTTCCAGTCAAGCAGGGTTGTAATGTTTCCTTCGATTTTATTGCTTAACACAAGAAAGGCGGAAGTATTTTCGGATTTGATTTCACGCGCCGCCATAATACCGACTGCCGAATTGTCGGCCAACGCATGTTCTCTTGAAATAGTGATCGGCGATAGAGAATAATTTACCGATATGTTATCCGCCGCCGTGATAAGGCTGATGCTCTGGTTGAGGTTTATGTCGTTACCTTTGAGGATGCCGGAGGCCCCCTGGGTGACTTCAATGCGTTCACCGTCTATGCTGAATGCGCCGACCTGCCGAAGTTCGACGTGTCCGCCTTCCACGGATCTTACGGTGCTCTGTTTAATATTGATGAATTCGCCCTCAAGAAATTCGATATCACTGTTCTCGATCTTTTTTTCTTTTTTACGTTTCATTTTTCACCTCTGCTTCATTTAACAATTTAATACTCTCCAAAATCCTCTCCTTCATCTTGACGAGTTCGTCATATTTTGTCTTTTCCTTGTCAACTATCTCTTTCGGCGCTCTCAGGAGGAAGTCATCATTAAAGAGTTTCTTGTTCAGAGTTGCAATGGAAGCCTCTATCTTCGCTATGTCCTTATTCAGTCTTTCTATTTCCGAAGCAATGTTCAGGACGCCCTTCAGAGGTATATATATCTCCATGGAACTCTTGACAGCGGTTGCAGATCCTTCAGGTTTATGTAAATTCGTTCCGATTATAATCTCTTCGGCCTTTGCGAGGCTTCTAATATACTGTACGTTTTCATGCAAGACCCGTTCGGCGAATTCGGAATACGTTCTGATCGACGCATTCAGCTTAAGAGAAGGAGATATATTCAATTCTCCGCGAATAGTGCGAATCCCCATAACCGCATCTATAATGTAGGACATGTCTTCTTCTTCCTGATAATAACGCTGAAGCGCTTTCGGATATTCCGATATCATTATGCTTTCCGGTTCATGCCTTTGGGATGCGCGCCTTTCCCCTTTTGTTTTTTGCCATATTTCCTCGGTCACAAAAGGCATGAAGGGATGAAGAAGCCTCAGGGAGATATCAAGCGTGTAAAACAGGCATTGGATAACGTTCTCTTTTGACTGCTGATCCCGCATCTCAATTTTGGACAGCTCGATATACCAGTCGCAGAACTCGTGCCATATGAACTGGTAGACGCTGTTTGCGGCGTCGTTGAAACGGTATTCTTTCAGGGCCGTATTCATCTCATCCGCAGTAGCCGCAAGCCTGCTTAATATCCACCTGCTTGCCAGGTCCTTCGGCTGCAAAGGCGAAATCTCCGCTTCTCCGCTTCTATCCGGCCCCGCGTCATCTTCTATATTCATCATTATAAAACGGGCGGCATTCCATATCTTATTTACGAAGTGGCGGTAACCTTCGACCCTGTCTTCAGAGAATTTAACATCTCTTCCCTGGGCTGCGAAAGCTGCAAGGGTGAAGCGGAATGCGTCGGTGCCGTACCTGTCCATCATGATTAACGGGTCGATAACATTGCCCTTTGACTTCGACATCTTCTGGCCTTTCATATCCCTTACCAACGCATGGATATAAACATCCCTGAAGGGTGCGTCGCCCATAAATTTCAGCCCCATCATGATCATTCTGGCTACCCAGAAAAAGATTATGTCGAAGCCCGTAACGAGAACGCTGGTTGGATAATAGGTTTTTAAATCATCGGTATTATCCGGCCATCCGAAGGTTGAGAAAGGCCATAAGGCCGATGAAAACCAGGTATCAAGCACATCTTCGTCCTGCTTCAATCCTGCAGAGCCGCAAAAGGGACATGTCTGAGGATCAACCCTTGCCACTATTATCCCGTTTTTACTTCTGCATATATCGCTCCGGATTTCCTGACAGTACCAGACCGGAATCCTGTGCCCCCACCATATCTGTCGTGAGATGCACCAGTCTTTTATATCTTCCATCCATGCAAAGTAAGTATTCTCCCAGGATTTAGGGATTATCCTTATACGTTCATCCCTGACAGCCTTTATTGCCTCACGTGCAATGGACTGAACACTCACATACCACTGAGGCGTTGACAGGGGTTCCGTGATCGTCTTGCATCTGTAGCAGTGTCCAACGGCGTGTTTGTGAGCGACCTGCTTTTCGATAAGATTGAGGTCTTTTAGATCCTGCAGGATGATTTTCCTGCATTCATATCTGTCGAGACCCGCGTATTTTTTCCCGGCATATTCCGTCATATTCCCGTCGTCGCCGATAACCGTTATAAATTTCAGGGGAGGGTCCTGTCTCTTTGCAACAGCTTCATCGTTGAAGTCATGTGCAGGCGTGACCTTGACTGCACCTGTGCCGAAGGCGGGATCAACGGCTGGATCTGAAATAACCGTGATTTGTCTTCCCGTTAACGGCAGATCAACGGTTTTGCCGATATAATCTTTGTACCTGTCGTCTTCAGGATTTACGGCAACAGCGGTATCTCCAAGCATTGTTTCAGGCCTGGTTGTTGCAACGGTAATAAATATTCCGCTGCCGTTGGAAAGCGGATATTTTATATATGTCAAATTACCTTCTAATTCTTCATGCTCCACCTCAAGATCGGAGAGGGCCGTATGACAGCGGGGACACCAGTTGATGAGGCGGTTATCCCTGTAAATAAGGCCATCTTCATACAGGTGCACAAAAACTTCCCTGACGGCTTTTGAGAGACCTTCATCAAGGGTGAACCTCTCCCGCGACCAGTCACAGGAGGCTCCGAGCCTCTTTAACTGGTGGATGATAGTCCCGCCTGATTTGGCCTTCCACTTCCAGACCCGTTTGATAAATTTATCTCTGCCGAGCGTATGCCTGTCAAGTTTCTCTGAAGCAAGCTGTTTTTCCACAACATTCTGTGTTGCAATGCCCGCATGGTCCGTACCCGGAAGCCAGAGGACATTATAGCCGGACATACGCTTCCAGCGCGACAGGATGTCCTGTAAAACGGTATTCAGGGCATGCCCCATATGCAGGGAACCGGTGACGTTCGGAGGGGGAATTACCAGAGAATAGGAAACGCCGGTATGGGCCGGGTCGGGAGAAAAATATCCCTTTGAGACCCAGAAATCATACCAGTTTTCTTCTACGCCTTTTGGATCGAAGCCTTTGTCTAAAATTCCGACCTAATCCTCTCTATTTCTTTAGAAATCATAGTCTCGGCAAGGTCAGGCACCGTCTCCCAGATAACCTTCTCAACCTCTTTTGTTAAGGACTCGAGAGTGCCTTTCAGCATTTCTTTCAACATCCTTTCCACAAGATCCGGGGCGACTTCCCAAAGAATCTTTTCAACGGAATCTTTCATCAAAGGCATTAGCGAGGCGAGAACGGTTTCTTTTATGTCAAGCGATGCAACAAGAGAAGACATCTTTTCATTGACAATACTCTCGAAATATTTCTTAAATTCGTCTTTCGACGGCAGGTCCGCCTCTAAAGCGCCGGCTTTCACTTCGGCAACATGGGGCTTTTCGGCAGGGCGGGGCTTCAATTCTTCCTTCGCAGGCGTTTCAATTTCAGCTATTGTTTCCTCTTCAACCTGTATGAACTTTTCCGCTCCGGGAGCAATGCCTTCTTCAACCGGCCAACCCTCAGGCTTGGGAATTTCCGCAGTTTCTTCCATCGCCCAGAGGTCCTCATCTAAAGAAACCTCCTCTGCAGGCGCTTCTTCCTCAAGGCTGATGGGTTCCGCCTCAAGTCCCACGGCTTCAGCTTCAACTGCGTCCTCTTCAGCGAATTCCGCCTCGGCAACGGATGAAATAGTCAGGACTGCGTTTATCTTGCTGATCAACTCCTGTGATTCAAAAGGCTTGATGATGAAATCATCCGCCTGTACCTGTTTTGCCAGTTCTTCGTCTATAGGTTCAAAGGCGCCTGTCAAAAGTATTACCGGAATAGTGTTCGTAGCCGGGTTCCTTTTTATGGTCTCGCAGAGCTGATAGCCGTTTATTTTCGGCATCTCAATGTCGGCAAGTATAAGATCGGGCATGAAGGATGAAATAACAGCCAGAGCTTCTTCCCCGTTATTGACCGATTTTATCTCAAAATCTTCCTCGGCCAGGATAAGTTCAACAACCTTTTGTATAGTTATGCTGTCGTCTGCAAGAAGAAGTCTCTGTGACACTTTACCCCCTCACTATATAATACCGAAATTTTATTGTTAAGTGCCGAAAAAGTCAAGCAATTTCCTCTGCAAGGCTTTTGTCGTACAATTCCTTTTTGCTCAATCCATAGGCTTCGGAAATTTTTTTGACCGCATCTTTTCGTCCGAAGCCCTTTTTCATAAGAGAAAATACTTCGGGAAGCGCTTCCGCAAAGGAGGCGTTGGGTCCTTCTTTTTTGCCTTCCAAAATGACGACATATTCGCCGGCAATTACCGATCCGCCCATTTGATGAAGTATATCCGAAATGCCGCCCCGGAATACTTCCTCATGCAGCTTTGTGATCTCTTTGGCTACTGCCGCTTCTCTGCCGGTGAAGATCGTTTCCATCGCGGACAAGGTTTCCATGATCCTGTGCGGCGCCTCATAGAAGACAAGTGTTCTTCGTTCAAGCGCCAGGTCCCTTAATAGCTTTTCGCGATGGGTCTTCTTTGAAGGAAGAAAGCCGATGAATGTGATCTCTTCAGTGGGAAGTCCCGATACCGAAAGGGCCGCAACAAAGGCCGACGGTCCCGGAACAGGCACAACCGGAATATTTTCCTGAAGGGCTTTTTTGATCAGGATAGTTCCGGGATCTGCTATGCCCGGGGTCCCGGCGTCTGAAATGAGCGCCACTGATTTGCCTGCGAGAAGTTTTTCCGTAAGCTCCTCAGCCCTTATCTTTTCACGTTCTTTGTAATAGCTGATCATCGGTTTGGAAATACCGTAATGACTGAGCAATTTCAATGAATGCCGGGTGTCCTCAGCCGCAATGACGTCCGCCTCTTTCAAAATCCGTAAAGCCCGCAAGGTAATGTCCTCAAGGTTGCCGATAGGCGTTGAGACTATATATAGTGTACCCTTCATCTCGTACTTTTACCGTGCAAACATTCTCATTGTAAATTGAGGAGTTTCCTCAGTTTTTTGTCCGCCCTGACGAGCTCGTCTACGTCGTCGCCTGTCAGGTCCCATGTATATTTACCTTCCCCTGTCCGTTTCAGTTTTATCTTAACCGGCTTTTTGGGTCTTATCTGCTGAATCTCAGGTTGTTTCCTGATCTGAAGGGGTTTATTGTCGGCGGAAAAAACGGGAATCAGGGTTAAATGCAATGACACTAAAATTACTGTAAATATAAAAAATAACTTTTTCATCAGTAGCCCCTGTATTTATTGGTTAAAGGAAAACGCCTGTCTCTTCCAAATGCCTTTAGGGTTATCTTGATCCCGGGCGGAGACTGTCTTCTTTTGTATTCACTTGCGTCGATCATCCTGATCACCTTGTGCGCGCATTCCGGCTCGCAGCCGAGAGAGAGGATTTCTTCCATACTCTTATCTTCCTCAATATAAGCCTTGAGTATGGGATCAAGTTCGGGATAGGGCGGCAGAGAATCGGTATCTTTCTGATCGGGTCTTAATTCAGCCGAGGGTTCCTTGTAAAATATCCTGTCGGGAATTATTTTTTTACCTTGATTGTTCCTCCAACTGCATAGTTCGTAGACCATGGTCTTAGGGACATCTTTGATAACCGCAAATCCGCCCGCCATATCGCCATAAAGAGTGGCATATCCGACGCTCATTTCGGATTTATTGCCTGTGGTCAGGACAAGCCATCCGAATTTATTCGAAAAGGCCATGAGGATATTGCCCCTGATCCTTGCCTGGAGGTTTTCTTCAGTAGTGTCGGAAGGCAGGCCATGGAATTCCTCTTTGAGTGCGGAGAGATAACTCCGGAAAATATCATGAATAGGTATTTCGATCATTTTTGTTCCCAGGTTCGCTGCAAGGGAATAAGCGTCTTCTCTGCTTTCACCGGAAGTATAGGGTGAGGGCATAAAGAGACCTCTTACATTGGCCTTCCCGAGCGCATCGACTGCAATTGTTGCAACGAGAGCGGAATCTATGCCGCCGCTTAACCCGATGATAACGCCTTTAAAACCGTTCTTATTGATATAATCTGTTGTGCCGAGGACGAGCGCCCGATAAATTTCCTCTTGTGGTCTAAGCTCAGTGATTTTCACAGAGTTAATTAATTGGTTTTTTTGTTTGGTTTTTTTGACCGGAATAATAATCTTTTCAAAGGCCCCTTTTTCGAGCTTCATGATCTCCTGTCTTCTAAGAGGCGCATGGAGCCTTTTCATCATGATGCCCTCAAGGTCAAGGTCAAGAACAATCAGGTCTTCCTCAAACTGTTTCCCCATTGCAATTACATTGCCGTCCTGATCAAGAACGAGGCTGTGACCGTCAAAAACAAGCTCGTCCTGGCCTCCGACCGTATTCAAATAAGCTATGGCCACAAGATTGTCCGAGGCGCGAGTAGAAAGCATGTGTTCTCTAACTTTCCCCTTGCCTGTATGATAAGGAGATGCGTTTATATTTATGATCACCTCGGCGCCTGCAAGCGACTGGGTCCGCGCAGGCCCTTGGGGATACCAGATGTCCTCGCAGATATTTATGCCTATCCAGGCGTTGCCGATCCCGTATATTGGACACCTGTCGCCTGCCTGAAAATAACGGTATTCATCAAAGACGCCGTAATTCGGGAGGTATTTCTTGTGATAGATATCGATGATTTTTTTGTCGAACAGCACTGCGGCGGCATTATAGATATCGTCTTTCCTGTCGACAAAGCCGACGATTGCAATTATGTCGCCGACATTTTCCTGAACTTTCTTTAAGGCTGCAAGGTTATCATCAATGAATTGTTTTTTTAAAAGCAGGTCCTCGGGAGGATACCCGGTTATAGCGAGTTCGGGAAATGCCACAACCCCGGCGCCTGCTTTTTGGGCCTTTTTGATATAACCGACAATCTTGGCGACATTACCCTCAAGGTCTCCGACAGTAGGGTTAATCTGTGCAAGCGCTATCCTCAACGACCTCATCCTGCCTCCGGCATATGTATTCTTTATGGTTTCATCAACTCATTCGAATTTCCGCTTATTATAGCATTAGCCCGGATTATTCATAAATTTTTCTGATTGAACCGAGGGTAGAGTATTTTCGCTCATTCTCGGTCGTTCCTCCCTGCGAGGCTTTTGCCTCTCTATTTTTAAATACTGTATTTGACTATCGGCAAAAAAAACCGCTCAAATACTCTACCCTCAGTTGTTGGTGCCAATTTTATGAATAATCTGGGTTAGATTGATAAATCGACAAAAAGGAGATTGCCTTCTTTCAGGCAAAAAAGCAAAAATAATCCACCATGTTTACAAGACGGTTGATTTTCCTTGCGATGATTTTATTTATCCCCTTCAGTTTCCTTTATGCTGAAAATATCACTCTACGGACAGAGGCGGCAGACATTATCTATGAAGATTCTTTATCTGCTGTTGCTCAGGAGGTAACAAAGGCATATCCGTCCGTCAAATCGCAACTTGCACAAACCCTACAGTGGCAGGTCGATTTCAGACCCGATATAGTTCTGGCAAAAGACAGTGAGCAATTCAGGAAATTTGCCGGCAGCAACATTATTGTCGCCTATGCCGTACCAGGCAGAAACCTTATTGTGCTTGATACCTCAAGGGTTTACGCCAAACCGTTCTCTCTTGAGGCGACTCTGAAACATGAGTTGTGCCACCTGCTTTTGCACAGGAATATAGAACAGGGGGAACTTCCCCGATGGCTTGATGAGGGAGTATGCCAATGGGCAAGCGGAGGAATTGCCGAGCTTTTATCCGGCGAAGAGGACGGAACGCTTGCAAAGGCGGTTGTTTATGATTCTCTGATAGATATTCGGGAATTGAACAGGTTTCCCCCGGATGAGAAAAGCCTTATACTTGCTTATCAGGAAAGTAAAAGCATAGTTGAATATATCGTCCGCGTTTACGGCAGTCAGGGGCTTCTAACATTTCTAAAAAAGCTGCAGGACGGTGAGTCGATACATGAAGCAGCGAGGAAAAGTTTCTCTGTAAGCTTGTCCGGGCTTGAAAAAGAGTGGCGATCATCCCTAAAAAGAAAACATACCTGGTTCCTGTATTTCAGCAACAACATTTATACGGTTGTTTTTACCCTCGCCGCTTTAGTCACGATATACGGCTTTATCCGGCTGGTGAAAAGAAGAAGGGCGTATAAAGATGAAGAAGAGGAGTTATAAATAAATTTATTCTATCCCGGATTATTCACAATTTTTCTAATTGAACCGAGGACAGAGTATTTTCGCTTTCTCCTCGGCGAATCCGCCTGAGGCGGACATTCTCGGTCGTTCCTCCCTGCGAGGCTTTTGCCTCTTTATTTCCAAATACTGTGTTTGACTATCGGCAAAAAAAACCGCTCAAATACTCTATCCTCGGTTCCTGTCGCCGATTTTATGAATAATCCGTGTTAGACATTCGCAGTTTCTCCGACAGTTTAATTGTACTTTTCGGGTAACTAGATTTTAAATAATAGAAAAACCGGTTGAATTCGGAGACGTATTTGCTCAATAATAATTGTTGCAGGAGGACCCGAATTTGATTAAAGCGTTTTTTGTTTTTTTCTTTGCGCTGTTTTTATCAGCGGCGTTTGTTTCGGACATGGGCTATTGTGAAGAAAGCGAGAAAAAGCCCGTAGAAATTCAGACGGAGCAGAAGCCTTCGGTCCCTGTTGTAGGGGATGCCGGAACCGTCATGCCGGATGCGGATAAAAAGGCGGATAAAGTTCCGGTGGTCGATCTCGTTATATCAGCGGTTGAGATAATTAGAGGGGAAGTTGACGGTGAGAAAAAGATAATAATAGTCCCCACTGTAAAAAATATGTGGCACGGACATATTCCCGACCGTATCAAAATTCTACTCGACGGTCTTGCATTAGCGGGTTGGATTGAAGACGGAATCGGGCCGGGGGAAGAAAAGATTGGCGGGCCCTTTTATGTCAAAGATGCTTCAGGGTCTACATCATTGAATTTCAGTGTTGAAGTGGACGATCCAAATTTAATCCCGGAAACCAACGAACAAAACAACCGCTGCGAAAATATTACCTTTGGCCCGTCACAGACCCAAAAAATCTATAGCTGTCCGATAATCGGGCCTCATGGATCCTTGATCAGCGGCAAACCTTTACAATGAAAGGTATGGTTTAATAGTATATGGAAAATTTGATCCTGAGGATAATGATCAATGCCCTCTCGATTGCAGCGGCTGTTAAGTTTATCGACGGCATAACCTTTACCGGCGAGTGGTGGAAGATGATTATCATCGGCGGGGTTTTCGGAGTCGTAAATGCTTTTATAAAACCGGTGGTGACTTTTTTTACTTTTCCACTTATTATCATCACCCTCGGCTTTTTTACGCTGATCGTCAATACCCTTATGCTTTTCATCACCGCAGAGCTTTCAGAACCTTTCAGCCTCGGCCTTCAGATGACGGGTTTCGGAGCCGCATTTAAAGGCGCACTGATTGTTAGTATCGTGAGTATGCTCCTTTCCTGGCTTACCGGGATTAAGAAAGTGAAATAACACAAAAGATTAATAGACTCACCGGTTGCAAAAACTTATTACAAACGGCAGGGCTGATGCGATGAAAAGGTCTTGTAGCGACACCTTAATGTACTTTAATAAAGCACTATGGCCTTCTTCTGAAAGACACTGCAGGTTAGATCCGCATTTATGTGTTCGGAATATAGTCCTTTGTCGCATTAGAAGACTTTTCATCGTGTCTGCCCTGCCGTTTGTGCAACGTTTAGGTAAACGATATGACACTTACCCGGCCATTTGAATTTTTTGTTCAGCTTCATCTTACGGAACGCTGCAACCTTCGCTGCAAACACTGCTATCAGACGGGCAGGACTATGGATGAGATGTCTTTTTCTGAAATTAAGGAAGCGGTAACGGAGATATCCGATACTCTTGCCGAATGGGAGTCAGCCTATGGAATGCAGTATTCAAAAAGCTTCAATGTTACCGGAGGAGAGCCGTTTTTACGAAACGATATCTATGACATAATAAGGGAGATAAAGGACCAGGGCTTTGGTCTGTACCTGCTTACAAACGGAATTTTTGTCGATAAGAAAAAAGCGAAAGCCTTATCGGACCTGAATGTCAACGGAGTCCAGGTCAGCATTGAAGGGTCTGAAGAAGTCCACGATTCTATACGCGGCAAAGGCAGTTATTCCGTTTCCATGAAAGGTGTCCGGTATCTCCTTGATGCGGGTCTGAACGTGACGATGAACGTTACGCTGTCTTCCATGAATGCGGATTATTTTATGGATATCATTGATATTGCAATGAGAAAGGGAGTTCAGCGGCTCGGGTTTTCGCGGCTTGTCCCGTCCGGAAGGGGCGGGTCCATGCTGAAGGAAATGTTGAGCCATGAGCGGATCAGGCAACTCTACAATAAAATATTTTCGCTGGATACGGGCAGTCTTGAAATTGTTACCGGTGATCCCGTGGCTGCTCAATCGCTCATCGTCGAAGATGGAGAGAATAGAGGAAACATCCCCTCCGGCGGTTGCGCTGCCGGGGTATCAGGTATAACTATTCTTCCTGACGGCGGACTTGTGCCGTGCAGGAGATTAGACATCTCCCTTGGCAATATCCGAAAGGATTCTTTCAGGGAGATATGGGCTGCCTCGAAAGTTCTGGAGGATATCCGCAGCAGGGAAAAATATAAAGGCAAATGCAGGACATGTATGAGATGGGCGCATTGCAGAGGTTGCAGGGCAATAGCCTATGCTTTCTCAAAAGCACGGGGAGCAAACGATTTTCTTGCTGAAGACCCTCAGTGTTTTGTAGACTTGCCTTCCGGTCTCGCACAATAGAAAATTTACTATATAATATAATCAAAAACCGTTTTAAGGAGGGAGGTTTCATGAGAAAAATATTATTGATCTTCGCTGTTATGATAGTTTTTGCTTCTGCCGATGTCTTTGCAGTAAGCCCTGATTCAATAGTTGGAGACTGGTATACTGCCGAGGGAAACTCCATAGTGCAGGTCTATAAATGCGGAGACCTTTTCTGCGGCAAGATTACATGGCTTAAAAATCCAAAGACCGAAGACGGCAAGGAAAAGGTTGATTCAAAAAATCCCGAGGAAACAAAGAAAAACCGTAAACTCCTGGGACTCGATATATTATCCGGGTTCAAGTTTAGCGGCGGGAACATTTGGAAAGACGGGAAAATCTATGACCCGAAAAACGGAAAGACCTATTCCTGCAAGATGACGCTTGAAGGGAATGAGCTGAAGGTAAGGGGATATATCGGGTTTTCCTTGCTGGGCAGGACGACCTTATGGACAAGGAAGATATAACACGTTTTGCGGATGATTTTTCTTAAGCGCCGGGCATAGACTATCCTCCTTTACTAAGGAGTTCATAAGTAAAGCCACACACCCTCACCCTTGCCCTCTCCCCTCAAGGGAGAGGGGACTTAAGAATCGCCCCTCCCTTGAGGGGAGGGGATAAAGGGGAGGGTGTTTAAATGTGTCCTTACTTATGAACTCCTTAGTTAGAGTCTGTGTATAAACACTAACTCCTCAACAGATAAAAGAAAATGGTAAAATTGCAGAGAAATCAAAAAGGAGGAGGAAGAATTGAAACTGCTGAATGATTTAAAACTGCAATTTGAGAAAGAG
>JBAZZX010000041.1:0-27039 GCA_041658585.1 Thermodesulfovibrionales bacterium
TATTGCGTATGTTTTCAGAAGACAAAACACAGGCAAGGAAGCTTTATAGAGCTTATATAGATGACGGCATAGAGGTTAAGAAAGAAGACATATACAAAACCGTCAGTCAGAGGATACTTGGGGAAGAGCATTTTATTGATAAGGTGATGGAGAAGGTAGATGAAAGATTTGAGAACAAAAGAAAGCATCATAAATACAGTCTAAAGAAGATAGCGGAAACAATCGGTAAGAATAAAGGAATAACCATCAATCAGTTGAGAGAAAAAAGCAGGGACAGGGGGATATTGGCAGTAAGGAAACTGGCAAGTTTTACGGCAAGGGAATTTGGATACAAGGGCAAAGAAATAGCGCTTTTTCTTCAAAAAGACCCTTCGGTTGTTACCAGATATTTGAAAGACGGAGAAAACTTTAAAGCGGATATGGAACATATTCTTAAGCTGCTTAATGATTAATCTTTATATATTACATGCAATAAACAAGTCTGACCCCATGATGACTGACCCATTCCCTATCTACGTGTTAGTAGGTGTCTCTGAGAAAAATGGTATGCGCCTTACTGGACGAAAAAAACACAGCAATTTAGTAAGTCCTGAATGGCAACCCAAAAATACCTTTATAGTCTCACAATGTCAAATTTACAGATAGTCTTGTTTATTTAGAAACATGTAAATGTTAGTTTTCTAAAGGTTTCACCAAAACATTTACCATCAGGTTATGGTAGGCAAAACAACCCAATTTAGATAAAACTTGAATCCAGGGTCCACAATCTCGATCATATTAGTAAGATTATTAAATGACACAACTTCTTTCAAATTCGCCTGTATTTTTGATAAATGTGATAATGCTTGCGAAAAGTTATAACGAGGGGGTGTATAATCGCCAAATCTTCTACGCAGCACATCATATAATTTATCTTCACTAATAACCATTCGATCGTCATCCATAAGAGCTATAGCTTCCATTGTCATCCTATAAGTAGCATATTTCTTTGCTTTTCTTCTGCCATAGCTCAAAGCACTATAGATAGTTTTATATATCCTAGCTTGTTTAATTGCAACTTTTTGACATGCCTTACTTAGTAAATTCATATCATCGATAGATATGACGGTTTTTCTCCTTTTATGTACGCGAATCTCTTCTAAGATCGACAAACACAGCTCATGAACTAAAGATGCAGAACCTAAGGATTGCTTTATTATTTCAGACGATAAATCTGAGTCAAATTTGAC
Source organism: Thermodesulfovibrionales bacterium (assembly GCA_041658585.1). Taxonomy (GTDB): domain Bacteria; phylum Nitrospirota; class Thermodesulfovibrionia; order Thermodesulfovibrionales; family SM23-35; genus DYFC01. Next base: position 1,230 of record JBAZZX010000041.1, read on the forward strand.
ATTCAATATTTCACTGCCCCGTTCTATGATTTTCAAAAGGTTTCCTTTCGAAAGAGGTTTTAATTCGATACCATCTATTCGCTCATTTAAATCGGGATACATACTAATTAATTGATCTGCAGTATTTGAAACACCAACAAACAGAATTTTTGCTCCACCAAGAACAAAAGTTTTGACAGTATCAGCAAATTCACGCATCACCGACGCTGGCAATCTGTGAAAATCATCCAAGACTAAAACAATGTTCTCTTTCGCTAAATCTTCCACCATTTTATCTATAGCATCATGCTCCAACGTTGCTATTTGTATAGCATAATTTGCGTCGGGATTAATGTTTGGCAACTTTCTCGCTACTTTAAAGTAAATACTGACATTCAAAACCAGCAAATTGTCATATGTAGCTTTACAGGGTACCATAATATATTTTTGTTTATTTTCATTCATGACTGTTTCATATAAACATGTTTTGCCACAGCCCGACGCTCCATGAAGATAAATTTGTTTTCCAGGGCGCCTCAATACACTTAAAAATTCGCTCTCTTTTTCACGCGGCACATAGGTCAGAGTAGGTGTGCCCACCGGCACGAAAACATCATAAATACTTTGTCCGGGAATTTTATCAAGGTTTTGAAAATTAGCAAGCATCATTGGACCTGTCGTCACACTATACGATACGGGTGTCATTTTTGATGGGCAGGCAGTTCTTGAATATCTTGGTATGATTTGCGAAAGATATTCAAATAAAGATTCAACAGTCAATATTGAATCTTTCAAGATGCCTTCTTCTTCGCCCTTTAAAGCTTTTACTAAGAATTTTGTAAAGACAGAATGATCACTACTTGTATCTTCCCACGATACTTCATCTTTACTGCTTGAAAAAATCATATAAACACCTTGGACATCTGAAAATATCTCTTTTACCTTAGTGGGATCAATGTAAGATTCCAGTCTTTTCAAACCTGTTAAGTCTGCTCCGCTTTTACATGCATCAATAATAATTAATTTCTGTTTTGCCTTTGATTCTTTTATAATATTTTTGAGTTCGATTATATTAATAAAACTTTCAACATCGGCAGGATGTGCATCAGATGGAATTAAGTATTGATTCCCGTCTTGCATAGAACCATGTCCTGAATAATAAACAAGAATAAAATCATCTTCAGATGCATTTTCACATAATTCTTTTAGAAAATTTTGTATATTATATTTGGAAGGGAAATCATATCCGCTTTTAGTAGATAAAACTTGAACCTTGTTATAATTAAAAGGGGTTTCTTCCAAAATATTTGATATTGTTATAGCATCATTTTCACATACCTTAAGTAAATTTATTGACCTGCTCGAATATCTATTGATTCCAATACATAATGCATATTGTTGCATCCTATACCTCCTTAGTTAGGCCGTATATTTAGCATGATTATAAACAAAACTTATCGATTAAGCAATAATATCAACGGAGTTCACGTTATCTAATGTCTCAATTAACTTGCACATTTATTGATATACTTGGAATTGCATTTAGGTTAATCACGGTGCGTTATTCAGTGAAAGCAAAATCTTTGAAAAATCCTCTATCAACATCGTTGATTTACAGTTGTAAGTTTCACTCAATAAAAAATATCTAAGGTGCGCATTTGATGAAGAAAGTGATAAAAGTTTAACCTTCTTGATTCTGCGTGTTCGTAGGTGATGTCCTCAATTGGCGCGCCAATACTACAGGGTGAATGGAGGGTGGCCGGAAAGGGGAGTGAAGAGGGTCAAGTCTTTCTTTTTGATGTTATCGCATGTGCTTTAATCAATCTGCTTACGGTTGAATAATGCAAGCCGAGGTAATCGGCAATTTCCTTCTGACTGTATCCATGCTCGTCTATTGCATTATACATATGCTTGTTTCTCTTCTCTTTCTTCCTTTTCACCTGATCCGGGAAAAGAGTCTCAAGAGCAGGCCGGTTCAGATACCGCTGCTGCCTCGGTATTTCCTGAATGTCCCTCTGTCCTTTTATGTATTCCATTAGGCGCTCAGTATAGTCTTCTTCACCAAGGATACTCTGTCCCTTCACCTTCTTCCATATTTTTTCCCCGCCGATCCCCGCCCTGACAAAATTTCGATATTCCCTTTCCGCCTGCCCCCTTTGAGCGCCAAATTGTCCCAATATCCATGCCACTGTAAGACAGGGGTGCGGCCTTATTTTTCCTGCCGTTTCGTTATAGCTGCTCCATTTCCAATTTCCAGGATCTTGTACACTCTTCGCTCTTACCGGATTTAGTACCACGTACCGACATACTTCCAAAAGGTGGCTTTCTTTTTCGACAAGGATTGCTTTGTATCTCCCCTGAAATATGTGCCCGACCCGCCTATGCCTTCTATTGAAACTCTGTGTATAAACGCCATTTAACTGCCGCATTCCTTTTGAGAGATTACCATCAGGTGTTTCTATTATGAGATGATAGTGGTTGTCCATCAGGCAATAGGCATGGCAGAGCCAGTTGTATTTTCGATTTACTGCCGTAAGGACATCGAGAAAATTCAGACGGTCCATCTTATCTTTGTAAATACGCTTTCGCGCGTTTCCACGTGAGGTAACGTGATAAATTGCTCCATCGTACTCAATTCGTATCGGCCTCGCCACAATTTCAACAATAACACACTTCGTGAATAAATAACAAAATCAAAGACTTGACCCCTATTTCCCCTGCTACTTAAAAACTGCTTTAGGTTGTCTAAACAAACCCGGCCACCTCTCACAAACTGATAGTATTGCTATCAATCTAATTTCGCCTGCTTCTTCTTTTTTCTCTTGTAAATGAAAATCTGAATCATTGCAATCACGGTTGAGTAAAATATAAAACTGACGATTCGATATATATTCTCAGTTGTGAAATGTAGTGCACTATTAACACCTTTTAAAAGAGCAATAATAATGAATGCTGGGGCATCAAGAAAGAGTTTAACGGTAAACCATGGCCCTTCTATGAATGGCCCGCTATACAATTTGACCAAAAATATCAGAGAAGAAATAACGATGTTAGTAATGATATAACGCAGCAACCTATCTTTATTGATTAGCTTCATTATATATTTTTTTTATCGATTCAACAGCCCTCGATGAATACGCTGGATTAGAATTAAATACGTCTTCGGTCTCTTTACGTCCATGTATATAGGCTTTCATAGTAGTACCGTCAATTATTGGGAAAGTACCTGCCCATCCTTGCATCCCTTCATGGCTTGGTGAAGTTGCATCCATAAGGGGATGCATGGCCATTCCTAAAGCTTCATAGGCCGCATCTGTTTTTCCTTGAGACATCAAGGTTTTGTATTCGTTCACTGATTGACTAATATAGTTGTTCATTAATCTTGTTGCTTCTTCAGGTGACTGATTTGTTAAAGCATTACTCATAGCATGCATGTATGAGAAAGCCTGGCCTTGATACTTAAGCGAATCAGCCTCCTTACTACCTCGCTGTAAAGCTGATATAGCCGCTGGAGATAAAGTTCCTTCAAACGCTCTGTTGATGATTGTGTTGTGAACCGGCGTAGGCCACCTGCCATTCGCGTCCATATATCTATAAGGATTATTCAAGCTATATGCATATAGATTCAGCCTCTGCGGATTCAGAAGCATCTCCAGATTCGTTTTGCTGTTCAATGGATTAACCGGCCCTACCGGGTCAGGTGAGATAAATCTGCCGATCTCGTCCTTCATATACCTTACTCCAATATTGTGAAGTCCTGTTTCTTTGTCTTTTTCCTTACCCACAAATTTTATGACATTCTCTGGACTTTGAGTGACACTCTGTTCCTCCCCAAAGGGCTTGTAATCGGCTCTCCAGACTACATTACCGCTTTGATCTGTCATCGCCAGCGGCGTCCCCGCCGGGTCTGTGTAATAGAAGAAAACCTTTTCAGCAGCAAAGGTATAAGTGCTTAATAAAAATATTGCTATTATCAAACATACATATAATTTCAGGCTATTTCTCATAGTATCTTCTCCTTCATAATATTACCATCTTATTAATACGATTTGTCTTCTATTTCTACTTTATAATTGCAAAGTTATTATTGCTTATATCATTAAAAGTGCTGTTGGTAGTGCTTGTAACCATAATTTTATAATCTGTACCAACAGCCTGTGTTGCAGGGACAGTCCAGTTGTAGGAACCGGCGCCGTTTGTGCCGGTTGATGTGCTGGAAATTATTAAGCGGTTGAGCACCCCTGCTTTGTAAAGCTCAATCTTTACTGAAGTGCCTGGATTGCCGGTATAAGACCACTGAATATTCCGGGCAATGCCTGCTTGCCATGTCTCTCCGCCGTTAGGCACAAGAACTTTGATTGAAACAGGGACAATATCAAAGTTTGAGGACGGGATTTGGGGGACGTAGTTACTGACTGTGAGTTGTTATATTTACATTTCTCTAACAACTTTTTCAATCGCCCTTGCAATGCCCGATGTTGAGCCGCCTGTATAACGGGCTATTTCGGCTGCGGATAAGCCAAGTTCTTCTCTGACGCGATATGCTATCATTGCGCGTATTCCGCTCACTAACTGCCTGCGGCTCTCCATTTTTATCTCCTCATTGCTTATTCCGCCCTTTGCGCATTCTTCCCTGATGATTGTCCGTATTTCCGCAAATATCTAATCCGGCTTGTAGCGGCACATCTCTATTTTATTGTCACCATGATTTTGTCAAAGTTAATCAATGTCAGTAACTACGTCCCCATAAACATAAATCGCATATGATTTTGTCAAAGTTAATCAATGTCAGTAACTACGTCCCCATAAATCGCACAGTCGAATTCCGCTGTTTTCTATCTCTGCGTTGTTGAACCTGATCCGCTTGGAATAGGCTTGATTCCGTCAGAGCTTTTGCCGAGCACGAGAAACCATTTGTCATTTTTTGACATCATGGTGAGGTTAAAGGTAAAAGGGTGTGATCTGTCATCTTTATGACAGGTGCCGCTTAAGCGAGCCTCTGCCATGAAGGAAGCAACAGTGTTCTGCTTGATATCGGTTCGTAATGAGGTAAACGTACATTTGCCATATGTGGTGAGTAGATATTCAATTTCCTGGGTAGCAGTATAGTCCTGATGTACTAGTGAATATAAAGTGTTGGAATCTGCTCTATGCAATGCAGAAATAAACATATTTATCAATTTCTCTTTGCTGCTTGCTCCTCCGATTGGAGAGTGACATGCGAAAATAATGGTAGCACTCCCAAGGAGTGTTACCATTATTAACCTACGATAAAACGGGCTAAGAAAATCTTGCACTGTACGACTAATTGATTGCAGAGTAAATACGCCAGCCATAATAGTTTGCATTCGGATACGCGCTAAGTATAGAGCTGATCGACCTGTTACGGGTATCGGTTGTATGATAAGAAAGATAGATTGTGCCGGAAGCATTTTTCGCTGTAACTACCATGCTGTGATCCACATAACCGTCTCTGTTAAAGTCCATCTGCAGGATGTCGCCTATTTGCATTTGATTAAAGTACCGTGCAATATATCCCCTTGGCCTGCTATATGTGAACAAATACCAGTAATGAGCATTGACCCATGGGCGCGACTGATTTAAGTAATTATACCACCACGCTTCCATCGAGAGATACCACCCTGATACATCCCACCAATTGCCAGCACGGACCGCCTGCGATACAAAATTAGTGCAGTCAGCGGCAAAAGAACGATATGCAGGATTGCGGCTTAGTGCCCAAGTATAAGCATAGGAGGCTGCTGCTGAACCATTATAATACGCGGTTTGCAAGCTTATAGCTCCAAAAGCATCATTCTGATCGTTTAGCGGCAATAGGCCTTTCGGAGCAACTTGAGTCGACAACGTATCTTGAGGAACTGGCTTTGAGCCTGGCGGCGGAGTCAACGGTTTTGGCTCGTCTTTGATAATGTCTGATACAATATGCCATACGCCTTTACCTGCTTTAGACAATATCATAATATGCTCAACTCTCTGCTCGGTTTTATCAGGGCCACCATCTGTTGACAGATAAAGAATGCTGTTCTCTTCAACAAAGACAGAGATCTTCCCGCCTTTTATTGTCTGTGGTTCAGAGAGGAGTTGTATCGTTGTTTCCTCGCCGGTGTAGTAATCTTCATCCTGTTGCATTGTATTATAGTATTCTCTATCTGCCTCTGAAATTGCCTTGTCTTGGATTTCGGAACTGGTTATGTGCTCTAAATCGGCTCTGAGATTATCCAGATCTCCTGTAACCTTTGCACTGTTCTTGGCATGTAGGTAGTTTAGAATGTTAGCCTCAATGTCTTTTTTTGAACTATGTTGCGCTTGTGCAAAATCGAACTGCACAAGTAGTATAGTAGCACTCAGAAGGCATAATGCCATAAGCTTACTAATTATAAGTAGTCCTTTTTTCATGTTGATCCTCTGCCTCTCTTTCTGTTATTTGTGATTAGATGGCATGATATTGTCCTCCCATTTGTTGAAGTAGGAAGGACGCTCTTGCCCATATTATTAAGATGTTCCTTACCTCCTTTCTGTCAAGATTTCGAATTGCCTCATCAAAAATATGCCTGAAAGGGTATCGTTGCCTCAAATAGGAATGTTAAAACAACAGTCATGAACAGTCTGGATTTAAATAACTGCATCTTATACCTCCCTATTATTGTTTTTGACCATTTTTAATTTCCTCCCTGATAAAAAGATGAGAACAGTATCCCAGAGAGGGCAGAAATTTACTTCACCTTTTTTGCAGTTCCTCTCTTTTTTTGCGGGTGATGAATAATTTGTTTGACGGGCTAAGCTATTTTCTAAAAATGCCGGCTATTAATTGACAGGAGATTCTTCGGAGAGCATCTCTTCTGCCTGGAGGATGCTGTATTGGCGACCGTAAATTACCTTTCTTCTATATTCCCTTGGCGGCATTTTAAAAACAGTTTTGAAGATGCGGTTAAAGTGACCTAGGTTTCTGTACCCCACACTAAAGGCTGTTTCGGTTATGCTGTGATCAGAAGTTTTCAGAAGCTCTGCTGCATTCTTTATTCTGATAATATTCAAATAAGAGGTGAAGGTCCGGCCGAATCTTTTTTTAAAAGCCCTGCAAAAACTGAACTTGTTCATGCAGGCCATATGGGCGATTTGATCAAGTGTCAGCTCATTCATATAGGTTTTATTGATATGCTTTGCGACGGCATCAAGAAGATGATCCTTGTTGAGAGAAGTCTCGACGCCTTCCTTATCATGTTCATTTGAAAATATCTCTGATAATCTCCTTTTAAGATAAGAGAGATTCATCGGTTTTTTTATATAATCAGCAACATGTTTTCTGATTGCATTTATTACAAGGTTCTCGTTGCTGTGACCGGTAATTATAATTGCAGGGAGAGACGGTTCTTTATCTCTCAGAAGCCTCAAAACCTCAAATCCGTCCCGGTCGGGAAGGATATAATCGATGATTGCAAGGTCAATAGTCTCACTGTGTAGCTTGACAACATCTGAATATGAGGAGGCCTCGATAATATGATAATCTTTGTCGAGGGCGTTTTTAATAATATCCCGGACAAAAGCATCATCGTCTATAACAAGGAGTGACTTTTTGTTCATAACTCAAAAAATTAGCAAACGCTAAATATTGGGGATTATATGCCATGTGTAAAAAAATGTAAAGATAACGAATTAGAAAAGCTCTGCACTTGTTGACATCAATGTATGCGTTGTTTATCGTATATAGTATGAAAAGAAACTTATATTGAACCGATGAAAACAATGAAAGCAAGGTAATTATGGAAAAAGAAAAAGCAAAGATTAAACAGCTTGTGATAAAGACATATGCGCAAGCGGCGTCTAATAGTTGCTGTCTGACTGCAAACACCTGCTGCTCTCCTGAGACAAATCCTGTTAGCCTTCTTGAAGCCGGAAAGATGCTTGGATATTCGGAAGAGGAGCTGAAGGTAGGGCTTGGCGAGGCCAATCTCGGTCTGGGCTGCGGAAACCCGAATGCTATTGCAGACCTTCAGGAAGGCGAGACGGTCCTTGATCTTGGCAGCGGCGCAGGGTTTGACGCATTTCTGTCTTCAATGAAAACGGGAAACAAAGGTCATGTTATCGGCATAGATATGACCCGTGAGATGGTTGAAAAAGCAAAGATAAATGCCGATAAATTAGGGATTAAAAACGTGGAATTCAGGCACGGAGAAATTGAACATCTGCCTGTAGAGGAATCTTCCATTGATGTAATTGTCTCTAACTGCGTTATAAATCTCTCTCCCGATAAACAGGCTGTTTTTAATGAGGCGTTCAGGGTGCTGAAACCCGGAGGCAGAATTGCAATTTCGGATATTCTTAAAAAAGGCGAGTTCTCGGACGAGATTAAAAAGGATGAAAATGCTTACAGCGGCTGAATAACCGGTTCCGTTCCCGTGGAGGAACTGACTGGAATATTAAAGCAGGCCGGATTTGCCGATATCGTCATCGATAACAAGGCGAACAGCGACGAGATTATCAAAAGCTGGAATTTCGGCGCAGGCGTTGAAAAGATGGTTTTTTCCGCATACGTAAAGGCAAAAAAACCGTTACCTTAATTGTGATTGCTGTTACTTGACCTGTCAGACAACTAATTTACTGCCACTCCCAAACTTCCGGTTTCCATATAGTATCATGTCCGGATGACAACAGTTTGCTGCTGCAAGCAGGTTCAATAAACTGTTCTAAATGTCCAATTGCTTCAGCAAAAGTCTTGAAGGAATCCAGACGACTTCTTCGTAAAAATGCAGACCATTGCATCTGCTTTTCCTTTGAATGCTTAAATTCTTCAGTGAATATAGACATTCTGTCTTTAAGGGGTGTCAACCTTTTCCTGAATGTCTCAAGGATTGTCTTGTGCATGGTTTTGAGACTAAATGATTCATGAGCAGCAAGAAACAAAAGTCCTGTCTATCTACTCCTTAATCAGAGCCTTAAGATACGGCATCATTATTGTTTTAACTCTGCAGATTTCAGCGTATTCCCTGAGCTTATTGATACTTGCATCCTTACGAAGCATATAGTTCTTTAGTCCTTCAAGCGCGATATCTTCTCCGATTTTATTCCGATACCGGAATACATCACAGATTGTTTTTTCCATGTTATAGATGTTTACAGTAACATCACCTGCCATTATCTTCTCTATGCCCGTCCGGTAAAAGCGGTCACGGAAATAGAATATCTTCACAGGAGGATACTCTATCTTTGGTTTCTTGGAGGCATTCGGAATAGCTACATATATTTCCGATGGATTAAAAGTTGTGAGGCCATAAAGTTCAAGGGCCGAGGCAAGGCAAATGACGCCTTCCGGTATTGCCCTGCAAACATCCATTATCCCGACACTTATGGTATAACCGGTGGCATTAATTGTTATAGCAGGAAGCGCAATGTCTATGAAGTTAGCAAGACGATAGAGTCCCGGCTTCACCTTGACAATTATGCCTTCTTGCAGAAGGTGCGCGATATCGCGGGTCTGAAAAGAAGCTTTTTTCAGCTCTTTCATCCTGGCATATCCGCTGTGCCTCCTGAAATATTTAATAATTTTTTCCATGTAAACACTGATTCTTTTGTTCTGTCACTATGATACACTGACAGCAATTTAGATTCAATGGGTATTTAACTTATATTGTAAGGATTATAGATGGGATAAATGCTATCTGCTGTGTATGGACGTTGCCGGCAATTTTTAACTGCCGTAGATTCAGGTAGATTCTACAAGTATAGGTATAAAAATCCTTCCCTTTGTAAGCTAACACACCTTTATTTGACAACTCTGTCGTCATTTGGGATAATATATGACGATGAAAGCGTCATTAGGTGAAACAGTATCAGAAACATTATGGGTCAGCCGTACCCTTGATTTGCCTCTCCTTCTTAAGAACAAGTCGCATTTTCTTTTAGGGCCAAGGCAAAGAAAAACCTGTCGCCCCGCGATATCAAATCCCTGAAGGCGCTTGCCGAAGAGAAGAAGCTGAAGAGATATATCTGTGTGAGTTTTGAGCCCCGTAAAAGAACCGTTGAAGGTATAACGATCCTCCCGTTCAGAGAATTCCTTGAGGCATTATGGGCCGGGGAGTATTCATGATATACCTTATAGAGAAATCAGCTAAAAATTTCTGCCAGTTTTTTTGCAGGCAATGTGGCGACATTTCTGCCCAGCGGGTAGGATTCCTCACCTGGATATAGAACAAAGCCCTTTTTACAGGACAGATCTTCGTATGCATTCCAGAAACCTCTCTCTAACTTCGGGCTCAAGGAATATTTAATCTCAACAGCTACAGGTTTATGTTTGCCGTCAAACAATACTAAATCTATCTCCGCCCCTGCGCCTGTTCTGTAAAAATATGCCTGCCATCTCTCCGGAAGAATTCTTAGAATTTGTTCAACGACAAACCCTTCCCATGAACTGCCGAGAGCCGGGTGACCATGCAGGTCATCGAGAGTCCTTATATTAAGCAGTGCATGCAGAAGGCCTGAGTCACAAATATAAACTTTTGGAGACTTTATGAGCCGTTTTTTAATATTTGAATAATATGGTTGTAACTGCCGCACGATAAAGGTTTCCTCAAGAATGTCCAGATAGCTCATCACAGTGGGAGCCGAGATTCCAAGACTGCCGGCTATCTTGCTTGCATTCCATAACTGCCCGTGAGAGTGTGCAATCATTGTCCAGAACCTTCTCAATTGTTGTGCCGGAATCCGGATTCCAAGCCGGGGTATATCCGTTTCAAGGTAGCTTTTTATAAAGGCTTCACGCCATACATAACTCTCATCATTATTCCTGGAGATGTAGCTTTCAGGATAGCCCCCTCTTAGCCAGAGTTTTTGAATGTTCTCACTATTTATCTCTGAAAGTGAAAACGGAGACAATTCATGATATATAATGCGCCCTGCCAGACTTTCGGATGAATGCCTTATCAGTTCAAGCGATGCCGATCCAAGTATGAGAAATCTTCCTGCAGACCTGTTTCTGTCCACAAGAGCGCGCATCAGAGGGAAGAGTGAGCGCATACGCTGGATCTCATCGATAATCACAAGCGTATCTTCAAAACGGCTGAGATATAACTCCGGGTCTTGCAGTTTGTTCAGATCGGAGGGAAGTTCAAGATCAAGATAAATAACCTTTTTTTTCATCCTTTCCTTAATCATTTTTGCGAGTGTTGTTTTTCCGACCTGGCGCGAACCAAGTATCCCTACAACTGGATACTTCATCAGGGATTTCTCGATACTCTCTTTTAGCAATCGATTTATCATGCTTGTATTTTAAAAGATAAGCTTTTAATTTGCAAGGTAATGTCTGAAACACGGGCGTTAGTGATTGCCGCTACTTGACCTGTCAGACAATGTCAGTTTAAATGATGACTACCTTCATCAAGTTAACACCTCAGCGGATTTCATCGGGAGGCGCATAACAAGCAAACGTTTTCAGGTGCGCCGAGTTTTTATCACCTTATTTACAGTACTATATGCTTCAGATTCACGTTATTCAGTGTTGCAAATTTACAGGTTTTGAAGATTTGTAGAAGGGCGTTTCAGTCTTTCCATTTTTGAATATAAGCAATATACATAGCTGTACACTCAGGAGAACCGAAATTCCCAGTACTCTGATGTGTTATCGGGATGTGCCAAGTGCCGAGACGTAAGTTATTCTGCCTTGCGGTACGGCAGAAATCCAAATCGTAAAAATGAAACTTAAAAATCGGGTCGAATAATACATTTGCTGCTTTTAGCTTGGATTTCTTACCCGCCAAGAAAACTCCATCCAATAATTCACAGGATGCCGGTACGTTGCCAAAAAAACCAACTTCTCCAAAGGGATGTTCGCCATGAGCTACGGCACCACTTATGTTCTTTTCATCCGTAACAATTTTATTATCTATTTTTGTCAATACCCAAGAGGCCTGATAAGGCACCCGTGTTGTATTACCAGCTACACCAATGATGTCGTATTGTTCAAGCCCCTGCAGTACATGATCTGCCAGAAAAAAGTCTTCTATCCATACATCATCATGGACAAATACCAATATATCAGAAGGACTTTCTGAGTTTATTCTGCGGTTATATATATCTCCAATCGATAGTGTATTATTGAAAGTGATGTAAGGTTTCAATCGTAGATCGAATGACATGCGCTTTAAAGATAGCCCGAGGGGAGATTACTCCCAAAAGAATTCTTCATTGTGCATAGTAGCAGAAATAATTTCGATCATAATTGAGATATTATATTATTATTAAATTTCCTTAATATATCAGAGTTTCAGCCAAATTTTCAAGAGAAATTAAGAAGGTTTTGAGCCAATCATACACGGTCTCCTGAGAGTGCAAAGTTATACTTGTTTCGATGAGAACGTCATTGCTTTATCGCTGTAAAGGGAGGTGTCGAGTCCAGGAAGCACAAAACGGAGACCGGAAATTTTAAAAGGCGTTGCATTCTATGTGAAGCCCTCAACTGATACTTAATCTGACGTGTAAGTAAACTCAAATCTTATCTATTACACCTTAATATAACCGTTTTCTTAATCTCACGAAGCGTGTAAAAAACCTGTTCCGCTCGGTTTCTTTTGTAAAGCCTGTCTGTTCAAACAATGCGGCAGTCTTTTGCATCTCCTGTTTTCCAACTTCCATAGTCGGCTCATAGATAGACAGTATGCCGCCTTTCTTTACCGCCCCGGCTATGTTCTCCGCAGCTTTTATGCTATTGCCCACTTCGTGAAAACAATAATAAAGAAGACATACATCAACAAACTCTTTTTCCAGGACTATTGATGCAATGTCACCCCGGATGATGGCGACCTTGTTGCCGAATTTTTGTACCCTCTTCTTCAGCTTTTGTATCATACCTTCCTGAAGCTCGACCGCATATGTTTTCCCGGCATTTTCCGCAAGCACTTCGGTAAGAAATCCATTGCCCGCGCCTACTTCAAGCACAACGGAATCTTTTATAATACCGGATTCGGTTACAATCTTTCGTCTGTCAGTAAGGGCTTTCCTGACAGGATTATAGAGGATAAACGAAAGCCATGAAGGACAAACAATGCTCATTGCTAAAAATAATCATCCCAGTGAAATATCAACGGCTCGGTGTTTTCTTTCAGGAGTTTTGCAGCAACGACCTCGCCTATAAAGAGGGTGTGGTCTCCGGCGGTAAAAGTTTCAACTACTTTACACTCAAAAAATGACTGCGCGCCATCGAGTATCGGGGAGCCATTGGGGGCGTTGGAGTAAGGAATACCTTGAAACTTGTCCGCTTTTCTGCCGCTCTTAAACCCGAATAAGGCGGCGTAGTTCTGCATATCTTCATCAAGGGTATTGATCGCAAAATAGCCCGATTCTTTTATAAGGTCATGTGTAAATTTTGACAGTCCTATTGATGCCATGAGCAACAGGGGGTTAAAAGAGACCTGTGAAATCCATGCCGCTGTCATGCCGTTTATTTTCTCTTTTGTCCTAACTGTTACAATATAGACTCCGTGTGAGATTCCTTTAGCTACGATATTCTGCATATTCTCCTCCTTATTGAGCGAATTGTATACTTGAACAAAGTATAGGAGAAAAGCGGGTATAGGTCAAGAGTGCCGTGCTTAATAATGACCTCATTAGTTATATGTATTTATTGTTTTGACAAATAAAAAGGGATTGTTTTAATCTGAACATCGGCGCCGGAAAAGAAGTAGATGGACTGAATTAACCTAAACGTTGAATAAACGGCAGGGCAGACACGATGAAAAATCTTATAATGCGACAAAGGACTATATTCTGAACACATAAATGCAGATGGAACCTGCGGTGTCTTTCAGAAGAAGGCTGGAGTGCTGTATTAAAGTACATTAAGGAGTCGCTACAAGACCTTTTCATCGCATCAGCCCCGCCGTTTGTAATAATTTTTTGCAGCTTGTGAATTAATATGATTGCATATCCGACGATTGAAAGGAGAAAGAATGGCAAGGAAAAGAGTGAAGCCTAAAAAGGGCGATACGGTGAGGATCCATTATACGTGCAAGTTAGAGGACGGGACCGTTGCCGATAGTTCAAACGGGATCGATCCGATCGAATTTACATTGGGGAAGGGGGATGTCATAAAAGGTCTTGAGGAAGCGGTCATAGGAATGAAAGTCGGTCAATCGAAGACCATAAATATTCCGCCGGATAAAGCCTATGGTCTGCGGCATGATGATTGGGCGCTGGATGTGCCTCGCGATAAAATGCCCGATGGTATTAAGGCTGAAGCCGGTGTTTGTCTTGAAATACCGAGAGAAGACGGAAGTTCTTCTACCGCTGCGGTAACGCATATATCGGAATCTTCCGTGACGCTGGATTTTAATCACCCCCTGGCAGGAAAGGAACTGATTTTCGACGTCAGTCTGCTGGAGATTGTGTAGGGTAGAAACCCGCATTATCTCAACCGTATTGTCTCAAAAACTGCGGACGTCCAAAATAAATTTACCCATCAGTTGCATAAAATGAAAGACTGATATGATAAAAAACATTTAGAACGCGACAAAAGATAATCCATATTCACCTGACGGCACTTTTAACTTTATGTGTATTTTAGATAAATGCATATCGAACAGTGTTAATAGTGCATTAAGGCGTCGTCCGCACTCAGTCCCGAAAGCGTTCGGGGCGAGGAGAACCTAAAAGCTTTTTTATCATGTCTGCCTTTCATGTTGAGGATTTGTTTTGCAACGTTTAGGTCAACATACTATCTTCTTTAGTTCGTTTCTTATCTTTAAAAATAAATCGATATTCTCTTTGTCCTGATAGTCGGTATAGGTAAACATATGCGGGGTGAAGGTCTTTGTATTATGCCGGTATATGAGAGTGATCTCCGCGTATATTCCTTTTCCCAAACATATGCGGTGGGAGTAATTTTTTGTCGAGGCAAGGACTACCTTTGCGAGGGTTATGTATCCGGGGTCGAGATTAATCCTTCGTTTGCCGTCCAGCGAGAGCGCATCTTCAATCTCGTTGGTTTTTAATTTGATATCTGCGAGAGTCCCTGTATCAAAAATATTTCGAAAAAAGATAAATCGTCTGTTTATAGGCAGACCGAGTTCATCCCTGTAATGGGATGAATGGTCCCACGGCACGGCAGGACTTATCAGGAAAATCTCACCGAAATGCTCTCCGAGGATTATCCCGGTACGCCCGAATATTTCCGGGTCCGAATAGAGGGCGCCCATGAAAAGCAATGCCCGTTCAGGGAATCTTGCTTTTCTCATATATATGTTTAGGGCTCGTTGATTAAAGTCCGGAGGGCTTCAATAACGCGGGGAGAGTCCCAGTCTTCCGGGCCGATTACCTTATGCCTGAGGATGCCTTTCTTATCCAGTATGAAGGTCTCCGGCACGCCTGTAAGACCGAAGGTCTTTATTCCGGCTTGATCGGGGTTGAGATAGACGGGAAAGGTATAGCCGTTTTGTTTCATGTATCCGGACGCTTGTTGTAAATCGTCCTTATAGAGGATGGTTACCATTTTGAAGCGGGAGTTTACTGAAAGCAGTCTGAACAATCTTTCCATTGAAGGCAACTCTTCAACGCACGATTCGCACCATGTGGCCCAGAAATTTACCAAAACAACAGAGCCTTTGAGGTCCGATAATTTAATGCGGTTTTTGTTGATATCCGTTAATTCTAAATCATAGGGTGTACTGCCGACGGTTGTTATCTTCGTAGTCTGCGGCGGTTTGGTAATGAAAAAAGTCAGAGCGACTGCGGCAATGAGGATGATTAGAAAAATGACCCCCTTTTTTTTCATTGTCTGATGAGCGCCATATTCGGAATAGTTAATTGGCGCCGGACAGGACAGGGACGGCTTCTTCAGCCTCGATGAAGACGGGCCTGTCGGCTTCAAGAACGACGGTCACCTTGTGGGTCCCTTTAAATTTTCCATTCAGGAGCTCTTCAGACAGGGGGTCTTCTATCTCCTTCTGGATGGCCCTTCTCATGGGCCTGGCGCCGTAAATCGGCTGATAATAACGACTGATTAACCATTCCTTGACTTCCTGTGAAACTTCTATAACAAGCTCCTGATCTAGCAGCATCCTGTTTGTATCTATTATAAGCAGATCAATAATGGACATAAGATGTTCCTTTTCGAGCGGATGGAATACGACAATTTCATCGACGCGGTTCAGGAATTCAGGATTAAAGGTCTTTTTCAATTCATTCAGTACATTCTCCTTTATTTGTTCATATATAATCCCGGATACATTTCTACGGAAGCCTAACGGGGTGGCCTTTTCAATCAAACGCGCTCCAAGGTTGGAGGTCATGATGATTACGGTATTCCTGAAATCCACCTTCCTGCCGTAGCTGTCCGTGAGGACCCCTTCGTCGAGGACCTGAAGCAGTATATTAAATATATCCGGATGGGCCTTTTCAATTTCGTCAAAGAGCACGACCGAATAGGGTTTCTTGCGGATTTTTTCCGTCAACTGGCCGCCTTCTTCGTATCCAACATAGCCCGGAGGCGCTCCCGTGAGTCTGGATACATTAAAACGTTCCATGTATTCGGACATATCTATTTTTATTAGGGAAGATTCATCGTTGAACAGGAACCAGGCCAATGCCTTTGCAAGTTCCGTCTTCCCTACGCCGGTAGGGCCGAGGAAGAAGAATGAGCCGATAGGTTTCTTGTTTGATTTCAGGCCGGCCCGTGACCTTTTAATTGCGCTTGAAACAGCCTTGATCGCCTCTTCCTGTCCGATGATCCTCTGGTGCAGGTTATCTTCCATCCTGATGAGTTTCTCGGATTCCTTTTCTTCAAGCTTCGAGATGGGTATGCCGGTCATCTTGGATAAGGTATATTCAATATCCTCTTCACTTACTACGGGGATTTCTTTATTCAGGTTGTCGATCCACTGCCTGTGCATCTGTTCATGGAGACGTTTGAGCCTCTCTTCCTCAAGGCGTACAGATGACGCTTTTTCAAGGTCATGGAGTTTGATATACAGATTTTTCTCCTTGGAGTACCTTTGGATATCGGCTTCAAGGTCCTTGAGTTCATGAGGAGGAGTGTACCTTTTCAGTTTAATCCTTGAACCTGTTTCATCTATGACGTCTATTGCCTTGTCCGGCAGATACCTGTCGGTAATATATCTGTCGGACAAGCGTGCTGCAACTTCGATTGCAGTATCGCTGATTTTCACTTTATGGAATGCTTCGTAACGGGACTTAAGTCCTTTCAGTATATGTATGGTGTTTTCAACACTCGGCGATTCAATATTAACGGGCTGGAATCTCCGCTCAAGTGCGCCGTCTTTTTCGATATGTTTTCTGTACTCATCAGGAGTTGTTGCGCCGATGCACTGGATCTCGCCCCGTGAAAGGGCCGGCTTCAGCATGCTTGAAGCATCCACTGAACCTTCGGCAGCGCCTGCGCCGATGAGGGTATGCAGCTCATCAATAAAGAGGATTACGTTGTCCGTCTGGACGATCTCTTTCATTACAATTTTGAGACGCTCTTCAAACTGGCCCCTGTATTTGGTTCCTGCGATAAGGGCGCCCAGATCGAGAGATACAAGACGTTTTCCCAGAAGACTGTCGGGTATGTTGGCTGCAATGATCTTCTGTGCAAGGCCTTCGACTATTGCAGTCTTGCCGACGCCGGGCTCGCCGATGATGACCGGATTATTCTTGATCCTCCTGCCGAGTATCTGGACCAGGCGTTCAATCTCATCCTCTCTGCACATTACCGGATCAAGTTTCCCTTCCTTTGCCAGTTGAGTTAGGTCTCTTCCGAATTCGTCGAGGGCCGGAGTGGTGCTCCTTTTCTCTTTAACATTGGTATGGGCCCTGATAGAGAAGTTGATGGTAAGCTGCCGCGCGCCAAGAAGGTTGGCGCCGAAACTCCGAAGTATCTTTCCGCCTATGCCTTCTTCTTCACGGATGAGGCCGAGGAAAATATGTTCGCTGCCGATGTAATTGTGACCAAGGAGCCTTGCCTCTTCAACGGCAAGTTCAAGGACTTTTTTTGCGCGGGGAGTAAAAGGGATATCGCCGAAGGTCATGAGATTCGTTCCCTGCGGAAGGTTTCTCTCTATTTCCATCCGGACTTCGTCGGGGGTGATCCCCATTCTTTTCAGGATCGCAACCGGCAGGCCGTCGTCTTCCTTTAAAACAGCAAGGAGAAGATGCTCGGTGCCAAGGTAGTCGTTCTGCCTTTTTTCAGCTTCTTCCTTGGCATAAATAATGACTTTTCTTCCACGTTCTGTAAATTTCTCGAACATTATTGCCTTTCAGTCTATTATTTAAATGATACTTCGTTATACGGCTGAAAGTCAATAAAACTTATCTTCAGATTGTTCGTTATCTTGTCAAACTGAACTACAGAGAACGCACAGAAAAGATTTAATATCAATACGTTGTAAGAGAGTCCGTATAATTCAGGGAAACTGTCATTGCGAGGGCAATATAATTCTTCAGTTACGGGTTTAATCCCCTCCTTTACAAGGAGGGGAAGGGGTGGTTTTAATTATTTTTCAAAAACCCCTCCAACCTCCCCTTGCAAAAGGGAGGATTTCTCAACCCATAATTGAATGCTTAATTTGGGCATTATATCTTGCAGGTAAAATAATGATAAGATTGATATAATATATCGGACCTCTATGGCCATAAAAAAGACCGGTAAAACTGTTTTAAAGCAGAGACGAGGCGCATTAATGGAGGAGATAAATCCTCATGAAGGACAAGGCACAGTGATAAACATCTGCACCAATGCGTTATGCCGCTTGAGGAAAGCAGGCTGCAGGGGGTTTGAAGGTTGCCCGGGATATAAGGGGAAATAAAATATGAATTATGAAGGATAAACCTAAAATACCATACAATAGAGCCTCTTGCAAAAGTCCTTAAAACAGCGCTTATGTCATTCTGAGCTTGTCGAAGAATCATGACTAATCAATAGTTATGTGACCCTTCGACAAGCTCAGGGTGACAATTTAGATATTTTTGCAAGAAGCTCAATATTCATAACAATTAGGAGGAAGAGATGAAAAAACTGATGTATCTGATATTTTCACTTATGATTTTAACGATCTCCGGCTGCGGGTACAACACAATGCAGGCGAATGAGGAGGCTGTGAAGGCTGCCTGGGGTGATGTAGAGGCATCCTATCAGAGGAGGACTGACCTCATACCGAATCTTGTCGAGGTTGTAAAGGGATACGCAAAGCATGAAAAGGAAACCCTTATGGCTGTCACTGAAGCAAGGGCCAAGGTCGGGTCCATACAGATGTCAAAGGATATGATAAATAATCCCGACGCCTTTGCCCGGTTTCAGCAGGCGCAGGGCGCTATGAGCAGCGCTCTCTCAAGGCTTATGGTTGTTGTGGAAAGGTATCCCGACCTAAAGGCAAATCAGAACTTTCAGGACCTTCAGAATCAGCTTGAAGGGACCGAGAACAGGATCAATGTAGCCCGTGTACGGTATAACAAGGCCATTGAGACCTTTAATACCTCGATAAGGGTTTTCCCGAACAGTATGACGAACAGCATGTTGCTGCATCTGAAACTCAAAGAACCGTTTAAGGCCGAGGCCGGGGCTGAAAAAGCGCCACAGGTCAAGTTCTAAAACAGAAACAAGAAATGCTGAGTATTTAGAACCTGTGTATAAAGTCAGGATTTCAACACCCTCCCCAAACCCCTCCCCTCAAGGGAGGGGCGACTTTAGTACCCTCTCCCTTGAGGGGAGGGGCGACTTTAGTACCCTCTCCCTTGAGGGGAGAGGGCAAGGGTGAGGGTGTTTGATAGTTTATACACAGACTCTATTTAATGCCAAATAAGAATTGGATATATTACTGAGATGAAGAAGATATTTTTTGTTATATTTTTTGTTTTCCTTTCATGCTCTGGTGCATATGCCCTTGAGGTTCCTCAATTAAAGGGTTATGTGAACGACTATGCGAATATGATTTCTCCGCAGGCGGCAACCCAGCTCGAAAATGAATTAAAGGCCTTTGAACAATCGGATTCAACTCAGATTGTTATACTTACCGTTCCTTCCCTCGAAGGCGAAGTTATTGAGGAATACGGCATCAAGGTTGCGGAAGCGTGGAAGGTAGGCTGGAAAGGCAAGGACAATGGCGTTATCTTTCTTGTAGCAAAACAGGACAGAAAGATGAGGATTGAGGTTGGCAGAGGACTTGAAGGCAAATTAACGGACCTGACTGCCGGAAGGATTGTCGATCTTGTGGTAAAGCCCCGGTTCAAAAGAGGGGATTTTGAAGGCGGTGTTGTATCGGGCGTACATGCAGTGATTGATGCGACAAGGGGCGAGTTCAAAGCAGATGAGCAAAGGCATGTTCAAAAACGTGACAGTTTTTCAAGCTTTTTATCTCTGCTTATTTTTGGCTCAATCGTCATACTTATTCTCGGCAATATATCGCGTGTTCTCGGAGGGATAGCAGGCGCTGTCGGATTACCGTTGCTTGCCGTCTCGACCTTTGCATCTGCGGGACTTATAGCTGTTGTCATACTTGCAGTGGCAGGTTTGGCCGCAGGGATTTTTCTGCCGTTATTGTTTTCCTCCGGGCGGCATGGCTCCTGGCCGGGCGGCGGCTTTTACATGGGCGGCGGCGGCGGGTTCGGCGGCGGAGATTTCGGAGGAGGATTCAGCGGCGGCGGCGGCGGGTTCGGCGGCGGCGGAGCCTCTGGAGGCTGGTGATGAAAAATATTGTGAAGGCAGGTAAATTCTTCAATGAGCAAGAAAAGAAAAAGATCAGTGAAACGACCAAAGACGTCGAGTCTCGCACAATCGGCGAGGTCGCCGTTATGGTTGTTGACAGCAGTGAACAATATCCTGAATCCGGGGTAATCGGCGGCATATTCCTTGGCAGTCTTCTGTCATTGGTTCTCACAACCCTCTTTCTTCATGCATCACTCTGGTGGTATATCCCGCTGAGTTTACTATTCTTCTTCCCATCAAAATATCTCTTTCATAATGTGCCTGTCTTAAAAACCGTCTTCATAGGTATGCGAAGAAAAGAACATGCCGTTATGCAAAGGGCTGTAAGGGCATTTTATGAGAAGGGGTTATACAAAACAAAACAAAATACCGGCGTCCTGTTCTTCTTGTCTCTGCTTGAGCGTAAGGTATGGGTGCTTGCGGATAAAGGCATTTATGAAAAGATAGAACAGGAAACCATGAATGGATTTGCCCAAACCGTTTCTCAGGGTATAAAGGAAGGACGCGCCTGCGATGCCCTGTGCCGGGCGATAGAAGATGCCGGGACCCTCCTTGCACGGCATTTCCCTGTTACTCCGGCTGATAAAAATGAATTGTCCGACGAGGTGATGACGGATTAGAAGCAGAGGGGTATTTGACAATCTCTCACGGAAGATCCGGGAAGCGCTGGACGGATAATTTCATAAAATCCGGAATTGCACATCACGATTTACGATATGGTATAATAAATCCTTGTTATTTTGGGGAGTCGTCCAGCGGCAGGACGGCAGGCTCTGGATCTGCTTACAGGGGTTCGAATCCTCTCTCCCCAGCCAAAAACAACAGTTGTCAGTGAACAGAGATTAGTTTTTTGATTCTTGATATGCAGTTGTTTTTTAACTATTCACTGTTCACTAATGCCTGTTAGCTGTCTTTAAATGGTCCCATCGTCTAGAGGCCTAGGACGTGGCCCTCTCAAGGCTAAAACACGGGTTCGAATCCCGTTGGGACCGCCAATAAAAAATCATTATTCTATTCACTATTTACATGCTACTTCGGCTGCCCGATCCGTCTGGGAATAAGGATGTATTGCTTTGACCTCTTTGCTATATCGCCTTTCAGCTTCTTCAATATCATACAGCGATTGCAGGTTCATCCAGAACTCGGGGCCAGTATTCAGGAAGAGGCCGATTTTAATAGCAGTTTCAGCTGTAATGCCACGGTCCCCTCTGATGACCTGCCCGATCCGTGTCGGTGATAGGCCCGTTTCCTTGGCGATCCGGTACATAGATATCCCCATTGGTACCAGGAACTCTTCCTGTAAAACCTCTCCTGGATGAATGTTCTTTAAGTGTCTCATCTTTGCGCTCCTTTTAATGATAATCGGTTATCTCAACGTTATAGGCGCTTCCATTTTGCCATTCAAAGCAAATACGCCACTGGTCATTAATGCGAATGCTCCATTTCCCTTTCTTATCTCCCTTTAAAGCTTCGAGCCTGTTGTTTGGAGGCACTCTCAACGTTTCAAGTGTTACCGCAGCTGCAATCATTCTAAGTTTTCGTCTTGCCAGGTTGTGAAGATTTGTAGGGAGCTTGATCTTCTTTGAGAACCTCCCGAGCCATATTAATTCCGTTTCCTCATCCCTGAAAGACAATATCATATAACGATATTATCACTAATCGACAATAAATAACAATAGATGGAATTTGGTGGGGTCGGATGCGGCAACCCTTAAAAAAGGAGTTTGGCTAAAAAAGCTTTAATATAAATCGGTCATTTATTCCACTTGGGATCACCTCACGAAATGGAAAAAATCGTACACCAAAGAAAAGGATATCTCTGAAGAGGCTCGTTATTTCGTTGCTCTTGTCTTTAGCATTGAACTAACCCAAATCAGCCGGTATTATTCACAATAAGCTGTCCCAAATCTTTGTCAAATCGGATTTAAATAGCCCTTACCAAATAACAAAGGAAGGAACTGATCTGATGAAAAAGCATACGGGTATGACCAACAGGGAGATAGGGGAGTTCTTCAGAGGATACAGCCCCTCAGCGGCAGCAAAACAAATTCAACGGTTTGTGGAAGATTTAAAAACAAACAAGAAATTGAAGAAAATAATTGACAATATTGAACTGGAATTGTCTATTGTCAAGGGCTGACCCCTCTTATTCCCTTCTCTTGTAACGATTACGATCTAAACTGATTAGTTATCTATAGCATTCCATCAACATTTATTACAGGAAGGGAGAAGAATAGGGGTGGAGCCAACATTGTGACAACCACTCCTTACCCACAACATAATACACGAAGAGCATGCCGAAACCGGCAAGCCCTTCGCTATGTACTGGACGACAAGTTGATGGAAAAAATCTGTCTAACTCGCACCAAGCGCCTTCGCAGCCTTGTTCACATCCTTGGGATTGACCCAGAGAATGGCAGCGTAGCGGCCAGCGCCGGCCGACACAGCGTCAATGGCCGTAACGTTAATGTTCTTGGCCGCCAGTGTTTTGAGCAGGTCAGCCACGGCACCCTTCCGATCATCCCCCTGGGCTAAGAACCCGAACTTCTGAGGGCGAGTCTTGATCTTTGCTAACTTGACAGCCTTCTTGAACACCGCTACATCCTCGGGAATAAAATCGAACTGGGCCTTCCTACCGCTTGGGAACCCGGAGAATGCCAAGAGGTTTACGCCTGCCTCTGCCAACTTCCCCAACACACGTGCCCCCTCACCCGGCTTGTTCGGAACATCCATTGCAAAATACGCCACTTTCCTGATAATGTCCGCCATATTCGACACCTCCTCTTTCTTGTTTTTTAATGATTTCTAATTAAAGTTTATAAAATTCAGAGAAAGGTTACAACGCTTTAGTTCAGGAAGAACTCTATTTTATCTCACAGAACCATTCCAAGGTCTTTTCGTCGATATAGATTTTATATTGCTGATCATTATTTGTTTTGACTATAAAGAATCTCTTTCTCATCCTATCAGACAAATTTTCTTCAATCCACATGTCCAAGATTTCGACAACAGTGATTATCTCATCATTAATAAAAAAAGCTCTCGGGCTTTCGGCACCCCGATAACCTGAATAAGCTATAACCCTGATATTCTCATATGACATGATATTCTGCTCGGCAGCTCTGAGTCATTTTATCTGTAATAAGCAAATTATAGCAGGTTCAATTCTCACGAGTTACAGAAAGAATATTTTTAAAATCAACATATGATAATCGGGAACGTAGCAGAAATATCATTGACCCGGTTATAGGGGAACAGGTCGAATTTGTTTCTCAGACTAACCCTATGAATAACTTGCGACAAAAAGTCTGTTCCAATATGCAAACCCGGTTTATGCTTAACGTGCTATTAAGGTAATAGCTGGCAGTAGAGTAAAAAAAGAGGCTTTTGAGAGATAATAATCGAGAAAATGGATTAATTATCTAAAGCAAACTAAAACACTCCTTTTCAGGGTTAATTCGTCCTTGTAATATATCCTAAAAAGAGTAAACTAAAATCAAGACAAGAAATTGCGAGACTCAGAACGGATTAAACGTGAGGATCGATAGTAGAAACGGGAGCGGGAGTTAGATGCGGTGTGCAAGCCTCCAGCAGCGAGGAGGAAGCCTAAAGCATCTACCAAAGCACCCACTTAAACAAAAGAGCTCAAGTTTTTCCGCTTCTGATATCGCAAGAGATATACAGGAGCCATAAAAAGGGTATTTGGTCATCCTCCCAATGCAAAGGCAGGAGGTGAAAGAGCCGGAGCAGAGAGGTTGTCCAATGAAGCAGAGCCCTTAAAATGGCTCTTTTATTTGATGGAGCAGTTAGTCCTACACTTTTATATGTAATAAAGGTAATCCCAGCCTTTGTCTTTTATTCTCTCCCTTGAAAAGATCAGTTACCCGCTCCAGAACATCTCCTCTTTCTCCCTCATGTTGAGACTGTATCTTTGTCGGCAGGCTTGCAGCATGATGGACAGTGTATTTCCCAAACTTCTCCGACAATTCATCAACTGCATTCTTTTTATGTTAAATTTAATCTATGTGCGGCCGTTTTGTAAGGAGCAGTTCCATCAGGGAAATCTCCGACTATTTCAATGTCGGAGCCCCTTCTTTTGAGTCTGAGCCAAGCTATAACGTTGCGCCTACGCAGGACATCATCATTATCAATAACCGGGGCGTCAAGCAGTTGGTGAAGTGTCACTGGGGGTTTATACCTACCTGGGCAAAGGACCTCTCTATTGGCTATAAAATGATTAATGCCAGGGTCGAAACAGTCACCGAGAAACAGTCTTTCAAGGCTGCATTTAAAAAGCAGCGGTGTCTTGTGATTGCAAACGGATTTTATGAATGGCAGATGGACAAAAAAAGAAAGGTCCCGGTCTATATACATCTGAAATCCGGCAGTCCTTTTGGGTTTGCAGGACTATATAACGTATGGACTTCTCCTGAAGGAGAGAAGATATGTACCTGTACAATTCTTACTACTGAATCTAACGAGATTATATCGGCTATCCATGACAGAATGCCGGTGATAGTCCCGCGCGACAAGGAAGACATGTGGCTTGATCCCGAAATTGAGGATGTTGAGCTTCTGAAAGGTTTTCTAAGGTCGTTTCCATCAGAGGAGATGGTACTTACCAGGGTTTCCGACAGAGTCAACTCTCCAAGGTATAACTCTCCGGAAAACATAAAACCGTTATAGGACTAAAAACAAACAGCTATTTTTATTCGCAGGATTATAGGGAAGGCAATAAGGAGGTATTATGGTATCAACAGGCACAATTTCTCTAACCACAAAAGGGTATACCGACATTCTGGATATTACCGATAAGGTTGCAGGAATAGTGGCAAAGTCAGACATCCAAAACGGATTGGTGAATGTTTTCTGTTCTGGTTCTACAGGGGGTATCACTACTATTGAATATGAATCAGGCGTCATCAAAGATTTAAAGAAAGCCATTGAAAAGATTGCTCCTTCTAATATGCCATACGAACATGATACAAGATGGGGAGACGGGAATGGAAGTTGTCCCTTGCTTTCGTTGAAGTAGAAAGGCCCCGTCTTGCATTATCCTAAGCCGCAGCCTCCTTTCTGTCAATGGATTTCTGCTGCAAGGCAGCAGTGAGTTTCGGGATTTCCTTG
>JBAZZX010000042.1:0-24001 GCA_041658585.1 Thermodesulfovibrionales bacterium
ACCCATAGTTATAGCGCCTGCTCCGGTCGTCCACTTTATGTCGTCAAGTTCACCCAGGACCATGGCAAAGGCAAAGACCCTGTCTTTTGTATATTTCAGATGACCTCTAAAATCTCCGGGTTTTTTCCCTCCGAAGATCAAAGAGGCCCTCACCGACCAGCTCAATGGGTATATCGTGTGTTCTGTGTCAGGACCCACAGGAACTATCCTTGTGTCAAATCCGAGTTCAACTCCCTTTCTCAGAAGCTGTTTCGTAACGCTATTGCCGTTTACATGGCCCATAAGGAAGGTGAGGATGTTCTTCTCCTGAAGCTCCCGTACAATCTTTACCGCGGTATCATCGTCAGGGGCTGCACCAATGATTGCAGCAAACCCCGGCATCGTGCCGTCAACGAGCTGTATCCCCAGATTCCTCTGAACGGTATCGGTAATAAACCCGTTATAGACATAGCCTGTTTCAGGATCGGTAACCGGCTCAAGACCATTCACATACCGGAGCGCCATAATGATCTCTTCAGCAAACAGTGACGCCATACCTGAATCAAGCGCCTCGCCCAGATAAGGTTTCCACAAATGCTCGTCGGGTTCCGGATGAAGCTGCTCTTTTGCCGTTCCAAGCGCTACCCTCATATCTGAAAGTGTTTTTACGGCAAAACCCGTAAGCGCATATACCAAAGGCAGATAATAGGCAGTGTCCGGAAACTCAAAAGCAAATTGTTCGCCCTTTTCCGTGATAGCCTTTTCGAGCATCTCTTCGGCCTTTTTTACCAGAACATTGGCGCCTCTAATCGCTGCCGAGGCTATTAATTTAGACATCGAATCCTCCTATAAATAAAAATCAATGCGAGATTATATTGATAATTTAGCATTTTTTATTATTCTTATGCCGCTCTTGTTTTCATGAAAGCCGGAATTCCGTTTGCTTCACGCGGCCCTACGGTGACTTTCCATCCTTCAAGTTTATCTTCAATTGCTCCGCTTAATATTGCCACGTAGCCGGGTATGATAAGTTCCCTGTGCTTAATATTGCTTTCGACTCCGCTTTCTTTTATGAACTGTGCGATCTTTGAGGCCGTGAATTTTCCCGCCGCCCATGCCGTAAGGACTGAAAGCCCTTCACAGTCCATGACCGCAAGAAAGCTCGGGACCCTGCTGTTTTCCACTTCACCGGAGACTATAAAATAGGTAAGCGAGAAATTTGTAGTAATAAGCAGCGGTGATTCAGGGGTCGGTTCTCCGATATTGTAGACCTTCTGTTCAACCTGCATCGGGACCTGGGGGTCCGTGTAGATGTTCTGTCTCAAAGTAAACAGGGCAAGGTCCTTCCATTTCTCGATACTGCTCAACACTATAATCGAAGAATACTTTGCAACTCCGAGTGAAGCGATAAGCGTTTCAACAAGGTTGTCTTCACGCCCGGCAAAGGTAATGACCGGATAACCCAGGGGTTTGAAGTTCTTTTTTATTGCCGCCCTTCTAATCAAAGTATTATGCTCAAGGATATCCTTTGCCTTCCTTGCGCCGGAGTCTATTACCATATCTTCAATCCCTGATTTCTTTATCCTTTCAGTCAGTTCGGCAAGTTCGTTAAGTCCGCCGGCGGCAGAGGCTGCAACCCCGAGAGTCGCCTTGTAAGACTTTGCAATATTTGCCATTGCTTCCGCATTCATAGAATCGGCGCCGTATAAAACAGGCTTTTTACCGGCAAATAATTTTGTCGCGTTTTCGGCAGCCCGGGGGTTTGCCGTGCAGATAATTAAAGGCATGTCGGGAACCCTTTGCGCTATAACCTTTGCAGCAGTTTCAAATCTGCCGGCGTCATTCGAGTCGTTTGTAAGGGCTATTGCATCGACTCTCAGCTTCTGCCCTACCCTGTCTATCTCTGAATCGAGAATCTCTTCAATCTTTTTCTCTATGTCGGCCTCGCCAAGCGTATCTTTTATCTCAAGGGCAAAAACACAAGGGTTCACAAACCGCTTGTCATGTCTGAAGAGGACCGTCTCTTCACCCGTTTTGACCGCCCTGTCGCCTGCTCCCAGAATAATAGCTCTTACAGGTGGAGCGGATGCCTCACCCAGCTTTTGCCTGGCCTCTTCGGAAACATCCGGACAGGCGTCAAGCGACGCCTGCCTTTGAGCAAGCTTCATCGCAAAGGCAAGACAGGTCGGGAAACCGCATTTCTTGCAGTTTGTCTTAGGCAGCAATTTAAATATCTCTACACCGGTTAAAGCCATTCTAAACCTCCATAATCAGTTTACCGAGTCTGCAAAGTTTACACGGTTTACAAAGTTGATAGAACAAACAAAACAACAGGGCAAACAGTGCAAACTGAGGGAACTTAGCAAACCAGGTTGTATTTAAATTAATTCCTCGATTACCTTCTCAACGGCTTCAATCGCCTTTGGGTGTCTCATGATTAGCAGTTCGGCGCCGGCGGTAAGCATAGCTGTTGCGGTTACCGCTTCCCAGGTAATGCCTCTTTCTTCCAGACTGCCCCACTGCGGGAGGTCCGATTCCTTCGCCATGGTCTCTTTCACCTTCCATACGAACATCCCGACATCGCCCAGTATCGGCTGCTGCATGGTTGCGTCATTCTGGGCCAATGCGGCAAGTCTTATACGCTCCATGACCGAATAGGTATATTCAATACCGTATCCAAGGGCCGAACACATGGGATCGATGATCACCTTTTCCTTATCAAAACCCATCTGCGTGATAAGTATGTTTAATTGTTTTGAAAGGTTTATATCCAGTTCGGACATGGCGATCAATGTGTGGTTGTTCGCCGTTGCTGCGGCGGCTATCGTCTTGTAGTTTGCCTCCTGCGCCTTTCCAATTGTGCAATTTCTATCCTTGGCAGCCTCTGCCGCGGCTATCAGGACCGGAGAGTCTTTTTCCGCATGGTTGCTTCCGAGAATAATGAGGGGTATATTTATTGATGAAAGGACCTCTTTTACGGTTTGCGCAGCTTCTTCAGGTGAGCGGTTCTCCCGGTCAGGATGTGTGCCGATCAATCTTAATGCTATAGCCTTTGCATTCAGGGTATCCTGACAGAATTTGGCCCAGGAAGCGGGATTGCCTGAAACATCCTTGTATGGTTTCTGAACGGTTTCCGGCCATTCGTTAGGCGGGACATCCTGAATTTCATAGGCGATAACGGGACGGTTTGGCGAAACACCTTCAAACGCATGAAACGGCAGGACATTTTCGCCTCCAAATGTGATATTGTTCGGCGCAGAGCCTGTTGTGACGGAGTAAACCTTACCTGGAAACGTCTCTTTCGGCGGGACAAAAGCCATCTCTTTTCCTCCTGTTTAGAAGGTCTACAGAGTTTCCTTGAGATACCCGGTTTAAATGGTTTACGTTATTTGCCCGATTTTATCAACAGTGTAAACCGAGTAAACTCAATAAACTGCGTAACCTTTTATTTACATCTCCATATATGAATGGGCATAGAGAGTCCTGCCCATAATTACATCAATCGTTTTCACCGTCGGCGCAATTTCATGCGGGTCCGCTATAGCTGCGGTCAACCCTTCATATATCAAAAGAGAAAGATAGTGATTATTTATTACGGGTCTCAGGTTTTTCGGACAACCATTTGAAATATTGCTCAGGCCGACAACCGTCTTCATCGGCGGATCATTCAATTCCTGAAACATCTTCACTGCCTGAATCACCTTTAATGCATGGTCCTGGGAAGTTGCGACCTGAAGCACCAAAGGATCAAGGAATATATCTTCGAGCGGGACTCCGTATTCAGCGGCCCTGGCCATAATCTCCGCGGCAATAGCCGCCCTCTCTTCAGCGTCCGCCGGCAAACCGCCCTTTCCAACGGTAAGGCCTATGATCTGTGAATTATGTTTCGCTGCGAGCTCGAGCATCGCGAACCTTTCAGGGTCATTTGATGTAGAATTGATTAAAGGCCTCCCCCATTGGTTATTATGGACTTGAAGCCCGGCTTCTATCGCCTTGTAATTTGTAGTATCAAGACAAACCGGCGCAGGGACAACTTCCTGGATCGCGGTCACCATCCATTGCATAAGGTCTTCGCCCCCGTCTTCCGCAGGTCCGATGTTGGCGTCGATCATGCCGGCCCCTGCTTTCCATTGCGCGGTTGCTATATCCTGTATGGGGCCTTTGTCTTTCTTCAGCATAGCCTCCCTTACCCGCTTGGCTATGATACTTAATTTCTCACCGATAATTAACATCTTCCCTGCGCTCCTTTCTGACTATGAAGGGCGATTCGAAGTTCTTCGAGAATCGCCCCTGATTAAATTATAATTTCCACTCTTTTCAGAAATAACAGAGTTTTGTATAATAACATAAATCGATTTAATAGTAAAGTATTATTAGTAGCATTTGTTAATATTTACCGATTATTAGGCAAATCATTTATGCATTAATAAAAAATAACTTGATTTTTTAAAAAAATAAAGTATAAAATTTCATGACTTTTATTTTGACAATTGTTTTTTGTGATATAATATCTTTTTAAGATATTAAGCAATTATTATTGAAAGGAGGTGAAAACTTAATGAAGAAGATATTAGCTTTAGTTTTATCATTAGTCTTAATGGTAGCATTCACAATAGGCTGCAAACCGGCTGAACAGCCGAAACCGGCTGAGGCTCCGGCTCCTGCAACAGTGCCGGCTCCTGAGAAACCGGCTGAGGCTCCGGCCACGGCTCCTGCACCAGAGAAACCGGCAAATAAATAGTCTGTGTGTATATTTTAGGGGACAGGCAGTTGTTTTACCTGTCCCCTAAATTTGCTTTTTCGGTGTAGAACTGATATATTTAACAGAATTCGTTTTTGATTAAAGAGTGGGCAGTCCCACTCTTTTGTTTTATAAGGCATATTAATATCTCATCACACCTTTTGAAAAAGGTGCAGCAAGCATTCGGAGACTGGAAATATTCGGTAACAGCCCCGAATTTTTCGGGGCATTAAGAATGCAGTTATCTATATCAGGACAAAGACGTATGGGCGATATCAAACAGAAGCTTACTCAATTGGCGGAACAGGCTGCCGATGCGCATGGGGTGGAGATATTTGATATCGAATTACTTGGAAAAGGAAAACTATTGCTCAGAGTTTTAATAGATAAAGAAAGCGGCGTTACTCTTGATGACTGTCAGCATTTCAGCAAGAGTTTCAGCGCCCTGCTTGATGTTGAAGACCCCCTTCAGGGTTCTTATAACCTGGAAGTTTCATCTCCGGGAATGGACAGACCGTTAAAGAGACTGATTGATTTTGAGAAAAATACGGGGAAATTAGCCCGGATAGTTACGGTGGACAAAATAGATAATCGGAATTTTTTTATCGGCAGGATATCAAGCGTTGATAAAAATATAGTAAAACTTATGATAAAGGAATATGAGATACCGATACCTTTTGAAAAAATCTCAAAAGCAAGGCTGGAGATAGAATTGTAATGTCAAAAGAACTCTGTTATGTCATAGAACAGTTAAGCAGGGAAAAGAGCATTTCACGGGAAGTGCTGATCGAGACCCTCCGGTCCGCCCTGCTTTCAGCCGTCCGGAAGAAATTCGGCGGCAGGACAAATATCGACCTCACGATTGATACAAAAACATGTGTTATATCGGTCTTTGAGACAAAAAAGATCGTTACACAAGTAGTCAATAAAGACGAGGAAATCTCCGTTGATGACGCTAAGAAGATAGCTCCCGAGGCCATTGAGGGGAATGTAGCCAACATACCTTTAGACCTCCATGATTTCAGCAGGATAGCGGCCCAGACCGCAAAGCAGGTTATTTTCCAGCGGGTGAGGGAAGCGGAACGGGATGCAATTTATAATGAATTCAAGGACAAGGTGGGACAGATAGTCAGCGGTATAGTCATGAGGAAAGAAAAGGGCATATATTATCTCAATCTCGGTAAAACAGACGCCCTGCTTCCCGTAAAAGAGACCTTGCCGAATGAAAACCTCAAGAGAGGGGACACGATACGGGCCTATATAGAAGATGTAAGGATAGCCCCGAAAGGACCCTCTATTATGGTGACACGGACAAATCCGCAGTTTGTCGCCTCTTTGTTTAAGCTGGAAGTCCCGGAAATCAATGACGGACTGGTGATCATAAAAAGCATTGTCAGGGAGCCGGGCGAAAGAACAAAGCTTGCGGTATTCTCAAAAAATACATCCATTGACCCTGTAGGAGCATGCGTCGGCATGAAAGGCACGCGGGTGCAACTGATCGTGCGCGAACTCCGGGGTGAGCGGATAGATATAATACCATGGACTGATGACGCCAGGCAGCTTATAGCGAGGTCATTGAGTCCGGCCACCGTCGACAGAATAGGCATAAACGAAGAATCGAAAACCGCTATGGTAGTCGTCAACGAACAGCAGCTCTCTATAGCCATAGGCAAAAGGGGCCAGAATGTCAGGCTTGCCATGAAACTTACCGGATGGGACATAGACATCATAAGCGAAAGCGAATACTCCAAGATGAGAATAGAAGAAGCAGACAGGACTTTTACTCCGCCTTCTGCTAATGGCTAAAGACCTCTCAGATTTTCCGATCCAATTCATAAAAGGCGTAGGACCGAACAGGGCAAAACTTCTCAACCGCATCGGCATAGAAACGGTCAAAGACTCCCTTTATTATCTCCCCAACCGTTACGAAGACAGAAGCAGGATAAAGAAGATCTGCGACCTGAGTTTCGGCGCATTAGAGACTGCTTCCGGAAAAGTCATTTCCGCTGAAATCATAAAACTCCCCGGAAGAAACCTCAGGATATTTGAGCTTATTGTCAACGACGGAAGCGGCCTGCTGAAATGTAAGTGGTTCAATCAGCCTTATATGAAAAAAACTTTTCAAATCGGCGATGAAGCGCTTCTTTGCGGCACTGTAAAGAAGAACCCTTACCGGGGAATCGGATTTGAAATGGATAATCCCGAATACGAGATATTAACGGAGGGAGAAGACTCCCATATCCATCTCAACAGGATTGTCCCCGTATACAGGGTGACCAAAGGCCTCAGTGTAAGACAAATGCGGTCTATAATGTTCAACATCGTAAGCCTTTATATCAACGACGTCTGCGACGACATCCCCGATTATATTCTGAAGAGAAACGCTTTGCCCGGGCTTGCGGAAAGCCTTTCACAGATTCATTTCCCGGATGCGCTCGTAAAGATAGAACTGCTAAACAGAGGAGAGAGCGATTTTCATAAAAGACTCGCTTTTGATGAACTCTTCATGCTTGAACTCGGTCTCGCCGTTTTAAAGAAAAGAAATGCCGTCGAAAAAGGGATTGCCTTTCAACCTGACGGCAGACTTCTGGGAAAGTTTATTGACATGCTGCCGTTTAAACTCACAAAAGCGCAGGAAAAGGTGTCCAATGATATCGCCGGAGATATGAAGAACCCCCATCCCATGAACCGTTTGATACAGGGAGATGTAGGATGCGGAAAGACGGTAGTCGCCTTAATGGCGATGATGGCTGCCGCAGAATGCGGGTATCAGTCCGCCCTCATGGCGCCCACGGAGATACTTGCCGAACAGCATTATATAAACATTCATCAGTTTATTCATGGACTTGGTTTGAGGCTTGGTCTGTTGACTGCAAGCGTAAAAGACAGGCCTTTGGAAAAAATCGCATCCGGTGAGATCGATATGGTCATCGGCACCCATGCGCTTATTCAGGAAGGGGTAAAATTCAAAAATCTGGGACTGGCTGTCATTGATGAACAGCACCGGTTCGGCGTTATGCAGAGGGCATTGTTCAGAAAAAAATCGTTGAATCCAGATGTGCTCGTCATGACGGCAACGCCGATACCAAGGACACTTGCCCTTACCGTGTATGGAGACCTTGATTATTCCCTCATTGATGAACTACCGCCAAACAGGAGGCCGGTAGCAACGCGCATGGTCCCTTCAACACGGAAAGAATCGGTTTACATACTTATCAAAGAAGAAGTAAAGAAGGGAAGACAGGTCTATGTTGTCTATCCCTTAATCGAAGAATCGGAAAAAACCGACCTCAGGTCTGCAACATTAGGAAAAACCGCCTTTGAGAAAATATTTCCGGAATTCAGGACAGGCATTATTCACGGCAGGTTGAAGCCGCAGGAACGGGAAGAGATCATGGCGTCTTTCAAAAAGGGAGAGATAGACATCCTGGTCAGCACAACCGTCATAGAAGTAGGAGTGGATGTGCCGAATGCAACGCTCATGATAATCATTCATGCAGAGAGGTTCGGACTTTCGCAGCTCCATCAGCTCAGGGGAAGAATTGGTAGGGGTTCACATCAATCATATTGTATACTATTAGCATATGAACCTTACGGAGAAGAAGCCCGGAGAAGACTTCAGATAATGGTGAAAAGCAACGACGGTTTCATGATAGCCGAAGAAGACCTGAATATCAGAGGCCCCGGCGAATTCTTCGGCACAAGGCAATCCGGGATGCCCGACCTCAGGATCGCAAATATTGTCCGTGATTCGTTCCTGCTGAGTGAAGCAAGGAAAGAGGCATTCTCTATTATTGACAAAGATCCTGAAATAAAGGAGTTCCCGGCGCTGAAGAAATCCCTTGAAACATTTTGGGAAGGAAAGATGGAACTATTTAAAACGGCCTAAAGAGGTTATTATGTGGACGAAGATTAGAAGCAATTTTGAGAGCGGCATAGAAAAATTAAAGTGGTTTTCTTCCATGTTTTCCGAGAGGCTTAAAATAGAGCTTTCGGTCATGAAACTTCTCTATGAGTCGGACTGTTTGGAAAAGAAAAAAGACGATATAATGAAAACCATAGGGAAACGCATTTGGGAACTGAAAGGACAACCGGAAAGAAATATCCTGAAAGACACAATCATCATGGATGCCCTTGGCGAGATAGAACGGATCAACAGCGACATAGACGCTGCAAAAAATAAGGCCTCGGATATAAGCTGTTCGTAAGTTTATAACTTTAAAAATGTTTATTTATATAATAACTTTCATATTGGGTTCCGTCATCGGTTCATTCCTGAATGTCTGCATATACAGGATGCCGCGAAAACTTTCGCTTGTATTCCCCTCTTCGCGCTGCCCTGATTGCGGCATCCCGATTAAGCCTTACGACAATATCCCCATACTTAGTTATCTTTTCCTCGGGGGCAAATGCAGGGTCTGCAAATCCGGGATATCCTTCAGATACCCGCTTGTTGAATTATTAAACGCAGCCTTTTACGTCATGGTCCTCTGGAGGTTCGGCCTTGGCTGGGATACCGTTTTTTATTTCATCTTCTGCTCGGCCTTTATCGTTATAACATTCATAGATGTAGATTTCCAGATAATCCCGGACAGGATTACCCTGCCGGGCATCCCTTTAGGGTTGCTTGCCGGCTCTTTTCTCCTTCCCGATCCGTTTATGAGATATACGCTCCTCGGCATAAAATCTTCTTTTATAGGAGCTGCCGCCGGCTTCGGTTTGTACGCCCTGATTGCAACAGCCGGTTATCGTATATTTAAGAAAGAGGCAATGGGCGGCGGTGATATTAAAATGATGGCTATGGTTGGAGGGGTCCTCGGCTGGAAAGGCGTAATCCTGACAACCTTTCTTGGAAGTCTGACAGGCTCGATTATCGGTATCCTGTCATTGCTGGTCCGGGGAAGGGAAAAAGGTTCCCTGATTCCCTTTGGTCCCTTTCTGGCGCTCGGCTCTCTGATTACACTATTTTACGGGCAGGAGATTTCAACCTGGTACCTGACCGGACTGTTTTAATATTCGCAATCAACCCCGGTTATAAACTATCAGGGGATATACTTTTCCAACCCCTTCGCACAAATTAGCGTCCTTGACAGTTTTCGTCAATTATTTATATAATTTAATACTTTGCTTACAATAGGCCGGTCTTTTACATATGAAGATTATAATATCGGATATACCCTTAGAGGGTTTAGAATTAGACTTTGAAAGTTCCGTCGAATCGGATGCTCTCCTTACTCCCGTCAGGGCGCGACTAAGAATTGAAAAGCATGAAACCGAAGTTTTCGTAAAGGGTGACTTGACGGCTGAAGCCAAACTTCAGTGCGGCAGGTGCCTGAAAGATTTTCAGAAATCCCTTTCGATCCCGGTTGAAGCCCTATATCATCCCGTCGAGGAACTCAAAGGAGAGGATACGCATGAAATAAAGTCCGAGGAACTGGATATGGATTTTTACTCGGGAGATGAACTTGATCTGGAGGTCCTTTTAAAAGAACAAATCGAGCTGAATCTGCCGATGAAACCATTATGCAGCGAGAGCTGTAAAGGTCTCTGCCCGGGATGCGGCACGGACCTTAATACCGGCCGGTGCTTCTGCAACCTGGGAAAAACGGACCCTCGTTTTGCGGCATTAAAAAAACTAATAAATTAATGAAAGGAGAATAAATTGGCAAATCCAACGCATAGACATACAAGGACAAGAAGAGACAAGAGAAGGGCCAACTGGAAAGGTCAGCTCCCGAATCTCGGCCTCTGTCCCGATTGTAATGAATTAAAACTGCCTTTTAGGGTATGCGCTCATTGTGGTTCTTACAACGGACGTAAGGTACTTGAAATCGTTGAAAAAGAGGTATGAGGATTGCCCTTGATGCAATGGGTGGTGATTATGCCCCTGACGTCAATATCCAGGGCGCTATCGAAACTGTCTGTAATTCCAGGGATATTGACATCATTCTGGTCGGAGATGAATCCGTACTCATCAGGGAGCTATCAGGACAACGGTATCCTCAAAACAGGATATCCATAAAACATGCGTCGCAGACAATCGGAATGGATGAACCTCCTACCGCTGCAATCAGGAAGAAAAGAGACTCCTCCATCAGAAGAGGCCTCGAGCTTGTAAAAACCGGCGAGGCGGACGGCTTTGTCAGCGCAGGACATTCCGGCGCCGTCATGGCAACCGCTCTCCTGCTGCTTGGGACCTCGGATGTTGTTGACAGACCGGCTATAGCGGCGATCATGCCGACTTTAAAAGCGCCCTTTGTCCTGATAGACGCAGGCGCAAATATCCACTGTAAACCGGACAATCTCCTTCAGTTTGCTCTCATGGGAAGCACCTATTGCAGTCATATCCTGGGCAGAAAAGAACCCAGAGTTGCGCTTATCAGCACCGGCGAGGAAGACACCAAAGGGAATGAGCTGACAAAGGAAACCTTTAAACTCCTGAAAGAGGCCGACATCAACTTCATAGGCAATGCCGACGGCAAGGATATCTTTACGGGAGATATTGACGTCATTGTATGCGACGGCTTTACGGGAAATGTTATCTTAAAAACCAGTGAAGGACTTGCGGATAACATGATTAAGATGATCAAGAGGGAAGTTGCAAAGCTTACGACGGGAAGGATCGGGTACCTGTTAATCAAGCCGGCACTAAAGAATTTTAAGAAGAAAACCGACTATGACGAATTTGGAGGCGCTCCGTTGCTGGGAATAAAAGGCACATGTATTATAAGCCATGGAAGGTCCACTTCCAAGGCCATAAGGAATGCCTTAAGGGTCGCATCGGATTTTGCGGAAAAAAAGGTTTATGATATCATATCGTCCGCCATCGAACAGGATATGGCCCACCATGAAAGGTTAAGCCTTGAAAAGAAGTAGAATTATCTCTACGGGCTCTTATGCCCCTGACAAAGTTCTTTACAATTCCGAACTCGAAAAATTGGTTGATACCTCCGACGAATGGATAATAGAGAGGACAGGGATAAAGGAGAGGCGAATAGCCGGTCAACATCAGGCTGCATCCGATCTCGCTTATGAGGCGTCCAGGAAGGCCCTTACCATGGCCGGATTAAAGGCGGAAGACCTTGATTTGATAATTGTCGCAACTATATCAGGAGACATGCCCTTCCCTTCCACCGCCTGTTTTCTCCAGGACAAACTCGGCGCAGTCAATGCGGCAGGGTTCGATGTTAATGCAACATGTTCGGGATTCCTCTATGCCTTGCATATTGCAGACGGTTTTATTAAATCCGGCCTTCACAAGAAAATACTTGTTGTAGGCGCCGAGGTATTGTCGAAAATAACGGACTGGGATGACAGGACGACCTGTGTCATTTTCGGCGACGGCGCCGGAGCCGTCATTGTAGAACCTACGGATGAAGACAGAGGTATCCTTTCAACGAATATTAATTCCGACGGCAGGTTATGGGAATTGATTCATGTGCCCGGAGGCGGTTCCAGGACCCCTGCATCTTCAGAATCGCTGGAGCAGCGGTTGCATTATATCAAGATGAAAGGAAACGAGACCTTCAAGGTTGCGGTGAGGACTTTGGAAGACATCGCTGTAAGGACCCTGGAAGAGAATAATCTGGACCCGGCAAGCCTTTCCCTTCTTATACCGCATCAGGCAAACCTCAGGATAATACAGGCAACCGCGGAAAGGCTGAAGCTGCCTATGGAGAAAGTCATCATTAACTTGGACCGGTATGGCAATACTTCAGCCGCATCCATACCGATAGCGCTTGATGAGGCATTGACATCGGGTAGAATCAAAGACGGGGATTACATTCTCCTTGAGGCCTTCGGCGGCGGGCTGACATGGGCTTCCGCTTTAATAAAGTGGTAAGTTTCTGATTCCCGTATCAATAAGCCGTCTGACTGTCGACAGCATCTCAAGCTTCTCAAAAGGCTTCTTCATAAAAGCATCTACTATAATTTCTTTATTGTTGATGATATTCGTATCGGTATACCCTGATATTGCAATTATTTTAATATCGGGTTTCACCTGCCTTAGGCTTTTTATAAGTTCACCACCCTCCATAAGCGGCATCATAATATCCGTTATTACCAATTGTATTCTACTTGATTGATTTTTGAATATTTCAACGGCATTTAGGGGATTATTAAAAGGCATGACGGTATATCCATGGCTTTCAAGCATATCTCTGATAAGGTTCATGACGTCCTTGTCGTCGTCGATGAGGAGAATACTTTCGCTCCCCTCTATAGAAAAGGTTTTTGGCGTTGCCAATAGGGGAACGATCCTTTCCGATACGGGAAGATAGATCTCAAAGGTTGTGCCCTTTTCTACTTCGCTTTGAAAGGATATATATCCCTTATGGTCCTTGACAATCCCATATACGGAAGCAAGTCCGAGACCTGTTCCCTTTCCTTTTTCCTTTGTCGTAAAAAAGGGATCGAATATCCTGTCACGTATTTCTGCCGGGATGCCGCACCCCGTATCGGAAACCGACATGAGAATATATTTGCCGGCTTTTATATAGGCAGGCGTATTAATAAAGCTGTTCCTTCCGATTTCGATTACGCCTGTTTTGATTGTGATAAGGCCGCCGTCAGGCATAGCGTCTCTTGCGTTTACCACAAGGTTCATCACAATCTGTTCGAGTTGATTAGGGTCGCCTTCGATAACATGCATATTTTCACAGAGGTTTATCTTAAGGCCGACCCTCTTGTCCAGAACGCCTTCAAAGAGTTTTGCCGAATCGTTGACAACATCATTAAGGTTCAGAGGCAGCACTTCGTGGGAGTCCCTCCGGGAGAAACTCAGGAGCTTTGAAACCATAACACCCGCCTTGCGCGCGGCGCTTTCAATATTTCTGACCCTATGTTTCGATGTATCGTCCAGTTCGCTGAATTCAAGGAGCAGTTCCGAATATCCGAGTATTGCGGTCAGAATATTATTAAAGTTATGGGCGATACCGCCCGCCAAAGCGCCGACGGACTCCATCTTCTGAGAATGCATCAACTGTTCCTGAATCTTCTTTTTCTCGGTTATGTCCCTGCAGAACGACTGGATATATGTCTTACCCTCTATTTCAAGAGATTTCGAGCTGACTTCCAAAAGGATTTTCTCGCCGTCTTTTTTGTAGTGTTCGGTCTCATAGATAAGGGTCTCGCCGTTGAGAATCCTCGATAGTCTCTCTTCCCGGTTTTCATTGTCTCCCTTGGATTCAAGCAGATCAATATGAATACCGATAAGGGCATCTCTTTCAAAACCGTGAAGCTCGCAGGTCTTACGGTTCACATTGACGATATTTTGTTTCTTGTCGAGCACAATAATTCCGTCGGTTGCATTGTCGAAAATAGACCTGTGCCACGTCTCCGATATGGCAAGCTCTTTAGTGCGCTCCTGGACTAAATCTTCAAGCTGGGTAGAATAGACTTCAAGCTCTTTCTTGTCTTTATCAAGTTCATATTGGAGACTTAGCTCATTGATGAGACTCCGTTGACTCATATACCTCCAAGTAAGAGCAATTGAAACAATAGATATCAAGAATGCATTATTATTTATGAATATTTGTATATTTGTAATTTTGTCAATAAATAAAATTGGGAGGAGATAGATAGAATATGCAACAGAGACCATGAGAAACGATATCTTAAAAGGAAGTGGAAGAATTCCCAACAAGAAGATAACAGTGATCATTATACCTGCGTAATAGGTTGATTGATGACCTCCAAAAGACAGTATCATTAACTCAACAGTTAAAGATGTGATGATAGTGGCTGCAATGATTATGCTATACTGAAAATTCTGTTTTTTAGTTTTTTTATTGATAAAATACAAACTAACCATTAAAAGGGCACATATTATTCTATAAAGTAAAAATTTGAAGAAGTTATTCGGTATGACGAAATAATCTAATAAACTTAATAAGACAATAATAGAAGCACCAGCAATAAGTGCAAATGATATCCAGAATTTTGTTAATTTAAGAAGCTCTTGTTTTATGTATTCATCTTTGTCCATTTGTTTATGATCTTTTTATTCGAGTAATTGTTTCATTTTACCAAATTTTCTTCCCAAAACAAAGGATAATAATCGTCTCATGGTATCCCTTCAGTTACGGGTAGCAGTGTTCAAAGAATCCCCTCCTTTGCAAGGAGAAGGGGAGGTTTTATTACATCTCATCAAAACCCCTCCAACCTCCCCTTGCAAAGGGGAGGATCTTAAACACCCGTAACTGAAGGATTACGTCTCATGCTCGGATTAATTCTCAATTTAAGGAGTTGTGTTTTGTTCTATTAATTGTCCTGTTATATCAATGACTTGTTTTACAGTAGCAATCTTGGGTATATCTTCATCTCGTATAGAAACTTTATATTTTTTCTCAAGTGCTACTACAAGCTCGATAGATTTAATCGAATCAAACTCTAAATCGGTGGCAAAATTTGAATCAAGTTTAATTTCTTCTTCATCAACGCCTGATATCTCTGAAATTATTAATATTATTTCCTTCTCTAAATATTCAGACATTCTCCGTTTTTTCTCCTTATAGAAAATATTTTTTAAAAATTAGTGTAGCGTTATTGCCTCCAAAGGCATACGAATTATTCAAAGCAATATTGACGATGTGTCTCCTTGCTTGATTTGGCACACAATCAATGTCACATTCAGGGTCGGGAGTCTCATAATTTATAGTAGGAGGAATAATATCATTTTTAACAACAAGGGCACATGTAATTGCCTCAAGCGCAGAGGCTGCACCCATTGTATGACCAAGCATTGATTTGATAGAACTTACTGGTATCCTTTTATAGAGTGGGCCAAAGACTTTTTTAATAGCAGCACACTCTGCTCTATCATTTGCTGGTGTACCTGTGCCATGAGCACTTATGTAATCCACGTCCTCTCTTTCAATATTAGCTTCATGCAGTGCCTTTATTATACATTCTGAAATGCCTTCAATAGAAGGGTTAGTCATATGATTTGCATCACAACTGAGCCCATAGCCAAGTATCTCAGCATATATATTTGCATTTCTTTTTAATGCATTTTCCAATGGTTCCAGAATAAGTATTCCCGCACCTTCAGCTACCATCATCCCTTTTCTGTTTTTATCAAATGGCTGGCATTTTTCAGGTGCTACTGCTGAGAATTGATTAAATCCTGTGAAAGATATTCGTGAGAAAGGGTCAGATGCGCCAGAAAAAATAAGATCAGCTCTATTTAAACGAATTAGGTCATAACCATAACTAATAGCATAATTCCCTGCTGCGCAGGCAGTAGAAAACATAAAATTAGGCCCGCTAAGGTTTAACTCTTTAGCTACAATTGCAGGTGTTGTATGAGTTGGTAGTTGATATATTAATTCTTTATCTATGGCTTCATTTTTTATGAATTTTTCATCAATTTCTTCAATAACCTGTACTGATCCTGTGGTTGTTCCAATGCAGGTGCCAATCTTCACATTAGAAATATCCTCTTGGGATAGTTTTGCATCTTTCACTGCAAGCTTTGCAGCAGCGAGAGCCATTTGTGATGCCCTGCTGAATAATTTAATTTTGTCTTTTGCAACAAATTCCTCTGGTTTGAAATTTTTAACTTCCCCACCATTGTGAGTAAAATGATTTGTGGTATCAAATGCTGACACAGGGCTTATCCCTGATTTTCCTTTCAAGAGGCTACCCCAATAATTTTTCCAACCAATTCCAATAGAAGAGACAACTCCTAAACCTGTTATTACCACTCTACGATTAGTAGACATAAGGTATATTTTCTATTTGTTTTTTATACATAAAAACCGGCCA
Organism: Thermodesulfovibrionales bacterium; assembly: GCA_041658585.1. Lineage (GTDB taxonomy): Bacteria > Nitrospirota > Thermodesulfovibrionia > Thermodesulfovibrionales > SM23-35 > DYFC01. The sequence goes on from JBAZZX010000042.1 coordinate 16,490, forward strand.
TATTTTAGATAGTCATAGTGAGTTTCAATCATGACTTGACAATAATGAGTTGATTTATGGAAATATTCTTCAAAACCACTTTTTATGTAATAAACTTTGGATATCTCTACTTCCCTTAATTTAGCACGGAGTCCACGATCTACTATATCAGTTGTGTCTTCGGAATAAAGAACATGAAAGCCTGCCTCTTCTAATAATTGCATGGTTTCGTTAAGAGTATGTTGGAAAAATACTTTTTCAGCATAAGTTCCTGGAAAATTACCACCTGCTTCGTTAAGATCTCCTTTATCGCCTCTTAACCAATCATGGAATCCCATTATTCCACCTTTTTTAAGCACTTTAAATAGTCCTGCTAATGCAGTTTTTTTATCCATCCAATGCCCCATTGTTTCATTATGGAAAATTTTGTCAACTCTTTCTTCCTGGAAATCTAATTTATGAACATCTTTAACTTGCCGTTCTATTAAGTGATCAACACCTTCAAACTGATCGCAATCAATTGCTTTTTTAATCTGATTTGGATTAATGTCGAAACCGATAATCTTACAACCACATATTTTAGCAATAAGTCGTGTTGGAGCCCCATTTCCACATCCAGCGTCTAATACTAAATCATTTTGGACGATGTTCATCATTTTGATTAATTTTATTACTTCTGATTGCAAATGATGAGACATACTTTCCAAATCGAAAATACTTCTGTGAGTGCTTTTTGGATCTATTCCAAGAGCTTGATATAATCTTTCGAGTTCTTTTGCTGTGTAAACGATAAATCCAATATTTTCAGAATAGCTTTTTATTACATTTTTTATCACTTTTTGTTCATTAGACATCTTTCCCCCAAGAAACATTTATTTAAGATAATGATCCTACGGTTCAAACTTAACACTAAAAACAAGCTCTGCCTCTGATATTTTTTTCTCATCAACAAATGCCTCTGCTGATACAAAGGCGCCATTAGGCAAAGATTTAACATTAACTGCCTTTATCTTTAACTGGTCTCCTGGAACCACAGGATGAAAAAACCGTGCTTTGACTGACCCGAAGTAATAAATCTGTTTTTTGTCATCTTTTTTTGTTTCTTTCGCAGTAGCAAAAAGGATTATCGCAGTCTGTGCCATTGCCTCTATTATTAAAGCGCCGGGCATAATGGCCTTTTCAGGGAAATGACCGAGAAAGAATATGTCGTTACCCGAGATATTTTTTATTGCGACCGCCTCCTTCCCGGGCACCAACTCGATGACCTTATCTATCATGATAAAGGGAAATCTTTGAGGTATCAGGTTCTTGATCTCTTCAAAACTGAGTTCCATTTCTCACCCTTCACCTTTATATTTTACTCAATATGATGGACGAATTGTTGCCGTATGGATCGGCTGCGATCACAAGCGCATTGACGATTTCTTTTTGTCGCTGTCCATCAGGAACATAATCAAGATCACATTCGACATCTTTTTCTTTATAATTGACCGTAGGCGGAATTATTCCTTTTTTAATTGCCCCTACAGTTGAAGCGAGAGATAAAGCGCCTGATGCAGAGAAAGTTTCGCCCACCATCGATTTTATTGAGCTTACAGGTATTTTATATGCGTGTTCTCCGAACACCTCTTTAATAACCATCGTCTCCATCCTATCAAGTCCTTTTGTCGAATTTGCGCATGACGATATATAATCAATATCTTCCGGCGAAAGTGAAGCATCTTCCAAGGCGATTTTAATAGCGTTTTTCAGTCCTTTTCCCTGATGACCAAAATCCATTCTTGCTTCAGGATCAAAGGAATTTCCATATCCGGATATCCTCGCAAGAATATCAGCGCCTCTCGTTAAAGCATGTTCTTCTGATTCGAGAACCAGGAGCGCAGCGCCTTCTGAAAGCACTGTCCCGTTTCTTCTCGCGTCAAACGGACAGCATATAGTGTCCGACCCCTCTCTTCCTGACAAACATCCAAGTTTGTAAAAACCCCTAAAAGTCTCTTCACACAATTCCTCGACTCCTCCAGCGAGCACCATATCGGCCCTTTTGAGACGGATGAAATCAGAAGCGTATGAAACAGCATCGAGACTTGCACAGAATCCTGTGGATATGGTTGTGTTAAATCCCTTAATCCTGTATCGTATCGAGACTTGGCTTGCCGGAGAGTTTATTACTGTGTTAGGGAAATGAGAAGGATTAACATACTTTGGTCCCTCAATAAGGCCATCCCGGTCAAATTGAGAAATACTGTGAAGACTTCCGAATGTTGTACCTATGGAGACACCTATGTAATTGGTGTTTGTGTCTGTTATCTGATGATTGGCATCGTCCAGAGCGAGTTTAGCAGCAGAGCTTAACAATCTTGTGCTCCTGTCAAGGGTACGAAGTCCTTTTTTGCCAAGAAAGGAAACAGGGTCAAAATCGCTTATTTCTCCTGCTATACGAACTTTATAAGGGGCGGTATCAAAGAGGCTTATCGCTTTAAATCCAGTTTTTCCGCGAAATAATGCCTCCCAGTATACTTGCCGGTTAATACCGACAGGAGAAAGAACGCCTATGCCTGTGATAACAACTCTATCCATACTACTTTGTTATTACATAGAAAACTATTACACCAGTTTCTTCACGCATCTCTGTTATTGCAGAAAAGGGTATTTGGGCCTTAGAAAAGATACTCATGAAGTCTTCTTCATATCGCTGTAAGAACCCATCCCAGTCACCAATCCAGTGGTAATCCTGATGTCTGTACCGGCTTGCATCCTTAAAGGAAGCGATTAACTTACCGCCCGGATTGAGCAAGGTATATGAAGCTTTTAGAAATCTTGATAGAAAATCGGATTCAAGATAGTCAAAGAACCCGACACTGTAAATAATGTCCTGCATCCCGAACTCACTCATATTCAGTTCATGGTCAAACATCCTGAGGGCATTATATTTACGAAGATTAACCTGATTTGATGAGAGTGGTGAAATGTTGGTATAAGATAAACGGTTTGCTGCGAAAGAAAGGGCATCATTATCTAAATCAATACAAGTAATTTTAGCGCCGGATTTTTCAATTACAGGAGCCAGTTCAAAAACCTCACGGCATGAACCACATGCAATATTCAGGACAGACGGTTTTTGTCTTTTTAGTAGTTCATCTTTTAGTATATCCTTAAGTTTCTTTATCCTGTTTCTTACACCTATAGCAAGAGGTACGTTCAAGCTACACAAATCCAGATAATATCCTATCCCTTCAGAAAGAGGAGTGTTCTTGTATAGGCTTTCAAGCATTTTATAATCGCCCTGATATCCCTGCGGCCATGTCCTGGTGCGGTTTATACAATAGCTTTTTGAAAGAATCGGATTAGTTTTTTCGCGGAATCTTACCTGGGCATCGCGCACAACTTCTTTGTCTTCTATTGCTATCTCAAAAAGCTTACAGGCATTCAGAACATCGTCAAACGCAGCCCTGATTGCCGGTAAAATATCATCATTGGTTTCTTCAGAATTAAGGCAAGTGTTTTCTATCTCCTCAAGCCTTTTATTGAATATGTCCGTTGCTTCATCAAGTTCCTGGATATGTTTTCCGTCTAATTCAATGCCTGCTCTGTAGCCTCTCTCAAACTGTTGCGACCATCTGACGAAGCCCGCCTTTTTATCTACCCCGCTGTTAAACCAGAGCATGTGGCCGGGCGCCAGCGGATAATCAGTTTCAATGCAGACTCCTGCATCGCATAAATTGAGCGCCTTGCCTTTTAATTCAAGCCATTTGCGTTTCTTTTCTTCCTCTACACTTAAAGAATATGCGATGGTTTCCGAATACGGTTTTCTCTCATATCTCCTCATCTTGTCATACTTTGTAGTAGAAACATTCTGCATAGCTCTTCCCCCTTTACAGGTTGTTTGTTTATTAATAAAGATCTCCCCGATTAAAAACCTTTTTCCTTACCTCCTTTTCAGTTAATTAGACCTAAACGTTGCAAAAGACATTCTCAACTGATGGATAAACTAATATTTCAACACCCCGTCTATAGTTTGTTTTTACTATCATCTCCGGTTTTTTTCTTAGTTGAATGCATTTTTTTAAACAGTTTTTCGATCTTGTCTCTGTACACCATTGAGAGCATGATGCAGACAATTGCAACACCCGTAAGTATGAAAAACCTGTAATACTGATGATGACGTATGTAATCGCCTCCAAGGGTAAGAAGCACCGTGCCCATAAACCTTCCGATGGTGCTTATGACGAGAAATTCTTTTGTGTTCAGATGCCCCAGTCCGAGAATATAACAAAGCAAGTCTTTCGGAAAGCCCGGTATAAGAAATAACAGAAATACAAGAAAAGCGCCTTTATGATGCAAAAGGTAGTCATACCGCTCCAGGGTCTCTTTTTTGACAAACTTTTCGACAAAGGGCCTACCGAGCCATCTTGAAAGGCTGAAGGCTATCAATGAACCGGCCGTTAAGCCTATGGTTGAGAGGATAATCCCGATAAATTTGCCGTAGAGAAAACCTCCGATAAGACCGGTCACCTCTCCGGGGATCGGTGAAATGATGACCTGTGACGCCTGTAGGAAGATAAATCCCACAAATGAAAGCGGGCCGAGGGAATTAAGGAAATTCATCATTTTTTCTTTGTTGAGAAAAAATGAGATGAGCCCGGTTTCATACAAAATGAAGGTGGAACCCCCGATGATTCCCACAAGAATGAGCAGCCTGAGCCAAGTTCTATTCTTCAATGACTTCCTTTAACGGCCTCCCTTCTTATCATTAAATGCCCCGTTTTTTTAATGCTTATTTCCCCGCCCCGGCTTTTTCTAAAAACGGTTTTATCAGATCAATAGGCACCGGGAATATAATCGTTGAATTTTTCTCTGTTGCAATTTCCGTGAGCGTCTGAAGAAACCTCAATTGCATTGCCATAGGCGCTGATGCAATAATGGTTGCAGCCTCTGTAAGTTTTTGCGCGGCCTGAAACTCTCCCTCGGCATGGATTATCTTTGCCCTTCTCTCACGTTCGGCCTCGGCCTGCTTTGCTATTGCTCTCTGCATCTCTATAGGCAGGTCTACATTTTTGACCTCGACCGACGTGACTTTTATTCCCCATGGTTCCGTCTGAAAGTCGATGACCTTCTGAAGTTCCGAGTTTACCTCATCCCTTTTGGTAAGCAGGTCATCGAGCTGGCTCTGACCGAGAATGCTTCTGAGAGTCGTTTGCGCAATCTGCGACGTTGCGAAATAAAAGTCTTCGACCTCGGTAATTGCCTTGATGGGGTCTATTACCCTGAAATAAACAACGGCGTTTACCTTCACCGAGATGTTGTCTTTGGTTATTACATCCTGTGGCGGAACATCCATTGTTACCGTCCGCAGGCTGACCTTAACGATTTTGTCGATAACAGGCAATATAATAACAAGCCCGGGACCTTTAATAGGAATTATCCTTCCGAGCCTGAAGACGACGCCTCTTTCATACTCCCGCAATATTTTTATAGCGCTCGATAAAAAATAAAAAACAAGAAAAACCACAAATAAAACACCCATCAACGACGGTGCAAAAATAGACATTGCTGCCTCCTTTTTAAAAATGTTTCTAAAACGGCAATAAGTAAGGATACATATTATAACACCCTCCCCTTTATCCCCTCCCCTCAACGGAGGGGCGATTCTTAAGTCCCCTCTCCCTTGAGGGGAGAGGGCAAGGGTGAGGGTGTGATGTAGTCTTACTTATGCACTCATTAATACCCCTGTTTACCTGCTACCATATGCAGCAAACCGTGTGAACTTTTTAGCCTTTCAGGCTTTTTTAACCTTTAACTTCAAACCCGAAACCTCTTCAACGATAACCCTGTTTCCTTTATCTATTGCATCTTCAGAGTATGACGACCATATCTCTCCATGGATCGTTACCCTGCCGCCTTCACGGTCAATATCGGTATCCGCAATACCATAGGACCCTAAAAGACCTTCAGCGCCGGTGATAGGTTTTCTCTTGTACGCTTTGTATGCCAGCCCGATTAATACAGTAAAAAACAGGGCTGTCACAGCGACTGCAGGAAGAATAACGGCTAATGAGAGTTTCATAAATGGAGCAGGCGATTCAAAGAGCATTAAAGAACCGATGGTCATTGCGACAATCCCGCCAATTGTTAAAACTCCATGAGATATAATTTTTACCTCAAGTATAAAGAGAATAATGGCAAGTATAATCAGAAGCAAACCCGCATAGTTTACCGGTAATGTCTGGAAGGCGTAAAATGCCAGTATAAGACATATTCCGCCTGTAACGCCGGGGAAAAGCGAACCCGGATTAGTGAGTTCAAAAAACAGACCATAGAAACCGAGGAGCATCAGAATATAGGCTACATTCGGATCGGAAATGAGATTGAGAATTCTATACCTTAACCCCAACTCCTCCCGGACAACCGATGCGTTTCTTGTACTTAGGATTTTCTCACCAGATACGGTCCGTACTTTTTTCCCGTCAATATCCGCTAAAAGGGAATTAATGTCTTTTGTTATAAGGTCTATTACCTTCAGTTGTAATGCTTCGGTCTCCGTCGAAGAGATGCTTTTTCTTACGGCGTCTTCAGCCCATTTCGCGTTCCTGCCGCTTTTTTCCGCCAAAGACTTTATATAAGCTACGGCGTCATTTGTGGCCTTCTCGGCCATTGTTTTATCCATCTTCCCGCCAACGCCTACCGGGTGTGCCGCTCCAATATTTGTTCCCGGCGACATAGCTGCAATATGAGCAGCCATTGTTATGAATGCCCCTGCAGAAGCCGCCCTGCTGCCGCTCGGAGAAACAAAAACAATAACAGGGACCTCGCTGCCTATCATTTCCTTTACTATACTTCTCATACTGGCATCCAATCCTCCGGGGGTATCGAGTTCGATAACAAGGGCTTCATATTTTTTATCATTGGCTTTATGGATGCTCTTTTGCATGAACTCTGCAGATACCGGATTAATGACGCCGTCTACAGTGATAACCATCACATTTTTTTTAGGTTCATCGGAGAATACAGGCAAAACCCGGGAAGACATGTATATTGAAAATACAAGAAGTATAAAAGTAAATATAAACCTATGCTTTAAGATTGCTTGCATAACTATCTCAATTTTATAGAATTATAGACATAATGGATATAAATTGCAACATCTAAGAAAGGTAGACTTTTGCAAGAGGCTCTATTGGATAAGCATATGGATTTTTATTTATGAGATTTTTCATAATAATAGAACCTCATAAATCTTTACCCTGTTGAATTAATCCGTCCGCTGTACTTAGAGTCTGTCCATAAATTGCTATTTAAACAATGTGTCATTCCACGACTTGATCGGGGAATCCAGGGTTTTCAATCCCGAAAGCTTTCGGGACTGGATTATCCGGTCAAGCCGGATAATGACAAAACAAGACTTTATGGACTCTATTTAGAGTCTGTGTATAAAGTCCCGGTTTTCTGATTTACAGATGCAAATCCACACCCGGTGTCTTTCATTTTTTTAAACTTTGTTGAATGTTTGTTAAAATCATACGTCGCATCAGCATT